>CAKSAJ010000025.1 GCA_934435195.1 uncultured Schaedlerella sp.
GTTACTATTATTATACAACATCACAGAATAAAATGGGAAAGAAGTGACTTATCGGACAGTCTGTGGGGACGGGGTTTTCCGGCTTTTTCTGTATATATGAATAAAAAAATTGGGAAAGTGAATTTTTTCACCTTCCCAATTTTTTATTCGCGAAGTCCAAAGAGCCGGAAAACCCCGTCCCTAAATGGCTCTCATTGCTGCTTTTCTTTAATTTTTCGAATTGCTTCTCTTATCGCTTCTTCTTCCTCTTCCTTCGCTATCTTTTTAGCCATATGGATAGTTCCAACCAAATTACTAATTAGAATAAGTGCAAGTGGAATTAATATGATTGGAATGAATATCAGCGGGTTCGCAACCAGACGAGAAATTTTTCCTACAATTACTGAAGAAGCAACTACCTTTCCTATCAAATATTCACTTTCGACATTATATGCATCTGTTACATTGTTATTGTCACCTTTGGTAACGAATACACGTCCCTGCTCTTCCTCCAGAATTTCCACCACGCGATGTGTGTTCACCGCTCCATCGAGTACAGGGTCCTGCGAATAAAATGAAATTACATCATTTACCTTTATTGTTTCAGGATCAACTTTTTTTACAACAATCAACGTATCAACATCATACGTTGGTTTCATACTTCCTGTAGTTACCCGTAGTGCCGTATAACCAAACACTGAAGGAGCTTCTCCTGATTTTGTAAAAATTACTGTACACAACACAAAAACTGCTGCAATAATGATCAATACTGAAAAAACATTAATAATGCCAAAAACTATCTTTTTTATCATTTATCTTCTCCGTCATTTTTTGTATTCTTGCGCTCCTTACGTTCCTGAAGTGCTTGAACAATATAGTGTGACAGACTGTTAGCTTCTGCTTTATCTTCCGCTTTTTCTTTTGCTTTCTGTGCTGCTTTTATCTGTTTTTCAGTCACTTTCTTAATTGACTCGATTTCTTTTTCTGCTGCTTTCTTAACCTCGGCAATTTCTTTTTCTGCCGCATTCTTGCTTGCTTCGGTTTCTTCTTGTGCCGCTTTCTTAACCTCTGCGATTTCTTTTTGTGTTGCTTTCTTGGCTGCCTTCATTTCTTCCTTAACTGCTTTTACTTCTTCCTTAGCCGCCTTTACTTCTTTTCGGGCATTTTCCTTAACTTCCGCAATTTCCTCTGCTGCTTTTTCCTTAACTTCTGCAACTTCCTCTGCCACATTTTTCTGCGCTTCCGCAACTTCTCTGGCAGCTTTTTCCTGTACTTCCGCGATCTTCTCTTCTGCAATTTTCTGAGCTTTTGCGAGCTGATTCTGAGCTTCTTCCTTTATTGCAGACACGCTTGCATCTGACTCTCTCTGAATTGCTGCAATTTCATTTGCCGCATTTTCCTTAGCTTCCGCAACTTCTCCGGCAGCTTTTTCCTGCACTTCCACGATCTTCTCTTCTGCAATTTTCTGAGCTTTTGCGAGCTGATTCTGAGCTTCTTCCTTTATTGCAGACACACTTGCATCTGACTCTCTCTGAATTGCTGCAACTTCCTCTGCTGCTTTTTCCTGCGCTTCCGCAACTTCCTCTGCTGCTTTTCTCTGTGCTTCCGCAACCCCTTCTGCCGCCTTTTTCCGCTCTGCCGCAATTTCCTCGGCCGCCTCACGCTGCATCGTCTCAACCATCATTCTGGCTTCTGTCTGTGCCTGCTCTACAGCCTCTTGCGCCTCAGCCCGTGCCTGTTTTTCATCCGCAAGCTGCTTCTCATAAGCCGCAACCTCTCCTGCATGCTGTTGCTCTAATTCTACCTGCTGTTCTTCTAATTGCGCTCTGATCTGATCTAAATATTCCAATTGCTGATTCAATGACTCCATCTGAAATTGAAGTTCCGAAACAGAATTTTCCAATTCTTCTCTCTTCTCGGTCTCTTCTTTTAGTTTTTCCTCTGCATCGAGCTGTGCCTGAGTCACTTCTTCTACAAATACTTTGCGTATCTCTACATCCGGAATATTGCGATCTTCTACAATTTCTTCTTTGATTTCTTTTACAAACTTTGGTTGTACAGGCTCACGTTTCTTTGTCTCAATCTCACTCATCTTGCGCGGATCAGATACAAGAAGACTCTTGAACACTGTATAATTTGTAATCATGTTGATATACATCTGTAACAAATATTCTTCATCAAACTGTAATGTAGAATCCTGCTCTTCAATTGTATATCCGACTTCATCATAGCCTTCGATAAACTGCCATAATTTATAACAAGTACGATAATCCGGGTCTTTCATCATCAAGTTTGTTCGCTGGATTGGACTATGTACTCTGGAACAGCCATTCATGATATCGCAAAATGAACTGGTGCGTAAAACTCTAGACATTCTCCGCACACGGTCGATTCGCTTGAATATGTCCATGTTGTCGTTGTCATTTTCCACAAGACTCTGACGATTTTTTATCGTCATCTCAACCTTATACGAAATCTCTTCATAAGCATCGTCAACCTTGCTTTCCATGCTCATCACATTACAAGTCTCATCTCCTGTCGACCAGAAGATTACATCCGTTCGTTTGTCTACAAACGCAAACAAACGCTGGATCAGGTGATACACAAAACGATTTTCATATAAATCATAGCTTTCTTCTGTTGTTACATTTAAAATCTTTGTCGGCATAATGTCGCCGGCTTCATTTGTCGTAATATACTGTGTATTCTGGCTTAAATGCCGAACACTGTCTGACGTAATTTTCTTTGCAAGTGCAACCGGCACGACTTCCTCTGAAGTTGTAATAAAACGGCGTGGCTTGTCCACAATATTGAAAATGGCTTCGATTCCTTCTTCTACTACTGTAAGCCAGCGCTCATCTACAACCTTATGCAATATTCGGTTTTTCTGTTCCAGAGTATTGTCCCCGGCCTGTATCATTTCAAACAGGTATTGGAAATATTTATCCTCCTCCAGAGCATACCCTACGCCTTCTGTATATTTCGAATATAATTCATTAATCGTATCCGCCATCTTCATCCATTTCCTTACTCTTCAATATAATTAATACAAGTTCTGAATGCGTCTTAAGTATTCTTTACTATCCGGCATTCCGTCTTCACCAAATGTCTTATCTATATAACTGATCAGACCTGTGATCTCATCTCTTACAAAGCTGACATTCATACTTTCAAATTTCTTGAGTACTTTTCGTGCGATAATGTAATCCATACCGCCCAATTCTGTACCGCCGCACGCAACATAAACCGGAATAAAGTCATATAACTGCTTCATAATACGGTTTCCAAAAGCAAGCTTAAATCTTGTGATCAGATAACTATCCAGCTTTTGCATCTTCTCCATCAGTTCATCACTGATTGGATAATCCTCTTTTGCTTTCTGGAACATATATTCCAGATGTTCTGCGGTAACATCACATGCCGGATACATCTCACATTCAAACTCATCGGCTCTTTCATTCAACTCAATCGGCATTGCACGGTCATATACTTTATCCGTAATTGTAAATGTCGAATCATCATTATTTGCAGTACCGATAAACCATGTAGAGTCTGCCACATGAATTTTACCGTTATCCATTTTGTAAGGATCACCCTCCCAGGCTGTCGGTACAAGATCCAGAATCCATTCATCCTTGCTCGGCATTTCCAGAACAGACAACATTTCTGCAAAATAATACTCAATACGTGCAAGGTTCATCTCGTCCAACACGATCAATGTCGGCGTCTGATTGTAGTTTGCTTCATACAAAGCCCTCAAAAACTCTGTCTCGTTAAATTTCTTTGAAAATTCATTAAAATAACCCAACAATTCGGAACGGTCACGGAATGACGGCTGCACGGATATAATGGTTGCCGGATTATCCATATAACGGCTAAATGAATATGGAAGACTTGTTTTACCGGTACCGGAAATACCTTCCAAAATCAACAGCTTACTTGCTGCCATACCAGCCACAAATCTTCTGACAATCTCCGGTGTATAATAAAGCCCCATCTGGCTTGCCGCAAACATACGATACCCTTCTGTAAAGTCCTGAAGCGAAATCTCGTTGTTATACTGTGGAGGCTGAAAATCCTTATATTTCACATCCACAAGCGAAAGCTTCGGGAAACGATGTGCTACATTTGTATCTTCTTTTCCCTCTATCACTGCACGTACAAGAGGTGCCTTGTTTGGATCAGTATTTCCAACCATTGCCTCCATCGCTCTTCCGGACGGAATTTCATTTCCAGTAACATTTTCCAGACTCGGAATCGTATCCTCCGTCAATGCAGAGGCACCCATATATGGAATACGTTCCACACCACCCATCGCATTTACCTTCAATGCCAGAATGTTATTCTTCTCTTCCATCAAATCTAACACCTGTTTGTTCAGTCTTCCAATCTCCCGATACAACGTTGCATTGTCTGTACTGTCGGCTTTCAACTGGTGATGCAAAATCATACGACGAATCAGAAGTATGATGATCACTACCGGAATTGCCAACAATAAAAGCATCAAAAGTATAGATAAAATCTTAGCGAGAATATTCAATGTTGGAAAATAGGTTTTAAATATCAGGAAATATTGAACCCATCCTGTTATAAACAATCTGATAAATGCTGCAACCCAGGTTACAAGGTTGTATACAACCTGGGACAACACTTCATACGCAAACTTTAAAAATGCACTCACGGTTCTTTATTCCTCCCCGTTCTTATCTTCATCCTGCTTCGCTTTCTCAAGCTCTTTTTCCGCTTTTGCGCGAATCGCTTCTGCTTCTTCTCTCAGTCTCTTCGCCTCTTCAAGCGCTGCCTGTGCCTCATCTTTGTCCTTCGCAGCCTGCTCAGCATCTGCTTTATTTAATCCTGCTTTTGCAAGTTCTTCCGCATTCTCTACCGCAATCGCTTTTTTCAGACGAATACTGATCATAATCAGGTTATATACCTGATAAATAAAGAACAGAAGCATCGGTAACACGATTACGATTAAGAATCCCATACTGCTTGAGAGGAAGCTCATAACTTTACCAAGGTTAGAAATATGTCCGACATATTTACCAACAATATCTCCATCTGAAATCACATGCTGGTCGGCAACACCATTGTTATTATCACCGATCGTGGTGTAGCTTCTGACACCGTTGACCTCATCAATCTTCTGGATACGGTGAGTGTTGAGTGCATACTGATTATCAATAATTGTGTGAAATGTGATGATATCTCCTTCTTTCAACTTTGAAGTATCACATTTTTTTATGAAAATCAAATCGCCTTTACAAAATGTTGGTTTCATAGAATCCGACTCAACAGTCATCGGTGTATACCCAAGAATTCTTGATACACTCTGGTCATCCTTTGTCGCCATTGTTGTAAATGCATACAGTGCGGCGAGCAAAATGATTGCCCATAGAATCACACTGATCACAATTGTGCCTATTCGTTTTAGTGTCTTCATACTTATTTCTCCCTTGTGTTTATAGTTTCTGTAGTTTCACCCGTAAATCGCATCCGAATTGCGTAGTCTGCGGATTTCAGACTGTCTGTACATGCCGGGTCTGTACCTTCCATCCAAATATGGACAAGCACCGGCTTATCGGTATTCTTCTTTAATGAGAACATTGCGTTATTACTGTTAATTCTTGTACTTCCCATAGAAGGAAGTCCAAACGTGGTTGCTGTACCGGAAGTGGAAAGCGTATCTCCCATACCCTGGTCATAAATCCAGGTCTGTCCATCCGCTGTAAAAGAAATCCTCATTGCTTCCGGAAGTTCTGCATTACTTGAACTGATATTCGTCCCATCACCTGCTCCATCACTGCTGTCTGCACTGTTCAGATGAACGATCATATCTTTTTCTGCCATAAAATGTAACGTAAATGTCAAGTATGCACCCTTTGTATCCGGTACTTCCGTTCCATTCTCATATGTAAATATATTCTGATCTGCTGTCGTGACCGGCTCCAGCGGAGTCGTCTGCATATCAAACCCTTTCTCACTTTGCATCCTCTGTGCGATTGATTCAAATGAAAGCTTCTTCACATATTGTTCAAAATAATCATGTGCGTCCAGATCCATCCTCAGATCCACATCTGACTCAATATCCAGACTCATCGACTTGACCTTTGTCTTATCTGCAATGGAAAACCAGGCAACTGTCGCTGCCGTGATTGCTGCAAGAGCCAGCAGCACAAGCAAAATAGATGTGTATAACCGGTTTCTGACTGCCCGGTTCTCTTCTTTTTTTGTCCTACTCATCAATTGCCCTCCTTCTGGTCAAGTACGCCATAGAATGCAAGATGAAGATTTGCTTCATTAAACTGAACACTCTCCGAACAATCCGGATCACAGCCTTCCAGATAAAAATAAATATCTACCGCATAGATTTTCCCAAGTTCCATACTAAGCAGTGTCTTCTCTGGAAGTGTCATCTGATTGTTTGTAAAACTGATTGTATAATCGCTGACCAAAACCGACGGGTCAGCCGTAGCAAACACGCCATTTTCATTATAACCCAGAACTTGGTTCTTGCCTAGTAATTTTCCATTTACTTCTGTATTATATATCTGAGCATTTTCCGGATTTTCTGACTCGCTTAGTCGTAAAATGATCGGGTTCGAAGTGTCTCCGCCAAAAATCAAGCCAAGTCTGGATGCATTTAGCAAATATCCATCTGCCGCATCTCCCAAAAGCCCGTCACTTTGGTCCAGATACAGATTCATCCTGCTGCCATCCGGCCAGCCTTCTCCTTCTGCCCGCAAATACACCCGGCCATGATAATAATTGGCCTCATCATCCACCTTTTTAAAAGCAGAAGCCTTACCATCTTTGGTAAATGGTGCATATACGAAGCTGTTCAAATCAGCCGTGGACACCGGTAACAGAAATTCTGAATTTGTCTGATTTACCTGAGTGATTTGTGCTGTCTCTACACTCTTAAAACTACTTCCACCACTGCTGCTGATCTGCAGCTCCAACGTCTCATCCCCGGTTCTGGCTGTAGCAGTATTCGTCTGCACAGCACGATTCGCCGTAAACCATGCAAGTGTCGCAAATGTAAATGCCAATACTGCAAATAATGTGGTCACTGCCCAAAACCAGGTTCGGAAAGTTTTTTTCATCCTGCCTCACCTTCTTTTTCTCATCCTCTTTTTCTATCCATGCTTGTCGGTTCTTCCGGCAAGATTATTCCACTTCCACACCTGCAAATGCAAGCTGGATATCCGATGTTTTACTCTGCACCTCATTGATACACTGTTCATCGCATCCTTCCAGGTAAAGCCAGTACTCAACCGATGCCACTTCATCCTTCTCAAGCCTTATCAGTCTGGTCGTCCCCGCCTTAAAATCATTGTCACTGTTTCCTGCATTTGCCATATAATCAGAAAGGCCTGTAGACGGATCACTTACATACTCCGGCAATCCACTGCCATTTACTGCAGATACGACTTGTGCGCTGCCCGGAATTGTCTTTTGCGACTGTGCATTTCCTGTAGCTCCCAGTTCATCTAACTTGAAAATGTATGTCTTAGTACCCTCTTTTGCTGTGATCTTCACGCCAAATCTCATTGCTGCAAGCGCCTGCGCATCTGTTCCAAGCTTTAGCTGCTCTTTATTAAAATACACATCACATGGTGCATTCAGGCATTGTAAATAGACTGTTCCGTGTAATGTCTGTGCATCCACAACATCATCCGCATTGCGATAAAATACCGCTATACCCTCTTTATCCTGCGCGGTTGCTTTATAAAAATGAGATAAATCTGCTGTCGATACCGGTTTTAGCGAATCCGGATTTCCTGCGTATGCCAATTCACAAGTCTTATCAAATGGACCGGCAGCATTTTTTGAAATCAAAAGAGACGTCGTCCCTTCACTGATTGTTCCTCCCATCGGAGTGACATAAGTCGATGCCCTTCCAGACAGTGAGAACCAGGCGTATGTTGTACCCGTTGCCACAAGAACCAAAAGAAGCAAACCTGCGATTGCCATTCTAAATGAATGTCTCAATTGTCTGACATCCTGCTTTTCCTCTAAATTTTCTTCTTTTTTCTGCTCTTTTGCCACAAGTCCCCACCTGCCTTTTCATTTTATTTTATCTGACAATTCCGGCAAATGATAATGCCAGATTCTGTAATGTCGTACCGGACAGATTACCCGTACAGTCCTCATCACATCCCTCAAGCCAGATATATACCTCTACTTCCACAGAACGCCCTGCCTTTCCTTCGCCGTCACCGGACACGGTACAGATTTTTTTCGAGTTCTGCTTCAATGTCACCTCACCGGTGCTTTTGTTATAATTGCAATACGCATCTGAAGTATATGGTGTAAATGGAACGGTTGTTCCATCTGTCTTCGTACAATCTAAAACCGAGCCCTCTTCCCCATCATCCGTATTATACTGTGCCTGCGGATTCTTCTTATCACTGATTTCGAAAATATATTCCGAATCCGGCGGCTGGTCTTCTCCCGGATGATGCACGACCAATCCAACCCGGATTGCCGAAGAAATCGGATTCTCTTCATCACTGTCCTCAAATCCAATATCCGACAAATAAATATCGGTTGTACCACCTGTCGTTCGAAGGAAAAGCTTTGTATGGTAATAATCGCTTGTCTGTCCGCCTGTAAAAGTATCCGTAACAAGCGGTGCCTGACCTTCTCCTCCATTTTTAAATAATGTAACCTTCTGAAATCCCCCGCTGATCCGATTCGTTGATACCGGCACCAGCTGCCCCGGGAACTTCGCAAGCACAGTAGCTGAACTGTAATCCCCGTCATATGTATTACTGATCTGCAGGTTCACTCCAGTACCGGCTGCCATCTTAACGTTTGTCGTGTGGCGGTTTGTATTATAAATATACCAGGCATACGTCGCTGCAAGTGAAGCAAGAAGCAATAGAAAAATAGCTATCATAGAAGAAGTAAGCCTGTTTTTTAATTGTTTCGCACTATGTTCTGAATTCTGTGCCATTCTATCTCTGTCATTCGAGTGTTTCTTTCTATGTAACACCTGCGGCGGACCTCCCTCCTGCTTTTTGATCGATAAAAAAGTACAAAAAATCACTTTATATTTTATCACAGGAAATGAACGTTTTCAAGAAGTAAAAAGGACCAACGGGGACGGGGTTTAGTGGCTTTTTTGCAAGCAAAAAAGCCACTAAACCCCGTCCCCGTTGGTCTCCCTGGTCACCTCGTATTTTGTTTATCTTGAAACTCTGGTTTCACCCTTGCCATGGTATAAATGATATTGTCTGCAGCTGTCGTATTTTCTACCACATTACCATCCTGACCAATAATTTTCACTGATAAAATGACCTTATAATTTGAATACAAATGGTCTACGTTTTTTATATTGATCTTTAATTGTATTGCCTGCGTCATAATATCACCATCAAAAATGCTGCTTGCTTCTATGATCTTATTATTAGCATCCCAATAACTGCTCTTTGGCACAGTCCATGTATATGCTTTTTCGTCATCTGTAAGCTGTACATATGCTTTTTTGTCATTTGTAAGCTGTACTGTTCCAGCATTTTCTGATTTCACGGCAACTTTCATATAATCGTTTAATTTAAGTGCATCTGCATAACCTTTTTCCGTATCCTGTGTCGTGTTTTTACTTTGCAGTTGAATGCTAAACTGAATACCACTTGATGATGCCAATATTGAAGACAAATCTTTTATTGTCGACATATCATATCTTGCTGTTGTATCAATGATTGTATTTTCTTTCGCCGCATCCAAATATGAATTTTGCAAATCCAACAGATTGATTCCAAGCTGACCAATTTCATCTGCTTCATAAGTAAGCTGCACTCCGGCCGCCTTATCACGATAATAGCTTATTTTTGTATTTTGTAACAATTTACGAGCCGTACTATAGGACAGACTTTTTCTTGTTGTTGCAAGCTGCGATGTATACGTCAGCTTCGTATAATTCGTTGGTACAGCATTATCCAGCTGTGATTCTGGAATAACATCCAACCCATTCGCCGGTAACTTTGCATTCATCTTTACTTCTACATAGAATTCCTTCTGCTTATTCTTTACAATGTCACGAATTTGCTGCAGGTTGACCGATGAATCAATTGTTCCATTTGTAGATAATGGTAAATCCATCAGTCCGTTGACTGCTGTCCATTCATATTCCAATGCTTTTGTTTCTTCACTTCCCGCTTCTGTCCATTCTCCATTTGCATATGTATAGTACTTCTTTGATGGTCCATCCATCACATATACATAAAATGCTGCCGTTCCAGTAGTTCCGTTTGGAAATACTTCGGCTGAAGTAGATTGCGAATTTTCCTGCTTCAACGTTTTTATCAGACTTCCGCTAAATTTTTGATACAACCCATCCTGGTCATTGAAAGCCTGTCCAGATGGAATCGTAATTTTATCTATCACATCTACTGTCATGGAAGAATCCGTCGCAGTTACTTTTTTAATTACTCCCGTCACAGCTTTAGATTCTGTCAGCTCCTGCTTATATCCATGTGATATCTGATAAGTACTTGCAGTATTACTGTGTGTGTCCTGTACTTTTCCCCTTCTTGTACGATAATTCAAATGAAATGGAATACCATTACTTGTTATCATCGTCTGCACGGAACCATTTATGTTTGTTCCGCTTTTTATATCAGCTACCGTTATTACCAGATAATAATTTTCATGTACCGTACTGATCGATCCCACTCCATTTTTTAATTTGCTTTCATCTACTGTCACAGCATAGAGCGTTCCCGACTCATCTGTTTCTATCTTACGATAATACTCATATCCATTTGCCGTCTTTATTTTGACAGTTGGTGCGCTGTAAGTTTTCCCTTCTTCTTTCGTTACACCATCCGGTACACCCTCTGCATCCACCTTGATGAAGCTGCCATTATTATCTTGTGTGGCAGTTACACCCATTAATTCGCCAATGCTTACTGCCTGAAATGTCTTCCCTGACGAGTCTTTAAAAGCAGTAAGTGGTATCGTATTCCCGGTATTTGAATCCATCGTGTAATAATATACCTTGCTATTATCCTGACAATCAATCAATGACAACTGTGTTCCTGCCGGCAACGAAGAACCCTTAGAAACCTGAAAATCAATTGATTTATCCAGTGCTTGCGACACATTTCCTCCTGCATTAATATAACTGTTCCAGCCATATTCGGAATACAGCCCCTTATCATCACTATTATATGTATAAGTAAGATAAGCCGAAAATGCATTTCCTGTGCTTTCAAGCAAATGTGCGTCGTCTTCGATCAAATCGTAGTTTGTTGCCCAGTAATTAGTACCTGAGCTCAATGTTGCTGTAAATCCAATTTCCAGCATACGGCGCACAATAATCGGTACCTGCACATTATATTTGTGTTCTGCGCCGCTTTCATCTCCTCTTTCATCTTTTTCTATAAATGTAACTGTCAGCAATGTGAAACGTGACTTCGTATTATCATATTCTGTTGTTGCGGCGAATTCAGAAATCCGGCCTGATGCATTTTTTTTGACTTCTAAAGCAGGGTCTTCATTTGTTGCAGGTACAAACTTGCCATCTGTATATGTATAGGTTTCCACACTGGTATATACATGTGGTATATTAGAATCATCCGATATATTGTTTGCCCTTGTATATCCGCCATTTGTTACAATATCCAGATAATCCGTAATCGTTTGTGATACATTATCTGACACTACCAATACCGGAAAATCCTTTGAAACCGTTTTTGTCGGATTTTCTTTATTATATGTGGAAATATTTTTGGTAAACTGGAACTGCTCAACGCCTGTTTTCTGATAGGTATATTTCCCTTCTGTGGTGCTGCTTTGCGTATTCTTCGCATCCTGGTAGATTGTCTGTGCATTTAAAGTAAATTTGCCATCTGCATCGGTTGTCCATGTGGCACTGTCACCATATAGTGCTTTGCTTACATTTGCATTTGCATCGTCGTAAACACTTAATTGACTGGTTGGACTTGTAACAACGTATGGAAATACCGGATTTGCATCAAGTAAGGATTGCGTCGTATTATTCGCTGTTCCATTGTAATCTGCGAATGAAAAATAACTTTTGTTCTTTACATTAGTATTAGCAGTTTCATTCAACGTACCATACAACTTGCTTATGTTACGATTGTTCCCTCTTGCAGTTGTGTTCTGAATACTGACGCCGGCAATTGTCATCGGTTGGAGGTTCGCATCTCCTGTCAGTCCAATTAGCAATCCTCCGGATTTATCAGAAGATGCTGTTATTTGTGTATTATTCAACAGTAAGTTAGAACCTTTCACGCATCCACGCAGAGTGCCTGCAAAACCACCGGCTCTGTTTCCCGTAATCAAACAATCTGTAACCTCACTGTCAAAAATAAATATTTCTGACGATTTATTTCCACTCACATCCCCTATAAAACCACCTGAGCTCCAGCCTGTTGCATTTGATATAAGAGACAGTTTTTCTACTTTATTATTGCGGATTGCAACTTGTCCTTTTACTTCCAGGAACCCAACAATTCCCGAAGCATATTTGTTACCTTCTATTTTACTATTGTTTGAGTTTGAGCCTGACACTGTACAACCTGTAATTGTTGCCGGAGTTAGCAAATAACCTACTATACCACCTGCTGCTGATGATGCTTCTATATTTGATGCATTAACTGTACAACCTGTAATAGTTATTGTTGATCCACCACTTACTTGTCCAATAAGACCTCCCCCTGCTTGGTTTGATTCTTTACTTTGTACACTTCCTGAAATCTGCACATTCTTGATATTATACGTTGGTGAGCTATGATCAGCATTTAGCCATCCAATAAGGCCTCCGCTATATCCTTTAGCTTCCACATTTACATTTTCCCATATTGCTGTATATGTTCCACTTTCATCATTATTTATAGCCACTCCACGTTTAACATAACCAAATAATCCACCTGCACAAGAACCTTCTAAAGTTGCTGAAATTGTAGAATCTTTTCCGACTATAATGTTTTGTGTTGTAACATTTAAGTTGTTTTGATTAGGAACCTTTCCATCTATATGTCCACAAAATCCACCTGCCGCTTTCTGTCCTTCCACTTTAAGATTACTAAAACTGCAATTTTCAAATGTGTTAGATATATATAATGTACCTTCACCTCTCCCGCCAGCATTTGGCTGTATCAAAATTGCTATATCAACTGCTGTAGTCTCTCCTCGTCCGTCTGGAGCTCGTACACCTGCATTTCCAATCAATCCACCTGCTGAATTCGGACTGCTTATTTTCATATCTCTAAAAATAACATTTTTAAATTGAACTGATGCTATATACCATTTACGCCCATCATATTGTGCCAATGTTCCTGCTGAACTTCCAGCAAAACTACCAACTCCTATATTCGCCTGATAGCCCCAATTAGGATTTCTATCTGTTACCACTCCGTTAGACGTATAATATTGCAACTGTACTCCAGTCTTAGGATCTGTTCCTGTCTTTCCGGTAAATGTCAACTTTGTCACATTACACGTGCCGCTTACTGGTGCGAAAAGATTAAATACCCCTCCGACCGATGCTGCATGGAAATCATCATCTGCATATTCCTTTACATTCATATCGAATATAATTTCCGTTCCGTTTCCGGAAACACCTTGTATAAGCGGAACAATTCCGGCTGCTTTTGTTTCTGTTTTTCCTGTATCTTTATTTTTGCTTGTCACTGCATTAGAAACATATCGTGCTGATATGCCTTGATATGAGCTTTTATATACGGACATATCAAGTGTTCCGTTATTTGGAAACGTTAATGTTGCCCCTCCTGTCGTTGCATTCAAAACAGCCATATTGAACAAATCTTTGTCGGCATATTTTGTAATTAATACCGGCGTGTTGCTATCACTCGGTGCAGTTTGATCATCTTTAACTGCTGTATCAAAATCATTTGATTGTGGATTCGTGCCAATGCCATCATACGCTGCATTTCGCACCTTACCATACTCACCATTCCCAAATGCATATCCTTCTTGCAAAACGCCTTCTGTAATATTTCGATAAGCATTACTGCTTCCTGAAGAAGCTGCTCCACTATTCACAATCGCAGATAAAATAAGCAATCCTTCTGCGTCTTTTATTTCGATTGTTTTTCCTGATGCTGTTATATGTTTTGTATCGGTTGTCTCTGACGAGTTAAGTTTTTGAATCTGATAGTTCTTGTCTGTATTATCCAGACTCTTTCCTGCTGTGTCAGCAAATGCATAACCATCCAATACTCTTCCGACATAAGGGTTGACATATAGGGAACTCGTTGCAGTTTCTGCTACGCTCCCGCTCCTATCCGAAATCATCGCATCTGTCAGACCAGGTGCATCTTGCATATTTCTAAATAAAACACCACCGCCACAGACAGAACCAACATATCCGCCTACTTGAAGTAAATGCTTATTTGCCCCAGAAAGTGTCAGCCAGCCATCAGCCAGCGTCACATTTACGCCATCAATAATATTATCTCCTCCAAGAATGCAACCGATTGCACCTCCAAAACAGCTTGCCGGATAAAATACGGAAGTGCCTTTTTGATAAACTAACGTCTTTTTCTCGTCTTTGTATCTTATAGTCAGATTTTTAACAACGCTTCCATAACTATATGCAATAAGTCCATTTCCTGTATTTGCCCCTGTCAGAATCAGTGTTGCACCATTTGTACTGACAAGCACTCCGCGAAATGGATTATCTGTAGTTCCAAATCCTTTAAAATCATTTAATGTTATTTGCTTGTTAGTCCCCTGCAAGTCATAATATGCATTTGCAATATAACGTTGCATAAAGCTGTTGCTTCTGGTCTGACCTTTTTCCTTATCTACCCAATTTTCTGTTCCTTCCGTTGTCTTTTTCTCAACTTCTACCCACTGTACTCCATTGTAACGGAATGTAATATCCTTTGAATGATTTGTACAATATGCGTTTTGTTCTTTAGTGATCGTAATTTTCCAGTCTGTACGAGGCAAATTCGTTCTCATATACTCGGATATGATTTCCATTTCTCCGGCATTTTTAATGACATAAGGATCTCCATAAGTTCCGCATCCCTCAGCAATATCAAATACTCTTTGATTTACTTTGATTTCATGTGAATGATTGTTTTCGTTATATGAATCATATGAAACATATACATAAGGCAGCCACGTTGAAAAATCCGTCGAATGAGTTCCTGTTTTCACTAAGCCTTCGTCTTTATTATACGTTGCTATATCGTAATACCACTTTTGTAAATCTTTATATTCTGTCGAATGAGATATTTCCTTACCATAGGTCACTTGATGGTTATATGTAGTACCTTCCCAATCGCCACTCTTATAGAAATTATAAGTTGCCACAGAAGTATCGTTCGCTGCGTACTTATAACTTTCTAACAATGTCGCATGCGTAAAGATACCCTTATTATTTACTGTAGTATCCGGAAGCTTAATCTCCGAAAATCCCATGTTGATCTGATGTCCATTTTCTGAACCCGCATTTCCAATAAGACTGGATGCCACTGCAGTTCCTTCTGTATAACCACTCGTTGATAAGCTCTTTATTTCTGTTTTTGTATAACTTCCAATCTGATTGATTAACAATGGTGCATACGATGAATTCCTATAAGCTGTAATTTTCAACCCCGACAAAACAATGTTGTTCAGATTCATCTTTGCCGTATACTGTCTGCCGTTTGACTCCGAGCCTTGAACCGTACCGGAAAATAGTACTCCGGATGCATTGGAATTTACTTTTCCTATACTTCCTGCAAATGTAACATTGCTCAGTGTAATACTTGTAGCTGTCTCGTTTACTGAATGATCCAAGAATAATCCACAGTGCATCATATAATGCTGCGACTGTGTTGTTGCCTGTGTTGATTTATTATCTTTTTCTGCCTGCTCAATCTGTTCATTATAAAATGTAATGGTTGTATTGGTTGTATTGGTTACACCCGTTATTTCAACCTCTGTATTCAAATGAATCGGATAATAGCTGTATTTTTCCATATCCAACGTACCACTGATTGTTGGATTTGAAATATTATTTATATCTGTAATCTCTTGATTGTTGAATGTATAAAAATATTTTTTAATATTGGAATTTGCATACACTGCGCAGCTCCATAACATCAGTTCTTCCGGTGTATCAATGATATTATTAGTATTTGTAGAAGCTGTTTCTGTATATTCGTCCAAATCATAATAATATCTGCTGTTTGCATTTATCTTATGTGACTTTCCAAAATTTGTACGATTTTGATAGGTCTTACAAGTAGTATTTTCTTCTTTTACACCATTACGGTCTTTTGTTGCAATTGAGACAATACCATTTTCATCATTGTTAGCAATTTTGTCTTTTGAAGCTGCTGTGTATGCTACAAACTCATCGAAAACAGAATTGTTTCCACATTGCAAGTCCAGACCTTCAGCCAGTTTGTAGGAATCATCCCAATCTGCAGTTGTTCTAAGATAAAGGGCACCATCCTCTTTATCATTTTTTTCATCTTTGTTGAATTTAACAGTGCTTTTTTCTCCATGGCAGACAAGCAAGCCCAAATCTTTACCGCAGTGAATTTGTAGTTTTTGGATGTCTATCCCCTTACTGCGAATTTCCCATAAACCACTTGCCTTATACGCCAGTCCACCAACACTTGCTTTTGGTGCTTCTATTTTTGTATTGTTTTTCACTGTCAAACTGGTTGTAGCAGTATTATCACTCGCAAATGTAACTGCCGAACGCGCCCATACACCTCCAAGCAGCCCTCCGCATGCCGTCTGAACATTTGAGGCTTTAATAGAGAATCCATCGAATGTAAGTGCTTTGATATTTACTTGAGTACTCGTATCTTTATCACTTCCATCCGGAGGCATAAAACCTACCAGTCCACCTACATAAGCATACGCTGATGCATTTGTATCAATTGTTCCTCCAATTGTTACGCCATTACACTCCAGTGTTCCTGCTGACATATATCCAGCCACAGAACCAACATATGTTTGCTTACCATTACCTGCATTACTAATTGTAATGCCACTTTGTATACATGTATTTTCTATTAATCTTACCTTTTCTGCACTGCCAAACAAACCACCAATGCGACTTATTTTGGAATCCTTGTCTGCGTTGTTTGCATCAAAAACAATCGCGGTAGTTACTTGAACATTACTTATAACAGTCTCATTTGTCTCTTGTCTTGCCGCGATACTGCCAATACTGCCAATCCATATATCACCATTATTGACACTTGCATTACTGACACCTGCATTAATGCTTCCAGATATAGTTAAATTACTTACATTTCCACTCATACGAGAAAACAACCCTATATCCGTATGTTTCGAACCTGAGGAATATATTTTTCCGCACCCCTCTGTTCCATTGAGTGCTATGTTTTCCCCTTTATATCCATAGGTTTCGCCAATTGACAATGTCAATGTATGAGTATTACCATTGATCTTTCCTGTGTACGCATCATTATCATATATATCTCTTGAAATTCCTAAAATTCCAGTATTCTTCAAATTAACATCTTCGGTGAAGTTGATATTTTTACTCTGTAACGTTGTCCAGTTCTTATCTGTTAAATTTGAGTCTGCTGAAAAAAAACCTCTGGAATTCCATGCAATCGAAAGCAATGCCAGATCTTCTTTCGAATTGATTGTAATCTCATTTCCACTTATATTGACACTTGCTCCATAGCCTATTTCATGGCTTACTGAATCTATCTTTAATAACTCACTATCCAATCCGCCCTGTTCATCCAATATCGTTGTATTAACCTTTAAGCGAATTACCTCTCCATAATTTCCAATATCATTGATTTTAGAAACTGAATTACTACTTCGAATATACGTCCATCCATTGCCATTTCCATCACCATGAGCAAATATAAGTGCACAATCTTGCATACCAACAAGTTGTCCAACATATTCTGATTCTTTATAAGTTACACCTGACAAGTCTGTTGTTCCAGATATTTCAAGTATGCTTCCGGATGAAGCATTTCCGACAAGTCCGCCACCAGCACTAAGATTTGACTTCTCTGGAATAGTCACTTTTACAAACTCAGCAATACTCAAGATACTGTTTGATGACAAATGCCCTACTACTCCTCCGAAACCGCATTCCTTTTCTTTTGCAGTTGTTTTTGATACTGTTATCTCTGCATCGCTAACTTGCAGATAAACATTTTTTCCAATTTCACCAACAAGACCGCCTTGATAATAAGAGTTTCCAATAATTGTAGAATTACTGTTTATATGATTGATAATCAACGAAGAATTTTTATTATCACTATCACTGATTACTTTTCCGGCTATTGCACCATAGCCCGCTCCTTTACTATCCTTCGTATACTCCGATGTTATATTTTTCTTTTCTTGTTCTGTGCCAGATATCTGATAATTGATATCTCCTTGAAGTTCTAAAAGTCCAAAATAACCACCTGCATTTCCTCCATTGGTTGCGACACCACCATTCATAGTAACTTTAGGTTCTGCGACATCAATCTGAGCCGGTAACGTTTTATTCGCATGACTTTCTCCCCGGACAATATAATCTCCGATAAGACCTCCCACAGCAGAATCTGTTTTATCTCCACCAGGAGATACAGTTGGTGTTTCTACAGTAATGGTATTGTTACCAGACAATGTAGAATTATCAACTTTCCCTGCAAATCCACCTGCATATTTTCCTTTTATAGTTGGGCTCGTAATCGTAATATTCTGATTTACCTGAATTTGAGCAGTTTCACTCATTTCACCGACAATACTTCCTGCACTGCCAGATGAACTGTTTACTGTAAGGTTTAAAGTATTCGCTCCACCTATGTTTGTAAGGTCAAGAATACCACCTGCCATATTTCCAATCAGACCGCCTGCTGCACCGCTATTTGTATTGATTTCTGTATTCGTTGGAAATACATATCCATCTAATTTAATCGTACCGCTTTCTAACGTGTTACAGATAAGTCCGATATTGTTGTTACTTTTTGAACTTCCGGCCTGTACCTTATTATTATCATCTTTTTTATATGATGTAACAACATTTCCTATCGTAAGGCAAGCTTTTGTTGCTTCTGGTGCTTTCTTCACTGTTCCAAGCAAGCTTCCGTTTCCTGACGTGAATGTAATTGGAATCGTTCGTTCTCTTTCCAGCAAGTACGTCTCGGCAAACATTGGTTTGGTTCCATCTCCTTCCCACTCAACAGGAAGATTGATGTTTATATTAGCTTGCGAAGAAATTCCCCGGAACAAGGTTGTATTCGTTTTTATTACTGGTGTCTGTCCTGTAATCGTGCCTTTAAAAGGAAACTCCGCACTTCCCAATCCAAGATAGGTATAATCCTGACTGGCGCTTGCTTCATTATTTAAATACCCGGATAAATCTGTACCATTCGCTATTTTTGTCGAAAGATTAAGCTCTCCGGTAGTATTGATATGAATCGTTATATTTTGTATTTCATTTTGAGCACAATGTGAAAGCAAAATCAACTGTTGTGGGGATGTGATTTCTGCGGTTTTAGTAGCATCCGTATAAAAATTTAAGTTATTTAAAGAAATCGTGTCGGATATTTCCTGTGCTTCTGTTTCCGTCTCTGTTTCCGAAGCTTGCTGACTTGCATCCTCCGCTGCTATTTCGGATGATGGTTCCTGCTTTGTTGTTTCCTCTTCTTGTGTTTCATTTGTAAGACCTGAATCAGAATTAGACGAAGCTGTATTCTCATCCTTTTCATTTGCATCTAGTGTTGTATTCTTTTCATCCGCTTTATTTTCCGCATCTGTCTTCTCGGATGAACTTACACTTTCTGCATCTGCGTGAGAAAGTTCGTCTGAGTTTTCTGCCGATATCATATTCAAAGATGTATTAACATTATTTGCATTGACTTCCGTATAATCCAGCAATATACTTCCTGCAAGAAGATTCACTGCCAGTATACCAGCTATAATTCTTCTGTATTTCAACATCGTTACTCCTTTTAAGCTATCTTATCTAAGGTATGATCACTGTGCTTTTTGTGTTGCTGTAAATTGAATCATCTGTTCCATATCAGACCAGTTCTCTGGTATTTGGGACTTATCCTTTATATAAAACGATACCAAAAAGTCCCCGGTTCCATTTGATTGATTCATTGTAAATTCCAATTCGCCTTTTGCTAAATCCTTACTCGTAACAAGCTTCTGCGTTTCGAGTTTTTCTACAAAAAACTTATCAATCTCCACTACATCCGGATTCCATGTCAGCACTGCATCCGCTGCTCCGCTTGAAATTGATATTCCATAATTAAAGCCATCATATTGATCTGGTGTTCCTTCCGCTTTATCTAAAAATATTCCCTCTGCCCTGAAAGTAACTTTTGATGCAGTTGTACACGGAACTAATGTTGCCGCCAGAAATTGATTGTTTGTAAGTGCAGCCTTATCCGGTATGGCAGTGGCCGTAATTTGCAATGTATCGATTTCATTTCCCGGAAATGTAACAGTAAATACATCTTCGTTCGCTGTACGTCCAATCAATGTTTTCCGAATCTCATATACATTATTGACAGGTGTAATTGGAGTTGTGTCACTTTCCACTTTATATCCTTTACCTGCACCATTTTTAAATTCTATCCTCATTGTATAGGTAATATCTTTCTGGCTTACGAGGCTTGTGTTTCCATTTGCATAATTGTATACATGTATATCAAATGAAACCGATTCCTTTTTCTTCTCGTCCGTACCATATACAATATTTTTTGCAACATACGCATTTCCCGATGTTCCTGTCGTATAAAGCTGCAAATAATTTGATGTAAAACTGACTATCTCTGTATCTCTGTTTCGTGCTGTTCCTCTTTGATAGGCTTGTCTGGTGTATGCAGCATAAGTTGCAATTACTAACAAAAGCACACCGACTAAACTGATTCCCACCACAGCGGTTCTTTTTTTATTAGGTTTCTCTGATAGATTCATCTTGTATTCCTTCATTATTATTCTGCAATCTTTGCCAATATGTAAAATATATCTGTTTCTTTTGTTGTCTCTGTCCAACTAACTTCACAGACATAATATGTTCTATACGTTTTTCCATTTTTTATCGGATTTGTTTTGTTCGTATCCAGCGGCTGACTTGCAAGCCAATATACAGGTTCTGCATGTATCTGAACCTGGTCATTATCTCCATAATTTTTATTATGGTAGGTATCATTATCATCCGCATATTTGTAATCAGGTCTCGTCTTATCTGGATTAAGATTAAGATAACTGCCAGCTATTGCTGTCCTGTCGTACTTATATGTATGTCCTTCGTCTGTTACAGTTTCTGTTCCATCATCTGAAACTTTATAAATGTTAAATGTAAGTCCTTTTAAATTTGTCGTGTGCGCGATTTCTAACCAGTGCTTAGCTGCACTTGTCTGAACACAGAATACCCTCTTCACAGTAACCTGATCTCCTGTTTTTTCACCCTCCGTATAATTCAAATCAATGGAGCTCATCTCCGCTCCATCCGGACCTAAAATTGAAATATCGGATGGTTCTTTTATCGCTAATAATGTGCCCATATCCGACTGATAATAGAACCACGCACCAACTAACGCTGCAAATAAAATCAATACCAGGATTGTAGAAAACAATGTGTATCGAAATTTCTTTTTTTTCGCAGTTAAATTGTCTTTATCTTGCTTTTCTTTCGAATCATTACTCATTCTTCTAATTCCTTATTCTACTTTTACTTAATTTGCTTTTATTCCAACATAAATGCACTTTGCATTCGTACCAATATACTCATCTGCCTTATTGTAGTAGTTACTGCACTGTTCCAGCGTATCTTGTGCCATGTCCTTATTGATAGGAGATGTAACCTGAACCGTACCGGATTCATCATAAAACAATTCGTTTTGGCTCTGTTCTACTGTTCTTTGACTATTGATAAATGTATTGATTCTGGCATATGTCTGATTTGCCGCATCCGTGAACAAGTCTCCCTGCGTACTTTTCTGCGTATATACATAATTTCGAAAATACTGCGGCCAAATCCAATATATTGTCACTTTGTATGGAACATTTTGTTTGAATGAACCATCCTCCGGTGCTTCTATCACGAAAGACTCATCCGCCTTCAGCCATTTTTGATATCCGTGTACATCGTTCAACTGTTGGAAGAAAAGAATATGTCCCTGAATCAGATTCTGCAATATCGTATCCTCGGACTTCACGGCCCTTTTATCTGCATTTTCTTCGGTTGTATACACGTATCCATTTATATCAAATGAAACCGTAACAGACTTTACATCGTCTTTTTTAGGGATTATGTAAAACTCCAGTTTCCCATTCGCCCCCGGCAAAATACTCTCCTGCGAATCCAGATACCAGGCAAGACTTCCTGTGCCGACATGATATGTTTGTTGCTTCTGCACTTCCGTTCCGTTCTCTATATAAGAAGCATATGTTCTTTCGGTCCCAGCACTGAGAATACTTTTTTTACTTTCATCTTTCAAATAAGAATCTTCTGCCGTCTGACGTTCCCCGACACTTGCAAGTTCAAACAGACGGTCATCCTGTGCCGATACACTTGTCCCTGTTAATGTCACCTTACTGTTCGACATAAACCACGCGATACCAAGTGCAATCACTGCAATCAATGCCACAAATGCAAATGCAAAACTTTGCTTTAGCTTTCTTTTGTTTACCGCAATCTCTTCCAGCAATTCATCGCTTGTTTTTTCCTTTATGGAATTGTCCTGCTTTCTTTGATTTCGCGTAGACAATGCTGCTCCTCCTTGTAAAATCATATAGATATTCAGTGTTATAATAACACAATTCTCTGGGGGATTCAACTGGGGAGATGAGACCAACGGGTTGACCAACGGGGACGGGGTTAGTGGCTCTCGCGCAAGCGCAAGAGCCACTAACCCCGTCCCCGTTGGTCAACCCCATTGGTCTCGTTGGTCACCCTACAATTTTCAAATAAACTTTTGCATTGGTATAAATCAGGTAATCTGAAGGAGTTCCTATCAGTAGATTATCTAACTTCTGATTTTTTAATGTTGCAGATAAAGTTACTTTATAATTCGCGTACTGTCCGCCCTTTATAACCTCAAGCTCTTCACCTGTTTTTACTTTGTATTTTATGTTTACTAACAGTGGTGTGTCCAGAATCTTGCTCACCTGATCTTGTGTAAGCCGAATTCTAAATTTATACACCGTATTATTTTCTTGAAGACCGAGTCCTTCGGAAGTAACATCTACGTTTAGCTTTGTACCTGCTGATTCAATTTCAAACTCTGATAAATACTTTTCTATCGCAACGTTCTGATAACTTGTTCCATTCCCACTATCTGTCTTCTTTGCAAGTGTCAGCTCGCCTTCTAAATAGTAAGGATAAGTGCTATTTGACTCATCTGTTAGATTAAAATTTGAAAAGTCTGTGACATCAAGTAACGCTCTTGATGAAATTTCCATTGCGGCATCGTTATTTTCACGACCATTGATACCAAGCTGGCTTGTATTTCCATCTGGGCTTGTGTTTCCATCTGTGCTTGTAATGTTATAGGAATCGTAACTTAATTTTGCCTGCGCTTCTTTGAGCTGATAATACAGCTTTTCTTCCGAAGCGGATGCTGAAATGCTACTGCTTCCAAGACTATCCTGTTGGTAAGCCATCACCGCATCTACTTTGAATTTCACACCGCTATTTTCGCTGCCACTCGTACGCAAAGGAAATTGTTGGTTCATTTCTGTTGAATTGTAACTAAAACTCATTTCCGCAGTAATCGTTGCTCCTGTGTACCATGCACCCGGTGCCTTTATTGTGATAATGTATCCATTCTCACCAAACTGTGTTACAAAGCCGTTTTCTGTTCCTGATAAATCGGTTAACTGTTTTAGTTCATGTGTTTCTGTTCCATCCGCATTTTTCTTTTCCAGTTTTAATGTTGGAATAGATGCTGCTCCTTTCATATCTACAGGCTTTCCGTCCTGGTCAACTGTCTGAAGCGAATATTGATAATAAATGGACCGCCCATTTACATAGCTTCCGAATTCATTTTCATTCGCGGCAGCGCTTACCTCCGATGAAACGGTAACCTTGATGCTGTCATTGCTTCCAGACACCATTTCCGGACTTTGTGTTGGACTTTTAAATGTGACATTATCTAGTTTGTAAAAATCTCCTAAGAGATAAACGACACTGAAATCACCGGTTACTTTTGTTGGAATCTGCTGATTGCTATAGGATTGGTTCAGCTCCAGTTTTGTATTTAGCATAGGTGTTGTCTGATTACCTTCTGTACAATTCATAACCAGATAATATTCCTCTGTAACAGGGAGAATATCATTTAAGCCACTTGTCGTATTTAATATTACGTTATAATATTGGGTATCTTTCGCATCCGCATCTGATTTTGCTGCGTAATAAATAAATTTGTTTTCTGTATTATCCCAGATACGAAGCACCGCACTTGAGTCCGTTGCCTCTACTATTTTAAATCCACCTGTCGCAGATTTTGTTGCTTTCAGTGGAAGTAAATCACAAATATACGGAGACTTACCTTGTTTTGCCATTTCTGCCAGATTCAACGTATCATCTGATAAAGCTCCGGTTGTACTTAATTCTTGCAACGTACTTTGATGATAAGACGTCTGCGTTCCCTGTGTGTTCATATCCACTAATGTTAAGTGAATCTTACTTCTGTCAAATGTTTCAGGTGTTCCAAGCTTAACTGTCTTGTCAAAATTCCAAAGTAAAGAATCGCCATTTTCCAACATGGACTGCCATTCTGAAACCATCCATTTATAAGTATAGGAAATATGTGCTGTATAATTTTCTCCGAAACTATTTAATGTAGCATTTCCATCTTTTGCCGAATCATATCCTGCTGCACCATTTACCACCTTTACAGAACATTCCACATCCATCAATTTCTTAACCAGAACCGGTATATACAGATGATAAACGTCT
The DNA here is from genome assembly GCA_934435195.1 of uncultured Schaedlerella sp. Classification (GTDB taxonomy): domain Bacteria; phylum Bacillota; class Clostridia; order Lachnospirales; family Lachnospiraceae; genus Schaedlerella. Next base: position 24,887 of record CAKSAJ010000025.1, read on the forward strand.
GTAGGAGTCTCGGCATTAATAGGATAAGAATAGCTGACATCCAAAATTGTAATCTGCTGTTTGTTGTTATCATATTTTCCACGATTGATAGATACCCCATCTGTAGCGTTCCAAGACATTGTCTGATTCTCTGCCGAAACTAAATTCCATGCATTGTTCTCATATTTGTAGGTCTGCGGTTCAATCGAAACATAATATCGTTTTGATTGTTCTTGCTTTGTGTTCGTCAGCATGCTGATATAGTTATTCACGATACTGTTAAGTTCACTCTTTGTCGTCGCATTGAGAACCAGAATTGGAAAATCGACGCTTTTATATGACGTATCTTCTTTTTGATAATTTGAAAGACGACTCGAATAATCTCCATTCGTGCCAAATTTCTTTACAATCTCATCCAGCGGACGGCTCTGATCTCCGCCATAATAACCTTTCATCAAAGATGGATTTGTCATAATGTCTGAAATGATTCTGTCGCGAACTGCAGTTCCATCTACTTTGGTTGCTCCATCTCCGGTTAATGAAGTCCCTCCTGCTGTAACTATTGCATCCGGTTTTGTATTCACTGTGCTGCTAGTAGTTGACTGTCCTGTGTAATCGGCATAAATAACATAACTGCTTTCATTTTTTCCAGTGCCAATATTGTTCACTGCGGAATAATCCCCTTGACGGGAAGCAGAAACAATATTAACTGTATTATTATTTGCATTCCCTACCCAGATACCACAAGGTGTTCCTGATTTTAGCGTATCATTTGCAGTAAGACTGCTGTATGTAGCATATGTACTATCATTTAACTGTAATCCGATGCTATCAGCTGACAAGCTGCTCATTGCGTCACTGCTAACAGATGTTGAGATGTCATTATCCTTTACCGCATAACCAATCACATTGTCCTTACTCAACAGATTGAATCCGTTAAAAGTGTCATTGATTATTCCAAAGAAACCTCCGACAGCCCTCTGGTCTGTTGATTCCGAACAGTTCGCCAGATAAGAATTACTTATCTTGACATTTTTTACATCTGCGCCACCGTTTACACAGCCGATTAATCCGCCTAAATCTTTTCCGGCTAATCTGACATTCTCTACATTTACATTCTGGATGTTTGTTGAAGCTGCCGAACCTGCCACACCGCCTGCATACGAATTTGAGGTGGAGTTAACATCTTTTGTTTCTCGAATATTGATATTTTGAACAGATACCACTGGTGTTTCTGTCGTTTCTTTGATATTTAATGTACTCTCCGCTTTCCCAATCAGTCCGCCCATCGAGTATCCACCGCCGCCAGAAACTGTTCTCGATGTGATTGTACCAGTAGTTGCACTGCCTCCATTGATTGTACAGGTTCCATTGACATATCCGGCAAATAGTCCACCGTTTTGGACATTGTACAACTTGATATTATTTGCTGTACAATTTTCAAATGTCACTGTTCTCGCTAGAGATTCTGCCTTTCCAATGAAAGCTCCGCAGTGGTTCATTTTATTTGTTGAATTTCCATTGTCAGTACCAGCCGTAAAAATATTTACTTGGCAAGCATTAAAGCTTATAGACGTATTATTAGTATATTTACTCATATATCCAATCACAGCCGCACCTTGGTCAGCCTGATCTATAGCAGAATCTTCGACACGTACGTTTTCAAATTTCAGATTATTAGGACTATACCCTCCGTCTCTTGCAAATGCGACACCCAGTGCGACGTTGTTTTCACCAACGTTCTTTGTCAGTGTAACACCTGTAAAATTCAAATTCTTTACCGTATAATCTACCCTACTATTTGCCAGACATTGTGTAAAAAATCCTGCCTGTGTTACCGAAATATCCGAAATATCATTACTTGACATTTCATAAATTGTTCGACTGTATGTTATAATTGCACCATTTCCATTCACCGCAAATGTACTGTTATCACCCTGATCTTGTAAACGCAATGCTCTTGATTTTTGTATATCTTTTCGCGTACTATCTGTCGGTAAACCATAATTATAACCGATTCCTCTAAATCCATTTCCATATGATTTTAAATCATAATTTCCATTAACGAATGTAACACTTCTACCATTGAACTGATTTGTCAAATTGTCCATTGTCAAAGAATAGGTAACTGCTTTTGCCTCAACATTTTCTTGCGTCTCCACATAAGTTGAAAGATAACTGGTGGAATGTTTCCAGCGGTCAACTTCTTTTCCATCTTTAATAAGCTTTCCACCCCAGTAGTCATTTTCGTCTGTTACATCTGCTTCATTTGAGATAGTTTCACCAACATCGTCATAAGTCCCGGTACGAGTACGTCCATAGTAAGAAGCGTCCACTCTATAATCCGTTTTTCCATTTATAAGAACAAAGTTACCACCCGCAGTTTTCGCCCCAAATCCGGAATTCACAATTGCTGACAACAGCCAGATAGACTGTTCTGAATCCAAAGTGATTTCACTATTTGGATAAACGACGATGCCTACATTAGAAATATTTGTTTCACCTTTGCCCGTTATCTTTAATTTAACATTTTTATTTAATTTCGGAATTGTATAGTTTTTATCTGTGTTAGTACCCATTCCCGAACAACTAGCTTCCGCACAGGCATATCCATCGAACACACGACCTACATATGGATTCCAATAATAATTCTCGTTTTCAGCACTTACTTCTGTATCTGTTTGAATGTCTTTCTTTTTTTCGATATCAAACATTGAAGTTAAACCTGCGGAAGAAATATTACGAAAGACAACGCCTCCGCCCTTCTTGCTATAATCCGTTTTACCGACATATCCACCTACCATGCCGACATAACCGCCCACAGCAGTCAGCTTGCTGGCACAACTAACTTTTTTATCAGAATTTACAGTCAAAGTAACGTTATCAATGATATTATCTCCACCGATTACCCAGCCAATTGCACCTCCGAAAAATGTCTCTGTAGAATTTCCGTTAATTGTAACATCATCAAAAACTATTTCCAGATTCTTCACTACACTTCCCTGACTGTAACGGATAAGTCCTCCTACTTCTCCTGTTGTATTTTCGCCAGTCAGCGTAATCTTAATCTTACGAGTGGTCGTACCTCCCGTATCTTCTGTATCTCCTGTATCTCCTACAATCACTCCACTAAATGCACGGGAAACATCATTCTTTCCAAATCCGGTAAACTGTGCTACATTCAGTGTTAAGTCCTTTTTAATCTGGAAATATCCATTGCGAAGATATGCCATAACCTGTTCATTTGTTAAAGTAGTGGCATTAGAGTCTGTTTTCTGCACATAGCGATTTCCTGCAAGCGTTGCTTCTACCCATGTATTCCCATTCTTGATGAATACTATGTCTTTGGAAGCATCTCCTGTCTGATCTGTATGAACCTTAATCTCAACACTTTGACCAGCCATTTTTGTATTTAATATTTCTGTATTAATTTTAATTGCAGTGCCATTTCTTCCCGTATCATCTAACAGCTTCATTACGGTCATCATCTGATCTTCGCCGGTAAAGAGTTTCTGACCATCTGCACTTGAAACATCCTGGATTACCCATGGATGCCCATAAGTTCCACACCCATCTACAAGATAAACGGCCTTTTGGTTGATGTCCAATTCATAATATTTTTTCGCAGAATTCTCGGGCGTACCGATGTATGGCAGATAGCCCGAAAAGTCTTGAGGACTATTGGCAGGTTTATTGCCTGATTCATTGTCCGTTCTAATTGCTGTTTTATCAGCACCGACATAAGAACCTGCTGTTGTATTACCAAATGTATCCAGATACCATACCTGACCTGTCACATTGTCTTTATTATATGAATTTCGGTTATAATCAGATATGGTTCCCTTAACACCATTGGAAATTTCTTTTCCGAATGTTATTTTTTTAGTCGTTGATTCAAAGTTGTAACTACCACCACTGGCTCCATCTCCATACTGAAATGCAGTTGCAAAAATAGCTGTATTGAAAATCGAATCATTTCCTGCTCGGTTCAAATCCATGTTGCTAAATTCCAGACTGATTTTCTGTGCCGTACTAGAGCCAACTTGTCCCATCAGTGCTGATGCAACCTTATTAACTGTCAACCCTGGAGATGTTTCATATTTGTCTCTCGTAAAGGTTACATCATTCATGGATATCGCCGTATTGGAACCCACAGAGTTTACAAGCAACGGAAGGTTTGTGCCGTCGTTACATTGAATACCATCCAGTGTAAGATTGGTTATCGTGATACCTGCCTGGTCTTTATTTGCGCTCTCCTGCGCGATACTGTCACAAATCAATACTCCGGCCTTGCCGTCTTCACCGACCTTGCCGTCTTCATACTTGCCAAATGTACCTTGCAATGTAAGGTTATTTACTGTGAATTTCTGTGATATTTTAGAGAAAAGACCTGTCTGCATCTGGTAATGCTGCTGATTAGAGTCGTTATACTTTTTCTCCGTATTCTTATTCATCTTTGTATAATTAAATATCACCGTTGCATCTTGGATTGTGATTGCCCGTGACATTGGATAATATGATACACCTGTCAAATCAATCGTTCCTGTTAATTTGAAATCATCGCTTCCTTTTACAAAATACTGCTGGAGGTTCGGTTGTGCATATACATACAGACTCCTCAGAAGAAGTTTTCCTGCTGAGTTAATTTCAGTAATATTTGTATCTGTACCCTCTTTTTTGCGATAATAGTCTACATTATAATAATAACGTGTGTTTTTATTTGTATAGGATGTTCCATTATTTACGTTGCACTGATTCTTCCATGTATTGCATCCATTCTGATCAATCAGCGTTGCTGTCGCATCGTCTGGATTGGTCAATCCAATAGAAACCACTGCATTGTTGCCGTCTTCTCCATATTTCGTTTTACCGGCAATATCATCAAAATAATTTCCACCATCAAGAGTAACGTTTACTGCATTTTCTTCTATTTTTAATCCGTCTTTACGAATTTCGATATAAGCTTTGTCGTATTTTTTATTCGTTTCATCCAGAATCGTAGAACAAACTAAAAGTGCGGATGGATTTGTTTCCTCTGTCTTTCCTGAAAATGAATTTTGTTTAGTGCCTTTACTGAACTTGATTCCATTTTCACCCGTACCATCTCCTATTTTCCAATAAGCATCGGTACTGTAGACAAGTCCGCCAAATTTTCCTTGTACATCAAGTTTTGAATTCTTCACTTCAAGATTGTTGATTGACACACTGTCGGTCGCACTGTTTTTTCTCCAATAGTATCCCAACAGACCACCTGAAGTTCCGGTCGCGTAGCTTTCCATCTGAAGATTGTCAATTGTCAGTCCATTAATTGTCACATTTCCAGTCATGCGGCCGATCAGACCGCCAAATAATGCATCCGGTGCACTGGAACTTTCATTAAATTTCTCATGCGTGATTTTTGTATTTGAGATTCCACAGTTTGAAAATGTGATATTCGCTCCCTCTTCGCCTGTTGCCACATAACCGCCGATTGCGAAATCGTAACATCCGGATGAACTGGAAATCGCTCCCTTCATAGAACAATCCGTAAAAGTTGTTGTTCCTTTTGCCCGTCCAAGGAAACCTCCGATACTCATTACTTTGAGTCCGCCTCCACCGGCTCCATCACGATAAACGATATTTGTATTTACTGTAACATTTGTAAAAGCTACCCCATCTGTATTGCCTACGACTGCACCATCTGTATAACCAGCGACTGCGCCACAACGTACTTCCACTCCGTTTGATACGTTGTGGAAATAAATGGATCCATCTAATGTCAGATTCTGCACTCTACCATTGCAATAAGGAATGAATCCAATTGTAGAATGGTTGTAAATCTGCCCGATGCCTACTGTTGCACTCTTACCATCTGCATTCTTAGCAAGTGTAGTGCCATCACTTAAATAACCATAGGCCTCTCCCACTGCCAGTGTAATCGTGCGACCATTACCATCAAACGTTCCTGTATACGCCCGGCTCCCATCATCTCGAAGTAGAGAATAAATTCCGGTTCCGGTAAGGTCAACATTACAATTAACTGTAATATTTCTGCTTAAAAGATCCGTTGTGTTTTCTCGCTGTAAAAGAACCGCTACAGCTGCAAGATCTCTTGTATTACTTATTGTTGCCAAAGTTTCCCCCGGCGTATATGCGACAGAAAACTGATGCGAAGCACTATTTGTAAAAAGCGTAGTATCATCTACACTGCTTCCATCCGTTTCTTTCAATTTGCTGCCATCCAGACGGATGACTTCTCCGTAGCTTCCAATATCACTGACAGAGACTGCAGCCGGACGAATGTATTTCCAATCATATCCGTCACCGCCATTTCCATCTCCCGAACCAAGCGCATAGACGATTGTGCCATCAATACTTCCTGCTATCTGACCACATTCCTTACCTGTTTTTTCGATTTTTAATCCAGAAAGATTCGTTGTGCCACTGATGCGGAGGATTCCCTTTGTTGACTTTCCTAAGATGCCTCCTAGTTTGCTTGCTTTTCCATTGTCACTGCCGGAAACTTTGATTGTACCGGAAACAGACAGGAAATGTCCCTGTCCCTCTGCCTGACCCAATTCGCCGACAAGACCGCCAAAATAACCGTCTGTTGTTAAATCTGTTGTTAAATTTGCTGCAACAGTAGCATCGCTAATCTCTACATAGGCAGATGTTACCTCTTTAAGTGCATGATCAGCTCTATTTCCAGCAACAGAACCGATAATGCCACCCAATGCTGTGACAGTTCCATTGCTACTTATGTTCACATTCGGGCTTTCCAGCCTAAGTGTTGAGCTCTGTGAATTGGCACTGTACTGTCCGATGACGCCACCAAATTGCCAACTGGTTTTACTGGTTCCACTGGTTCCTGTATGTATAAGATTTGTCACTGAGACATTTTTTATTGTAATTGTGCCGCCTGTAGTAGAACCAAAATTAAGCACGCCGAAATATCCGCCTGCATGATTACCATTTGAAATTGTGATTCCTGAAATACTGATTTTGCTTAAATCAAGCTCTAATCCAGTATTATAAACTGCTTTCCCGATGAAACCTCCACTCTCCGATGTACCTTCTATCGTTCCTGTACGAGTCACTGTATCGTTCAATGTGATGGTTGGATTTGTGGCAGCACCGATCAGACCTCCGGCAGCGAATCCTGTTACGGTTGTTGTAACATTACCTGTCAGGTTAAGTGCTGAAGTTACAGTTAAACTGGATCCATTTTGCATTTCTCCTACAAGTCCACCTGCATGTCCACCTGTAGTTGAAATGTCATAGCCTATCGTAGCCGTTCCACTACCTGTAGAACCGCTGTTTGTAGAGTTTCCATCTGTATAAGAAGCAATTGTCAGGTTTGCGCCTTCTCCCATTGTATTACAGAAAAATCCTAAATTGCCAGTGCCTGTAATCGTAGTATTCGCTTCTGTGATTTTATTTACTACCGATAAAGAAAGGCTGGTATTACTATCCATGGTGCCGATAATACCACCAAAACTCGGCAAATTATTATCCTCTTTCTCTGCTCCAATCATAAGAGAAATCGTTTTTGCTTCTGCTGAATATCTATTTACATAATTCGCAGCAAGCAAAGGTCCGTCTACAGTCCCCTTTGCTTTCAGATACAGTCCTTCATTTATCGTTGCGCTTTGATCAAGGTATTTAAAGAACGAATGATTAATCGGAATATCGATACCACTTCCAGAACTTGTGATTGCAATCGTTCCCTTGAATGGATAATCTTTATTTCCAAAACCTTGAAATGTTTTTCCATCCACTTCCTGTGTCAGATCAAATGGGGTAGTTGTTTCACGCTGAATGGTGATCACAGCAGTTTGGTACACCTGAGCGTCCATATGAGACAAATTGATAAAATCAGCTGTACACGTAAGTGTTACTTTATTATCTACCACCTGAATCCCATTTCCAGTTGCATCCGTTGGATTCGCCTCATCCGCAGTTGTTTCTTGTTCTGCGTCTGTTTGTTTTGTATTCTCCTGAGCAGATTCTTCTATATTAGAGTCACTTTTATCAGATTCATTTTCCTGCTGATTCTCTTCTGCTTCGGATTTCGAATTATTTTCCGAGGTATCATCCGTCTGCTCTGTGCCTGTCTCATTCGAATCATTTTTTCCTGATTCATTTTCAGAAGTAGTTCCGTTTGATTGAGTCGCACTGTCATTTGCTGTCTGAGTGTCCTCCTGAACTTCGCTTGCCGTAACAGTTGTATTTACTTTTTCTTCTGCCTGTACCTGCGCCGGGAGCGTCTGTAATAACATCGATGCCACCAGAACTCCGGCACATATCTTTTTTAGCTTTTGTCTTACCATTGATTATTCCTCTTTGGAATTCGTAAAATGAATATACTCCTTGATTGTGTTCCAGTCCTCATTTAAATCATTTACTGCATAAGTCCGATAAAACTGGATCGTGTACTGCTGCGGAGTTCCCGCCGCTCCTAAATGAAGTGTCACTGATTTTGTTTTTCCATCCTTTGCTGTTGAAACTGCTGGTTTTCCCATTTGTTCTAAAAACCACTTATCAATTTCCACTTTGGAGGAATCCCAGCTTAAAACACAATTTTCTTCTACGTGCCCTGAAATGCGGTAGTTTAATAAACCTAGTTTTTCGCTATTCGCTACAGCTGATTTCTCTGTTTCTAAAAAGCTGCCTGTCCAGTGTGTTTCTGTTGTATCCGTTGTCAATACAATCAGTCGTCCCAATGGTTTATACTGAGATCGATTTGTCGGCTCTGCGGTAATCTTAATCTGATATGGTAGAATCTCATTTCCTGTGAGAACAAATGTATAGGTTTTGTCCTGTGCCGTACCTGCAGCAAGTGTCCCGCTTTCTGTGTATACTCCATTTTTTAATTGTATCGTATTATTTATTGTAATATTATTGTAAATATTTTCGTCTGTAACAACATTTCCACCGGCATCGACAAGTTCAACTTTAAAATCATAACTAATCTGATTTTTATCAAATTTTGTTGTATCATTTTGCAAATGATTTGAAATGGTTACAGAAAATGTTCTTGTTGTATCGTCTTTTCCAAATGATTTTACTTTTGTCGATAATTTTGATGCACTATCATACTGTACCAGCACATCTGAAGTAAATAATTGCTCGGAGCCTCGCACTGTGACAACGCGCTTGGCACTGCTCAAGCTCGTATATGCAGCCAGCGAATATGCAATAATCGCAACGACTGCAATCAGAAAAAGATAAACAGCTATCAGCTTTGTCCTTTTTTTCAATGCGATTCTCCTTCCTTATTCTATCGACTGACGGTCAGATAAACCATGTCCGTCTCTTTATCATTACTAACTGTATTTTCATCCCAATAAACGCGAAGTACAAAATAATCGCAGAAGCAATCGCCTCCAAATGCATTTTTCCCTTTGTTTTTAGGATTCAACATATCCAAATTATTTTCACTGGCAAGCCAATAAAGCGGCTCTGCATTTTTTTGTACCTTACTACTATCTACAGCATTTTGACCATTCTCATCACCATAACTAAGGTTGTGGCTCTGATGTTCTGTTATTTCTGTAGGTGTCATTTGATTTAAAGGTTTTGCTGAAATAACGGGAGTTGATGAGGAATTATAAGTAAAATTCTCAGTATGTTCTCCGCTATTATCCGTATATGTAAATGGAACATTTACAATATTGCCCATTGTCGTCTGTCCGGATGTGGATAGTTGAGCACGATAAACTTCGTAATAAAATGGGATATTAGTAGTATAAGCTAACTGAAGCGAATACATATCAATCGGTTCTCCGTATACGCAAAACACGTAATCCATGGAACGCTCTGTTGTGTCGGCGTCGATAGAACCCATATCCAGATACGCAATATCGTGATTGTTACCGCTTCCGATTTCCAGTCGAATCGGTGTTTTTATCCATGTGAGTGTGTCCAACTGCCGTTTGTAGAAAAACCAGGCATAGACAATCACTCCTACTAATATCAATCCGGTTACTGCTAATGTAAGAAGCAGGATTGTTTTTTTCTTGATTTTTTTCACTTTATTTTTCATAATTGTATTTTCTTTGTTGCTGGCCACTGGTATTGTGAACAGTAACTTTTCTTTCGGTTCTTTACCTAATTTTGAATCATTGGCTGCATCTCAAGTTTCACTCTGAGACAGTTTGCATGGCTTCCGATATACTGGTCTGCCTGATTATAATAGGAACTTAATGCTACAAAAGCATCCTTTGTTTCTTCATTAGAAAAATTTGTTTGCATGTTTTGAATCTTTGACAATTCAGTCTGTCCCACCGGTAATGGCTGTTGTGTGAGATTGCTGTAAAAATATCTCTGTGGACACTTCACCATAGAATATTGTGTATCCGCATATGCAATTGCATTACGCATTGCTTCTCCGTTCGCATATGTAGACAAAATCGGCTTCCTGTCATTTAAGAACTCATTTCCTGCTGACAATGTAAATTCCGCAAAATTTTGTGGCCAGCACCAGTATAATGTGTATGAATACTCTTTATCTTTTTGTGCGGTTGGAATATCGAGAGTGAATCTACCATCCTTTAGCCAGACAAGATTCGTTGCCGATGCATTTCCTGCATTCGAACTTTCACTTTCTTCTAAAAAGAATAAAATGTGACCGGAAGTAAATGTTTTGGTTGTATCATCCACTTCATTAATATTATTGTCCTGATACTTGTATGGAATCAGACTCAACTGCATGTTCAGGGTGATGTTTCCCGCTGTTTTTGGCACTACAGAAAATTGCAATCTTCCACTGCTTCCCGGCTCAATCGCCTGATCTTCACGTTTATTATTCGAATCCTTCCAATACTCTTCCCAATTCTGTGCATTGCTGTAGTTTCCTACCTTGCTCTGGTCACTCAATAACCAGTTTACGGAATATTTATCAGGAGATGTCTCAAGGAAAGAATTCGTCAGCTTCTGATACCAGGAGTTTTCGGTTGGATTCTCCTGATCCATGATCACCTTCAACAAATCATCATGGATACCGGCACTTCCATGCGTCTTGAGTTCCACATTTTTCATATCCGCACTGACCGTTGCGCCTGTTCCCTTCACTCTTGTATTACTGACAAACCATGCGATACAGAGTGCGATGATTACTATAAGCGCAACAATAGCAATTATAATAATATGATAAATCGTTTTTCTTTTTTCTTTTTTTAATGCTTCAAGGTTTTCATTTGCCTCATTTGATTTGATTGTTCTTTTATCCCGGGACACATTATACCTCTTTCCCTGTATCTATCAAGTTAAGCACACGTAAGGCTTACGTTTGTCATCAATTACATAATTGTATAAATATACACTTTAGATTAACATAGTTTTTTCTGTTTTTCAAGAGTAATGAGGGTGGACCAACGGGGGGGTGACCAATGGGGACGGGGTTAGTGGCTTTTTTGCTTGCAAAAAAGCCACTAACCCCGTCCCCATTGGTCACCCTTGATCCTCTACAGCCACTGTCTTAAGACATCATTCAGCTTATTCATATCAAGCGGTTTTGCGATATGTTCGTTCATACCTGTATTTTTTGCCAGCTGTACATCCTCGGCAAATGCATTTGCCGTCATGGCGATGATTGGCACTTTTCCTCTGGCGCCCGGAAGTGAACGGATTGCCGCAGTTGCTTCATATCCATTCATGATTGGCATTTGAATGTCCATAAATGCGAGATCATATTCATTTTCAGGAGCATTCATAACTTTTTCGACCGCGATTTTTCCATTTTCAGCGACGTCGATTTCTGCACCTGTCATACCCAGAATCTCTGCGGCGATCTCACGATTCAGTTCGTTGTCTTCTACAATAAGAATCTTTTTGCCTGTGTAATCTACTTTAGAAAATTCCTCAAGATAATCGCGTGCGTTTTTTTCTTTCTTCTCTGAAGTGAACTGCCGCAAGGCGGCTGTCAAACGCGAACGGAATAATGGTTTTGCTATAAATGCATCTACTCCTGCTGCTCTTGCATCTTCTTCAATATCACTAAATTCAAAGGATGTAAGAATGATGATCGTAACTTCTTTTCCTACCCGCTCACGAATCTTTCTGGCTGTTTCGATGCCGTCCATTTCCGGCATCTTCCAATCCAGGATCACTGCAAAGTAATCGCTGTTCATTTCATGACGGGCATAGCAGCGTTCCACAGCTTCTTTCCCTGTAAGTACCCATTCGCCTTCTATACCTATATCCTTAAGAGTGGCAACTGTACTTTCGCAACAGGTTTTATCATCATCTACAACCAGCACCGGTAGATTGATCAGTTCTTTTTCCTGTTCTTTTCTGCTCTCCTGAAGTTTCAAATAAATCGTTACCGTGATTTTCGTTCCTTTGTTCAAAGTACTGTCAACCGTAATATTTCCATTCATCAGGTTGATAATATTTCTGGCGATTGCCATGCCAAGACCCGTACCTTGAACTTTGGTCGTCCTATGATCATCCGCACGGCTGAAAGGTTCAAACATAATCTTTTGGTATTCGGGAGTCATGCCGATTCCGTTGTCCTCGATGGAGAACTCATAACAGCCAAGTTCTGAAAATCCATTTGGCTTTTCTTTAATAGAAAATGTAATATTTCCTTCATCCGGTGTGTACTTGACGGCATTACTCATCAGATTAACAAACACTTGCTGGATTCTTAAGCTGTCACCACAGACTGCTTCGTGTTCAATGTGTTCGATATGCACTTCAAAATTGTGTCGGTGCTCGTCTATTCCCGGCTTTGTAAGTGTGACCAGATTGTCAACCAGCTCTGATAAATTGAAATCCTCCTCCGCAAGAGACATTTTCCCGCTTTCGATTCGTGCCATATCAAGAACTTCATTGATCAGTCCCAATAAATGACGGCTCGACTTTGTGATTTTGCCAAGGCACTCTATCACTTTATCCTGATTTTCAATATTCGCCCCTGCAATGGCTGTCAACCCGATAATTGCATTCATCGGTGTCCGAATGTCGTGAGACATATTTGAGAGAAAATCTGTCTTGGCACGGCTTGCATTTTCTGCGGTCTGATATGCCTCCTTTAATGCCTTGTGCGATTCTATTTCCGCCTTTTTCTCTTGGGATACGTCCATAGATGCCAATAGAACCTTCGCCAGTTTTGTACCTTTCCACTCTAATGGGATGAAAGACGCGATTTTATAGGTATTTTCATCCAACGAACAGTACTCAAATTTATAAATGTCTCTTTCGTCGGTCAGGTTCTTCCGAAGATTTTCTGAAGACAGCAGAACCTCTATCGGTTCCAATGGTTCCAGCGTCTTATATTTTGCAACCACCTGCCCTGCAAAATCGTGATATGTTCCAGATGGTTTGTATATCATTTCTCCCTGCAGATTATAAAATTTGTATTGATCTTCTTCCAGATCACAGACTACAAAACGATCTACCAGACGCACCATACTCTTGATCAAGAGTTCCATGGATGCATTGTCAGATGCCATCTGCATTCGTCTCATCGTCTCAGCTTTTGACGCTGTGATATCTCTCAGAAAAATCATTGCGTATTCGGAATCTTCAATCTCGCCACGCATGACGACGTTGCGGACCCATCGTTCTTCCCCATTCAAAATGATGCGACATTCCTGACACAACTCCGTCTCAAGCCCTTTTAATTTTTCTGTGATGTATGAACGATTGTAGAAGTCCGTTACCGTCTTTTTATCTTCTTCGATAACATAATTATCTACAAAAAATTTAACCAGTTCATCCCATGTATGGCTCTGCTCAAAGGCCGTCATCAAGGAAGATTCCACTTTAAATGTGTCAAATGTATTTTTTTCAAGATTTACATAGTATTCACAAATGTTTGCGCTTGTGAACGCACGATGAAAGGCTGCCGACTTCTGCGCCTGCATCAGGCTTCTTTTTTCAGCATCCACATTGCTCAAGATTCCGGCAATTCGATTCGCAGAACCGTCCAGACGACGTATTACCTCCGCAGATGCCCGGAACCAATGGTACTGCCCGTCATTTGTTTTCAGACGATATTCTATATTATATTTCGTTTTATTTGTCTTGTCTTTCATCGTTCTCTGAAGCAGATTCATCACCCGTTCTTTATCTTCCGGATGTAACAGATCAGACCATGAATTCAGCTTGTTCGGAAAATCCAGAATGTCATGATAACCAAGAATCCGCCGAAATGCGTGACTCCAGCTTACTCCGATGATGTCACTGTTTTCATCACAGTCAAAATACCACAGTGCCGAAGCTATGGATTCATTTATCAGAGAAAGATTTTCATATGCCCAGTTCATCTGTACAGACATGATCCAGATAGGATTTCCGTCCATATCTGTTGTATTTTCCTTGTAAAGACGCACACAGACAGGTGCCCCGTCTGCTGTGAGGATTTGACCTTCCCCGTTACCATGAATTTGATAAAAACGCTCATTGTTAAGGAAACTGACATTTTCCCCATAAAAAAGATTCTTCAGCGAACCTTTCGTCTGCTCCATCAGAGATTCGTAACTGTATCCCAGATTATATAACAGCAAATCGCTTACTGACAAAATAGATAATTCTGAATCAAAATACCCTGTAATGGTGCCAACGCCACCATTGTTTTGAATTGTTTTCTGCATCACCGCAAATGCATTATCTCCCAGCTTCAATCCATCGGAAGAATATATTTCATCTGTATATTTATTCATAAAACTCATTTTCATCCTCGCATGTTTTCTATCCTGCTGCCATTAAATGGCAAAGTACAACTAATATAGTATACCAAGACAACGCTGACATTTCAAGGGCGCCATTTGGGGGTGCCATTTGGGGACGGGGTTTTCTGGCTCACCGCGAGGCCAAAAAGAGCCAGAAACCCCGTCCCCAAATGGCACTCTAAATGGCCTTCAAATTATCCTCTATTTTTTTACTGTCAATCGGTTTTGCAATATGTGCATTCATTCCGGCATCTATGCACTCCCTGATATCATCTTGAAATGCATTGGCTGTCATAGCAATGATTGGTATCTCTTTTGTATCTTTACGATTCAATGTCCTTATCTGTCTGGTTGCTTCTAATCCATCCATTACCGGCATCATAATGTCCATAAAAATAAAATCAAATCGGCCTGGAACGGATTGGGAAACAATATCCACAGCCTCTTTTCCATTTTCTGCCGTAGTCACAATCATCTTCTCATCTTCCAGTAGCATTTGTGCGATTTCCCGATTAAGCTCATTATCCTCAACTAATAATACTCTCTTACCCGACAGATCAGGCTTTTCCTCTTTTTTTTGCTGTTCCTTCTCAGCATTATGATCAATCTCAAGTGGTATCGTGACGGTAAACGTTGTGCCTACATTTTCTTTACTTTCCAGTTTGATCGTTCCGTTCATCCTGTCCACAATATCTTTTACAATAGAAAGTCCAAGTCCGGCACCACTATATCCATTCGTTGTTTCTTTTCCTTCCCGGGCATAGGATTCAAATGCATGTTTCTGAAATTCTTCGCTCATACCAAGTCCCGTATCGGAACATACAAATTCAAAAACCGCTGTCTTGTCATCACTTGAAATCTCATTGAAATACAGAATTACTTTACCACCTCTTCGGTTATATTTAACTGCATTTCCGGCAAGATTCATAAGAAGACGGTTTAGATATTCCTCGCTGCCAATAAAATATCTGTGATGAAAAGTACTCATGGAAGCTCCGCCTTCAAAGCTGATACCATACTCCTTTGCATTTGTCTCAACAATCGAAATCTGTTTTACGAGCATTGCAACCAGATCAAATGGCTTGTGTTCCAACTGCAATGTTCCAGATTCTACTTTTCCGATATCCAGGACATTATTTAGAAGAGACTGCAGATAGTCCAACGATTGCATTACCTTTTCTTTACATTCATACAATTTTTCTTTATCGCCATAATAACGCTCTGATATATTGATCATCCCAATAATTCCATTTAAAGGTGTCCGGATATCGTGGCTCATATGTCTC
This sequence comes from uncultured Schaedlerella sp., assembly GCA_934435195.1. Taxonomy (GTDB): domain Bacteria; phylum Bacillota; class Clostridia; order Lachnospirales; family Lachnospiraceae; genus Schaedlerella. The sequence continues at coordinate 40,809 of CAKSAJ010000025.1, forward strand.
AAAAAATCTGTCTTTGCGCTGTTCGCCTTTTCTGCCTGCTGCTGTGCCTCTTTTGCTTTTTCCTCTGCAATTCTGGCTTTTCGTAAGAATCCAAGTATCAGTATCAGCACAGTCAAAAAAACAGATACAACAAGCAACAGAAAGCCACAGAAATTATCCCTCATAAACTCCTTTACCGTAACTGTTTTCAGATTATTTTCATACATATACACAGCATTGGAGGACTTTGAAGCAGACATTGTTTTTATAGTCTTATTCAGGACAGACAGCAGAATACTGTTTCCACGTCTGACTGCAAAAGACACCTTGCCGTACTTTCCAAGAAAAACACTGTGCAGTTTATTATCATCGGAATATTGTTCCAACTTGCTTAAGTCCGTAATCATGCAATCTGCTTTTCCATTATGAACAGCCTTTTTTGCATCCTTCCATGTAGCATATTCCTTCACATGCCACTGTGGATAATTGTAGGAAATATATGACTCCAAATCACTGTTTTCTCTCGGTATCGCAACCGTATTTTCAGCATTTTCATCAAAACTTTTTTTAACCGTTACAGCCGCCATATTATACTTCCAGACAGTATCTGTTAAATCATATCCCAAGTCTTCGGCGGCATTCGTATTTTGCATCACATGAAAAATCATATCAATTTCTCCATCATGCAACGCTTTTTGCATATTCTCTTGTGAATCATACCCCTTCAGATCAAATTTCAAAGTCTGTCCTTCCAGGCAGTTTTGTGCAAGCTGGGTGTAATCCATGATCAGGCCGCTCACTTTTCCGGTTTCTGTATCAAGAGTACTGACCCCGCCATCGTTTATCAAATAACCGATTTTGATTGCTCCATGCTCTGACAGCCATTTTTGTTCTTCTCCCGTCAGGAAATAAACGCTGTCCACTGACAGAAACTGCTTATGCAGTTCATCTGCATAATAAGGATCATCATCCGTGATCCTTCTCATAGCATTATCCAGCTCTGTCTTTAAATCAGAATGACTCTGGCCGATTGCAAAATATATTTTTGAACTTCCGATATTCGTTAAGGCTGCCATTCCGTATCCACCCAGGCGGGAATCCTCTAAGGATACAAAACCGTCAATTTTTCCGTCTGCAATTTTCTTCAAAGCATCTTCATTATTTGAAACATTGACATGCTGTGTATGCAGATTATATTTCATTTCCCACTCGTTCAATACCATTTCCGGCAGATAACCCATAAGCACCCCAATCTTTTTCCCATTGAAAGATGCAGTGTCAGAGGATGAGATATCTGTATGATCGGGTTTTGCGTAGACACAATATCTTTCGTCTCCCATTGGAATACCGGAAAAAAGCATATTCTCTGCCCGTTCCTCCGTATAAGAAATTCCTTCTATAATATCCATCTCATCATTTTTTAATTTGTCAAAACAGTTTTCCCATGTACAATCTACATATTCGTATTTCCACCCGGTATAACCCGCGATTTTCTGCAGATATTCATA
>CAKSAJ010000026.1 GCA_934435195.1 uncultured Schaedlerella sp.
TTATCAACGGGAGGAAAATTGAACAACACAAAGAGGATTTTGTGTTGAATTCAAAAACTCACAAATTTCGATTTGTTTCTTTCTTCTCAATTATACATCAACAAATATTATTGTAAAGTAGAGAGCAAGCCATTTTCTGACTTACTCCCCATCATGTTATTTTACTGGTAAATTATCTCTTTATCTACAATCTCCCTCGCACATGCCTGTATATTATTCATCCTGCCTACCCACTCCCAAGTATTGTCTACCTTTAACTGTTCTGTGATTCCCTGTACCTATTTCATCTGCTCTACAATTATTTCAAAGCGTTCCCGTGCCTGTTCCTCTATATCTGCCAGATAACTGTTCAGCCTGCCACTCATCAGCAGATCCAGATATACAGTCCTGATATGGTTCCATCATAATCTTGCAGAGCAGAATTTCTTTTTCATCATCCCCAGTCTTCCAGCTATACCACGTTCCCGGCTGCAATACAACCATGTCTTTTTCTTGAAAATGATACTCCTTTTTTTCAATCACCAGACTCATTTCTCCGCGTATCACGTATAATAATTCCAGATTTTCACATTGTCGTTTTGTTTCCATTGTGTTTTTCACAATGATCATCGGCTTATTTCTATCCATTTTCATATTAAAAAAGCTCTGCAAAACACAAATTCCTTCATGTTCTGCAGAACTTACTTCTTCCATATCTATGCTTTGATTTTTCTTCTGCTTGTTACGAGTTCTTTTACTTTTGGTCCTGCAAGCTGAATCAAAATTACAATAATTAAAATTGTTCCTTTAATTGCATCATTAATCAGTGAATCCATCTTCAGAGCTACAATTATCTTATCAATGATTGTGTAAGACATTGCTCCGAACAGAATACCAAGACATCTTCCTTTTCCGCCTGACATACTGATTCCACCGAGTACCACTGCTGCGATTGCATACATTTCATAACTTTTTCCTGTTGTTGCCGGGTCAGAAGAACCATTCATTGCGATCCACAAAAATGCTGCAATACCTGTCATAACACCGGCGAGAACAAATACAACCACTTTCATTTCACTGACATTGATACCTGACATTTTGGCACCTTTTTCGTTACTTCCGATTGCATATACCTTCTTACCAAATTTTGTACTTGTAGAAACGTACACAATCAGTGCTGTCATAATCAGCAAAATAATCCCTACCACCGGAATTGTAAGGAATTTTCCATTTCCAAACTGATATAATGCCTGATACGAAGTGTGACTTGATGTCATACGATAAACAGAACTTCCGCCTCCGCATAATTCTTTGGAAATATGCTGGCATGCATACTGTGCTACGGAACGATAAATCAACATTGTCGCAAGTGTCACAATAAACGCCGGCATTTCTACTGCACCGACTAATACACCATTAATTAATCCACATATTGCGCCAAATACAATTGTAAATAATAATGTCATAAAAATATTATCCGTCATATTAAAGATGACAACTGCAAATCCACTGACCATTGCCAGCATTGAACCTACTGACAGATCGATTTCACCAGTCAGGCATACTAGTCCCATCCCAAGTGCAATGATTCCAACTACGGCAGAATGACGGAATATATTCATTACTCCATTCCATGTCAATCCGTTGCTGGATAATGCATATACTAAAAAGATTACTAAAAATACAAATACATAATTATAGCGGGACCATATTTTCCCCAACATTGATTTTTTTGTTTTCATCTTTATCGCTCCTCTCCTGTATTTACTGCATTTGTAGAGTACATCATGACAGTTTCTTCATTGATTTCTTTATGCTTTAACATTTTTACAAGTTCTCCGTCATAAAAAACTGCACATCGATCTGCAACCTTTTGTAATTCTGGAATTTCCAATGTGTTAATTAAAATCGTTTTTCCCGATTCTGCAAGCTCCAAAATCAATTTATATATCTCTGCTTTCGCTCCTACGTCAATTCCTTGTGTCGGGTTATCAAGTAAGAGAATCTCTGCCTCTGTGTTCAACCATCTTGCAAGAAATACCTTTTGTTGATTTCCTCCGCTCAATGAAGTAATGGCATCTGCACTATTCTGTGCCTTTATATTCAACACTTTTTTGTATCTTTCAAATTTACCTTCTTCTTTTTTCTTAGAAATCTGAAATTGTTTTGCTGATAATGTATGTTCTGCCAGATACATATTTTCCAGAAGACTCATATCTGCAATTACAGAATTTTCTTTTCGATTTGCCGGAAGCATTGCTATTTTGTGTTTCATTGCTTTATGTATCGAATGTAATGGAACATTTTCTCCATTAACTTGAATCGTACCTGCTTTTGCACGTGTCACCCCAAAGATTCCCTGCATAAGTTCACTGCTTCCGGACCCTTGAAGACCCGTCATTCCAATAATTTCACCTTTCTTTACTTCCAGATTTACATTTCTGAATCCATGTCCGGTAAAATTCTTAATATTTAGAATGGTATTGCCACATGTTCTCGGCTCATAATTTTCTTCTGCATTATAATTTGAACCTACCATCATTTTTGTAATGGCTTCTGGATTTGTATCAGCAATATTTCCTTCTCCGATAAATGTTCCGTTCATCAACACAGTATATCGGTCTGCGATTTCAAAGATTTCCGGCATCTTATGTGAAATAAAAATAAAGGAAGTCCCTTTTTCTTTTAATCTGCGGATAATCCGAAACAAATGCTCAATTTCCTGATTATTGAGTGATGTTGTCGGTTCATCTAAAATCAATAATTTAGCATTAAAGAACAATGCTTTTGATATTTCAAGCAACTGTTTCTGACTTGGAGTGAGTTCTTCCACTTTTTCATCCGGATCAATATCAACTTCCAGTTCCGCAAATAATTTTTTTGTCTCCTCACGCATACGCTTTTTATCAAGCGCACCAATTTTATTTGTATACTCTTTTCCAAGAAATATATTTTCATAAACAAGCAGATCATTGAACAGATTCAATTCTTGATGAACAAATGCAATTCCCTGCTGCTCCGTCTGTCTGACAGTTACATTATTTAATGCTTCTCCGTCAAACAAAATCTGACCTGCATCTCTTCGATATACACCAGTCAAAACATTCATCAATGTTGATTTTCCGGCACCATTTTCACCTAACAATGCATGTACTTCCCCTGCTTCTACTGTAAGATGCACATTTTTCAATACCGGAATCTCATTAAATGCTTTACAAATTCCATTCATTTCCAGTCTTTTCATGCATATTTCCTCCTTGCTTTTTTATTTTTTGCTGATAGATCAACATCTATTTCTAATATTTTTATCCACAAGCAACCGCTATAGATGCTCATATATAAGCAAAATTCCGCTAAGTGTTCTCAGTAAGGTAACACCATCGTCACTAGGCTCGACAATACCTCGCTAAGTGTTCACAGTAAAATATACGGAAGTCTGCAAGCAGACTCCCGTATCAAATTCCTTAATAACTTCTATCTACAAGATTTAGAATGAAGGATAGTCTGCAACATTGTCAGATGTAACATCTTCACATTCAATCACATGATCCTGTTCTACATCTTTACCGTCAAGATGATCAACCATATCCTGAATTGCTGTCTGGATCATAGCCGGGCTATATGTAACTGACATAATTCCACCAAGTTTTCCTACAATATCCTGATATGAATTTCCACGAAGTACTTCATAAAGCTCATCTAATCCACCACATCCTGTGATAACTGGTTTATTTGCATAAAAAGCGTCTTTTGTTGAATCACTGATTCCGCCTCCGTTGAGAGCCTCTAAAATACCCATTGTCAACTCATCATCCTGAGCGTAAATCCATTTGATATCAGCATTTGAAGCGTCTCCCATCAAAGACTCAAATGATTCTTTTGTATCAGAACGGCTCCAGTTCATAGCACCTGAGTATGTGATTGATTTGAGGTCATCCTCTGTCCATTTTGCATCATCTGCGATTGCCTCTCCACCAAATTCAAGTTCTCCTGTAAGATAATCTGTGAATCCGCTGTCACGCAATGTCGTAACAGAAGATGTGTCACCTTCGTAAACATATACTTTATCTCCTGGTTTCATTCCATTTTCAACAAAGTATGCTGCCGCACCGGCACCAATTCCCTGATTATCACCTTTTACATTTGAAACAGCGCTTGGAGCCACTGCATCAATGATACGGTCAAATTCTACAAATGGAATATCTGCATCTGCTAACTGCTGGATTGCAGACTGGACTGTATCATCCATAGGCTGTACAACTACTGCGATATCTTCCTCTCCGCTTGCTACGATATCTTCGATTTTATTAATCTGTTCAGCTGCATCAGAGGAAGTAATTACTTCTGCGGAATATTTTCCATCTTTGTTCACTTCTTCTACTTTCTCTTTTGCAAATGTTGCAACAGAACCTGTCCATCCGTGATCTTCTGCAGCAGTTAACACATAAATATGTGTAGCTCCTTCATCTGATTTTGCTGTATCACTACCATCCTTTTTTGAATCATTACTTCCACATGCTGCAAGGCTAAGAACCATAACACCAGCAAGAAGAGTGGCTAAAATTTTCTTCTTCATATTGATTTCTCCCTTCTTTTTTTCTTTAATTATACTTTAATTATATCTTTTTATCCTGAAAAAACTTATCTTTATCTATCCATTTTCATGTCATTTTCAGTCATATTTCAACTGTTTTGTTTTGTGATGACAAAAAATGTATGTACTTTTTTGTCATTTGTTTTTTTCGGTTCGAAGATATCATTTATCTCTTCTCTTTTCCACTTAAGAATAATTGAAATATCCATTTAGAAACTTCTTCATATCCAGATCACTTTCTTTAATCTTTATAAAATAGAATAGTTTCTAACTCGCACAAAGGTCAAAAAAGGTTTTGATTGATGGTTTAGTTTCCATCAATCAAAACCTTTTTCCCTTCAAATGCAAATCCATAATGCCTGATTTGTGATTTCTTTTTATCTCGTTTATCCGTTGGAATCAACATTACATCATAACGTCCATATCCACTTTCTCGATTTGATTTCACCTCATACCATTCTTTCAAATCAACCAACAGACCAAGAACAAAACCATGATAAAACCGCTCCGATTGTGTCTTTCCTGACGGATGTTTTCCTGCATCAAAACTACTAAATGTTGTCAATGCTATATCGTTCATATATGCATTCATTTCTTTTACATTTCCATTCAATAGCGCATTTATAAACTCATTATAATTAGATGCATCATCATGAAACCAGCCTTGAAACATTGAATAAAACATACTCATCGTTTCAAGATTTGTAACACACAGATGATACCATGGTGTCAGCAGCATTCCCCTATATTCGATTCCCTGAATTTTTAAATATCCGCTTGCCAACATAAGACTCCAAATTGCATTTTTATTCTGCTCCAATTGATCAAATACAATTTGTTCATCAAAATTCACGACAATGTTTCTATCGTTTAAAAGTTCTTCCATCATCTCCTTTATATCCGGAGATGATTTTTGAAGCAATTTATTAATTAACCCATTCGAACTTGTCTGTGCCCAATATGGGCGTAATTGCTTTTCTTTCAGATAATTTGTAATCGACCACGGATTATAAATATCTTTTTGATTTCCAAACGTAAAACCATCGTACCATGTTTTTACCAGTTCTTTTTGATTTCCCATATCAAAATCATCTAGTGCCTGAAATACTTCTTTTTCTATAAAACCAAAACAATCTGCATAGCGTTCAGATGTAGTGGTGATGACAGTTAAATTGTTCAAATCAGAAAAGATGGATTCTTGACATTGATTACTTGGTGAAGTTTTTTTGAACCTAGTAATCAAGTCCATCTCGCTCACTTGACGAGGTTTTTTCGAGTCTAGTGACGATGATGTTTCCTTTGTCAGTGTGATTCCAGTCATTATTGCACGTTCCATATATGGATTCGTCTTAAATGTTGAGTTAAAAAAACTCCGGATAAAAGAAGTAAATTCATCCCAATACCCATGTACATATGCTTCCTGCATTGGTGTATCGTATTCATCTAATAAAATAATTACTTTCTGTCCATAATAACGATTCAGACACGATGCCAGTCCTTTCACTGCTCTGAAAATCACTTCATTTGTAATCGTTTTTGTCGGTTCCGGATTACTTACGTACTCATCTAACACTCTAAAAATCTCTTTTTCCCCGTCTGTTAAGAGATTGCTTTTTAATAAATATCTATGACTTTGATATGCGTCATTGATACACGCAATAATACTATTTTTACTCTCGTCATAGTTATCCGCTTTCACATCAGCAAACGTCAAAAAGATAACCAGATATTTTCCTTGTAATTTTCTATATTGTTCATTTTTCCAAATCGACGTGGTCTGGTAATCAAAGTCACATCATCCCCAGATTCCCACCATTCCTGAATGTAGTTTGTCTTATCAATATAGAAATAGTTTTTCTTTCGTATCTGCTCAAAATCTTGTTTTCCTATACTTATTACTTTATTCATGAATCTCCTTCCTATCCGTTAGCAATCGCTATTCATAATTTGCCTCTGCTAACAGACTGAGTAAAGTGATATGGGTTATTCTTTTACTTTCCACTCATTATACCATACAACTCCTGTGCCTTCCAATCCAATTCCAGAAGCATCCATCTGGAATCATCCATCTGAGGCAATTTCAAATTTTCCCTTGCTTCTGCTTCACTGCTTTCTAACAAAACCGGAATCCAGGAATGTTCTTTTACCCTCTTGTAAATATCTTTTTCTGCATTATTATCCAAAGCCCGCACATATAACGCATAACTATAAAGCCCACAAATAGATATTTCAACATGACGTACACCAATGAGAACTTTCAATAGGTATCTTCTTAATTCTTCTGTTGAATAGTTCTGATTTGATATTACATTTGCAAGCTGTTCAAAGAACGAATTTCCATTTTGAATGCCGCACTCGTTGTAAACTTTTAAAATCTGTTTTGTCATCGATCCATAACCGCCCGAGATTTCATTCAGGTACTTTGTATTCTGTTCCTCTGTATGTAATGCTAACATTTGCATCAGCTGTTCTCCTAACCGAGCTTCAAATCTTGTTATCACATCTGCTCCTTTTGCATACTTATCCGATGTTTCTTTTATTTTGTCTTGACGTTCGATAAATTCGTTCATATTCACAAAACGAATCTTCATATTGCTGTACATCCGCTTCATTGCTTTTGCATATTCAATCGCATGGATATTCTGCTGTTTTTCCAATATAGCTTTTGCTCCCGGTATGAATTCTTCGGTCACTTCTGCACATGCAGTTGCAAAATTCTTTCCGTTTTCCATACACAGTTTTATTTTCTGCTGATATTCTCTAGGTTCAATAAATAAGAACTGAATCATGTCTTTCAACAATTTTTCATCTGCATCTTCACACAAAATTGCAAGTTCATCCACACAATTCAGTTTTTCCAACATCGATACTGCTGCAAATGCGAAGGTATCAAGGGTTGTCACTGTACAATATACTGGAATTTCCAACACAATATCTGCTCCCTGTTTCCTCAATATCTCTGCTTTTTTGTATTTACTTACAGATGCCGGAAGTCCTTTTTGTGTAAAATTTCCACTTGTAACAACGACAAGTCCATCGGCTTCTGTTTTCTTTTTTATGTGTTGGAACAATTCTGTTCTGTTGATTTCGATTGGTTCAAATTCATCTATTAACGCTGTAAGTTTCATGGGATTCCTCCTATTTCTATTCACATTTACCATTATTATAACTTTTGTTCACCAAAAAGAAATAGCAAATAATCATCTTTCCGACAATTATTTGCTATTTCTTGTTCTTTTTATCTATATTTACACAATCAACAATCGTCTTTCATTCACATGATGTCCAAACTCCGGCATGAAGATAAATGCTTCTTCGTCCGGATTTAAAGTATCCTGCATAATTGGAGGCATATAAGATGATGTAAAACAGAATCCATATTTCAAATCATGGAATCCCTGTGCAAGTCCACCTTCTTTTTTAACTTTCAATACCGCCGGTGTTGTTACATCCCAGTGTGTCTGGAAGTTTGATTTCATTTCTTCATAAGTGTAGTCTTCTCCGTGAATGTTCCATATGATATCCTCTTTTTCAAATTGTTCGCCATCTACAAACAGTGTCCCAGGTCTAATCTGGCTTAAGAAGATGCCCCTATAATATGGAAGTCTGATTTTGAACTGAAATCCTGTCGCGTTGCCATCTTTTTTTATATTACGAAATCCTACCGACTGTATTACTTCTCTTTCCATTTTCGAATCCTCCTTAATCGCCAATATAATTCTTCATCATAATGTGATGTTTTCTAAGTGTTTGTCCTACTTCATACCCTGGGTCATATTTGTCTGCACCTTCATATTCGCTTAAGAGATATCCGTCCCAATTTTGTTTTTTAAGCAATTCAATAATTTCTTTATAAGGAATCGTTGTCTCTTCAAACTCATCACTCATATTGATAAATTTTGCATGACAACAGTAAATATATGGCAGTAATGGAATCAAATCTTCTGGTACGTTTGGAGTATAGTTTGGATCACGATATTCTCCTTCTGAAAATTCTGTACGGAAAACACTAAAATCTATGTTCAGTTAAATCCTATATAAATTATTCAGGTCAATTTCTCAGACAATAATACTCCACTATTTAAAACTGTCCATTTGGATTATTACACTCCATATCATCCACACGCATCGTACAGTCCCAATGCTCTGCCAGTTTTCCATCTCTCAGACGATAGAGGTCAAATACCTTGACTACTACGCCGCCATCCATCTCACACTTGAAAAACATACATACCATATCTCCGTCTTCCAGACACTTGATCGTTGTTGTTTTCGGATGTCCTTGCAGAAATCCTTTAAAGAATTCGATAAATCCTTCTTTACCATCTGCAACTTCCGGTGAATGCTGTTTATAATCATCCCACATCAGGTCATCTAGTTCTGACAAATCACCCGCATTGAATACACGCTCATAAAAATATTCTACTATTTCTTTGTTTGTTCGTTTCATTTCTTATCCGCCCTTCTACTTTTTAATAGTTATTATAGTTCAATCATTTACTATTTCTTCTTTATTTTAATTGCATTTATACAATCAACAATCTTCTCTCATTTACATGATGTCCGAACTCTGGCATAAAGATAAATGCTTCCTCATCTGGATTTAAACTATCCTGCATAATCGGCGGCATATAAGATGAAGTAAAGCAGAATCCATATTTCAGATCATGGAATCCCTGGGAAAGTCCTCCCTCTTTCTTTACTTTCAATACTGCCGGTGCAGTCACATCCCAATGTGTCTGGAAATTTGATTTCATTTCTTCATATGTATAATCTTCACCATGAATATTCCAGATAATATCTTCTTTTTCAAATCGTTCTCCGTCTACAAATAATGTTCCAGGTCTAATCTGGCTTAAGAAGATTCCTCTATAATATGGAAGTCTGATCTTGAACTGAAATCCTGTTACATTTCCATCTTTCTTTGTATTACGAAATCCTACAGACTGTATTACTTCTCTTTCCATTTTTTGAATCCTCCTTAATCGCCAATATAATTTTTCATCATAATATGATGTTTTCTAAGTGTTTGTCCTACTTCGTATCCTGGATCATATTTATCTGCACCTTCGTACTCACTTAACAGATATCCATCCCAATTATGTTCTTTGAGCAACTCAATAATCTCTTTATAAGGAATTGTTGTCTCTTCGAACTCATCACTCATATTAATAAATTTTGCATGGCAACAGTAAATATATGGCAATAATGGAATCAGATCTTCTGGTACATTTGGTGTGTAATTTGGATCACGATAATCGCCTTCTGAAAATTCTGTACGGAATACACTGAAGTCAATGTTCAATCCAAAATTCTTTGTTCCTGTTTCTTTGATAAAATCAACGTAATCCGTTACCATCTTTCCCTTCAGATTAGAAGGTGTATGGATTTCAGGACACATCTTGATTCCCAGTTCTTCTGCAAGAGGCAATGCCATCTTGATAATTTCACGCCAGTTCTTTACTGGTTCCAGTGCATCATTGATTACCGGCATCTTTGTTCTCATAACTGTAAATCCGAGGCGATGTGCCAGACGGATATCTCTTGCCAGCATCTCATAAGATTCTTCTGTTGTCAGATCACGATATCCTAATACATGCGAATCAATCCAGTTACCATATTCAATCGGAACAATTTCATATTTGTCACACAGACGGAACCATTTTTCCACCCATTCATCTGTCGGGTTTGGATAATTTTCAATGTGTGTGTTTGCAAGGATCTCAATTCCGTGAGCTCCCATATCATGTAAATCTTCAAAACATTCTTCCAATGACTTTGTCAGCCCAAACTCTGCTGAATAGCTGTACAATGCAACTCCACGTTTTGGTCCTTTTCTATCATACTGATACATTTTTCTTCCTCCTTGTCTCGTTTACCTGTTTCCTTATCGTTGACTTTATCTTATCCTTTTTCGCAATGTTTTTCTTCTCTTCATTTTCAAAATGTTTTCCTATTTTTGCAGTTTACATAAAAAATCAGATACAACACGCAACATTTTGTTATCATTTATTGCGTGTTGTATCTGTTTTCATATATTGTTATTCTTCATCTTTTGACACATGTAACAATACAATTTCATGTGGATTTAATGTCATACTGATCTTCAGTGTTTTATCAGTTGATTGTGCCTTTTCCATCCGGCGTTCCGGCTGTGTAATTTCTCTTAAATATTTCATATCATCATTTGTAATTGTCTCTTCATATTGAAACTTCTTCCATTCGTCCAGAATACTTCCCTTTTCCTGACAGATTCGATTCGAGGTAATCGTATATCTGCCATCCTTCTCTAAATTCTTCAATATTAAATTGGCATGGATTTCCTGTTCATCTGTAAATATTTCTTTTATTTTTTCTGGCGAACTCACGGATTCCTGTTCTACAGAATACCAGCTGCTATACCACTGATAATGAAATCCAATAATATGATATGCTTCTTTTCCGATTTCTTTTGTAACAATCAATTGCTCATTTTTCGCAATCAGTTCTTCTCCTAATTGATTCAAAAATTGTAATGCAAAATAAACCGGCTTTCGAATCGTATCTTTTGTAATCAGACCGCTTCCGCCATTTGCAATGCGCTTTGTGTCGAAATAATTGCTCACCCAGTCAGAGCCCATCCATAGACATACCATATCAGCCTTCGAAAGCATTTCTATAATCTTCTTTGTTACATAGGTCGCCCGGAAACAAGAATCATTTAAGAAGTTTCGATTAGAAATCGAATTGTTCCACTCAACTACATATAATGGAGTATCTTCCATCTGTTCTTCTTCCATAATCTTCTGGATTGAACATAATTTTTCACATTCATAATTCTTTGATGCAGTAGGATAATATTTTGTCTTGTTCTCTTTTTGTACAGTATCATATGGAAATAACAATGCCGTAATAAAGTCCGGTAAACAATCATGTTCTCTACTATATTGTAAGTACAGTTTTAAGAAGTCCTCATTATTTGTAACATCTGACGGTCCTCCAACACTGGATTTCGGAAGTATCTGCTTGATGATCTTATAAGATATCTCATAACATTCTTTATAATCATACTGCTTATCTATGTAATATTGATTCTTCCCAAGATGAACAATATCGCTGGAAAGTTCGAATTTCCATTGCTCCACTTCTTCTTTTCCATATCGTTTTGTGATATGGCGTATAAAATCCTCCAGCATTGCCATCCAAGTCTCTTTCGACTGAAATACAATACATTCTTCCTCGAAATATAATGTATTGCCCATAGACGATAATGCTGTATCCGGTCTTCTCCCCAGATCCATAAATGGTTCAATATGATGAGACACCAGAAAATCAAGTGCCAGATCAATCAAGTCATAATTGTAATTTCCAATTGTCTTTCCATCTGTAATCATCATCTTTTTTGAAAAGATATTCCAGATCCGGACATAAGGGAATCCTAAGTTTTCTGTCAAATAAACCGTATGATATTGCAAATTTGCAAGCGTCAGATTATAAATAGAGCCAATATTTACCGTCTGATTCCAGTTCTTGACTAATTTTGTTTTTCTTTTTGTGTTCGCTTCTAAAACTTCTTTGTTTGTTTTGATAGATAAATTTTTATTTCTATCGAAATAATTTTCATTCTTTTCTTTGAGAGTATGCTCTTTTTCTAATTCTTGCTTTTTATGTTCTCGATACTCTACTGGGGTGCATTCATAGTATTGCCGGAAAACACGATTCAACACCGGTGCATTAGAGAATCCATTATCAACTGCAATTTTCGTAACTGTCTTTGAGGTTGTAACCAGTTCCTCCGTTGCAAAATGAATTCGTACCCGATTTAAGAACTCTGCAAATTTCATTCCTGTTTGCTTTTGAAACAGTCTTGATAATGTAGAAGTTGCTGTAAATAGTTCACCGGCTAATTCAGACAAACTCAGATGGTTTTTATAATTCTCACTTACATAATCAATAATCCGACGCATACGAATATCATCCGAGTCAGTCTGAAGCGTCCCCTGGGATGTGATCCATACCGACACAGAACTTTGAACGATGTAGTTGCGTTCTGATCTAGTTTTCTGATTATTTCCTATTTGAATCCAATTTTCCATATTTCTCCTTGAAAGCCATTGGGGACGGAGTTTTTGGCTCAATCAGCGTCCCTAATGGTCATTTATTTTGAATAAATCCACATTTATCTTTTTACGTGCTGTACCATACCCAACACAGTTTCATTTGCATTGGTAATCTCCAGTTGAATTTCAGGATATCTGTTCTGAAATACTTGAAATACTTCATCTGCAAATCCATCTTCCAGTGGTGCAAACATATCAAAAACCTCCTTTAATGTATGCGCCGCATCATTTTCCAATTTCATAACAACCATCGTTCCAATTGATTGAAGCTTTGTATAATATGCAATTAAATGTGATTGTATCAATTGTTCTTCTATATATCTTCCTGCAGTAAATACACTTTGTTTTGAAACATCTTGTAATAGTTGATGAATATCTTCAATTTAGCACATTTATCATAAAACTTCAATTTTGTTTTTTGAAAATCAACTTGACCGACTTGACTGCAAACTAAGTCTTTTTTAGATAAATTTCAGGAAGGGGATGACTCAAAACGAGTCATCCCCTTCCTGTCTTAGGTCTTTTAGCTTCTGTACTCCCCTTCGAAGTTAATCATCAGAGACTAAATCATTCCTTATTTTTTTTCGTCTAACCGTGCACGAATTTCTGCATTCTTTTCAGCATTTAATGGATATAAAGCCAATGGAATCAATGATAATAAATAAAAAATTCCAAAAACAAGATTCGCTGAAATATTAATTCCCTGTAGTGCTCTTGCTGACTGCTGTGCATTAGCAACATATCCAAAACCACTCATTACAAGTAACGCAAGAGATGGTCCAATTGCTCCACCAATCTTAGTAGATAAAGATACCGCTGCATACGAAATTCCATCCGAACGAATTCCTGTCTTATCTTCCTGATAGTCAATTGCTTCTGGAATCATTGACATTGGAATCGGTGCATTAAATCCAAAGAAACCATATAGTGCATGTAATATAATAATTGCTGTAGTATTACTTGCAGGAACAAAATACATGATAATAAGTGATAATCCTGAACCTATAAAACCAATTGCACAGAATTTTTTCTTTCCAAGTTTCACAACTAGATTTTTTGTCACAAGTATACCAATAATTGACATTACTGATGGAAGTGCCATGCAAACAGAAATCAAATCTGGTCTTCCTAAATAATAAATAATGTAATAGATTACAATCCCCAATCTCCCAAAAAACGCGAGCATACATAAAAACATTGTCGCAAATACCAAAAGAAGGGGACGATTTGACAATACACTTTTTAAGCTTGTAGCAATTGATACATTTGTACTAGATTTTTTTGGTTTAATCGTTTCCTTACAATTCGCATAGAGTAAATAAAACAACGGAATAGAACAAACTGCATAAATTATTGCTACCAACTGATAACCTTTTGCTGTATATGTTGTTCCGCCTGATACCTTAGTCAATATCATTGGTGTTATCATACTTAATCCTACCGACGCAACATATGTTCCAATCATTCTAAAACTATTTAACTGAGCAATGTCATCTGGATCAGTTGTCATGACTGTAGAAAGTGAGCCATAAGATACATTTACTACCGTATATAACATTCCCCATAAAATATATGTAACAGCTGCCCATATAACAGACGATGTGCCACCAATTCCTACTTTAGTAAATACAAGCACTGCTGATATTGCTAAAAAAGGGGTAAAATAAAAAATGTAAGGTCTGAATCTTCCTTTTTTTGTATTGGTCCTCTCTGCAATTGCTCCAAACATAGGATCATTAATTCCATCCCATATTTTTGCTACTAAAAACATAATCGAAACTATTACAGGTGCAATTCCTACAATATCCGTATAAAAAATACTTAGATAACTTGACATTAACGTATTGGTTAAATTACTTGCAAAATCTCCAAGTCCATATGCATATATTGCTCTTTTAGGCAATTTTCCACTCTTTGTCGTCATAACTTTCTCCCTACTTTCTAGCATTTACTTGATTGCAATCAAAAATGTTTTTACTGTTGTCTTCGTGCACTTTATATTTACAGTAATGTTTACAAATACAGTTTATTATAATTTGCTTATTTTTCACAATCGACTATCTTTAGATTATGAATGATTTTTTTTTACATATCTGTTTTTTTCACTCAGATTAATTTTCAAATCTCTCTTCATTTGTTATACTATTTTCATAAAGGATACACTACCCATACGTAGCTGGAGGTTTACAAAATGAAATATACAAAAGATGATTTATTAGCTTACTTAAGCAATTACAATGATGACGAACTATTCTATAAAGAAGTTTATTTACGACGAAAACAGTCTAAGGAAAGTTTTTCTCAGTACCTCGCAACATTGAATAAAGATTATCTTCTTCTGCATGATTTATATGTTCCCGAATTCTTTCCGAATAACGAATTTTTTACCTGCCGCCTTCTTGAAGATAAACTTTTTTTCAAAATTCCCGGAGATATTAAGATTTCCAAACACAATCGTTATTCTCCTGCTTTTCTTCACGAACATGAATATATTGAAATTCTCTATATTTATTCTGGAAGTTGTTCCAGTACAATTCAGAACCGTGATTTTGAATTGCATACAGGTGATTTATGTATTATTCCTCAAAATACATCTCATAGCGTCGCAATTTACGATGATAGTATCGCACTCAACATTATGATTCGCTCCCAGACATTTCAAAATACATTTTATACGATTTTTGACTCGGAAAATATTTTAACGCACTTTTTTTCTCATATATTAAATAATCATACTTTTGGAAACTATTTAATCTTTCACACAAGCTCTGATCCTGATATACGTTCAGCCATCGAAACTATGTTTATTGAATATTTGGGGCACGAAAAATATAGTTCCAGTATCCTTCGTAATTATTTAAGTTATTTTTGGGGAATCCTTCTTCGTCATCATGAAACTCATATTACAAGTTTCTTAACTGATTCAGAAACTACTATTCCAATTGCTGCAATCATGAACTATATGAATGAAAATTATCATTCTTTAACCCTTTCTGATGTCGCAACTCATTTTGGATTTAATGTTTCGTATTTTAGTACTTTGCTAAAAAAAATTACTGGAAAAACTTTTTCTCAACTTATTAAGGAAATTAAATTAACAAAAGCTCAGTATGCGTTAGAACACACTGAGCTTACTATTGATTCTATTTGTGAAATTGTAGGCTATAATAATAAAGAACATTTCATGCGAACATTCAAGAAAAATTTTCACATTACTCCCGGAGAATATCGAAAACAATTTCGTCCCTACTAATAGTGTAATTCTAATAAATCCTGTATCATCGTATCTGTTGATTCAGGATTTATCCCCATATAATACAATGGCTCTAATGAGCCTATCGCATTGGCATTGAATTCTATATTCCCATCCTGAATAATATTGTATAAAACAGGTTCATGTTTTTTTACAATTTTCATTGCTTCCTCATCATCTGCCAATTGCTCTAAACGGGTCTGTAAATTATACTTTTTATTATAATCTTTTTGTGGTTGATACTCATAGTCATAATTACCTGATTCCAAAATAAATGCGTCTTTTCCGCTCGAAGGCAGTGTTACAATTGCACTTGTACCAAAAGGTATTTCTATATGAATATGTAAGTTACCATCTTTTTTTATATTCCAGTTCACAACATATTTTCCGCTGACAGAATCATAACTTGCTTTAAAATAGCGCAGTCTGGAAGTTGGTTTTGGACATAATTCTACCTTTTTAAATCCCGGAGCTACTGGTTTTATACCTGCAGTATAACGATATAAGAATTCTACTACAGATCCGTATGCATAATGGTTCAGTGAATTCATCCCCGTTCCACTTATGTGTCCATCTTCCAATACCGAATTCCATCGTTCCCATATGGTCGTTGCTCCTTGGTTTACCGCAAACATCCATCCTGGAAATTTTTCAAAAAATAAGAAATCATATGCCAACTCTTCTAATCCATTTTCCGCCAACACAGAACACATTGTGGTAGCTCCTACAAATCCACCTTTAATTCTATAGCAATCTTTTTGTAATCGTTTTTTCAGACCATTCAAAATCTGTTCTTTATTTCTATAAACATGGAATCTAAGCGCTAAAAAGTATCCTGTCTGCGTATCGATTGTCAATCTTCCTGATGGCGAAAAATATTCATCTAATATTGCATCTTTTATTTTTTCTGCTATTAAACTATATTTCTTTGCATCTTCCTTATATCCTAATATCTCAGCTGCCTGAGCCACATAACCAGTTGATGCATAAAAATACATTGTAGAAACATATGTTGTATCTGTAGCTCCAAATACACTTTGTTCTGTAACACCATCCAACGCAAGCCAGTCTCCCCATTGAAAATCAAAATCATACATCCATGTTCTTTTACCATGATGGTGTATTGCTTCCTGTTCAATAATAAAATCTACCCATTCCTTCATTAACGGATAATATTCTTTATATCTCTTTTTATTTCCGTAGTATAAATATAATGTCTGTGGAATAAATGTCGCAGCATCTCCCCATACACTACTTGCAGCTTCCATATCTGGATTTGGAATATAATGTGGAACTCTTCCATGGTGTCTTTTCTGGTCTGAACGCAAATCCATCAAGTATTTATGATAAAAAGCCCTCGTATCCATATGATAGCTTGCTGTTGGAGCGAAAACCTGTGCATCACCTGTCCATCCAAGACGTTCATCTCGCTGCGGGCAGTCTATCGGCAAATCAAGAAAATTAGATTTTAATCCCCACACTGTATTTTCATATAAACGATTTAATTTTATGTCTGATGTTTCAATATAGCCCGTACGCTCTATGTTGGAATATACAACCTTTCCAATAAAATCCTCTTTTCTTATGTTATCGAGCCCCTTTACCCGAACATATCGAAAACCATAATATGTAAAATGAGGACGGATAATTCTATATTTTCCATCTGATTTATAGGAAAAATGTGCTTTTGCCGTTCTTAAATTCTCATTGTAAAAATTTCCATCTTGCAGTATTTCTCCATAATCAAACTCAATCGTTTGTCCTCTTGGTATCTGCAAAGCACATTCCAAATATCCCGAAAATTCTTGTCCCAAATCAAGTACAAATTCGCCTTTTGGTGTTTGTATTACCTCTTTTACTGTAATCTCTTCTCTAACACCGAGCTGAAGTGATAATCTTTCTTTTAACGGAACAGGAACCTTTTTCTCAACTGCTCGTTTCTCACTTGTAGTATCTAATAATAAATAATTCTGAACTTCTCCATCATAAATAGAACTGTCATATATAAATGATTGTACATATTTCCACGAATCATCTGTCACTATCTTTTCTGTTGTTCCATCTTCATATATAATATAAAGCTCTGCTATAACTAAAAAATCATCTCCGAAATGTATTGGATTCTCCGGCAGTCCATATCGTCCTTTATACCATCCATTTCCAAGTAAAACACTAAATTCATTTTTTTGTTTTAAAAAAGAAGTTATATCATATGTGCAATATTGAAAATTTTCTTTATAGTCATTTAAAAAAGGAGCCAGATACTCATTTCCAATCTTATTTTCATTAAGATATGCTTCAAAAACACCAAGTCCACATATGTATAACCTTGCTTTTTCCACCTTTTTTGATACTGAAAATGATTTTTTAAATATTGGATGAAACGCATCGCCTTGTTGCATTCCTATCCACTTTCCACTCCAACTATCTGTTTCCTTCCCTGTTTCAAAATAGCATATCTCACTCAATATAGATTCTCCCAAATCCGTTACTACTTGAATTTGAAAATAATATCTTGTATATGGTTCTAATTTAATTTTCAGGAACTCTCCTGTTGAATCCAAATCAGCTCCTTGCTTCTTATAAATTGGATTTTGAATATTTCTTGTTTTTCCCACTTTAATTTCTGCATATTGCTGTCTCTTTCCTTCTGTCCCAGAAACTTTCCATGAACAACTCAAGTAATCGTACCTAAAACCAATTGGATTTTCTATTCCATTGATTTTCACATCATAGATATACATACTTTACCTCCATCATTTCATTTTATAAAAGCATTTTAAATAATTTTGCTTCACTAACCAATTGATTTTTTTTTGATTATTAATGATGTTTTGTTGGGAAAAAACTAGGGACAAAGTTTTCTTGTTCCTTCTAACTGCTCTGCTCCTGCCACATATCCAACTGCAGCAAGAAGAAGCACTCCGACAGAACCACATAATGCTGTAGAAATCTTAGCACCAAAACTTAACATAGAAACAACGATTTCTTCTTGTCTCACACCTGTTTTCCAAACGCCATACTCAAGAGAATCTCCAACAAGACCGAAGCAAATATTAAAAATTGCAAGAAATAGTGGTGCAAACATCAGGTAAGGTCTGAATTTCCCCCATTTGGTATGTGTCCGATCTGCGGAAAGCCACCGGGGACGGAGTTTTTGGCTCAATTATCGTCTCCGATGGCTTTTTCACTAATTTCATCGAACAAAAAAGTTTCACTGAAAAAAAACCAGTAGGGACGGAGAAAAAGCCATTTTCTCCGTCCCCACTAGTTCACCAATCAATATTTATACAATTCTACATATTTCCATCCCGGCATATCTCCTAATCCAAGACTCATCTTCTCATCTCCGTTCAGGATTCTGCCTGCTTTCCATTCGCCATTCACTACTTCTCCTTCTTCTAACCGCAGAAGATCAACTTTCTTATTCTCCCCTGCTTTTGCACGGAATGTAAATGTGCTCATCATTCCGCCAATCAGGAATTTATTTGGAGCAAGCTCATAAATCACTCCTGCTGCCAATGGTTTTGCCTGTCCCTTCGGTGCATAAGCAATCGCAATATCATATTCTTCGCAGCTAAAATATGTTCCATAATCTGTATCGGATTTTTTCACATAACTCATCAACTTATCTGTTCCACGATGTTTCAAATATAATGGTTCCATCTGCTCAACCATCTCATAAGTACGTTTTAAATAATCTTTGCTTCCTGTGATATCAAATGCAGATGGGTCAATATTCAGAGCAATCATAACTTCCATTGGCGGCTTGTCAATTGCTTCCGGCGGTAATACCAGTTCTTCAATTCCAAATGGTGAATAGCAAATTGCATTCCTATTTGCAAATGCATACAAGCAATAAGATGAAGTCACTGCATCTTTTCTCACTTCCGGAATCACCAGTGGATTACCTTCATATCCATATTCATCAATGACATTTGCCACATACGGAACATAAATATCCGGTGCCAGCGTAAATAACGATGGTGCTACAATTTTCCAAATATGATGCACCTCTTTAACCGGACCGCCTGACGGGTAAGAACCTGCATACCAAGGATACTGACGAAGCCATGCGTTGGCATAACATGGAAGTGCGTATTCCTGCTGTCCTGCTTTTGTGATTTTCTCTACTGCCTTCGCAAAATAATATGCCATGAAGTACTCTTCCGCATCCGCACCGAATACTTCCTTCCAGTTACCTTCTGACTGGCATAATTCTTTTAATTCTTCCGGCACTGCTTCTTTGAATTTTTCTTCCGCTTCTTTGCTATAATCTCGTTCTGTTCCAAGCAGACCGATTTCATTTTCCACCTGCATGATGATGACTGTTGATTCCTGCTCATCCATTTCACGAATATGCGCCATGACCTTAGCAAATGCGTTGGCATCTTTCTCGACTGCTGCCTCACAAAGTGGTGAAATCGTGTTGATAGCTTCTCCGTTTACCTTGCGTACACGGAAATAGGTATCTGTATTCTGTTTCATCCATCCAGGAACATACATGGATTCGCTGTTCTTCCAAAGTCCAAACCATAAGAAGATTAGGTGTTTCTCCTCTTCTCTTGCCTGTGCAATCAATCCGTCTACTAATGTAAAGTCAAATACGCCCTCTTCCGGTTCCATCGTCTCCCAATATAGCGGAACGATAACTGAGTTCATATTCAACTCTCTAAGTGCAGGCCAGACATGCTCTTTCATATAATCCAGATTGCTGGAACTTGAGTTGTGAATCTCTCCGCTACGTGCAAAGAATGGTTTGTCGTGAACATATAGTGTTGGGATTCCGTTGTCATTTTGAATTCTTGGTATCATAATTTGCTCTCCTTTTCTGATTCTTACTTTTCTCTGTTCGAACATCGTTGCTGGTCACAGTTACTGCGAACAGTAATCGAACATCTTTCTTGTCTTTATTATATTCCACTATATCTTTTGTTCTCAATCTTAATATCGTAATATTTATATAACAATATTAAGCATATGAATTGTTTACTTCTTTTCTTTTTGGTATACTATTTAAAAATGAATTGATTAATCAATCAAAAAACAGACTACTCAACAAACAAAGGATTTATAATTATGCTTTACAATCTCCACTACTCCAATAAATACAACTTTCTCCCGCTTCTACCTAAACTTCTCGGTGTCAGTCACCTTCAGGAACCAGTACAACGACCACATGGGTTTCCTGTCTTTCAGTGGTTTTACTGCGTAAAAGGACAAGGAGAATTTATCATCAACGGGCAACGCTCTATCATTTCCAAAGGACAGGGATTACTGATTTATCCTCACATTTCCCACTCTTATAAAGGACTTACCTCCGACTGGACCGTTCATCTTATTGGATTTGGTGGAAATGCATGTACCGAAATATTACAGACATTGCATATGTTAGAGAGCGGCGTGTATCACTTTTCTAATTCAGATATCTTTCCTACTCATATTGAAAATTTGCTCTATCTTTCGCAACGTGATATCACCGAAAAAGAAACTGAGTTATCCAAAGCCTGTTACAGTATGCTTTTAGATCTGTCACCTTGTATTCGACAGATTCACAATACAACTGCCACTTATGAAAATGAACTGGTTCGTAAACTGATTGATTATATGGAGGAAAAATATGCCTGCGATATTTCTCTGAATGAACTGGCAGACTATGTAAATTTATCCAAAGAATATATGTGCAATCTCTTTAAACATACAATGCACCAGACAATTATGCAGTATTTACAAACTGTTCGCATTAGTCGTGCACGTATATTTCTAATTCAATATCCTGAAAAACATGTTGCTGAAATTGCACATATGTGTGGTTTTGAGAGTTCTAGCTATTTTGGAAAAGTATTTAAAAAAATTGCCGGATGTACACCCGACAATTTTCGAAGATAATCATTTTTCTTCCTCTAACAGATTATCTTTTTGTTATTTGTTATTTTTTAGTTCTTCTCTTATTTCTGTGAATGGCTTGATTTTTTCCGGATTTTCTTTGTGTTCACCTATGTGTTTTTCCATCCACACCATATCATACCATCGCCCAAATTTGTTACCGCATTGTTGAAACCTTCCAACCAGACGATATCCCATGTGGTCATGAAACTGCACACTATTATTCGTAAGATGTTCATCTTCTACTGCTGTATACGCAATACAGGCATTTAAATTAAGAATGTTTTGCATTTTAAGAATGTTTTCCAATCCTTCATATAAAGCTCTGCCAACGCCACTCTTTCTCTGATCTTCACGCACATATATTGTAGTTTCAACTGCCCAGTCGTATGCGGCACGGTTTTTAAATACACCTGCATATGCATATCCTAGAATTTCTCCCTCTTTTTCCTCTACGATGTATGGATATTTTTTTAGAATATTTCGTATTCGTTTTCTAAATTCTTCCACCGATGGAACTTCGTATTCAAATGTTATTGCTGTTTTTTCTACGTAAGGTGCGTAAATATTCAAAAGTTCTTCTGCATCATTTTCTGTCGCAATTCTAATCATTTTCCATCTCCCTCATTCTTCTATAAAACGTAGACTTTGACATTCCTACTGCTTGTAATGCTTCTTCCAAGGAAATCTCTTTTTTTTGAAAGCGCCTAATCTGCTCTTTCAGAAACTGTTCATCAACTTCCTTTCGTTTTCTGCCTTTATAAATACCCAGCTTCTTCGCCTGCTGAATTCCTTTCTGTTGTCGTTTCTTTCTCTGACTTTCATCCATTTCACATAAATGCTCAAAAATTGGCATCCATGCCTGATAATCTTCCACACACAAATGTAATTTTTCTTTTTTTGAAGTCAATCGAATACCATAGTGCATCATACAATTCAGTCTTTTCACGCATTCTTTTGAATTCGTTCCCAATGTTGCAATACTTTCTATAATAAATTCATCTCCATACTGTCCATCTTCCAACGCTTGTCGCAGTATTGTAGAATTTTGGATTTCTTGTGTTCTCATCTCATCTCTTGCACGTTCTACAATTAAATTATCTATTGCCGCACGCAAATCTGTACGAATGAGCCATTCCAATCTATCATAATAATCCAATCCAACACTTTCCAACAACTCCCACAAATCTTCTCTGGAAGGTCCAGGTGTTCTCTCTGTAATAAAAACAGGCACATAATTCACTCGATAATAATGCTCCAATCTCAAACTCATATCAATTCCCGGTATTCCCTGAAATACTTTTGTAGAAAGAGTATCAATAATTGGCCAAAATGGACTGATAATATATTGAAATTCTTCATTTTCAAATTGTTCATATGTGATTTTACCAACTTGTATTTTTTCATTTTCTTTTGTTACCGCCTTAATAATTCCACTATTGCGATAAATCGGTGTATCTAAAATCGGCTTTGTATATTCATTTCTTGCAACCCAATCTGTCCTCACATATGTTTTCATTCTGTCTCACCTCACATGACTTTCCCGATTAATTTTCGATATGGTTCTTTTATCATTACTTCATATCTTAAATGCAACATACTTTTATAAAATGTCTTTCGAACCATTGATATTTCCTCTACTCCATCTATTATTTTTTCCATCTTTTCTAAATCAATCTTTGGTTTCATTCGTATCAAAGCATCGTTACATTCTTTATATTGTAAACTATCAATCAATTCATAATATGAACTCTTTTTCCCTTGTAATAAAATCTGTGACGTAGGAAATGTATAGACTCTCTTTAACATTTCTTCTTCCGAATCTAGTATTTTCTGCAACTTTATATCTGTATTCAAGCGCGGAAATAGTGCTGATCCATTATCATATATCGGAGCTATCCGATACTGATTATCCTTTTTCAAAAATCCCCAATTTGAACCATGTCTGTCAAAATTTCCAATCCATGCATCAATTAAATACATATTCCAAAAATGTTGTATTGTCCCTTCTACATCTGTTAATTTCATATTCTCTTCCAACATCCGCATAATATCATCATATGTGTATTTATATCGTTCACGACTTTGCTCTAATGTACTATCCCCGACATCATTGAACGGAACAAATATTTCATCTTCGCCAATAAAATCCTTCATTACAACTACCGGGCTTCCATCACAAATTCCCAGAAAAGTCTGCTGAGCTTCCAGTCCAACCATCTGAAATAAATGAGAGCCGATATATTCTGATATATGACTATATGTGATTCCCTGAGGTGAGTTCTTCGCATATTTTACAATATATGGTTCTCCTTGAATCAAAATTCCTTTTTTCCGCTCTGCCCCTGTATAGTATCGCCCACTTGGTTTATATTTTGAATAATCCATTTTATCACGTCCTATATGTTTATTTCATATAGGATAACATTCAACGCGTAACGTGTCAATAGAGTATATTTTTATATTGACACTTCATCAATCTTTAATTTCAATATACAATTATTTAAGTTTCTCCTCTACATTTTAGATGTTATTTAAATTCCTTCAAGTAACTCAAAAAGGAACTCAAATTTTGATATTCTATTTGAGTTCCTTTTTAATTTAATACTTTCAATCTCAAAAGACGGACATATCAGATTTCTCCAATCCAATACGTCCGCCTTCTCACAAGACTTCTAATTCAATTTTCCAAAGTCAATTCTTATTTGTCATATGCATGTTTTCCGGCATCCAGATCAGCTCTGATTTCTTCGACTTTCTTAGGAGTCAGTTTGTAGAACAGAAGTGGTACACATGATAACAGACCGATTACGAATGGAACCATGTTTACTACCATGTTAATTCCCTGTTTCGCTGCTGCTGTCTGCTCTGCACCTGCTACATATCCTGCTGCTGCAAGAAGAAGTACTCCTGCTGAACCACTGATAGCTGTAGAAAGTTTTACACCAAAACTCAACATAGAAGCTGCGATACCTTCCTGACGACGACCAAGTTTCCAATCACCATATTCGATAGAGTCTGATACAAGACCGAAGCAAACAGATGATGATGAGTTACAAAGTCCACAGATAAATGATACACCAAGTAAGTATGGTTTGTTATCTGTTGGATTAATAAACATCAGTAAGAATCCAATACACATAATGATATTCAGAATAATCAGATACCATTTTTTAGTAAATGTCTTTGTTCCCCATGGAATGAAGAAGTTACCAATTAACTGTGCAATTGTCATTGTTGTAAATACAGTTGCAATAACTGTGTAATCACCAACTACATAGATAATGTAATATGTAAGAAGTCCCATACGACCTGATACACAAATTGTACCCAGGATTGTTGCAAGAACTACCATTAATAACTGGTCATTCTTTACAATTTCTTTCAAACTTCCAATAAATCCAAGTTTTTCCTGCTGTGGATTTGAATGTAACTGCTCTGCATAAGTTTCTTTACATCCAGCTCCACAAATCCAGAATACCGGAATCATGATTAATGATAAGATTACTGTTGTTACAAAATAACCATGAGCATTTGCAACTTCTGCTCCACTGAAGTGAAGAATCATTGGCATTGCACATGCTGAAAGGATAATACCAATTACAGAAGAACCGATTCCTCTTGCTGTAGCAAGGTTCATACGAACCTGTGAATCAATCGCAATTACATTCTGTAATGCCTGATATGCGATAGAGCATGCTGTATACGCCATACCAGCACCAACATAAGTAAGCAAACATAAGATTACCTTTGCTGTTCCTTGTACTGGGAATGCTGTAAATGTTAAAATGTTGAAAATTGCAAGAACAGGTGGTGCCATAAACAGATACGGTCTGAATTTACCCCATTTTGTGTTTGTTCTATCTGCGATATTACCCATCATCGGGTCATTGATAGCATCCCAAACACGTGCAATCAACATAATCATTGAAATAGCACCGGCAGCAAGACCTACAACGTCTGTGTAGAATAACATCAGGTAATTGTTAATCATGTACCAGCTCATCTGGCAACCTACTTCTCCTAAGCTGTAGCAGAACGCCAGTTTTGGGTTTGTTTTTTCTTTTGCATTGTTACCCATTTTTCATCCTCCTCTTTCGGTCCATTGACCTCTTTCCTTGATGAATAAATCTTATCATTTTCGGGTATCTGCAACTATGTAAAAAAGTTCAATTTTCCTGTTTAGAATTGTTCTTTTTTATAAAATTTTAATATTTATATGATATGGGACAAATTTTGGTATCAGATTTTTGTCGTTTTTCATTACCATCTCCTCTATATCATATCTATCTTAGAATAAAAATACAGAATAAGTGGAAGGAACTTAAGTTTCCCCAAGTTCCTTCCACTTATATCTCAGCCACAACAATCCCCTGTATCTCCTGCGCCGCAATTCGCGTCTCCACCGTCAGCACATGGTCTACTGCTTCTACTTTACGAATCGTCAATTTAGGCTGACACCATCTTCTTAAATAATCCACTTCCTGCAATGATAAATCATTGAAGTAGTCTAATTCCTTCCATTCATTTTGTACATTTCCGTTTGTCTGACTCACCGAAAACATTTTCACAATATATGTACCATTATTTACATTATTAATCTTGAAACTCATCTGCATGCTTTCGTTATCAGAATAAAATCGCTGCTGATTTTCCATTTCAATCTCGTTTTCATTTCTGGAATAGTAACGGAAGTTCAGATGTTTATAATTGTGACAGCAAATGAAAAACAAGCCATTTTCTTTATAAGAAACAATTGCATTTTTACTTCGTCCGACAATATACTGCTCCAGATGATTCATAAAATCAAATGCAAAATATGCCGGTTTACGAACACCGTTTCTTGTAATCAATCCACATCCGCCAAACAAAAACTGCTCCGAGTCAATGCTCTCTGAAAAAATATCTGTCGCAACCCAATATCCAAGTGCATCGACCTCATCATAATTTTCAATGAGATTTTTCATAATATATGCACTTTTATAACATCCATCATTCAGGCAATTTCGATTGGATAATGTAGAACTCCATTCTGTCACCAAGACTTCGGTATCTTCCATCCCAATTCTTCTCAATTCTTCTTTTGCATCCTGAATCTGGTGATAGAGATAGCTTGTATCGGAAGAATATGGATTTCTTCCCGCATCCAGAATCTCCTCATCTCGTAAATACGGATAAGAATACAGGGAAATAAAATCCGGCTGGTGTTTTCTCTTTTTCCAATCCGCCAGAAGCTGATGCAATTCTTTTCCCATAATATTCAGACTGAATCCTGCCCCACCGATTTTGATATTCGGTGCATAGTTTTTGAAAATGCCTGCAATGATGTCAAACACCTTGAAATACTCCTCGGTATCTACATTTTCCTGAATAACTGAATTTTTTTCAATCTCGATATACCAACTTTCTACCTCTTCCAGACCATAACGTCTCGTCCAGTGACGAATCAATTCTTCCAGAAAACTCTTATTATTTTCAATCATGAAAATATGATTTTCGTCATTCATTTCCAATAAAGAACGTTCCACTTTCTCAAAAAATGTATGATTCTTAAATCCCAGTTCAATATGCGGTTTAATTTTCAAGCTCACAAGAAAGTCAATAATTTGATCCAATAGGGAAAAGTTATACTTTGTATTTTTCTCATCAATACGAATCATCATCTTTTCAGAAAAGACCTGCCAGAATCTCATATATTCAAAGCCCAGATGTTCTTTTAAATACTGAACCTGTTCTCTTACATCATAGCGTAACAGATTTTCTGCCGGACCAATATTCACCATACGTTTCCAGTATTTCTTCGTCTTTTCTTTATTCTTCGTATCTACTTCCAGCACCGACACCACCGAATCTGCCGCATCGGAAGTACTCACCAGATTGGACGCCAGATACTGCTCTACCTTCTCCAGCACCTCACTGCTATTCTCGGTATTACCCGATGCCTCTGTCTTTTTCTGCATCTGTGTACGATATTCCGCCGGTGTGATCTGATAACTTTCTTTAAATACCTGATTAAAGGATGCCAGATTCGAAAATCCGTTATCCATCGCAACCTTCAATATTGTCTTATCCGAATACAACAGGTCACTTACCGCATGGTCAAGACGAATATTATTGAGCAGCTTCAAAAAACTCATTCCAAAATTTTTCTTAATGTACTTAGACAAATATGCATTAGACAAATACAATCTCTCCGCCAATTCCTGCAAAGTGATTGGCTCACTGTAATTCGACATGATAAAACTCATAATCTCATTCATTCGTTCATCTTGAATTCCACGCAACGAATCGTATTGCTTCATCCCCTTTTTCACAATAAAATCCGATGTAATAAGATAAATGAGCTGATAATAAATGCTGTTCTTCAGTGCAATTGCCTGTCCTTCTGTCGCCTGATACAGATTGAATATCTGACGAATGTAATATCGCATCTTCTCATAACTCTCAGACTTTTCCTCCGCCGAATTACACCAGAAAAACGGCTGTTCTCCACCGAATATCTCAGTCAGCATCGTATAATCGATAAACAGACTTCCGAACAGTACTTCCTCTTCTGAAAAATACTCATGACGAACTTTGGAATTAATCAGTATAAAATCTTCTGCATTCAAATGATGTGACTCTTCCTCATAATTAATTTGAAGTTCCCCATCCAGTACATAGATAATCTCTATATCCTGATGAAAATGCATAATCTGTTCCCGCTTCGTTGAAAAGCAACAGCGGACAATATTTTCATATTTCACTATATGTACCCTCTCTCAATGTTCACGACAAACAGCAGGCAACCTGCTTGCCTGCTGTTTGTATTTGTCATTTGTTATATTCTATTATACTGATTTTTCCGGCTTTTGAAAAGCTATTTTTCGTTATAGTAAATCTTTACCTCACCATACATTCCGGTTGGCTCCAATGTTTCGTGGTTGAAATCAAATGGTGGACGCATTCCGTTTAACTGCTCTCTTGCAGGTGTGGTTGCCACTTCGATCACGATGTCATTCTTACCTTTCTGCAAATCTTTCGTCACATCCATCTGATATGGTGGGCGGATGCATTTACCGACTTCGTTTCCATTTACCACAACTTTCATTACTTCATAGACATGTTCTGCGTATAGATAAGCCTCTGCAGGTTCAGAATCTAATTCCACCTCAGACTCATAACGAATCACACCGGAGAAAGTCGGTTCCTTGAACGAAATCGGCTCTAAGACTTTCACGTCTTCTGCTGCCCCAAAGTTCGGATACTCAATTGCTCTTACTTTACTTACCTTCCAAGCATCAAATCCAGCCTGTTTCTCACAGTCTGTTCTCTGCTGTACGAAGGATTTGTGTTCGGATTCCGGTTCTCCGTTTGCTGTTTCAACGAGGACAACACACTCTCCCGGCTCCAATTCCAGTGAAACATACACTGCCTTCTCATCTTTCAGAATTGCAGGATCACTTACAGCACCCTTGTATTCCTGTTTCCATACATCATAGTACATCACTTCATGTTCCACCGGAAGTGTCACATGTCCGGTAAATTTATCCTCTGCGGATTCATTTAAGAATACAAACAAGTTCTGACCGTCTTTTACATAATGATAGAAACTCAAGTCTTTAAACTCTGTGTCCACTAAGATATCGAACATCATCTTCTCTTTCAGTTCTTCTGAAAGTTTTGCAAGTTCAATCACTTCACAATCTGCAAGTGCACTCAGATTATCTCCGTTTGCTGTTCTCTGTGGAAGTTTGTCTACAAAGATAACCGGGAACCGGGCATGTTCTTTTACAAATTCTACGAAATCTGCCGGAATCTGTTCTGTATATGGAACAACCAGTGCCTCGAATGTCATTCCATTCATATGTAATACATTGTTTTCCACTTTTCCGTTATAATCTTCCAGATTTATCAACATATCTCTGCTCACAATGTTGAAATCAATCTGATGTTCAAGAAGTTCTCTGCAAACTTTCTGCATTGGCATATGTTCACCTGCCCAGTCTGCTTCTCCGTCATACAGCACTGCTACGGAAGCTACGTGAAGTCCGTCGCTCAACAGTCTGCACATTCTGTTTCCATATTTCATCAATTCTGCAAAATAAGGAAACTGCGGGTTATTTCCTCTTGCATAGAAATGAGGCGGGCAATCAATGTCTGGGTATTCTGCCATTGAAAATGCATGCGGAACCAGATAATTGACACCTTTTACCAACAGATGATCCAGTAAATATTTCATATCACGGACACCAAATTTCCATCCGTATGCTCCAAATAGCTCACACATTGTTCTTCCTTTTTTCTTTGGATCCAATTGACCACATGAAGCTCCCAGTTTTCCCAATGCGTAGTGGAAAAATTCCCCATCAATATCTGTCATTTGTTTACGAGTCTGTGTCGGTGCCCCGTAAATAATCTGGCCTCCAATCACATCAATACCTGCCATATCCTGTCCTGCCATTGCCCGGAAATAATGTGCGGCTCCCATGCCTAGTCTGCTGTGTGTTCCATTATCCTCTACAACATGTCCGATATATTCTACTCCATGTGCTTTACACCAGTCACCTATCTGTTCACTAAAGTTTTTCTGATATAATTTTGAGACAAAATCCATATAATCAAAACGAATCTGCAATTGTTTCTCTTTTTCTTCTGTCTCTTCAAATAAATACGGAAGAAATTTTACATACTCCATACCATATTTTTCCTCCAGCATCTGCTGTAGTTCATCACTCCATGGCAATGGCATCTTTGGCTTTCCTAGTTTTGCATCAAAACATACTTCTTTGATGTTTCCAAACTGTGGTTCATCTGAAAAGAACCCTGCAATCGTCTTTCCAAATTCCTCTTTATATTGTTTATAATGTGGCTCATAAACTGCCTCTATCTGTGTGCTTGCAGATTCTCTATCGATCATATTGATATAAGTATCATTTCCACCATCTGTTTTTGTTTTATAGATGACATGCACACGCCACTGTCCTTTTGGAAGTTCAAAATTTACATAATTGCCATCCACTTTATCTGTCAGATCAATTGTTTCTTCATGGAATAAATGACCATCAGCACATCTAACTGCAACAACTGCAAGGATCTTATTATTTGCTCGTTCTTCCATATCTACCGGATTTCCTATTTCCCAATATCCAATTGTCGGACGGAGCATTCTGCTTACATCCAATGTCTGATATCCGCCACTTCCAAATACATCTGCAACAGTTGTTGTGATATATGTTTTTTTACGCTCTGGATATTTCTCTGCTATCAAGCCATTTGCATATCCTGTCGGGAAATGTTTGTCATCCAGGATCCATATTTGCATTCCATATTTTTTTGCCTCGGCAATGACAATATCCATATCATGCCACCAGCCTTCTTTGCAAAATTCATCATGTGGACGTGCTTCCACGCAAATTGCTTTAATCCCACACTCATGTATTTTCTCAATCTCTGTTTTCAGAATACTCTCTTCTTCACCACGCATCCACAAAAAAGGGAAAATATGATTTTCTTCTACTCGATTACTCATATACTTAAACCTCCTGATTTTTAACTTTGTTTACGTCTTTATCTAGGTTGTATTATACTGAAATCTATTTCGAAAAAAATGTATATATTTTCCCTCTCTAATGTAAATTTATGACTTTTTTACTGTGTATCCACGTTAATTCATGTACATTCCTGTCTGAATCTGTGTTTCTAAATTAACCTGTGATTTCTACGATACATATCCGGTGTCATATCATATTCTTTTTTAAATTTTTTGCTAAAATGACTGTAATCAAAACAGCCGACTTCCTGACTGATTTCTGATAATGATTTATCTGTTGTACTCAACATCTCTGCTGCACATTTCATTTGCAATGAATTTACAAGTGCCCCAAAAGTCTTACCGGTATACTTTTTCAGCATCCGGCTCATATAAGACTCACTATAATTAAAAAATTCTGCAACATTTTTCAATGTCACTTTATTATAATTCACAGAAATATATCCTAATACTGCAACAACATTTTCATCCGGCTTTCTATCAAGTGGCTCTGAAACCTGTGCAAGCATTTCATAATTTCGGATAATATGAATGAATAACTGTCGCACATAAAGCTCCAAACTTTGTCTGTACGCATACCTTTTCTCTGTTATTTCCTGAAACATATGCTCGTATACCAGTTTAATCCATTCATCCTGTCCCGTCGGAAAAATAATATATGGACTGACGCTTTTACCATATAATATATTTTCAAAAAAATCTGCA
Source organism: uncultured Schaedlerella sp. (assembly GCA_934435195.1). GTDB lineage: Bacteria > Bacillota > Clostridia > Lachnospirales > Lachnospiraceae > Schaedlerella. The sequence goes on from CAKSAJ010000026.1 coordinate 32,049, forward strand.
AGCAAATGTTTTTCTTTAACCATTGCCAAGAAAGATTCATCCAATTGCTTCTTACTCATCAGAATATTCAACACAATACTTTCGTCATCAAGTGCCGTGATCGTATGCATCGATTCTGGTGCAAGAATACATAAATCTCCTTCCTTCATTTCAAATGCCTGGTTTTCTACATAATGCGTACATTTCCCACTATATACATACGCAATCTCTACAAAGGAATGATTATGCAATATCGGATATGAATAGCGACTATGTCTAACCATATTGATTTCAGCATTTTCTGCTGTTTTCTCCACATCCGTAACTGTAATCCCTAGATGGTCTTTTGAATATTTCGTGTACAGATCTTCCTCTATCTGCAATTGAGGATGCTCCTTCATAAGCTTCTGGTAGGTTGCATATTGCATCGGAACGGACAACATTTCTCTATACTGACCTTGGTATAATTTCTTTAAAAATTTTTCCTGTTCTGTTAATTCTTTGAAATCCATTTGTTTGTCTCCTGCAATTGTATTTATCTTCCTGCATATTTCCTTTTCCTTCTACGCATCCTCTCTTGTCAGTTTGCGAATCCAGTTGCCATAATGCGACTCCAAAAACGCCGGAACGCATTTGAATATCTGGTCTGCGTTTAGACAACATACCACTACCGCCGGTGATGCCTTTACAACAAAAGCCATGAAAAGAGATAATGGAATAACAATTCCCCATATACTAATCAAATCCATTTTAACAACAAACATCGTATTGCCACCGCCTCTAATGATTCCATTATTAGTTGGCATCTGGTAAGACATTCCTACATAAACAACGCTTAATATAATTAGAAATGTATTTGTCATCATCATTGTCTCCTGCTTCAAATCATACAAGGACAAGAATGGAACTCGAAGGAAGAATAACGAAATTCCGGAACATACACCAATGACAATAAACAATCTCTGTAATCTTTTCGCATAGCTTTTTACTTGTTCAATGTCTCCCACTCCGATTGCTTTTCCTATAATAATTGATGCCGTTGATGCCGCTCCGACCGCTGTGGACTTCATCAACAGGAACAAGGTCGATGCAGCACTGTTTGCTGCAATTGCAGTCGCCGTCATATGACCGAGAATTGCTGTCTGTAAAGCCGTGTTCACTCCCCACAATCCTTGTGTAAATACCATTGGTGCGGTAATTCTCGCATAGTCTTTTGCCAACTGCTTATCCAGTAAAAAATAATCCGATAATCTTATCTGTAATTTCTTATCTTTCTTCTTAATATAGAAAATCAGTACAATGATTTCCATAATTCGTGCAGTCAAAGTACCGATTGCTGCTCCGACAATTCCAAGCTCCGGTGCCCCAAAATGCCCGAAAATCAATACATAGTTAATTCCGCAATTTACAAAGAACGTCATCACAGATAATTGAAATGCTATCTTCACTGTCTCGACACTTCGCATTGTTGCCAGTAGTATCTGCGTAATTGCAAAAAACAAATATGTAAATCGAATTACGTTTAAATAACTCACTCCTGCTTCAATAATCGGTCCATCTGTTGTAAATATACCGACTGCCTGATATGGGAAGAAACTCACCAGCCCAAACAATACAACTGCAATAAAAATTGCTGCATACATCGCTGTCGCCGCAATCTTCTTCATCGGTCCGGTCTGTTTCTTACCCCAATACTGACTACAGAAAATAACCAGTCCATCTCCCAGCGCCAATAATAGCTGTTGATAGACAAACTGTATCTGATTTACCGCTGCCGCCCCTGATAATGCGGTTTCACTGTATGCCCCAAGCATTACGTTGTCCGCCAGATTGACGCTGATTGTAATGACATTCTGCAATACAAGTGCCACATATATGTTGAAAAAATTTTTATAAAAACCTTTTTGCTGATTCAAAATTATCCCTTCATTCCTTTTTGTTCTTTATATCTCTTTTTACACTATTCCCATCACAGATTCCTGCCAATAAACGCCCTCGCATTTTCAAAAAATACTTTCTCGGTCAGTTTCTCTCCAAATCCATGTTCCAACATTGCCTTTCTCAAAACAGGTATCGACTGCACCCCTTGTATACCATCCGGGAATACTCCGCTGCATCCGTCAAAATCTCCACCTAACACAAGTACATCTTCGCCGCCCAGATTCAGCACAGCATCCATATGTTTTATAATCGCTTCGACATCTTCTGTTCCGCCAACAAAATTCCGATAGTAATTCATCCCGATCAATCCCTTTCTTCGAATCAATTCCTGAATCTGTTCTTTCTTTAGATTTCTCGGATGATTACATAATGCCCTTACATCGGAATGCGATGCTATGATTGGCTTGTCCGTCATCTGGAATAAATCTTCTACCCCTCTATCTGATAAATGTGAAATATCCAGAACAATTCCTTGTTGTAGCAAGAATTTTACGATATCCCGTCCTCTATCCGTCAATCCTTGTGCCTGATCAAAAGCTGCACCGCAGGCATATTCATTTTTATAATTCCATGATAATAGAACAAATAAGATACCAAGTTCACGAATCCGTTCTACATCTTTCCCCATGATTGATACATCTTCAACTGACAAAAATGCGGCAGCTTTTCCATTCTGATGTGCATCTTCCATTTCCTTTGCCGATGTACACAACCGAATTTTATTTTCTGCTTTTTGCAATAATTTCATTGCTTTCTCATAGCTCTTACGAAAAACACTGCTTTCCGTTCCGGGCAGAATCTCTTTTCTATTCTTCCAGATTGCAAAAATCTGAGTGTACGTATCTGCAAATTTTTCTATACGCTGTAAATCTATATCGCAAGTATTTTTTTCCAGACTTTCTCCTTCTTTGATAACCTGTGTCAATGTATCTGCATGACAATCAAAATATTTCATCTTATACTCTCCATTCTAATATATGAAAAAGGCAGACACATCCTGGTGCCTGCCCCGTTTTCTCACATCTGATATATTGTGTCAATCAATCTCTGTTCTTACAGAATTCCAAACTCCTGCATTGCTTTCTTCAACTGCTCTTTGTGCTGTGGCTCGAGTTCTGTCAACGGAGCTCTGAGTGGTCCGCATTCTTTACCAAGCATATTCATAGCGGCTTTTACCGGAATCGGATTCACTTCACAGAATAATGCATCACACAGTGGAAGTGCCTTTAACTGCATCTGGCATGCTTCTGTTGTGCTTCCTGATAAATATTTGTAAACCATATCATGAACATATGTCGGTGCCACATTTGACAATACTGAGATTACACCGATTCCTCCTAATGAAAGAAGTGGCACAACCTGATCATCATTTCCTGAATATAAATCTACATTACCATCACATAAATGCATAATCTGTGCTACATTACCGATATCTCCGGATGCCTCTTTAATTCCGACAATATTCTCTACATTCTTTACGAGATGCGCAACTGTTGCCGGCTGGATTGAACAACCTGTACGGCTTGGTACATTGTAGAGAATGATTGGAGCTTTCGCTTCCTGTGCAATAGTTGTATAATGTGCGATCAGTCCATTCTGTGTTGCTTTATTATAATATGGTGTTACTAAAAGAAGTCCGTCAGCACCTGCTTCTGCTGCTTCTTTAGACAACTGAACTGCTGTTGCTGTACAATTAGAACCTGTTCCTGCGATAACCGGAATTCTGTGGTTTACTCTCTCAATTGCAAATTTGATCACATCAAGATGTTCCTGCTCTGTCATAGTAGCAGACTCTCCTGTAGTTCCACAAATAATGATAGAATCTGTCTCGTTAGCAATCTGCTCTTCCAGAATCTCGTCTAATTTATCATAGTTAACTTCATAATTATCCTTCATCGGTGTAATAAGTGCTACACCTGCGCCTTTAAAAATTGCCACTTCTTTGTCCTCCTAAATCTTCAACATTGTTGTTACCCTGACGGATTACCTTATATTACTCCGCACATCACTTATATATGCATCGCAACATAAAAAGAAACGGCAAGATGCGCCGTTCTAAAATATACATATTGTATATATCAGATAGCTCCCCATCCTGCGATGACAGTCGTGTCGTTCTTCACGCCACGCCCAAGTGATATAGCTCCAGGTTATGCCATATCCTTTCGGCATCTTCTCCTTTTTGATGACTTCTTCTGTCCCTGTCCATCCGACATCATACTCATAAAAAATGCAACCTCTATCTACGTTTCCTAATTAACAATAAAAGTGTAACACTGCCGCCATTTCTTGTCAAGGAAACGACGGCATATATTCGTTTTCATTTTTCTTTTTTTACTAAATTCTTGTTATTTTCCTTGATTCCAGTAACGCTGCTTCTGTTTGTCATCTAAACTGTTAACAAAACGCTTTTTATATATAAGGAAATCTTCCAGATCCATCAAAATATGGTAAAGCATCGCCTGACTTTCAAACTCTTCTCTGGTAGTCGGAAGCTTATCTTCCTTAATATGTTGAAAAATTTCTTTTAATTTATCCATCTGCGCTGTCGGCTCATTTCGCTCTGTCACATACTCCATCATATATAATACATATTCTGAAATAATCATTGCCTGCTGAGGCATCTTTCGGATTCTCTTCATCTCATAATGCAAGTCATGTATGGTATTACATTGTTTCATCCTCATTTCAAAATAATTAATATAATATTCCGGATGCGACTGAAATGTATTATCCTGATATTCATAAGCATCATCAATAAATATACGAATCTGTGATTCTAATTCACGTATTGCCGCCCAAATATCATACTGCATTTCTTTATCTGCCAGATAAGCGGCAATTGCTCCCAGTATCATCTGCATACGATTCTCTGTATAGCGCATATTTCGAATAAGATCTTTACGCTGACCTGCATAATCATAGAACAGATTTAATACTACCGCTACTGTAATTCCTATTAAAACTAACAGAAATTCATTAAATACAAAACTTGCTTCAAAATCCCGCTTTGCCATGAAATGCATACCTATAACCGCATTTACCGATATCGTTGCCTTCCATCCAAACTCTTCTGAGACAATTACGATTAAAAATATATAAATACCATATGCCAGCCATTCTGACTGAATCTGTGTAAATACAATCCAGGCAAGTACTGATGATACTAAAAATGTCACCAGACGAAACCAAGATAGTTTCACCGTTTCCCATTTTGTTGTAACCAATGTCAGCAAAGCAATGCTTCCCGCTGAAATTGCATATTCTAAATTTAATACTTCTGCAACATAAATTGCAGCACTGCTTCCTACTGCAATCTTAATTGCCTGCAGCACTCGTTTTTTCTGCTGCTTCTTTTTCATCAATTTTTTCAATTATATTATCCCCGTTTATTACCTCCCCAAATCTTTGCCCTGCATCTATCTTATCTTGTAATTTTTTACTTTGTCAATTCTTCCTTATGCAATTTGCACAAAATCGGAATTTTTCACAAATTCCTTTATTTATTATTGGTTGCTTTTCACAGTGACCAGATATCATCTTCTATTTTACATAAAAGGTTTCAACTGACTCCTTGCTGTTTTCGTCATCCTATTATATACTAATATGGTGATTTTATCAGATGAGCATTACTTTCAAAACAATTTAAAAAAACATCTGATTTACAACTTGAGATAGACTTAAAAGGAGGAGGAAAAGTCATGAAATTCATATATCCAGCTGTTTTTCATCAGACAGAATCCGGCGGTTATAAAGCATATTTCCCAGATTTGGAATGTTGTACTGCTGAAGGTGATACACTCTTCGATGTACTTGATAATGCTAATGCAGCAGCAAGAGACTGGCTTACAGTAGAACTTGAAGAAGAAAATGTTCAGCTTCCACCTGTATCTGATGAGAGCGATATCACTCTGAAAGAGAATGAATTTATTCGTAATATTTTAGTAAATATCCGATTCTATGAAGGATGGGACGAATAAGATATCCATTACACTGCATAACAAAAGAGCATGTTTCGAGGGAGTGTAAAATAAAGTGTGTAAGTTACCGGTAACCAAAACTTACGCACTTTATTTTTATGTAAAAGTGCGATA
>CAKSAJ010000027.1 GCA_934435195.1 uncultured Schaedlerella sp.
TGTTCTAGTCAAGATTAACTCTAGCTAATCTATCCCTTTACTGTTGTTTTGGTTTGTTATAAACCGTTCTTAAAAAAATTTTCTCTTAAAGAAATTTTCAAGGATCTGTTGTCTATTGTTTAGTTATCAATGTTCTTTGTTTTTGTTGTCTCAAGCGACAGCTTTAATAGATTATCACATCTTTTGTCGTTTGTCAACAACTTTTTTATTTTTTCTGTTTCGCTTCAAGTCACTCTCTCGATGTCTTGTTTGCGACAGCTAAAATAGAATATCATGTTTTTCATCTCTTGTCAACAACTTTTTTAATGTTTTCAAGTTTGATATTCTTTCGATGCATTGTCTTGCATCAAACGGAGAAAGAGGGATTTGAACCCTCGCGCCGGTCACCCGACCTACACCCTTAGCAGGGGCGCCTCTTCAGCCTCTTGAGTATTTCTCCTAGTACTGAATAACACCTATATACCAATAGGATTATTTAGTTCAACGCAACAGCGCAGAATTTATTATATAAGAGAATCCTGCACTTGTCAACGTCTTTTTCAAATTTTTTTACTTCATTTTTGCATTAATTTTATTTTTCTCTATTTTTCAACACAATACTGTCTAATAGCTGTTTCATAAAGATTATTTCCCTCACTGTCAATTACTACTATAACAGGGAAATTTTCTACTGTTAATTTACGAATAGCCTCTGTTCCAAGATCTTCATATGCAACAACTTCTGAACTTGTAATACATTTTGATAATAATGCGCCTGCTCCTCCAACTGCTGCAAAGTATACTGCATCATTTCTCACAATTGCATCAATTACAGCTTGTGAACGTTTTCCTTTTCCTATCATTGCTCCTTGACCAAGATCTAACAACTGCGGTGCATACTTGTCCATACGGCTTGCTGTTGTCGGACCTGCTGAACCAATTGGTCTTCCTTCTCTTGCTGGAGATGGTCCCATATAATAGATTATCTGCTCTTTAATATCTATTGGTAAGTCTTCACCCTTTTCAAGGATTTCATACATTCTTTTGTGTGCAGCATCACGTGCAGTATAGATTGTTCCTGTTATGTATACATAATCTCCCGCTTTTAATGTTCTTGCTACTTCTTTTGTGATTGGAGCTGTTATATGTTTATCCATTTTTATATCCTTTCTCTTTATCTTTGAAAATATTAAATTTCCCGGATTGCATGTCTGTTTACGTGACAACAAATATTTACTCCGACCGGAAGTCCTGCTATATGAGTCGGATATGTATTGATATTAACAGCTAATGCTGTCGTTGTACCACCAAGTCCTCCTGGTCCGATTCCCAGGCCATTAATTTTCTCCAACAATTCTTCTTCCATTTCTTTAACATATGGAATCTCTGAATGTGTCCCTACCTCACGAGTCAGTGCTTCCTTTGCCATCAATGCACATTTTTCAAATGTACCACCGATACCAACACCAACTACCATTGGCGGGCACGCATTTGGTCCAGCATCTTTCACAGCTGTAAGGATTGCCTCTTTCACTCCTTCAATTCCTTCTGCCGGTTTCAGCATGAACACTCGGCTCATATTCTCACTTCCAAATCCTTTTGGTGCGACTTTGATTTTCACTTTATCGCCGGCAACGATTTTTGTATGCAAGATTGCCGGTGTATTGTCTTTTGTATTTTCACGGATCAATGGATCTTTCACAACAGATTTTCTCAAGTATCCATCTACATAGCCCTGTCGTACACCTTCATTGACTGCATCTTCAAGCAATCCTCCTTCAAAATGTACATCCTGACCAATTTCTAAAAATATAACTGCCATTCCTGTATCCTGACAAATCGGAATCATATCCTCTGCTGCTATTTTTAGGTTTTCCTGCAATTGCCCCAAAATCTGTTTTCCAAGTGGAGATTTTTCTGTTTGCTCCGCCTGTTTCATTGCTTTATCCATATCCGGTGACAGATAATGATTTGCTTCAATACACATTTCCTTTATATTTTTCGTGATTTCATTTACATTTATTGTACGCAACATAGCTCCTCCTGATCACTTTACCTTTTGTCTCGTTTTTATCTACATCTAGTACTATACTACTACTGTATACTATATTTTTTCAAGAGAACAATAAAACTCCGGCATTTTCAACCAGAGTTTTATATCATCTTCTTTTTTAATTTGAAATTTTCTTTACTTTAGCCTGTTTCTGATATGTATCATAACCAATTGATGCCATAAGAATAATACCTTTTACAATATTCTGTGTATAAACACCCATGCCAACCAGCTGCATACCATTACTAAGAACGCCGAGAATCAAACATCCTACTACAGCGCCCTTTACTTTTCCTTCTCCTCCTATAAATGATACGCCGCCAAGTACACATGCCGTGATTGCATCAAACTCTACACCTGGTCCAATAGATGAACTTGCCGAACCACCTCTTGCAGTCAAAACTACTGCTGCCAGCGCATAAAGAATTCCGGCAATTCCAAATACCATAACTTTAATCTTTTTCACATTTATTCCAGCAAGTCTTGCTGTCTCTGCATTCCCTCCAACAGCATAAATAAAACGTCCAAAGCATGTATGTTCCAACATAAAATGTATAATTAATGCAATAATAATCGCAAGTAAAACAGGAACTGAAACCGGTCCGACATATCCCTGTCCAATATTTATGTAAGATGCAGGGAAATTAAAAAATGATGCTGATCCAGACAACGTATATGATATTCCTTTATAAATTGTCATCGTTGCCAATGTAACTATCATTGGATGAATTTGAAGCAGATTCGCTGCAAATCCATTAAATGCCCCTAAAATAATTCCAATTCCAACACCAAGAATAATTGCAACCGGAACCGGAAGATTTGCATTTAACATCAACATTGCTACACTTACTCCGATTACAGCCAAAATTTGTCCTACCGAAAGATCTGTACCTCCGCTGATCATAACAAGTGCAACTCCAATTGTAGTGATAATAAAATATGCATTCTGTGTACAAATATTCATAAGATTTTTGAAATTCAAAAAGTTGGGTGATAAAATACCAAAAACAATTACTAATAAAATCAGTATTAATAGCATCATGTTATCTTTTATTAATTGTTTCACATTTATTTTTTCCATAACCGTTCTTCCTCCTCGTTATAGAGTCTTTATTTTCCAAATCATTTTGGTGAAGCAAAATTCATGATTTTCTCCTGTCGGAACTCATTCTTATTAAGCATTCCAGACATTTTACCTTCACTCAAAATGATAATTCGGTCTGACATACCAATTAACTCTTCCATGTCAGAACTGACCATTAAAATTGATTTTCCTTGTTCTACCAATTGAGACATCATTGTATATATTTCATGTCGTGCACCTATATCAATTCCTCGTGTAGGTTCATCAAATATGATGATATCCGTATTCGCTGCAAGCACTTTGGCCAGAACTACTTTTTGCTGGTTTCCTCCACTTAAATTACCAACCTTTTGTGTTAACGAAGGAGTTTTTATAGAAAGCATTTCTTCATACTTTTCTGCCTGTTTTCTTATCTTCTTTTTATTTACTATTCGATTTGTCGTCAATTCTCTGATATTTCCTATGCTGATATTCCACTCAATCGTATTATTCAAGAAACATCCCTGACTCTTTCTGTCTTCCGGAATCAATCCCATTCCGGCTTTGATTGCATCCTCCGGTGAATGAATTTTCACCTCTTTGTTGTTTATATATACTCGTCCACCAAGCTTTTTATCTGCACCATATATCGTTCTCATCAGTTCTGTTCTTCCAGCCCCGACAAGACCTGCAAATCCTAATATTTCTCCTTTATGTAATTCAAATGATATATGGCTGCTATCATAGCCACTGATATCATCTACTTTCAATACCACTTCATCTTGTACGCAATTTCGAACCGGATAACTATCATTTAATTCTCGTCCCACCATTAATGTGATAAGCTGATCTCTTGTTGTCTCCTTTGTATTAACAGTATCAATATATTCGCCATCCCTTAAAATCGTAATTCTATCTGTAACAGCAAATAATTCTTCTAGTCTATGCGAAATATAAATAACTGTTGTTCCCTTTTTTTTCAAATCCTGAATAATCGTATATAATGTTTCTACCTCCGACATGGATAACTGAGCTGTCGGTTCATCCATAACGATAATCTTTGCATCTTTTGAAATTGCTTTTGATATTTCTACCAATTGCTGCTGTGCCGTAGAAAGTTCTTTTACATATTTGCGCGGATTTATGTCTATATGATTTTTTCTAAATAGTTCCTCTGTAAAATTCACCATATCTTTCTTATTCACAAGCCCATGCATCTGCTTTCCAAGACAAATATTCTCTGCGACTGTAAGCCCTGGAACCAGATTATATTCTTGATAAATCACTTCGATTCCATGTGTTCTGGAAATTAATGGTGTCATTTTTTCATACTGTTCTCCATCAATTTCAATTGTTCCTTCATCATTTTCAATTGCGCCTGAAAGTACTTTTATCAATGTTGATTTTCCTGCACCATTTTCTCCTAAGAGTGCATGTACTTCTCCCCTTTTAAACTCCACATTGATATTATTCAATGCAATAACACCGGGATAGCGCTTTACAATTCCGTTCATTTTTAAAACCGTATCTTGTCCCATGAACAATTCACTCCTTTCTGATAAAGAGAAAGAGGGATGCTGCTTTGGAGCAGCGCTCCCTCCTTAGATTCATGTCATATCACTAATTCAGCATATTCTTTTACTTTAATGTTTCAGGTGTAAGAGGTGAAGCGGAACCGTCAACACGTTCTACCGGTGTTTCCCCCTTAAGAATTGGATCCATACCTTTCATAAAGTCATTTACTGTTGCTTCCATAGAGCCCATTGATACAGTTCCACGAAGGACACTTTCATCTTTTTCAGATGCAAGAATCTTAGCATCGATCTCATCTGTTTCATCCACACAGAAAATTGCAAATTTACTCTTATCAGTAATCGGAGAACCAGAAGACATTACATAAGACTCTGCACCAACACCACAAGTTCCGTTCATACAAAGCATAACATCAATATCCGGATTAGCCAGAAGCGTATTCTCTGTTAATGTACGTGCTGCATCTGTATTATCCTGATCTTCTACCTCTGATTCGATCATTGTTACTTTCGGATTATCTGCGATTTTTTTCAATCCCTCACTTCTTGTAACTGATTCAGGTACTGTTGAGGAAGTCATAACATATACTTTTACCTCTCCATCGCCTGCATCTGGAAATGTTTTATCAATCCAATCATTTGCTAATTCTACACACATTGCTGCCATATCTTCATCTGTTGCAGAAATAATACTTGTTGATGCACCTGGAATTTCATACGCAAAAGCAACAACCGGTATTCCGGCATCTACAGCCTGCTTACAGCTACTTGCTACTCCATCACCGTTTACTGCCCATACAACAATTGAATCACATCCCATTGTTGTAAAATTCTCAATCTGAGAAATCTGTGTTGTAACATCATTCTCTGCTGAATCCAATTGAACTTTGCATCCTGCATCTTCAAGTGCGGATTTCATTGAATTTGTAAGTGCGAGCATGAAATCATTTCCTACACTCGGAACTGTAATTCCTATAAACTTCTGCTCTCCATCATTTTTTGCCTCTGTGTCATTCTTAGAAGTACTATCATTTCCTGATCCTCCACATCCAATCAGCAATGATACTGCCATCGCAACAACCAGAAATACACTCATAATCTTTTTCTTCATAACTTTTTCTCCTTTCGTTATCTGTTGCTTACATTTTATGTAATTTCTATGTCTGCAACAATGAGACAGTCTTTTGAAAAAGTGCATTTTTTTTCGATTTATTTCTAGCTGTAATAAGGCCATGCGTTGAATCTGTTTTCTCCACTTCTATCCGGTTTATCCAATGTCACTTTTCCGGTTGCGGCCCATTCTGCTCCACGGACAAATAATGTGAGATAATTAATTCTTCGATAAGTATCGATATCATGTCCAAGACTACAAGCAAAAACGCGCCCCTCTCCGAAAGTATTTTTCCATACAACAGGCTGCCAGGTTTCCACGCCCCTCATATTTTCAAGCTTACCGTCCGGAATAAGTACCGGATGATGCGGAGCTGGCCATCCGGCTTTTTTATACATGCTGACATCATCATAAACAGCAGCCAAAACTTCTGGTTTCGTTCCCTCCTGTTTTAATACTCCTGCAAAAAAGTCATCTCCTACGACCATAAAATCATCCAATCCACTCATGATTGGATCTTCCGCTTTTCTCACTGACACCATTACGTCATCGCATGGATTTTTTCTGCTTTCCGGACTTGTAAGGTAATACCCCCACATTTTCTTATAATCATCTGGCATATCATCATCCAACCATACGGCAGAATGATGAATAAAAATACCTTTTCCTTTTCTTACGAAATCAAAAAAGACTTTTTCTGCCCCCGCTTCCCATCTCTCATATTTTGAAGTTGGCGTATCTTTTCCGTCATAGTTTAAAAAAATCAAATCATATCCTTCTACGGTACGTTCTGTTACCCCATTAAACTCTTCGATAATACGCACAGTAAACCGTCCTGTTGATTCCAACATTAAGCGTATTTTTTCATTCATCTTAGGATAATTATGCTCTGTTGTAACTTTACCTGTAACTAACAATACTTTAATTTTATTCATCGTTGTTCCTCCCTTTATCTTCATACAATTTTCTATAAATTTTAGTATAAAGATTTCACACTGCTTTTCAATGGAACCATTTTTCGAAAAAGTGTACATTTTTTTGTTTTTAATAAGCCGGATATATTGCCGGTTCACTTGGGATTTCCCCACTATTCATCACACATACTCTATCGCAAATTTTTTTAAGCTCTCCTATATTTTGAGATATAATAACGACTGCTGTCCCATTTTCTGCCAAATGCTCCAATGCCTCATACACTATATTACGCATCTGAATATCTAATTCCTCACATACCTCTTCACAGACTAAAACTTTTGGTCTTGCTAAGACCCACTTATAAAATTCTACACTTGTCCGCTGATACACATCCAGTTTTGACATTTTCTGTCTTTGTTGTATTGCAGAAATCCCACAATATTTCTGATATTCTTTTCCAAGATATTTTTCTATTCTTTTGTTCTTGATAAAATGAAACATACTTGTCCTTAACATGATCGGAAGCATCAGATTTTCTGCAAATGTCATGCTTTCTACTACACTGCTTCCTGTATTTCTCATTGGTACGTATCCGATTCCTTCCCTCACCGCCTCTTCCAACGACTGTGGAAAATATTTTTGTCCATCCAGATACATTTCTCCCCTTTTAGCCATATTTTTCCCGGTGATAATATCTGAAAATTCATAATTTGCCTTGTTATTCATATCGTATAATCCTAACACTTCACCTTTATGAATTTGAAGACTTTGCGCCTTTATAAATTGATCGCCAAAAATGTTTTTACAAGAAAAAATAACTTCCTCTCTCATATATTTTTTTCTCTCAAATCCTTCCAGTTTAGGACGACCGATCAACCATTTTCTGCAAAGCTTTTCATCATAGTCCTCTTTATAAAATGTTTTCACATTTTTGCCATGACGCATAATAATTTTTCTGTCTGCTTTTTGCGATATGAGGTCATTTTTTCTACTTGCATAAATTACAGAAATTCCTTTTTCTTGTAACACACAAATTAATTGCGATATTCGTTGCATATCTTCTTGCCCATAGTTATTAAATGCATCATCTATGTATACCAATGGAATTTCATTTTCAATCGCACGTAAAAGTTCAACGATGTGCCTCTGTACTGTAGACAAATTTTTTACTTGTTGGTCTGCATGAATTTCTTTTGCATACTGTCCTAACAACAAATTGACTCGATAGTTCATATTTCTCCGATGTATTACACCTTTTACTTTACGCTTTCCTGTAATAATACATATGTTTTCAGCGACAGAAAGCTCATCAATCAGCGAACTTTTCTCTCCGATACAAATTAAATTTTTAAATCCATCGAACAATTTTCCAGCACTATATTCTATACCTTGGTATCTTACGAATCCACTTTTTGAAACCAGCTCTCCCGCTAAATATCGATACAGCGTCGTTTTTCCTGCATTTGATATTCCAAGTATATGAACCAGTTCTCCCTCCAGCATCCAAAAATGGAATTGATTCAATCTTTTTCCATTTTGTTCTTGTATTGTTAAATTGTATATCAAGAGCAATTCTTTTTTCATACTAAATACCTATATACGGAATTGCAATTTCAACTTCTGTCCCTACTCCATATGTACTTGATACAGAAATCACTCCATATTCTTTTCCATACAGAAGTTGAAGTCGACGATGGATATTTGACATTGCAATTCCATTTCCATCTTTTTGTTTTTCATATTTGTCTTCATCCGATTCTTCACCCCAAAGCTTTTTTTGGAAATTTGCAAGGGTATACTCATCCATTCCAATTCCATTATCTTCAACCAACAAAAAAACTTTCTTTCCGCAAGTTCGGATATGAACATGAATATGACATTTTTCAATTTTATTTTCCACTCCATGTCTGATTGCATTCTCAACAACCGGCTGAAGCGTCATCTTAGGCATTCTACAATGCACAGCAAGATTTTCGTTTTCATGATAATAAATGTGAAATGTAAAGCGATTTTGGAAACGATACTGTTGTATTTGAATATATGTTTCAATATTTTCCAATTCCTGTGCTAATGTAACTACCTCATTATCTTTGCTAATGTTATATCTGAAAAATCTTGATAAAGCCTCTGTCATTTCCGCAATTGTATCATTGTCGTCTATATAAGCTTGTGCTCTTATATTCTCAAGTGTGTTATATAAAAAATGGGGATTAATTTGATTTTGCAGCTCTGCATATTTCATTTTTTGTTCTAATAGATCACGGGCATTTTTTTCTTCCATTACTTTTTCCTGATATGCCAGAACAGTTTCTATTTGTTCAAAAACAGTCTGTAACTCTGTTATCTCTTCATCCTCATTTACTCCACTTAATTTTCTTATTTCTTTGAATTTTTTATCAAATCTTTCCAGCGGTTCAAATATTTTTTTGGACGCCAACACAACTATTATGTTTGCCGCAAAAACAAGTATTCCCAATATGATTGCCAATACCTTTATAAAATTTTTATCTGTCATAAACATAATTGCTACTGCAATTCCTTCTGTAGCTACAAAAAATAAAATCATAAATAGCAGATATTCTTTAAAATATCTTCGGAAAAGTTTATAAAATGTTGTCATATTCTTTCTCTTTATCTATATAGTTTTCTATATTCACTCGGTTTTAATCCTACTGTTTTAAAAAACGTCTTGCTGAAATATTTTGCATCGGAATATCCTACTTGTTCCGCTATAATCTGCATGGATTCTCCCGATTCCTTTAACAATTGTTTTGCTTTTTCCATCCTGCACGAAATAAGATAATCACTGAATTTTATTCCAATTTCTTTTTTGAATAACGTACTCAAATATGCCGGGCTTAACGAAATTGCTTCTGCTACTTCCTCTAACGTAATTGGTGAATCAAAATTTTCCTGAATATATTTTTTGGCAATCCTTATCGGCATCTTGCTTTTATTCTGATTTTCCTGATATACCCTTGTAAAATATATTCTTATATCTTCTGAAACACTATAAATCATCATATCTTCTTTGATATTAAAATCCATTACATACTGTATTTCTTTTTCGAATTCATTACAGATTGTCTCATCGATATCATTTTCATTCCAAATTTCTATAATCTGTTCTTTTAACTGATCTATCAACTCAAAAATAACTGTAGGAGAATATTTCGGATATTCTTTGATTCGGGTATACATTTCCATAAAATATTGATTGTATGCATTATAATCTAATGACTCAATTGTTTTCGCCAAATTATTTCGATCATTCTCTGTAAATATATCCGCTATCTTTATTTCACGATATTTTAATTCCTCAGGCATTATAAGCCGATTTACCCCTTTTTTTAGCCTGCACTGAATAGCCTCAACGGATTCTCTAATTGAATCCTGAACCTCTGAGATTCTCTCTTTTGTCTCTCCTACTCCTAAAGTTACATAGAATCCTGAAAATTTGTCCATTTCCAGTCTGCATTGTGAAAAAAGCTTTTCACACACTGCCTCCAATTCTATGTATTCTGCCTTTGGATAATTGATAATCGTTATAACACCACTATTCACATAAGAATTGATATATTCCCAATCATATAGCTGCAGATTTTTTTCTATCAAATAATTCACTTCATCCAGAAGACTTTTCATATCATAATTTGGATTTTCCGCATCTATTTTCGTAAATAATGCAATGAAACTATCCTGTTGAAATTCACAATTTAAAGGCTCTTCATTAAGTTCTTCATTTTCTTTTCCATCCTCCATTAACGATCTGGTATATCGATTATTTCGGATAACATTGTTTAGAAAATGTTTTCTAATTTTTTTCGTACCATTATTTGCCTTTTCAACAAGCCTTTCTATTCGCTCTTCACTTTCACATATTGTTTTTCGCTCCGCTACAATCCTTCTTAATATTTCATTCAATTCATTTTTATTAATGGGCTTTAACAAATAATGCTTTACCCCTAAATTAAGTGCGGTATGTGCATATTCAAAGTTCTTATAGCCACTCATGATTATAAAATCAATATGTATTCCTTTTTCCTTTGCTTTTTCAACAATTTGAAGTCCATCCATACATGGCATGCATATATCTGTTATAACAATATCCGGTCTTTTATTCTCTATCGCATCCAGCACATCGCGTCCATTATATACACAATCCAGTAATTCCAATCCTTCCTTTTCCCAGTCAATCATCTTTGTCAACATTCGACAGATCAACTGTTCATCATCTGCAATCAATACCTTGAGCATTCTTAGCCTCCTACCTTTAAACCAATCCTCTACCAAATGTATTATATAAATTCTTTGTTGTTTTTTATATTGACTTTTTATTCTTGTTTGACGGAAATATAAATATCTTTTTTGAATACAAAAAAAATACAACAAAAATAAATATCTTATTTTTGTTGCATCTTTCAAATAAAATATTCCTAGTTTCCACATTCAATACTGATTTCATTGAATTTTCCCAGAATATCATCAATTTGTATTTTCTTTTTTTCTTCTCCGGCGTAATCCATAACTGCTTTTCCCTGATGTAGCATCAACAGTCTGTCACCATACTCTACTGCATATCGAAGATTGTGTGTTACCATAATTGTTGTCAAATGCTTCTCTTTCACAACTTTATCAGTCAATTCCATGATCAGATCCGCTGTTTTGGGGTCTAATGCCGCAGTGTGCTCATCTAAGATCAAAAAACGGATTGGTGTAAGGGTTGCCATTAAAAGCGCCATTGCCTGACGCTGTCCGCCCGACAATACACCTACTTTAACATCCATCTTGTCTTCAAGACCAAGACCTAACTGACTAAGCTGCTCACGATAAAAATCCAGTCTCGCTTTATTTTTTCCCATACGAAGACCATATATCTTACCTTTATTATCTGCAAGTGCCATATTCTCTGCAATGGTCATACTTGGACATGTTCCCATTGCTGTATTCTGAAACACTCGGCCAATATATTGATTTCTCTTAAATTCTTTCTCTTTTGCAATATCTTTTCCGTCAATGATAATGCTTCCTGAATCAAGAGGAATACTTCCACAGATTAAATTCAGCATAGATGTTTTTCCGGAACCATTACTTCCCACCACAGAAACAAACTGGCCATCATCAATTGTTAAGTTGAAATTTTCAAACAAACACATTTCATTGATTGTTCCATGATTATAAAATTTATGAATATTTTTTAACTCAAGCATTGACTTTCACCTTCTTCTTTCTGTCTACACTAACAACTAAAATCACAAGGAACAGAATTGCTGTAACTAATTTTGTTGCTGTTGCTCCTGCGAATTTGAGAGCAAGTGCAACACATAATTTATAAAATATAGAACCTATGATAACTGCTGTTGTTGCTTTTACAAATGACATTTTCTTAAAGAAACTCATTCCGATGATAACGCTCGCAAGACCTATAACAAGTGCACCGGTTCCCATTGAAATATCAAAAACTTTTGATTGCTGTGCAAATACACATCCACTCAAAGCAACAAGTCCATTTGAGATTGCAAGCCCAAGAATCTTTACATTTCCTTTATCTTTGGCAAGTGATGTTACAATTACATCATTATCACCTACCGCACGAAGCAAATATCCTGACTGTGTTTTCATGTACAAGTCCATTAATATTTTACAGATTAATACAAGAACTAAAATAATTACAATATCCATCCATGCCGGAACCTGGTTTCCGAACAGTTTTTTTGTCATTTCATTTCTGAAAATTGTATTGCAGGAAAATAATGGCACATTGTTTGTTCCTGCAATATACAAATTAATTGTATATAATCCTGTCATCATAATGATACCTGATAACAAATCTCTTACCTTAAACTTCACATGAATCAATCCTGTACATATTCCGGCAACTATTCCTGCTGCAAATGCGATAATCAATGTCAGATATGGATTGACACCAACTTTCAATAATGCTGCCGTAACAGCCGCTCCCATTGGAAATGTTCCGTCTACTCCTAAATCTGGAAAATCCAGAATTTTATATGTGATATATACTCCAAGTGCCATGATTCCATAAATCATACCTTGTTCTAATACACTGATTAAAAAATCCATATCTGTTAACCTCTCTACCTTACAACTTTAAAAATCGTTCCTGCTCACATTTTTTGAACAGGAACTTTTTTCTTTTTTTAATTTTCTGTAATCTCTGTGAATGATTCTACAGCACGCTCTTTCATTGTATCCGGTACTGTGATTCCAAGATTTTCTGCTACTTTTTCATTTACATAAAGGCTGCTTTCTGTGATCAGTTCATAATCCATTTCAGATGCACTTGCTTCGCCTTTTAAGATTTTTGCTGCCATTTTACCTGTGTCTTTTCCAAGCTGTGTATACTCGATTCCTTCTGCAGCCAGGCATCCAAGTTTAACCTGCTCGATTTCACTTCCAAATACCGGGATTCCCTTTTCGTTTGCCAATCCCAGAACTGTAGGAAGTGCACTTACAACTGTATTATCTGTCAGGTTTGTAAGACAGTCTACTTTTCCGAGCAGATCAGATGCTGCAAGCTGAATTTCTGATGTATTTGTGATACCTGTTTTTTCAATTTTGAATCCATATTTGTCAGCCAGTTTTTCATATTGTTCAATACTGTATACAGAGTTTGCTTCACTTGTTGTATAGAGAATACCGATTGTTTTTGCATCCGGCAAGATTTCTCTAATCATCTTAAGCTGTGCTTCAACCGGCAGTTCATCACTTGTTCCTGTTACATTTCCAACTGGAGATTTATCATCATTTGCAAGTTCTGCTGCAACCGGATTTGTAACTGCTGTATATACAACCGGGATATCTGTTTCCATTGCTGCGTTGTATGCTGCCTGTGCACTTGGTGTTGCGATTGCACAAATCATATCAACTTTATCAGCTACGAACTGATCTGCGATCTGAGCTGCTGTTCCTGTGTCTGCGTCTGCGTTGTTTGTTACAATTTTTAAATTTTTTCCTTCTTCAAGTCCCTCTTCCTTTAACCCCTCAATAAAGCCTTCACGACAGTTATCTAACGAACCATGTTCAGCAAACTGGCTGATTCCGATTGTATATGTCTTTTCAGCACTGTTTGCACTATCAGAAGTTTCTTTTGATGCTCCACATCCTGTCATCATTGCTACTACCATGCTCATTCCCAATACAACTGCTAATACTTTCTTTTTCATAATTTGTTCTCTCCTTTTGATTTGATTTTTAATCTTGACATTTTAGGAAAGATTGAGGGTTAATTCTTCGTGAAATAAAGAAAAGCGCCCCAAGCCTTATGCTTGAGACGCTAATAATATCATGTATTATTATCGCGGTACCACTCAAATTGACGAATCGTCCACTTTCCACGTACTGTCATACGCTCCTCATTGATAACGGGTTTGGTTCCCGACAACGCCTACTCTGTAGATTACATTTCAGGCTGCCCTCGAAAGTCCATTCAGCAATTCTCTTCATACAGCAATCCCACCACCTGCTGCTCTCTGAAATGTTGATGAAAAGCTTACTCCTCTTTCTCATCGGTTTAAGAATATACACACAATTTAGTACAAATCTTTTGATTTGTCAATATATTTTTTAATTTTCTTCTTCCTGTTGTGATTCTTCTTCAGAAATCTCCACTTCTTCACCATCAATTTCCGCAGACGTTCTGCGTACTTTCGCAATGCTTACTACAGTTTCATTTTCTTTCAGGTTAATAAGTTTCACACCGGATGTAATTCTGCCATACTTAGAAATTGTATCACAAGCCATACGGATGATAATTCCATCGCTGTTGATCATCATAATTTCATCATCTTCATTTACGGCCTTCATACCAACTACATTGCCTGTTTTCTCTGTGATCTTGTAACATTTTACACCTTTACCGCCACGGTTTTGTGCAGTAAATTCGCCCATAGCCGTACGTTTACCCATACCTTTTTCAGATACGATCAACAGACAATCTCCCTGTGTGTCTACCTGCATACCGATCACTACATCCCCATCGCTGAGATTAATACCGCGTACACCCATAGAAGTTCTTCCTGTAGTACGGACATCTTTCTCGTCAAAGCGGATACACTGGCCATATTTGGTTACAAGAATAATATCTTTTTCATTGTCTGTAATTTTTACTTCGATCAACTGATCGTCATCACGCAACGTAATCGCAGCAAGACCTTTCTTGCGCACATTGACATATTCTCTAAGTGGTGTCTTCTTAACAAGACCCTGCTCAGTTGCCATAAATAAGCACAGATTATCATCATATGCTTTAATTGGGATCATTGCTGTAATCTTTTCTTCCGGCATCAGCTGCAGCATATTAATGATTGCTGTACCTCTTGATGTTCTGGAAGCTTCCGGGATTTCATATCCTTTCAGACGATATACACGTCCTGTATTTGTGAAGAACATAATATAATCGTGTGTAGAGGTCATGAATAATTCCTGAATATAATCATCATCCAGTTTCTGCATACCCTTGATTCCTTTTCCTCCACGATTCTGACTCTTGAATGTGTCAATTGTCATACGTTTGATGTATCCCAATTTTGTCATTGTAATAACAACATCCTGTCTTGGAATCATATCTTCCATCGAGATATCATATTCATCATAGCCAATCTGTGTTCTTCGATCATCACCATATTTTTCAGAAATCACAAGAATCTCTTTTTTGATAACGCCAAGAAGAAGTTTACGGTCTGCCAAAATAGCTCTGTATTCCTCAATCTTTTTCATCAATTCTGCGTATTCATTTTCAATTTTCTCGCGTTCCAGACCTGTCAGAGCTCTCAGACGCATATCTACGATAGCCTGTGCCTGTACTTCTGTCAGTTCGAATTTTTCTATTAATTCAGCTTTTGCTTCCTGCACATTTTTAGACGCACGGATAATACGGATCACTTCATCGATGTTATCTAATGCGATCAATAATCCCTCTAAAATATGCGCACGTTCTTCTGCTTTATTCAGATCATATTTGGTTCTTCTTGTAACAACCTCTTCCTGATGCTGCAGATAATAATTAAGCATCTCAAGCAGATTCATTACTTTCGGCTGATTATTGACCAGCGCAAGCATAATTACACCAAATGTATCCTGTAACTGCGTATGTTTATATAACTGATTCAAAATAATATTCGGATTTACATCACGACGCAGTTCAATACAGATTCTCATACCTTCTCTGCTTGACTGATCGCTCAAATCTGTAATTCCATCAATTTTTTTATCTCTTACCAGCTCTGCGATTTTCTCAATCAATCTTGCTTTATTTACCATGAATGGAAGTTCTGTTACAACAATACGATTCTTTCCATTCTGCATTGGCTCAATATTAGAAATCGCACGTACACGAATCTTTCCACGTCCTGTGCGATAAGATTCCTCGATTCCTTTTGTTCCCAGAATTTCTGCTCCTGTCGGGAAATCAGGACCTTTTACAATCTCAAGAATCTCTTCCAGCGTTGTCTCCGGACGATCTTCAATCTGGTCATCAATGATTCTTACTACAGCACTGATAACCTCGCGAAGATTGTGTGGTGGTATATTTGTTGCCATACCTACTGCAATACCTGATGTTCCGTTTACCAAAAGATTTGGGAATCTTGATGGCAGTACAGTTGGCTCTTTCTCTGTCTCATCAAAGTTTGGTACGAAATCAACAGTATCTTTGTTGATATCGGCTGTCATCTCCATGGAAATCTTACTCAAACGAGCTTCTGTGTATCGCATGGCAGCGGCACCATCACCATCTACTGAACCGAAGTTTCCATGACCATCTACCAGAGGATATCTGGTAGACCATTCCTGAGCGAGGTTTACCAAGGCACCATAAATTGAACTATCACCATGTGGGTGATATTTTCCCATCGTATCTCCGACGATACGTGCGCATTTACGATGCGGCTTATCCGGACCATTATTCAATTCAATCATAGAATACAGAATTCTTCTCTGTACCGGTTTTAATCCATCTCTTACATCCGGAAGCGCACGTGCGGCAATAACGCTCATGGCATAGTCGATATAAGATGTTTCCATCGTCTTTTTCAAATCGACTTCATGAACTTTATCAAAAATATTATCTTCCATCGTTTATCTCCTTCTGTTAGATATCTAAGTTTTTGACGAATTTTGCATTTTCTTCAATGAACTCACGTCTCGGTTCAACCTTATCACCCATCAGGGTTGTAAACGTCAAATCAAGTTCTGATGATGTCTCATCATCCATTGTAACTCTAAGCAGTATACGATGCTCAGGATCCATAGTTGTATCCCACAGCTGCTCTGCATCCATCTCTCCAAGACCTTTGTAGCGCTGGATCTTATTATTTCCATCTCGTCCTACTTCAGCTAAAATATCATTCAATTCTTCATCGCTGTATGCATACCAGACTTTTTTATTTTTTTCCAGCTTATACAACGGCGGCTGTGCCAGATATACATATCCCTGTTTGATCAGTTCCGGCATAAAACGATACAGGAATGTCAACAGCAGTGTACTAATATGGGCACCATCCACATCGGCATCGGTCATGATAATAATTTTGTGATAACGCAGTTTGCTAATATCAAAATCATCATGGATACCTGTTCCAAATGCTGTGATCATCGCTTTGATCTCTGCATTTGCATAAATTTTATCCAGACGTGCTTTCTCTACATTCAGAATCTTGCCTCGCAGTGGCAAAATAGCCTGCGTTGCACGATCTCTTGCCGTCTTTGCAGAACCGCCGGCGGAATCTCCCTCGACGATGTAAATTTCACAATTAACCGGATCTTTATCCGAACAGTCAGCCAGCTTTCCAGGAAGTGACATACCTTCCAACGCTGATTTTCTTCTTGTCAGATCTCTGGCCTTTCTGGCAGCTTCTCTTGCACGCTGTGCCATTACAGACTTTTCAACTGTCATTTTACCGACGGCCGGATTCTGCTCAAGGAAAATACCAAGCTGAGTGCTAACGATATTATCTACCGCACCTCTTGCCTCGCTATTTCCTAATTTCTGTTTTGTCTGTCCTTCAAACTGAGGATCCTCAATCTTAACACTGATAATGGCTGTAAGACCCTCTCGGATATCCTCACCTGTCAGATTCGGTTCGCTGTCTTTAAGCAGTTTATTCTTTCTCGCATAATCATTAAATGTCTTTGTCAATGCATTTCGGAATCCAACCACATGGGTTCCGCCTTCCGGCGTTGTAATGTTATTAACAAATCCATAAGTATTATCGCTGTACGAATCATTGTGCTGCATTGCAACTTCTACATACACATTATCTTTCATGCCTTCGCAATAAATGATCTGGTCATACAACGGTGTCTTACTTTTGTTCAGGTAAGTAACAAATTCCTTGATACCGCCTTCGTAGTGGAATGTCCGTTCAACCAATTCCTCTTCACGTTCATCACGAAGAATGATCTTCAGTCCTTTTGTCAAAAATGCCATCTCGCGGAAACGCTGTTTTAATATATCGTAGTCAAATATTGTCTCCTCGAATATCTCTTTATCAGGCAAAAATGTAACTTTTGTTCCTGATAATTCCGGATCACATTCTCCGATCACTTTTAATTTATAAATAACTTTACCACGCTCATATCTCTGTTTATAAATCTTTCCTTCGTGATAAATTTCTACTTCCAGCCATTCTGAAAGTGCATTTACAACAGATGCACCTACTCCATGCAGACCTCCGGATACCTTGTATCCTCCGCCACCGAACTTACCGCCGGCATGAAGGACTGTAAATACAACTTCTACTGCCGGAAGCCCTGTCTTATGGTTGATTCCAACCGGAATGCCTCGACCATTATCAACAACCGTAATAGAGTTTTCTTTGTTGATCGTAACTGTGATTGTATCACAATATCCTGCCAGTGCCTCGTCAACAGAGTTGTCGACAATCTCATATACCAGATGATGAAGTCCTCTCCCCGAGGTGCTGCCGATGTACATACCCGGTCTTTTTCGAACCGCTTCTAATCCTTCCAAAATCTGGATTTGATCCGCTCCATATTCAGCGTCAAATTCTGTACCTGTTGCACCCATCTAAAAACCTCCTAATTTTCTTTTGCTACAGTTCCATGCTCTACATGGAATATTTTGTTTATAGAAAACCTGTGATTTACAAACTCGTCCAGCCCTGTACAGGTAATGACAGTCTGTATATCGTGGATACTATCCAATAAATAGTTTTGCCTATGTTTGTCAAGTTCAGACAACACATCATCCAATAATAAAATCGGCGTATCTTTGATCAGCATACGCACCAGCTCAATCTCTGACAATTTCAAGGATAACGCTGCTGTTCTCTGCTGACCTTGAGAACCAAATTTGCGAATATCAATCCCGTCTGTACGAAAACATACATCATCACGATGCGGTCCCGCAGAAGTGCTTTTAAACTTAATATCCCGATTTCGGTTTTTCTTTACAGCCTCCTCAAAAGACATATCCCCAATAGAAGATTCATAGGACAAAACAAGCGTTTCTTTTCCACCCGTCAACTTGTAGTGAATGTCAGAAATAATCTCATTCACCTGCTCTATAAATCTTTTTCTTGCTTCGATTACTTTCGTTCCGTATTCAACCAATTGCATATCCCATATATCCAATGTATCGATCAGATGCTCCTGATAAGCAATTTCCTTAAGCAAAGAATTCCGTTGATTAACCGCCCGGTTATAATTCGCCAGATTGTTCAGGTATACCCTGTCCAACTGAGATAATTCCAAGTCAACAAATCGTCTTCTTCCAGCCGGTCCCTCTTTGATAATATTCAAATCTTCCGGTGAAAAAAAGACAAAATGAATCAAGCCAAATAATTCACTGGCTTTTCGGATTGGTATTTTATTGACTGCAATTCCCTTTGGACTGTTTTTTTTCAAATGCATATCGATTTGAAAATCCACTCCATTTTTTTCAACAATGGTCTCAATGTGAGATTCTTCCTCACCAAACCGGATCATATCCCGGTCTTTTGTCCCGCGATGAGATTTTGTTGTTCCGGATAAATACAATGCCTCTAAGATATTGGTCTTTCCCTGCGCATTATCCCCATACAAAATATTGGTTCTGGAATCAAACGCCATATTCAACAATTCGTAGTTTCTATAATTTTTAAGCTTTAACGACTTAATTATCATAATTTTTTCCTAACGTTCCAAGCGTATAGGTACGTAATTATTCTACACGCTTTTGCATTATTTTTCAATTTTTATTTGAATACCATCAAATTCGACTAAATCTCCCTCGTATAACTTACGTCCTCTTCTGGTATCAATCTCGCCATTCACTAAGACAAGCCCCTCTTGGATCACTTCTTTTGCTTCTACGCCGGACTCAACTGCTCCAACAGCCTTTAATGCCTGACCAAGTTTAATAAATTCCTCGTTTTGTCTGATTTTTATATGTTCCATCTCTATTCCTTTCATGCAATTACGTTAATAGTTTGCTTTTTTAACACACTTTGTCGTTTTAGAATTATCTGACAATTTACATTCTGCATATTATGCATATTTATGCATTTTGATTTTTTATGCGACAGCGTTAAAGTTAACCGGCAGAATTAAATAAATATATGATTGCTGTTCATCCTTGATAAAGCAAGGTGCTTTTGCATTCATGAAATATAAATCAACCTGTTCATCCTCAATAACACGAAGTGCATCGATCAAAAATTTAGGATTAAATCCGATCAAAAGATCTCTTCCTTCTTTCGAGATAATAATTTCTTCATCCATTGATCCAATCTGAGATTTGATTTTTAGTTCCATTGAACCATCCGCAATGTTGATAATAATTGGTTTTTTATCCCCTTCTTTTATCAACAAAGTTGCACGGTCGATACAATCTAAAAGTTCACGTTTATTCACAGCTACTTTTGTTTCATAATCACTGGATAACATCTGATCAATTCTGAAATATTCCCCTTCGATCAGTCTTGAAACAACCAAAGTATTGCCAAATTCAAAGACAACATGATTTTGAGTAAATGAAATTTCTACTTCAGCCTCGGATTCGCCCCCGATAATTTTGCTTATTTCCTGAAGAGTCTTCCCAGGAACAATTACTTTTCGAGAACCGTAAGAATTTTTCAATTCGATATTGCGAATTGAAATTCTATGGCCGTCAAGTGATACAACTTTTAATAAATTATCATGAATTTCAAAAAGTTCTCCGCTCATCATCTTGTTTGTATCATTGTCAGCGATAGAAAAAATGGTCTGACGGATTACTTCTTTCAGTGTAAATTCAGAAATTGTGATGGAATCCTCTTTTTCAATTGCCGGTAAATAAGAAAAATCTTCACCTGATTGAGCTGCAATCGTAAACTTTGCTTTTTCACAAGTGATCAATGTCTGATTATCAGCACCAACTTCAATCACTACATCGTTGTCTGGAAGTTTTCGAACAATTTCTGAAAAAATCTTAGCATTCAAAGCTATAATTCCATGTTCAAGAATCTCACCTTCAATACGTGTTTCGATTCCAAGTTCCATATCATTAGCTGTTAATTTAATAACATTCATGGATGCATCAATCAGAATACATTCAAGAATAGGCATTGTTGTTTTTGAAGGAACTGCCTTAGATACAATACCAACTCCTTTAACGAGATTTGATTTACTGCATATAATTTTCATGTCGAGATCTCCTTTCGTGAAAGTGTGGATAAAACTTTCAGCGTGTGCATTTATGTATTTAAAAAGAAAACTTTTCCGCCGTAATCGTCGTAGGGGCTGTGGAAAAGTGGATAACTACCCGCAAGCCTTGAAACACAAGGGCTGAGCCACTTTGATAACTATGTTGAATTCCATGGGATAAGGTGGAAAGTAAATGGGGATAAA
This sequence comes from uncultured Schaedlerella sp., assembly GCA_934435195.1. Classification (GTDB taxonomy): domain Bacteria; phylum Bacillota; class Clostridia; order Lachnospirales; family Lachnospiraceae; genus Schaedlerella. The sequence continues at coordinate 21,504 of CAKSAJ010000027.1, forward strand.
AATTATGCGTTATCCACAGAAATGAAGCTTTCCACTGCTTATCCACAGAGTTTTAACATAGTTATTCACATTTATACGGGATTTATCTTCTTTTTTATAATATTGATAGTATTATTTAACGCTTCATCGGTAGTAATATCGTGTTCTATTTTTTTAACTCCATGGCTGATAGAAGCGTGATCTTTCCCTCCAAGGATAGCGCCGATCGCTTTTAATGGCGTATCTGTCATACAACGGCAGAGGTACATGACGATCTGACGTGGAAGTACAATTTCAGCGTTTCGTTTTTTACCTTTGATTTCTGTTACCGGTACATTAAAGTGCTCGGAAACAACATCAATAATTAATTCTGGTGTGATTTCTCTATTATTATCAGGAGATACGATATCTTTAAGAGCTTCAGCTGCAAGAGGAATATCGATTTCTTTTTTCTCAAGATTAGCCAGAGCAATCAGTTTATTTAAAGAACCTTCCAGCTCTCGAATATTGGATTTTACGTTATTGGCAATATATTGCATAACATCATCCGGAATATGGTAACGCTCTAATCCGTCCAATTCCTCTTTCTTGCGAAGAATCGCCATTCTGGTTTCGTAGTCAGGAGACGAAATATCTGCAATCAGTCCCCACTCAAAACGGGTACGCAAACGAGCCTCCAAAGTTTCAATGTCTTTTGGTGGCTTATCACTGGAGATAATAATCTGTTTTCCTGCTACATGCAGATGGTTAAATGTGTGGAAAAATTCTTCCTGCGTACTTTCCTTTCCTATAATAAACTGGATATCATCGATTAAAAGTACGTCATTATTCCTATATTTTTCGCGAAATGTGGTCATTGCCAGTTCATTTCCGTTTTTTCCGACTTTCAAAGCATCAATCAGTTCGTTCGTAAAAGTTTCACTTGTTACGTAAAGAACCTTTTTTGATGGATCATTTTCTAATATAAAATGTGCAATAGAGTGCATCAAATGGGTTTTTCCAAGTCCAACACCTCCATATAAGAAGAGAGGATTATAGATTTCCCCAGGTGATTCAGCTACTGCAAGGGAAGCTGCATGTGCAAAATTGTTGTTGCTTCCTACAACAAATGTATCGAAAGTATAGCGAGGATTTAGATTAGCATTCTCGAAAATAGCGTTCGACTGTTGTTTTTTTGTTGTTGTTTCTTTCTTTTTCTTAATAATAACACTGTCTTCAGTTACAAAAGAGACCTCATATTCCGTACCGGTCACTTCTGCAATACATACCTTAAAAGGAAGAAGATATTTATCTTCAATGTGTTCCAGACTTGCTTTTAATTTCACAAGAATGTATACCGTATCATCGGTAACTTCAAAAACAGTAAGTGGTGCAATCCACGTATTGTATGAAATATTCGATGAACAGTACTCTAATTTCATCTTATTTAGGATCTGCTCCCAATTTTTTTCTACGGTGTTCATCAATCGTACTCCTAATCCATATAATATCTCCAAATCTGTTCGTTAGAGAGACTTTTACTTTTATAGTGTACATCAAAATATCCACATAAGCAATGAAAAAAGATGTGAATAACTCTTATAAACACTTTCAACACGTGAAAAAAGTTGAAAAATAAGACTTTTTTTGTGAAAAAAATATTTTTCAACAAGTTATTTTGTAGTTATACACAGGTTTTTCACAGAAATTCACAAAGTTATTCACCCGGTGTGGATAACTTTGTGAAAAATCGTGGATAACTGGTTTTGAAACACAAGATATAGGGGCAAGTATTCACTTGAAGTAGCAGAACTATGTAAAAAATGAGTTTTCCACAAATGTGAATAACGAAAAAAATGAAAAATATTTAGAAGAAAGCGAGAAATATGGCAGGATTTGCTTGACTTAGAGCTGTTTTTTGAATATAATTAAGAGCAGTGTCTTTCTGGATTTATATATAAGAAAGAACTGAAACTGTAGAAACTATATACTATATTATAGTGATGAACTTGATATTGTCAGGAATATTTAAAAGATTCCTGAAGAACTATATCACACAAAGGGAGGTGTATTCAGAATGAAAATGACATTTCAGCCAAAGAAAAGATCTAGATCTAAGGTTCATGGATTCAGAGCAAGAATGAGCACAGCAGGCGGAAGAAAAGTATTAGCTGCCAGAAGAGCAAAAGGAAGAAAACAGTTATCAGCTTAGGCCGCAATTTTGTGGCCTTTTCTTCTATACAGATTTATTTTTTAGAAGAGATACGTGGAAGCGTATGAGGACTTTAACGAAAAGGAAATAATTATGAAATTTTCCGAATCTTTGAAAAAGAATAAAGATTTTCAGACTGTTTATCGACAGGGAAAATCTTATGCGAATAAGTATCTGGTTCTATATATTATGGAAAATCAGACAGAGAAAAACAGAATTGGAATTTCTGTAAGTAAAAAAGTAGGGAACAGTGTTGTAAGACATCACCTTACAAGATTGATAAGAGAGAGCTATCGACTTCAAGAAGAATGTTTCCAAAGAGGATATGATTTAGTGGTAATAGCAAGACAGAGTGCAAAAGATGTCACGTATAAAGAAATGGAAAGTGCACTCATCCATTTGGGAAAGCTTCATAAAATATATAAGACTGTTTAGAATACTAAGAAAATTGTAGTTAAACAGTGAAAAAAATAAGAGGAATGTGACGCAGATGAAGAAGATTTGTATCAGTATGATTCGATTCTATCAAAAATATCTTTCACCTATGAAGATGAGATATCATTGCATTTATACTCCTACGTGTTCTCAATATGGAATTGAGGCCATTGAGAAGTATGGCGTATTAAAAGGTGGACTGCTAACTGCATGGAGAATTTTGCGTTGCAATCCATTTGCAAAAGGTGGATATGATCCAGTACCTTAAGGAGGAAAAGATATGTACGGAGTATTGGCTGCCGGTTATGGTGACTGGCCAATCATTCATCAGATAGCATGGTTGCTTGGAAAATTGATGAATGCAATCTATAATATTATGGATGGCGTATTCGGAGTACAGAATATCGGTGTTTGTATTATTATATTTACAATTATTATCTATACGCTGATGATTCCACTTACTGTAAAACAGCAGAAGTGGTCAAAGATGTCGGCGGTAATGAACCCTGAAATTCAGAAAATTCAGAAAAAGTATGCAAATAAAAAAGATCAGGCTTCCATGTTGAAACAACAGGAAGAATTGCAGATTGTTTATGAAAAATACGGCGTATCTCCAACAGGCGGATGTCTTCCGATGTTGATCCAGATGCCAATTTTATTTGCATTGTACCCTGTTATCCAGAATATTCCAAAGTATGTTGATGGTGTAAAAGCAGCATATATGCCGGTCGTAGACCAGATTATGCAGGTAGATGGATTCCAGAAGATTATGGAGACAATCGGATCTGCAAAACCGGTATTAATGAGTGCAACTTCATATGATTATTCAAAAGCAGACACATTGGTTCAGGTATTGTATAAATTCCAGGATTCTACATGGAATACATTGGTAGATAAGATGCCTTCTATTGAAACTGTAGTAGATGCTACTACAAAGACAATGGGACATTTGAACAACTTCCTTGGAATTAATATTGGTGAGACACCAATGACAATGCTTACAAATTCATTACATCCATTTTCAATTGTTGGAATTATTCTTGCTGTAATTATTCCAATCATGGCAGGTCTTGCACAGTTTATCAGTGTTAAACTTCAGCCACAGCCATCAATGGATGAGAATAATCAGATGGCAGCATCTATGAAGACAATGACTTATACAATGCCATTGTTCTCAGTATTTCTTGGATTTACACTTCCTGCAGGTCTTGGTTTGTACTGGGCAGTCAGTGCAGTTGTAAGATGTGTACAGCAGGTAGCTATCAACAAATATTTACAGACAAAATCTTTGGATGATATGATCAAAGAAAATCAGGAAAAAGCTGCAAAAAAACGCGAGAAAAAAGGTACATCTGCTAAAGAATTAAATAAGATGGCAACTACAAGTACAAAGAATGTAGAGCACAAGAAAACTTCTACTATGTCAGAAAAAGAAAGACAGGAAAAATTGGAGAAGGCTGCCAGCAGCAATAAAAATGCGAAAGCAGGAAGTCTTGCTTCAAAAGCTAACATGGTAAGCAGATTTAATGGCAACAATTCTGGCGATAATAAGAATGAGAAATAGGATAGGGTAGACGAATCGCAATTTCGAAGGGAATGAGTGATTTCGGATTGTTGGAGAAAGGATGGATTCGGGATGAACGGTAGTATCAGAGTTTCAGCAAAAACAGTTGAAGATGCAATTACAGAGGCATCCATTCAGCTCGGAATTACAAGTGATAAACTTGAGTATGAGGTGATTGAAAAAGGAAGTGCCGGATTTTTAGGAATCGGGATGAAACAGGCTGTGATCGAAGCTAGAAGAAAAGTGGAAGAGAAGCAGGAAACTGAAATTGTAGAGGAAGTTAAAAAAGAGATTCAGCAAGTAGCAGCAGAAGAAGTAAAAGCTGAAGAGAAGATTGTTGACGAAGTAAAGGCTGAGATCGAACATGATGAAAAGCCAAAACAGACTACAGAAAAAGTAGAGAAAAAAGAAGAAATCAAAAATGATGCTCCAGTAAAAAGAGAAGTAGAACTGGCTGAAGTAACAGATGAAACAAAAGAAGCTGTTTCGACATTTTTGAAAGACACATTAAAAGCCATGGGTATGGAAGTGGAGATTGCATTGGATATTGATGAAGATGGATCTCTTAGTGTCAATATGTCCGGTCCGAATATGGGTATTTTGATTGGAAAACGTGGTCAGACACTGGATTCTCTGCAGTATCTTGCAAATCGTGTTGCCAATAAGCATCAGAGCGGTTATGTAAGAGTAAAGCTTGATACAGAAAACTATCGTGCAAGAAGAGAAGAAACTTTGAAACACCTTGCAAAAAATATTGCACATAAGGTAAAGAGAAATAGAAGACCTGTAGCATTAGAGCCAATGAATCCTTATGAGAGAAGAATCATTCATTCTGCACTCCAGAATGATCCTTATGTAACAACACATAGTGAAGGGGAAGAACCTTATAGAAAAGTAGTTGTCACATTGAAAAAATAGTGATGTAGGTGATAGAGGACGGTTTACGCTTCACGGAATAATTTCGTGAAGTGTGAATCGTTCCTTTTGTTTAAGAGGAGAATTGCGATGTATAGTAAAGAGACGATTGCAGCGATTTCTACAGGAATGTCGAATTCAGGAATCGGGATTGTCCGAATTAGTGGAGAAGAAGCATTTCAGGTAATAGATAAAATATATAAGGGAAAAGAAGTGCTGTCAAAAGTGCAGTCACATACCATACATTATGGGTATATAGTGGATGGAAAAGAGACAATAGATGAAGTGCTTGTCAGTATTATGCGGGCGCCAAGAACATTTACCGGTGAAGATACCGTTGAAATTAATTGTCATGGCGGCGTTTATGTGGTAAAAAGAGTATTAGATACAGTACTTCGAAATGGGGCAAGACCGGCAGAGCCGGGAGAATTTACAAAGAGAGCTTTCTTAAATGGAAAGATGGACCTTTCTCAGGCAGAGGCAGTGATTGATGTGATTACTGCAAAAAATGAATATGCACTGCAGAGTTCTATGAGCCAGTTAAAGGGCAGTGTAAAGAAAAAGATAGAAGAGATCCGAAAGCAGATCATTTATCATACGGCATTTATTGAAACTGCATTGGATGACCCGGAACATATCAGCGTTGATGGTTATGGGGAGCAGTTGCAAGGTGTTGTGGAAATATTGGCGGAAGAATTAAAAGATTTGATTGATTCTTCGGAAAATGGAAGAATTATGAAAGAAGGAATTCAGACAGTCATTCTTGGAAAACCAAATGCCGGAAAATCATCTCTTTTAAATGTTCTTTCAGGAAGAGAACGTGCAATTGTAACAGATATAGAAGGAACAACGCGAGATGTGCTGGAGGAACAGATTCAGATTCAGGGGCTGAATTTAAATGTGATTGATACAGCAGGAATACGTGAGACAGACGATAAGGTAGAAAAAATCGGTGTAGATAAAGCGAAAGAATATGCGGAGCAGGCAGATTTAATCATCTATGTCGTAGATGCATCACGTGAACTTGATGAAAATGATATAGAAATCATGAAAATCATTGCAGGTAAAAAGGCAGTTATCTTATTAAATAAAATGGATCTGAACGTACTCATTTCAAAGGAAAATCTTGAACAACAGCTTCAGAAAGAAATTGGCGAGGCGTGCAAAAATATTCCGATGATTGAGATATCTGCGAAGGAAGAACAGGGAATCAGAGATTTTGAAAATCTGTTAAAAAAGATGTTTTTGCAAGGTGAGATTTCATTTAACGATGAAGTATACATTACAAATTTGAGACAAAAATCGGCACTTCAGGATGCATATAATTCATTAAAAAAGGTGAAAGAAAGCATTGAGATGGGAATGCCGGAAGATTTTTATTCCATCGATCTGATGGATGCATATGAGGCACTTGGAAGTATTACAGGAGAAACGATAGGAGAAGATTTGGTCAATGAAATATTCAGCAAATTCTGTATGGGAAAATAAAGATTATTATGATGTTGCAGTTGTCGGAGCAGGACATGCAGGTTGTGAAGCAGCACTTGCGACAGCTCGTTTAGGATTCAAAACAGTGATGTTTACGGTGAGTGTCGACAGTATTGCAATGATGCCTTGTAATCCTAATATCGGTGGAAGCTCAAAGGGACATCTGGTGCGTGAACTAGATGCACTTGGCGGTGAGATGGGAAAGGTGATTGATAAGACATTTATTCAGTCTAAGATGTTGAACCAGTCTAAAGGACCGGCAGTACATTCGCTTAGAGCACAAGCTGATAAAGCAAATTACAGTAAAACAATGAGAATGGTGTTACAGAATCAGGAAAACTTAGATATCCGTCAGATGGAAGTGACAGATATTTTGACAGAGGATGGAAAGATAACAGGAGTACAAACCTATTCCGGTGCCATTTATCGTTGTCGTGCGGTTGTATTATGTACAGGAACATATTTGAAAGCGAGATGTATTTATGGAGAAGTAAGTACACAGACAGGACCAAATGGACTTCAGCCTGCAAATTACTTAACAGATAGTTTGAAGTCACTGGGTATCAAAATGTATCGTTTTAAGACAGGAACTCCTGCGAGAATTGATAAAAGAACAATTGATTTCAGTAAGATGGAAGAGCAGAAAGGCGATGAGAGAGTAGTACCATTTTCCTTTACGACAAATCCGGAAGACGTTCAGATAGATCAGGTTTCCTGCTGGCTGACTTATACAAACGAGAAGACACATGAGATTATCAGAAATAATTTGAGCCGTTCTCCACTGTATTCAGGAATGATTGAAGGAACAGGGCCGAGATATTGTCCATCTATTGAAGATAAGGTTGTCAAATTCGCAGATAAAAACCGTCATCAGGTCTTTATTGAACCGGAAGGACTGGAGACAAATGAGATGTATGTTGGTGGAATGTCAAGTTCATTACCGGAAGATGTGCAGTATGCAATGTATAGAAGTGTTCCAGGCCTTGAAAACGCCAAAATCGTGCGAAATGCATACGCAATCGAGTATGACTGCATCGATGCCAGACAATTGAAAAATACGCTGGAATTCAAAGCCGTAGAGGGCCTTTTTAGTGGTGGACAGTTTAACGGAAGTTCCGGATATGAAGAAGCAGCAGCACAGGGGTTGGTTGCGGGTATTAATGCAGCGAGAAAATTGCAGGGAAAAGAAGGTATTGTGATTGACCGTTCAGAAGGTTATATAGGCGTTTTGATCGATGATCTGGTAACAAAAGAAAGTCATGAACCATATCGAATGATGACTTCAAGAGCCGAATATCGTCTGTTATTGCGTCAGGATAATGCAGATTTAAGATTGACCAAAAAGGGTTATGAGATTGGTTTGATTTCAGAAGAAAGATACCAGAAACTGCTTAGAAAAGAAGAACTTATCCAGAAAGAAATAGAGCGTGTTGAACATATCAATTTAGGAACTTCAGAAGCTGTACAAAATTTATTAAAACAGTATGAAAGTACGCCGCTGACTTCTGGAACAACGATGGCAGAATTGATTCGAAGACCAGAATTGAATTACGAAGCTCTTGCACCGGTAGATCCAAACAGACCGGAACTGGACTATGATGTTGTAGAGCAGGTTAATATTAATATTAAATATGATGGATATATTAAACGTCAACAGCGTCAGGTAGAGCAGTTTAAGAAACTCGAGAGCAAGCTTATCCCGGAAGATATTAATTATGATGAGATTCAAAGTCTTCGTATTGAAGCAAAACAGAAATTAAATGAAATGCGTCCGTCATCCATCGGGCAGGCATCCAGAATTTCAGGAGTATCTCCTGCGGATGTGTCAGTATTGCTTGTATATTTGGAACGAAAGTAAAATAAATTTAACGAATTAACGTATTAAAGCGAAGGGGGATAAGAGGCATATAATGGAGAATAAGTTTGAACAACAATTGCAACAACTTAATATCCAGCTGAACGAAGTGCAAAAAGAGCAATTTCATAGATATTACGAATTGCTTGTAGAGTGGAATAAGGTGATGAATCTCACCGGAATTACAGAATATGATGAAGTAAATGAAAAGCATTTTGTGGATAGTCTGGCAATTGTAAAAGCAATTGATATTCAGAATGTAAATACAGTGATAGATATAGGAACAGGGGCAGGATTTCCAGGTTTGCCATTGAAAATTGCATTTCCACATTTGAAGGTTGTATTGTTAGATTCATTGCAAAAAAGAGTGAAATTCTTAAATACAGTGATAGAAGAACTAGGGTTGAAAGATATAGAGACACTTCATGGAAGAGCTGAAGATTACGCAAAAAAAGTTGAATATAGAGAACAATTTGATCTTTGTGTGTCGAGAGCGGTTGCAAATCTCTCTACATTGAGTGAGTACTGTATTCCATATGTAAAAGTAGGCGGAGCATTTATTCCATATAAAAGCGGAGAGATAGAAGATGAATTAAAGCAGGCGAAGAAGGCTGTTAAAATATTAGGCGGAAATGTAAGAGAAGTTGTTAAATTCCAATTGCCGGGAACAGAGATCGGAAGATCTTTTGTGGAGATTGATAAATTGGAAATGACAAAGAAAAAATATCCGAGAAAAGCAGGATTACCATCTAAAGAACCACTGTAAACCAAAAGGGACGGAGTTACTGGCTTTTTTATTCAGAAAAAGCCAGTAACTCCGTCCCTGATGTTTATGCAGTTAAATCAAAATAAATCTTAATGTTTTCTAATACATCTGTTGGAGCTTCAAGCTGTGGCAGATATTTTGTCTTCTCAATTTCACAAATTTCAATTGCAGGTAATTGATTTTGATACTGGCTTGCTGCAAGACTATATTCTGGATTGCCATTTCCTACAATAATGAAGATACTATTGTCAATTTTTGAAAGACAGTTTAATACATTTGCATTTGTAAAATTAGAACAGATATTAGCGTATAAATATCTTCCGTGAGATTTCTCAGACTGTGATGCTTCTACGTATGCGGCTAAATCTCTCTTCCTGAATTTACAATGATCATAGAAATAATCAGTCATAAAATTCTCTTCAATACGATCTTTACTTACTAACAAATTGTAAATAAATGTTCCGATTATAGGAGTGCAGAGAATATATTTTAACACTTTATTATAATGCTTTGGTGTTTTTGAAGCGTCAATAATACTCTCAGGATTAATCAATAAAATACGATCAATAACAGTATCATCATTTGCACAAGTCATCAATGCGATAGATGCGGAATGACCAGTGGTTATAATATCTGTTTTTTCTCCAATGACATTTTTAATAAAATCTGTCAGTAACTGTACATACAAATAATTTGTATAAGTTAAGTTTGGCTTTTCGGATAATCCGCAACCAAGTAAATCAATAGTGTATACAGTGTTTGTCTCTGCCAGCTCATTTTTTATTTTATTCCATTCGTAAGAAGAACTACAGACGTTTAAATCATGAACTAACAAAATTGGAGAACCGGAACCTTCTTTTGTATAAAAAATGCGTCCGTAAGTCCAATCGTAATAATTCTCACCATTCTTGGCAAGAATATTATCTATAGTAGAAATATGATATATGAATCGATTAAATATATGAAGTGCACCTAATGTACCAGCTGTTAGTGCAGATAAAGTTAAAAATTTCTTTTTAAAACTCAAAAAAATCAACCTCCTGACATTTTGAAATAGTGTATTTGGATTTTTGCTTTTTGAATTTACAGTTGTAAAATCATATCTATTATACTACAAAACGAGAATGGATAAAACCTTTTCCAGATGAAAAAATAAATTAATAATTCTCTAAAATGTTTCACGTGAAACATTTTTGTGAAACTTCACAACAGAACAATAAAATAATGTTTCACGTGAAACATTTTAGAGAAAAAAAGATTTGCAGTAGAATCTCTTTTGGTTTGGTGATATAATATGGAAGTAACGCGAAAGGAGTACAAAAATGAGTAGAATTATCGCTATTGCAAACCAAAAGGGCGGAGTTGGAAAAACAACAACGGCAATTAATTTATCATCTTGTCTTGCAAGTTTTGGAAAAAAAGTTTTGTCAATTGACCTCGACCCACAGGGAAATATGTCGAGTGGACTTGGCGTAGATAAGGATGAAGTGGAATATAATGCGTATGATTTAATCATAGGTAATGCAAAAATAGAAGATTGTATTTGTGAAAATGTAATTGAGAACTTAGATGTACTTCCTTCTAATATAAATCTGTCGGCAGCAGAAATTGAATTAATCGGTGTTGATAATAAGGAGTTTATTATTCGAGATGAAGTGGCAAGAGTAAGAGATAATTACGATTATGTGATTATTGATTGTCCACCGGCATTGAGTATGCTTACAATTAATGCAATGACTACAGCGGATTCAGTTTTGGTTCCGATTCAATGCGAGTATTATGCATTGGAAGGATTAAGTCAATTAATTCATACAATTGAACTTGTTCAAGAAAGATTAAATCCTTCTTTAAAAATTGAAGGGGTAGTCTTTACAATGTATGATGCACGTACAAATCTTTCGTTGCAGGTTGTAGAAAATGTAAAGGATAATTTGGATCAAACAATATATAAAACAATTATCCCAAGAAATATCAGACTGGCAGAGGCTCCTAGTTATGGTATGCCAATTAACCTGTATGATCCAAAGTCTACAGGAGCAGAAAGTTATATGTTACTGGCCGAAGAAGTAATCAACAAAGGGGAGGAAGACGACTGATGGCGGTAAAGAGAAACGGACTTGGAAAAGGACTGGACAGTTTGATTCCAAATAAAAGCGACAAGCTGGCAAAACCGGAAACAAAAAAGAATAATAGTGAAACAAAAGTATCTCCGGCTAAAAAAGTAAAAGAAGACCCGAAAACAAGTGAAATATTATTAAAGATTAATCAGGTCGAGCCAAATCGTGATCAGCCAAGAAAAGAATTCGATGAAGATGCATTATTAGAGCTTGCAGATTCAATCAAACAATTTGGCATTTTACAGCCATTATTAGTTCAGAAAAAGAAAGATTATTATGAAATCATTGCAGGTGAAAGAAGATGGAGAGCTGCAAAACTGGCGGGATTAAAAGAGGTGCCGGTTTTAATCAAATCTTATACAGATCAGGAAATCGTTGAAATATCATTAATTGAAAATATTCAACGTGAAAATTTAAATCCTATAGAAGAAGCAATGGCATTTAAACGTTTGTTGGAGGAATTTCATTTAAAACAAGATGAAGTAGCGGAAAGAGTGTCGAAGAGTCGTACAGCAGTAACTAATTCTATGCGACTTTTGAAATTATCAGATAAAGTAAAACAAATGATTATAGATGATATGATCAGCACAGGACATGCCCGTGCACTTCTTGCGATTGAAGATGAAGAACAACAATATTTACTTGCCACAAAGATTTTCGATGAGAAACTGAGTGTTCGAGAAACAGAGAAACTTGTTAAGTCTTTAAAGAATCCTAAAAAAGAGGTAAAAAAGATAACTCCGGAACATCAGTTTATATATAATGATATTGCTGAAAAAATGAAATCCATTATGGGTACAAAAGTAAATATCAATGCGAAAGCAAATGGAAAAGGAAAAATAGAAATTGAATATTATTCGGAAGAAGAACTTGAGAGAATATATGATTTGATGATGACAATCCATAATGTATAAATGTAAAAAGAAGATATATAGATAGTGAAAGGTGGATTTTGTCAAATATGAAAATAGATCCGATGTATTTGATCATAGCGTTGTTTTTAGTACAGATAGTTCTGTTTATACTTTTAATCAATGTCAACATGAAGTATAATCGTTTAAAAACAGCCTATACAACATTTTTGAAAGGAAAAAACGGAAAGAATCTCGAAGAGAGTTTCTTTGAAAAATTTAGATTATTAGATGAAGTAGAGGAAATTGCAAAAGAAAACAAAGAGGAAGTCAGAAAGCTTCGAAAACAAGTGCAAAAGACATATCAAAAAGTTGGAATTGTGCGTTATGATGCATTTAACGAAATGGGAGGAAATTTAAGCTTTGTACTCACTATGTTAAATGATCAAAATAGCGGCTGGCTTTTAAATGCAATGCATAGCCGTGAAGGTTGCTACACTTATATTAAAGAGATAGTAAACGGAAAGAGCTATGTAGAATTAGGTGAAGAAGAAAAAGAATCTTTGGAGCGTGCAATTTTCCAAGAAGTATATGATATAAAAGATGTAGATTTTAAGAAAACAGCAAAAGGGGCATAATTGTCTAAAATAAATTAAAATGTATAAAATCTCAAAACAGAGTAAGAGGAGGAAGATGAGATGTTAGATATTAAATTTGTGAGATCAAATCCGGAGGTTGTAAAACAGAATATTCGTAACAAATTCCAGGATGCAAAATTACCATTGGTAGATGAAGTGTTAGAGTTAGATGCAAGAAACCGTGAAATCAAACAGGAAGTAGAAGCTCTGAGAGCTGAAAAAAATAAAATTTCTAAACAGATCGGTGCATTGATGGCACAGGGTAAAAAAGAAGAAGCAGAAGAAGTAAAGAAACAGGTTGCTGCTAATGGAGACAGAATCGAGGCTCTTTCAAAAGAAGAGAAGGAAGTAGAAGAAAAACTGAAAAAAGACATGATGACTATTCCAAATATCATCGATTCATCTGTACCGATTGGAAAAGATGACAGCGAAAATGTGGAAGTAGAACGTTATGGAGAGCCGGTTGTTCCAGATTTTGAAATTCCATATCACGCAGAAATTATGGAAAGCTTTGATGGCCTTGATCTTGACAGCGCAAGAAAAGTTGCAGGAAACGGATTCTATTATCTGATGGGAGATATCGCAAGACTTCACTCAGCAGTAATCTCATATGCAAGAGACTTTATGATCAACCGTGGATTCACATATTGCGTACCACCATTTATGATCAGAAGTAATGTAGTTACAGGTGTTATGAGCTTTGCAGAGATGGATGCAATGATGTACAAAATCGAAGGTGAAGATTTATATCTGATCGGAACAAGTGAGCATTCTATGATTGGTAAATTTATCGACACACAGCTTACAGAAGATCAGCTTCCACAGACATTGACAAGCTACTCACCTTGCTTCCGTAAAGAAAAAGGAGCACATGGTATTGAAGAACGTGGAGTATATCGTATTCATCAGTTTGAAAAACAGGAAATGATCGTTGTCTGCAAACCAGAAGACAGTAAAGAATGGTATGATAAATTGTGGCAGAACACAGTAGATCTCTTCAGAAGCATGGATATTCCAGTACGTACATTAGAGTGCTGCTCTGGAGACTTAGCAGATTTGAAAGTAAAATCTGTGGATGTTGAAGCATGGTCTCCAAGACAGAAGAAATACTTCGAAGTAGGAAGCTGCTCAAACCTTGGCGATGCACAGGCTAGAAGACTTGGAATTCGTGTAAAAGGAAATGATGGAAGCAAATATTTTGCACATACTTTGAATAATACAGTAGTTGCACCACCAAGAATGCTGATTGCATTCCTCGAAAATAATCTTCAGGCAGATGGTTCTGTGAAGATTCCAGAGGCATTACAGCCATATATGGGTGGAAATACAGTTATTGTTCCAAAACATAAATAATTAGAAGACAAAGCAAAATCCCGGAGCAATCCGGGATTTTCTGGAGAAATAGATGCATCAATATTTAGAAGCTATTGGCTTTGGAAAAATTCAGTCGAAGAAAGAACTAAAGCAATTATTAAATCAGGTAGAACAGGAATGTACACATCAGATGGTTGTATCGTATTCAGATGATACAGATTACTGTGAGCTGCAAAAAGAATATGGACAGTGTATGGGAATCACAGTTTGTGGAGAGTTAGACGGAGAAGATCGCTTTGAAGCAGATTATTATTTTCCATATTTTGAAGGTAGCGGAATTACAACATATTCTGAAGTTTCGATAGAAAGAAGAATTGAAAAAGAAGCATATGTAGGAATATGTGAAGATTCAAAAGTAGGAATCAGTTTGATATTTCATGTGCAGAATGGCGTGGAATACATGAAAGAAAAACAGCTTGGCTTTCTTTCGCAAGAACAAACATCTGTAACCTTTTCGGGACTTGCTCTCAGTGGAAAAATTTTATTTCCAATAAAGAAAAGCGAAGTGCAGGTTAAGCAGGAACAAGAAAATTCTAAGAATCGTAAAAATCTGCTAAACGCAGCCAGACAAGGAGACCCGGGAGCAATCGAGACATTGACATTGGATGATATGGACATATATTCCAAGGTATCCAGAAGACTTATCACAGAGGATGTATTTTCAATCGTAGATACATATTTCATGCCTTATGGTGTAGAATGTGATGTGTATTCAATCATGGGTGAAATATTGGCAGTTCGTGAGCGGGAAAATGTGCTTACAAAAGAAGTGGTATATCAGATGAAATTAGATGTAAATGAACTACAGTTTGATATTTGCGTACCAAAGAGTAAGGTGCTTGGTGAGCCAGAAATCGGGCGCAGATTTAAAGGAAAAATCTGGCTGCAGGGATATATCAATTTTTGACGGAATAGTAAATTTACAGCGGATATATAAATTTAGTTGAATTTAGAAGGCACGAGTGTTAAAATAGTAAACATGATGCACTCGTGCATCAATAAAAGAGAATAAGTTCTCTTAAATAGAATATGTCGTCATAGCTCAGCTGGATAGAGCACTCGCCTCCTAAGAGAAAGCCGAGGCATTCCCCAAAGGGAAAAAATGAA
>CAKSAJ010000028.1 GCA_934435195.1 uncultured Schaedlerella sp.
TGTGTGCTTATGATTCCAATTTTGGTTGGGATTGCGTATGTGATACCAAAGTATCAGTTTGAAAAGATGAGTCGGGAGAGCATTGTTGAAAGGATTCGGAAAGAATAGTAATAATGTGTGTAAAAATTTTCCATATTGATAGTTTCAGCAATTTTATTTGTAGTTATTCTGTTTGTATTAAAATATTTATCTGTAGATTTTTACAATTAATTATTGACAAATAAAAATAAAAGGATTATATTACAAAGCATAAAAAAGCAAAGGCGCTTTGAGCTAAATGGTTCAAGGCGTCTTTTTTTATAATCAACAGAACGAGAAAGAAATGGTGAAAACGATATGTGCTCAATAACAGGATATAAGGGTGAATCCCTTACAGAAGAACAGATTAAAGAACATTTTGATAAAACTATTTCACGTGGACCTGATATGCAAAGGATTGAAAAAGTTGGGGATGTGACTCTGGGTTTTGAAAGATTGGCAATTATGGGGCTTACAGAGGAAGGTATGCAGCCATTCTCTTGTAAGAATAACAAGGTAGTCTGCAATGGTGAAATTTATGGTTTTAGAAAGATAAAGAAAGAATTAGAAAAAGAATACGAATTTAAAAGTGATTCAGATTGCGAGATATTACTTCCATTGTATGAAAAATATGGTGTCGAAATGTTTAAAAAGCTTGATGCTGAGTTCGCTTGTATCATCTATGATGCAGAAACAAAAAATCTGATAGCAGCAAGAGACCCTATCGGAATCAGACCACTTTTCTATGGATATCCAAAAGAGGGAGAAATCATTTTTGCAAGTGAAGCAAAAAATTTAGTAGGTATAGTTGATAAAATTTATCCATTCCCTCCGGGACATTATTATAAGGATGGCGAGTTCATTTCATATAGAGATATGACAGAAGTAAAGGCTGTAAGTACAGATGATCTGGAAACTGCATGTCACAAGATTAAAGAAAAATTGATTGCAGGCATAGAGAAGAGACTTGATGCTGATGCACCACTTGGTTTCTTGTTAAGTGGAGGTCTCGACAGTTCTTTGGTATGTGCGGTATCAGCAAAATTATTGAAAAAACCAATAAAGACTTATGCGATTGGTATGAGTACGGATGCAATTGATTTAAAATATGCCAAAGAAGTAGCGGACTATATCGGAAGTGAACATACGGAAATCATTATTACAAAGGAAGAAGTATTAGGAGCTTTGAAGGAAGTAATATCAGTATTAGGAACTTATGATATTACCACAATTCGTGCAAGTATCGGAATGTATCTGATCTGTAAAGCAATTCATAATACGACAGATGTCAGAGTACTTTTGACAGGAGAAATTTCGGACGAATTATTTGGATATAAATATACAGATTTTGCACCAGATGCAAAGAGCTTTCAGGAAGAGTCAGCAAAACGTATAAGAGAGCTTTACATGTATGATGTTTTGAGGGCAGACAGATGTATCTCATCAAACTCAATGGAGGCCAGAGTGCCATTCGGTGATTTGGACTTTGTAGAGTATGTAATGAGTATTGATCCGGAAATGAAAATGAATAAGTACAATAAAGGAAAATATTTGCTTAGACATGCATTTGAGGGAGATTACCTTCCGGAATCCATACTTATGAGAGAAAAGGCTGCATTTTCCGACGCAGTAGGACATTCAATGGTTGATTATCTCAAAGAGTATGCACAGGAGAAATATAGTGACGAAGAATACAATGAGAAGATTAAGAAGTATTCTTTTGCAAAGCCTTTCACAAAAGAATCTCTTTTATACAGAGAAATCTTTGAAGAGTATTATCCGGGACAGGCCGAAATGGTTGTAGATTTCTGGATGCCGAACAAAGCGTGGGAGGGCTGCAATGTGGATGACCCATCTGCCAGAGTTTTATCAAATTATGGCGAGAGTGGTTTATAGTACGATTAAATGAGTGAAAAAAAGTGGAAATGAAAGAGGAACAATAGTATGAATCAAAGAAGCTTATATGACCCATCGTTTGAACATGATAATTGCGGTATTGGTACCGTTGTAAATATAAAAGGAGTGCAGAGCCACTCAATTGTAGATGATGCTTTAAAGATTGTAGAAAATTTAGAGCACAGAGCCGGTAAAGACGGAGAGGGAAAGACGGGTGACGGAGTAGGAATTCTCACCCAGATTCCTCATAAATTCTTTAAAAAAGTATTATCTGATTCGAATATAACGATTGGTGGAGCAAGAGAATATGCAGTAGGTATGTTCTTTTTCCCACAGAATGAGTTAAAAAGAAGTCAGGCTATGAAAATGTTTGAAATAATTGTAGAAAAAGAAGGACAGCAATTTCTGGGCTGGAGAAAAGTTCCTACCAGAGAGACTGTATTAGGACAGAAGGCTTTGGAAAGCTGTCCGGCAATTTATCAGGCATTTATCAAGAGACCACAAGGTGTGGAGAATGATCAGGATTTTGACAGAAAACTATATGTTATCAGACGTGTTTTTGAACAGAGTAATGATAATACATACGTGCCTTCATTGTCTTGCAGAACGATTGTTTACAAGGGAATGTTTTTGGTTGGTCAGCTTAGAACATTTTTCCTTGATTTGTTAGATGCAGATTATGAGTCAGCGATAGCGATGGTACATTCAAGATTTTCTACAAATACAAATCCAAGCTGGCTTCGTGCACATCCAAACCGTCTGGTAGTACATAATGGGGAAATAAACACGATCAAGAGTAATGTTGATAAGATGCTTGCAAGGGAAGAAACGATTCATACAAGCTGTTTCACAGATGAAGAGCTGACAAAGGTATTGCCTGTTATATCAACATCCGGATCCGATTCAGCAATGCTTGATAATGCACTGGAATTTATGATTATGGGTGGAATGGATCCTGCACTTGCAGCAATGATCTTAATTCCGGAACCATGGGAACATAACGATACAATTACACAAAAGGAGAGAGATTTCTACCAGTATTATGCAACAATGATGGAGCCTTGGGATGGACCTGCTTCGATCCTTTTTTCTGATGGTGATGTTATGGGAGCAATCCTTGACAGAAATGGTCTGCGTCCTTCACGTTACTATGTAATGGATGATGACAGACTTATTCTTTCATCAGAGGTCGGTGTTCTTCCTTTGGATGAAAAACATATTTTAAGAAAAGAACGTCTCCACCCGGGAAAAATGCTGCTTGTAGATACAAGAGAGGGAAGAATCATTTCGGACGCAGAGCTTAAGGATAAGTATGCGGGAAGAGAGCCTTATGGTGAATGGCTGGATTCTAATCTTTGCCAGTTGAAGGATTTAAAAATTCCGAATGAAAAAGTGCCTTCTTATACAAAGGAAGAATTGGTAAGACTTCAAAAAGCATTTGGTTATAGTTATGAAGATTACAAGGATGAGATAAAGGCTATGGCTACAAATGGTGCCGAGCATGTAGGTGCGATGGGAATTGATACACCGATTGCAGTACTCTCAAAACACTATCAGCCATTATTTTACTATTTCAAACAATTGTTTGCACAGGTTACTAACCCTCCGATTGATGCTGCCAGAGAAAAAATCGTGACAGCTACTACAGTATATATTGGAAAAAATGGAGAACTTTTATCAGAAAAACCTTCTAACTGTAAGGTGTTAAAGGTAAAGAATCCGATTTTGTCTGATCTTGATTTATTAAAGATTTCAAAACTCAACCAGGATGGACTTAAGGTAGAGAAGGTTTCTACACTTTTCTATAAGAGCACTCCATTAGACAGAGCGCTTGACCATTTGTTTGTTGAAGTGGACAGAGTGTATCGTGATGGTGCTACTGTGCTCATTTTGTCAGACAGAGGAGTAGATGAAAATCATGTAGCTATCCCTTCCCTGTTAGCTGTGGCTGCAGTTCATAATCATTTGGTTCAGACAAAAAAATGTATGGCTATGTCACTTATAATTGAGACTGCAGAGCCTTGTCTTGTGCATCATTTTGCTACACTTTTGGGATATGGAGCATGCGCGATCAATCCATATCTGGCTCATGCATCTATAAAAGAACAGATAGAGGATGGTCTCTTAGAAAAAGACTATTATGCAGCAGTTTCAGATTATGATAATGCAATCCTTCAGGGTATAGTAAAAATTGCCTCTAAGATGGGAATTTCTACATTGCAGTCATATCAGGGCAGCAGAATTTTTGAAGCTTTAGGTATAGATAAGAGTGTGATAGATAAATATTTCGCAGGAACAGTTTCAAGAATCGGCGGAATTACATTGGATGATATTGCACAGAATACGGACAAACAACATTCACAGGCATTTGATCCATTAGGTCTGGCTACAGATATGTCGATTGATTCTTTAGGAAGACATAAAATGCGCTCCCAGGGAGAGAGCCATAGATATAATCCTGCAACAATTCATATGCTGCAGATGGCTACAAGAGAGGGCAACTATGAAAAATTTAAAGAATATACCAAAATGGTAGATGGAGAGCAGACAGGATATATCAGAAGTCTTATGGAGTTTGCTTACCCTGAAAAGGGAGTGGCACTAGAGGAAGTGGAAAGTGTTGATGAGATCGTAAAGAGATTTAAAACAGGTGCGATGTCATATGGCTCAATTTCTGAGGAAGCTCATGAAGCATTAGCTATTGCGATGAATCATTTACATGGTAAATCAAACAGTGGTGAAGGTGGAGAGAGCGATGAAAGACTGGAAAGTGCTGGAAGTAAAGAAGACAGAAGCTCAGCGATCAAGCAGGTAGCAAGTGGAAGATTTGGTGTTACAAGCAGATACTTAAGCAGTGCAAGAGAAATCCAGATTAAGATGGCTCAGGGTGCTAAACCAGGAGAAGGTGGACATTTACCAGGCAAGAAGGTATATCCATGGATTGCAAAAACAAGACATTCAACACCGGGAGTAAGCCTTATTTCACCACCGCCACATCACGATATTTATTCAATCGAAGATTTGGCACAATTGATCTATGATTTGAAAAATGCCAATGATGCAGCCAGAATTTCTGTGAAACTGGTATCTGAAACAGGAGTAGGAACAATCGCAGCCGGTGTAGCAAAGGCCGGAGCAGGCGTTATTCTTATCTCAGGTTATGACGGAGGAACAGGAGCTGCTCCTATAAGTTCAATCCATAATGCAGGATTGCCTTGGGAGCTGGGATTGGCAGAGACACACCAGACACTTATCCAGAACGGACTTCGAAATAGAGTTGTAGTGGAAACAGATGGAAAGCTCATGAGCGGAAGAGATGTAGCAATCGCTGCAATTTTGGGAGCCGAGGAATACGGCTTTGCAACAGCACCACTGGTAACATTAGGCTGCGTAATGATGAGAGTATGTAATCTTGATACATGTCCAATGGGTGTGGCTACACAGAATCCTGAGTTAAGAAAACGATTCATGGGAAAACCGGAATATGTAGAGAACTTTATGCGCTTTATCGCACAGGAACTCCGTGAATATATGGCAAAATTAGGTGTGAAGAGTGTAGATGAGCTGGTCGGAAGAACAGATTTACTGAGAAAAAGAACGGATCTTAGCGGAGTGGAGGCTAAAATCGATGTTAGTGCCATTCTTGGAGATTCCAGTGTGGTTTCAGCAGATTTCCACGATAAGAGCTATTATGATTTCAAGCTGGATGAGAAGAAAGATAAGCTTCTGATGACAAAGAACCGCAAATTCATGGATGCAGTAATAAAGGGAGAACCGACAGTTGTAGGTGTAGATGTAATAAATACGGACAGAGCATTTGGTACTCTTATTGGTTCTGAAATTACAAGACATCATCACGATGGACTTAAAGCAGATACAATCACTGTAAATTGTAAAGGATCCGGAGGACAGAGCTTCGGTGCATTTATCCCGGCAGGATTAACACTTAATCTGGTTGGAGACAGTAATGACTATTTTGGAAAAGGTCTTTCTGGAGGAAAACTTATAGTAAAAACTCCGGCTGATGCAGCATATAATCCTCAGGAAAATATTATCGTCGGAAATGTAGCTCTTTATGGCGCTACATCCGGTGAAGCTTATGTAGGTGGAATGGCAGGAGAAAGATTCTGCGTACGTAACTCAGGTGCCAAAACAGTAGTAGAAGGTGTAGGAGAACATGGTTGTGAATATATGACCGGTGGTGTCGCAGTGATCATTGGACCTACAGGAAAGAATTTTGCAGCAGGTATGAGCGGTGGAATCGCATATGTGCTGGATGAAAATAATTCGCTTTATAGAAACCTGAACAAAGAGATGGTTCTGATGGAAAGCATAGAGCATAAGTCTGACAGAGAAGAACTCAAAAAGCTTCTTGAAAATCATGCTAAATACACAGGTTCTGCAAAAGCAAAACTGATTTTAGATAATTTTGACGAATATCTTCCAAAATTTAAAAAAATCATTCCTTCAGATTACAAAAAAATCGTTCAGTATACAGAAGATTTTATCGAGCACGGAATGAGCATCAAAGAAGCTCAGATAGAAGCTTTTTATAAAAGTCAGAAAGAAAATGCATAAGGAGGTGGAGACGATTATGGGAGAGACAGTTAGCGTAGAATTAAGAATACAGAATTTTGAAGAATTTCATAAGGGTCTTCCACAGGAAGAACAGGTATGCGAAGCCAAAAGATGTATGTCATGCGGGATACCTTTTTGTCAGGCAGGAACAATGATAGCCGGAATGGCATCAGGATGCCCGCTCCACAATCTGGTTCCAGAGACAAATGATTTGGTTAGTATGGGAAATCTTGAGCAGGCATATTATAGACTTAGCAAGACACATTGTTTTCCGGAATTTACATCAAGAGTGTGTCCTGCACTTTGTGAGGCGGCATGTACACAGGGCATATATGAACAGCCTGTTGCTACAAAAAGTAACGAGAGAGCGATTATTGATTATGCTTTCGAAAATGGACTGGTAGAAGAAAAGGAACCAGAGGTAAGAACCGGAAAGAGAATTGCAATAGTAGGTAGCGGACCTGCAGGACTGACGGCCGCATTGCTTTTAAATAGAAGAGGACATAGTGTTACGGTATACGAGAGAAAAGATCGTGTAGGTGGACTGCTTCGATATGGAATTCCGAATATGAAGCTTGATAAGAGAAGCATAGACAGACGTGTGCAGCTTATGGAGAATGCAGGAATAGAATTTAAATGTGGTGTAAATGTAGGTAAAGATATAAAAGGAAAGGATTTGGTAAAAGCCTATGACAGAGTCATACTCTGTTGTGGGGCGTCCAATCCAAGAGATATCAATGCACCTGGAAGAGATGCGAAAGGTATTTATTTTGCAGTTGATTTCTTATCAGAAGTAAGCAAAAAATTAATGGATAATGACTACGATGATGAAAAGGTAATAAAAGCAAAAGACTTTTCATTTGGCAGTTTAAAAGGAAAGAACGTTGTCGTGATCGGTGGCGGAGATACAGGAAATGACTGTGTCGGAACTGCTATAAGATTAGGTGCAAAAAATGTTACTCAGCTTGAGATGATGCCGGCGGCACCACTTAAAAGAGCAGAAAACAATCCATGGCCAGAGTGGCCGAAAGTCCTTAAGACTGATTATGGCCAGGAGGAAGCTATTTATAAATTCGGAAAAGATCCTAGAATTTTTAAAACAACGGTTACAGAATTTTTGAAAAATGCAAAAGGCGAGCTTTGTGCAGTAAAGACAGTAGAACTCGAGAACTTCAAGCCGGTTAAAGGAACCGAACATGAATTAAAGGCTGATATAGTTTTAATTGCAGCAGGATTTCTGGGAAGTCAGGAGTATGTGACAGCAGATTTTGGTGTTGATCTGACTAATAGAACAAATGTAGCGACAAAACCAGGAGAATATGAAAGCAGCAAGAAAAATATATTTACAGCAGGTGATATGCATAGAGGACAGTCTTTAGTTGTATGGGCTATAGCAGAAGGAAGAGCTGTAGCAAAGGCTGTGGATGAGTCACTGATGGGATATACAAATATTTCATAAATAACTCTATATAAAGTAAAATAAATGTGATAGATTAAAAAGAAGCGACTATGCTTTCCGGTTAAACTGGAGGTATAGTCGCTTTGCTATATATTGTTAACTGTTCTCTGTTGGTGTGGGAGCAGTTTTTGTTATTTCAGCAAATCTGAAATGCAGATATTCAAATCATCATAGATGCCAACAGTAATCTCATCATGAAAAGAATATTGATGGAAGTCTTCCGGGTCACCGAAAAAGTAAGTCTGAATCGTCTGTGTCATTGGATTTACAATCCAATATTCACGAACACCGGCTGTGCGGTATTTAAAAAGTTTTGTGAGGTAATCCATACGCTGACTGCTTGGTGAAACAATTTCAATAATGAAATCAGGAGCACCATTGCATCCTTTGTCGTTTAGCTTATCAGGATCGCAGATAACAGAGATATCCGGTTCTACATAGTTTCGGTCGTCCTGATTGAGGAAAACGGCAAAGGGAGCGGGCAAAACCTCGCAAGATCCTTTGTGAGATTTGATATAATCTCGGATTGTTGCGGAAAGTTCCATTACAAGTCTCTGATGAAGATAGCTTGGTGGTGCCATATTATAAATTTGACCATCTATCAGCTCTGCACGCTGTCCGGCGGGAAGTGCGTAGATGTCTTCAACCGTGTAAATATCCTTTTTCAATAATGGCATATAATCACATCCTTTCTTTGATAGTATAAAGCATATGCCTGATTTTTATCTCAGTCGAGAAGACTCCCACCTCTTTCAGGTGGTGAGTAACAGCAAATTTGTCTCAGTGGGACTTATTTTATTTGAAGCTTCGAAATCAATGCTTCTTGAAGAACCTGCGAAAAGTTAAGTCCCATAGCAGTAGCGGATTCATTCAACCATTCTGGTATTGTAAGTGTTTTCTTAACAGCTCTTGAGTTATGTTTTTTCAGATAGGCAAGCATATCAAATTCTAAAACAACGATAAATCCGTCACTCACTTCAATCTTGCTAACATCAGTAGGTGTTGGAATTTCTTCCTTTTCTTCTTGTCTACTTACAATTGCAAGCCCCAATGCATCAACAGCCATTTCATAAGCCTGTTGCATGTCGTCTCCCTCAGTGAAACATTCTGGAAAATCTGGAAATGTAATCCAGAAACCGCCATCTTCTTTGTGAAATACTGCTGGGTAAAATAATCTGTTCATCTTTTGTATCGCCTTTCCTTATCATGGTTATATCGTAACACGTACTAACACGTACGTCAATGAAATACACGTGCAAACACGTGCATTATATTCTCCCCTATGTAATGTCCTCTTTTAGATAGGAAATTATCATGATTTTTTCATAAATACAAGAAAAAAACTTCACGAAACATGAAAATATTTTCAATTATTAGTGAACGTACAGAAGAATAGAGAATAATGTAAGGTGTAACCTGATATACGTAATAATTCAGCCAGTTAGTATGATTACGGATAATTATTCTTGGAACGCTTCTCCTTCTGTTGTTTTTGCGGTGTACAAGTGGTACTTGAAGCAGAATCAGCAGGATGTAGAAATTGAAAGAGTAAAGTCAGAACAGTGCTTGCTGACCTATGGAATGCTTGCCTGTCTGAAAGGACTTAAGGAGCAGGGGGTAATGATCCTGTAACCGAGGCAATAGACAAGATTGAGAAACATATAAATAAGCAAGCACATAATCAGGAGGATTAGGTATGGATATTATGAGTTATGTAAGACCAGAGTTGTTAGTTGTAGCAGTGGTATTGTATTTCCTTGGAATGTGGCTTAAGCAGGCCGCCTTTATCAAAGACAAATACATTCCGCTGGTACTGGGGATTGTTGGGATTGTTGTATGTGGAATCTATGTGACATCGGTAGCAGCATTTGCAACCACACAGGATATTTTATCTGCAATCTTTGCAGCAATCACACAAGGAATACTGGTCGCAGGATTGAGCAACTATGTGAATCAAATCATTAAGCAGATTGGTAAGGATGAGTAGAGGATGAATAATCGTCCTCGCTTTGCACCGGTGCAAGAAAGGAGAAGAATTATGAGTATTTGTAGAGGTGTAGCAGGAAGAAGAGGAGCTAATCCAGTTGGAATTTTCATTCACAATGATGCAGGAAGCCAGAATGCAAATGCAGCGTTCTATCGAAAGTGGTTGCAGTCACATAATCTGGAAGATGGGTTTGCCCACTATTATGTGGCACAGGATGGTACATTACAGGCAGAAGATGATGTTAATCATGCATGGCATTGTGGAGATACTGCCGGAAACAACAATTATCTGTCAATTGAAGTCTGCCAGAGCATGGGTGATATCGATATTTTTAAGAGCAACGAAGAGAAAGCGTTACAGTTAGCAGCACAGAAGTGCAAACAGTACGGCATCGAACCAAACCAGAACACAATTCGATTGCATCAGGAAGTGTATGCAACATTATGTCCACACAGATCTGTCGAGATTCATGGTGGAGCTTCTGGATGTAAGACGTATTTCATCAATCGAATCCGTGAGTTGATGGGGCTGGCAGAAATGCCGAAAGTTACTTATACAGGTGCATCAAATACTGTGAAGCCAGTTCAGACAGGTGATGCAGGGGTTGTATTCACTTATGGAGTAAAATCGGGTGGAAGAATTTTACCATTCGTTATAAATTTAAATGACTTCGCAGGAATACAAGGTATTCCAATTACGGATGCAGCAATTAAGGTTAATAAGGGTTCTGTCAAGTATCGTGTTCATATCAAAGATGGCGATTGGCTTCCTTATGTTACCGGATGTAACTGGAATGATTCAATCAACGGCTATGCAGGTAATGGGCAGATTATTGATGCTATTGAAGTGTATTATAGTACGCCAGAAGATATCGTTAATAAGTACGGCTACCAGAAAGCACAATACCGCACAAGTCCGCTGAATGGGAATTACTATTCATGGCAGTATGATAATGAGACCGGAAATGGTCAGGATGGTTACGCAGGATGCTTTGGAGTGGCGATGGATAGATTTCAGTTATTCTAATAGAAATCCCCGGCATTTCTACCGGGGATCATTTTTACGCGAGTTCTTAGAACTTGCCAGCTTTAGCAGCTTCTTCTACGGAAACTGCAACTGCAACAGTCATACCAACCATTGGGTTGTTACCAGCACCGATCAGACCCATCATCTCAACGTGAGCAGGAACTGAAGAAGAACCAGCGAACTGTGCATCAGAGTGCATACGTCCTAATGTATCTGTCATACCATAAGAAGCAGGACCAGCAGCCATGTTATCTGGGTGAAGTGTACGTCCTGTACCACCACCTGAAGCTACTGAGAAATATTTCTTGCCCTGTTCGATACATTCTTTTTTATATGTACCTGCAACTGGATGCTGGAAACGTGTTGGGTTTGTAGAGTTACCTGTGATAGAAACGTCTACACCTTCTTTGTGCATGATAGCAACACCTTCACGTACATCGTTAGCACCATAGCAGTTTACTTTAGAACGAAGTCCGTCAGAGTAAGCGATTCTCTGAACTTCTTTCAGTTCTCCTGTATAGTAATCATATTCTGTCTGTACATATGTGAATCCATTGATTCTTGAAATGATCTTTGCAGCATCTTTTCCAAGACCGTTCAGGATAACACGAAGAGGTTTTTTACGAACTTTGTTAGCTTTTTCAGCGATACCGATAGCACCCTCAGCAGCTGCGAATGATTCGTGACCTGCAAGGAATGCGAAACAATCTGTATCTTCTTCCAGAAGCATCTTTCCAAGGTTACCATGTCCAAGACCTACTTTACGCTGGTCAGCAACAGAACCTGGGATACAGAATGCCTGAAGTCCTTCACCGATAGCAGCAGCAGCCTCAGCAGCTGTTCTACATTCTTTTTTAATTGCGATTGCTGCACCTACGATGTATGCCCAGCAAGCGTTTTCGAAACAGATTGGCTGAATACCTTTGATCTGATTGTAAACATCAAGACCGGCATCCTTTGTAATCTTTTCTGCTTCTTCGATAGAAGCAATGCCATAGCTGTTCAGTACTGCATTGATTTTATCAATTCTTCTCTCATATGATTCAAATAAAGCCATTTAATTGTCCTCCTGATTTATTTAACGCTTATTTTCCATAAAACGGACAAGTCCGTTCGTTGTGATTATTCTTTACGTGGGTCGATGATCTTAACAGCGTCAGCAACACGTCCGTACTGTCCTTTTGCTTTCTCCCAAGCTTCGTTTGGAGTATCTCCAGCTTTAACGAAGTCTGTGAATTTTCCAAGGCTTACGAACTGGTATCCAATGATCTCATCGTTCTCATCAAGAGCGATACCTGTTACATATCCTTCTGCCATCTCCAGGTAACGAGGACCTTTTGCGAGTGTTCCGTACATTGTTCCTACCTGAGAACGAAGTCCTTTACCAAGGTCTTCCAGTCCAGCT
Source organism: uncultured Schaedlerella sp. (assembly GCA_934435195.1). GTDB lineage: Bacteria > Bacillota > Clostridia > Lachnospirales > Lachnospiraceae > Schaedlerella. Next base: position 12,370 of record CAKSAJ010000028.1, read on the forward strand.
CCGATAGCAAGTCCGTCTTCAGAGAATGCACTCTGTGTTCTTCCGTATACAATCTGTAAGAACAGCTCTCTCATAGCTGTGTTGATTGCATCACATACAAGGTCTGTATTCAATGCTTCAAGAATTGTTTTACCTGGAAGAATTTCAGATGCCATAGCAGCAGAATGAGTCATTCCTGAACATCCAATTGTCTCTACCAATGCTTCCTGAATGATTCCGTCTTTTACATTAAGAGTAAGTTTACAAGCACCCTGCTGTGGAGCACACCAGCCTACACCATGTGTAAAACCAGAGATATCTTTCACTTCTTTTGCCTGTACCCATTTAGCCTCTTCTGGGATTGGAGCTGGTCCGTGATTTGCACCCTGAGCAACCGGACACATCAGTTCAACTTCTTTAGAATAAATCATGTTAAAACTCCTTTCAAATATGTATGATTTGTCTCGCGTATAATGTTTGATAATTAATTAACATCACACTTACTTTATTTTCTCATAAAATGTAGATTTCGTCAATTGTCACTTTCGACAACTTTCGAGTACTTTCAATATAAAAATACGATATAAATGTGATTGAACATTTTTGAATAGCGTTTTATAATAAATAAAAATAATTAAAAATGAAAGGAATCAGATATTATGACAACAGAGCGTATTGAAAACATGTGTGGCGGAGAAGGTCATGTAATTGTAAAAAGAATTCTTGATGTAAAGGAACTGAATGGCAAGTGCGGATTATATGCACAGGTAACTATCGAGCCGGGATGTTCTCTTGGATACCACGAACATCACAATGAAAGTGAAACATATTACATCATTTCCGGAGAAGGAGAATATGATGACAACGGAACAAAACGCATGGTAAAAGCGGGAGATAAGACATTCACACCAGATAATTGCGGACATGGATTAAAGAATACAGGAACAGAAGATCTTGTATTTATGGCTTTGATTATTTTAGACTAAGCTGGGGAGGCCAGGAGGGGGCCAACGGGGACGGGGTTAAGTGGCTTTTTCACACGTGAAAAAGCCACTTAACCCCGTCCCCGTTGGCCCCCTCCTCTACCTTCGATACTTACGAATCACACAGGAAACAACGCCTGCCACGCAAAGACCGAATAATTGGTTATGAAGAGAACCGAAAACTGCCAGGGCACCCTTGATTCCTTTTAAAATCTCGATGCCTGCAGGTAATACTTCTATATTTTCCGGGATAAAATCACTGAATAAAAATGCCGCATAGGAACAAATATAAAGTATGATAAATGAATTCCGTCCGCGGCCTACATCTTCCCAATGAACCCCATATTCATCTCGTATACGTTCTTTTGTCATAGACCGGAAAAGTGCAATGATTTCGCAAAAAATTATAATTGCAGCTACAGCGGCATATGCAAGAAGAGTTGGCGAGAAAGCTTGTGCTTCAAGTGAATTTTCAAGGTCGCCATAAGGAGCACTTCCTACATAAAAGTTGTAAGCTAAAATGGCAATGATTATAAGGATAAGCAGTATAGTCAGATTTCGGATAAATGTTTTTGAAACCTTATAAAGTGCGTTGCCACCTTTTTGAAGCGGTGCTGCAAGTCGTGTGGGTCCACTTTTGCGTCTTCTGGATTTAGGAAAGTCATAGTCGTCATCGTCATCATCATTATAATCATAATCAATGTCGTCATCATCGTAATGATTGGAAGGCTGCTGGGCATAACGAATAGCCTGTGCTTTTTCTTCCTCACGTGAAATATTAGTTGGAATACTTAAATCAATAGATTTATTGTTGCTTTTAGAAGAAGTATTCCCTTTTTTCTTTCTTTTGGTATTCTTTGTATTTTTCTGAGAGGTATTCTCTAATTTTGTTGTATCAAAATCAATGGATGGTCGTAATGTTGAATCATCATCATATGTAACTTCAAAATTATCGTCGAACCAGGATGAGTCATTTTTTGAAGAAGCCATGAAAAATAAAAACCCCTTTCTTTTAAATATGATAATTATAAAATGTTAAAATGATTATACTGAAATAATCAATGTAGTATATCCTATAATGTTTTTTTGGCGAAGACAAGTAAAAAAATGTAAAATTCATAAAAAATTAAAATTAAGGACGGGGTTAAGTGGCTTTTTCACGTCTGGAAAAGCCACTTAACCCCGTCCCCATTGGCAAACTGGACTGGTCAAATATAATAATTCTGGCTGTTTTTATCAATCCAATTATGTGTTATGATTTGGAAAAATAAAAATACAGAAAAATTTCTGTGAGGAATGGAGAGATTAATTATGAAAAAATTTTCAGCAAAAAAACTTACAAGTGCAGCCTTGGCAATTGCGCTTGTCTGCATATCGACAGCAATCATTCATATTCCGATTCCGCTTGGTTATATGCATTTAGGAAATATTTGTATTCTGCTGTGTTCGTATTTATTCCCTTGGGATATCGGACTTTTAGCCGGCGGTGTCGGTTCTGCACTGTCAGATTTATTGACAGGATATCCGCAGTGGGTATTGCCTACTTTGATTATTAAGGGTATTATGGGATATGCAGGTTCAAAAATTACGCATGCAGGGAAAACACCTGCACGTATGCTGTCAGCAAGAACATTTATCGGAGCATTAGTTTCTATCGTAATTATGATTGCAGGATATACAATTGCCGGTGGAATCATGTATGGAAGTGTTGCGACAGGACTTGCACAGGTACCTGGACTGACAACAGAAGGAATTATCGGAATTATTGGATTCTATATTCTGGGATTTGTTATGGAAAAGTGCCATGTTTCAAAATTTATCTCAGAAGGAGTATAACAGATGACATCACACAATCATCAAAAGAAAATAGCTGTTATAAATGATATTTCTGGGTTTGGACGCTGCTCAATTGCAGTGTCCCTGCCCATTATTTCAATGTTAAAGGTACAGTGCTGCCCATTGCCAACATCTATTTTTTCAAATCATACAGGTTTTCCATCATTCTTTTTTGAAGATTTTACAAAAAATATGGAGCCCTATATGGAAGAATGGAAAAAGTTGGATTTGAAATTCAATGGAATCAGCACTGGATTTTTGGGTTCAGCAGAACAAATACGAATCGTACAGGAATTTATTTCTGAATTCAAATCGGAAGATACATTAGTTATCGTAGATCCGGTTATGGGAGATTATGGAAAAACGTATTCAACATATACTGAGGAAATGTGTCAACGCATGAAGCAGTTGGCATGCAAGGCTGATATTTTAACTCCAAACTTGACAGAAGCATGTATATTGACGGATACGCCATATAAAGAAGACTGGAAAGTTGCGGAGGTAATTGAATTGGCAGAAAAACTTTCCGAACAAGGGCCGGAGAAAGTTGTTATAACCGGAGTATCTCAGAAGAGTTATATTTGCAATTTCTGTTATGAAAAAGGAACGGAGCCGTCTATCGTCAAGACTCAGAAAGTTGGAACACAGCGTTCCGGAACAGGAGATATTTTCTCTGCAATCATTTCAGCAGACGCTGTCAACGGAGTAAATTTTCATGATTCTGTAAAAAGAGCGTCTTTATTTATTAAAAAATGTATTTTGCGCTCGATAGAGCTGGATATTCCTGTAACAGATGGTGTATGCTTTGAAGAGGTATTACATACACTGAACCGAAAAAGATAAACAGAAGGAGAAGAACGCAATGAAAAAATCAATGACAATCTTATACAAAGTGCATAACAATTTATATGTAAACCTGACAAACCGTTGCTCTTGCGCCTGTACATTTTGTTTGAGACAGACAAGAGATCACATGGAAGAGTCCGATTCACTTTGGCTTGAACATGAACCAACAGTAGAAGAAGTAAAAGAAGAGTTTAAAAAATTCGATATGACACAGTTTGACGAAGTTGTATTTTGCGGATTTGGAGAGCCTACAGAAAGATTAGATGTATTGCTTGAAGTTGCAAAATTCGTGAAAGAGACATATCAGAAACCAATTCGTGTTAATACAAACGGACAGGCAAGCCTGATCAACAAACGTGATACAGCACCGGAGTTTAAAGGCTTAGTAGATACAATTTCAATTAGCTTAAATACACCAAATGAGCAGAAATACAATGAATTGGTCCGCAGTATTTTTGGAGATAAAGCATATCGTGGAATGTTAGATTTTGTAAAAGAAGTAAAACAGTATGTACCACATGTTGTATTGTCAACAGTCGATACAACATTGACAAAAGAAGAAGAAGCACAGTGTGCGAAGATTTGTGAAGATCTTGGAGTAACATATCGAATCCGTCCTTGGGAGGATTAAAAAAGGGTAGCCAAAGGGGACGGGGTTAATGGCTTTTTTTGCTTGCAAAAAAGCCATTAACCCCGTCCCCTTTGGCTCTCCCTCGTTCTCTAAATCAAATGTGTACTTTCTAATTTTTCCATAAAAGTATCATTTAACTTGATGATCGGATTTCTCAATACCAATCCAAAGAACAAAGAAATAATCAGGAAAATTCCCAAAATTCCCATTTGTATCCAATAAGTTGAACCATACATTCCGGCGACGCATTCGCGCATAGCAGTCATACTGTGTACAAATGGCAGCAATGGATATACAGCCCTAAAGAATGGAGGAGCAGTCTCAATCGGGAAGGTTCCACCGGAACCTGCAACCTGCACTACGAGTAAGATTACGCAGATTGCTTTGCCGATGTCCCCGAAGGAGACAGTCAGCGTGTAAATGATATTTACATATACGATACTGCTAAACCATCCTGCCAGTAAAAATAGAAATGGATGCTCACATTGAATCTGTAAATAATACAAATCACCAAGGCAGATTAAGGTAGCCTGTAAAAGTCCTACAATCAGGAAAATCGGATAGCGGCCAAGATAAACCTGATATGGTTTTAGGTTTTTGAGTCCGGCGGTCGAAGAAGCCGAAACAGTTACTTTTAAAATAGCAACCAGTACAATACCGCCTACCCAGATGGAGAGGACAGAATAGAATGGAGCCATTGCTGAACCATAATTTGCCACAGGATAAATTTCGTGTGTTTTTAATGTAACAGGAGAAGATAAAAAGCTGGCAATTGTTTCGCTGTCTCCGGATAAAATCTGCTGTAGCTGTTTGTAATCCCCGCTGCTTTTGATTTTCTTCAACTGGTCAATCGTTGTGTTCATCCTTTTCGATGTCTTGTCAATCAGTGCAGAGGTGTCTGACAATGTAGTCTGAATCTTTGCAAGATCAGAAGAGGCAGAACCTGACAGTTTATGGATATTGTCTGCTGTTGTATCCAATTGTGTAAATAAAGTAGAAATGGTTGAGCTTGTCGTTCCAAGAGAATCAAACAGAGTATTCAAACTATTTTCCACATTATTTTCATAGTCATTTTTTATGGAAACAAGGCTGTTGCTGCTTGTTTGGATCAGTTGATCCAGCTCAGCCTTTGCTGCGGCAATGTTAGCTGGCGAATTCTGTATATCCTTTGCAGACTGGTATAACTTGTTCTGCAAATTTTGCTGAGTTGAAACAGCACTGTTCAAACGACGGATAATAGAATCCAGTTCATCTGCAATACCACTCGGCAATTCATCAGGAAGCGTATTTCTCAAATCAGAGAATGCCTGGCTAAGTGTCTGATATCCATTGATGATTGGAGTAAGCTTGTCCCCCAGACCATTTAACGTGTTAGCAAGTGTTTCTGTACTTCCTGACTGTGATGCAAACGCATCGTCAATAATAGAAGAGAGCTGTGTATAAAAGCTCTGGCTTCCGGCAATTGCTGCGTTAATTCCATCAGTTGCACCACTGATAGATGTTTTTACGTCGGAAAATGAATTTTTCGTATTTTTTAAAGAAGCTAAGTTGCTGTCCGAATGTGTTTTTGACTCAGTTAAAAATTCTGAGGTTGTGTCCAGCATATTTTTGGCAGAACCGGTCAGGGTTGAAAAGGATTGGATTGTACCGGACGCAGCAGTCAAATCATTTGAAATAGCACTCAGGTTATTTAAAAGGTTATTAAGAATTACATCAGCACCACTTTCATCTGCCATATCAGATACAGACTGAAGTGCCACAAGTGCAGTTTCAGATATTGTCTCAATAAATACAGAATTGACCTGTTTTTGGATTGCACTCGCTCCTTTGTCGGTAATCTTCGGTGCAATCGCATTTTCCTTCGCATTATAATAGTAAGTAATTTTTGGATTTTCGATATCACTAGAGAAAATGCTCATCATATCCTTACTGAAATTTTCAGGAATGATAACAGAGGCATAGTACTTTCCGGATTTTACACCCTTCGTTGCTTTATCCTTTGTAGTAAACACCCAGTCTAATTGCGTATTTTCACGAAGAGCAGAAAGAACATTGTCACCAATGTTGATATTCAGAGGAATCAAATCTCCTTCATATCCCTCGTCCACGCTTGCAACAGCAACCTTTAGGCTGCTTGTATTACCATAAGGGTCCCAGCTTGCGGCAATATTAAACCATGCATAAAGTGGTGGAACAATCGTGATTCCAAGGATGACCAGCAATGCGATTACATTTGTTTTGATCCGCACGATGTCACGTTTAAAAATTTCCGGGATGTTTCTCATGATCGTTCATTTCCTTTCTTCAAAAGTTTTAATAATTCGTCTTCAGATAACTTGGCAAGTTCTAATTGTTTCTGTGTTTTATCGTGGATATATTCCATAATAATCAAGTAAAATGCCAATACAACTACGGAAACAATCCACAAAATTAAAAATACAAGCTTAGATTCCAAACTGAACATCAGAATCAGAAAAACAAAAGCTAGCATGAAAATGCAATTGAATCCACGACGGATTCGTCTCGAATAAGTGCGTTCAAATTTTTCAGCCTTATCGTTCAATTCTTTTCGCGTAACTTCATTATAGAGCATTGCTTTATAAATCATAGATACTTGCTGAGTGCTTCGTTCTGTACTGGAAGTCTCACACAACATCAAATCTGTAACAGCAAGTCTGCGGTCAAACAGGTAATTTAGGTTCATCAGCAGAGGACGAAGTCCAAGACCGATGAGAAATGCGATTCCAAGGAATACAAGCATGATCAATAAATTTCTACGATAGTTGTGAGCATACATTCCTGCAATAGCTTCACGCATTGCACTGATTCCATACGAAAATGGAAGGAGTGGGTGCAGATTCTGGAAGAAAGCTGGCATCATCTCAATTGGATAAGTACCAGATGATCCTGGAATCTGCAAAATAACCAGAAGCACGCACAATGCCTTACCAATGTGTTTAAATGCAAGTGCCATTGCATAAATCAGACTGACATAAACAACGGAGCATACCATTCCGGCAAAAATAAAAGCGGCAGGTTCATTGCATTGGGCTTTAATAAGCCAGATATCACCGGCACATACGATGACACTCTGAATAAGTCCGATGATTAGAAATAGAAGAAAACGGCCAAAATAACACTGAATTGCAGTTGCATTTGGAATTTTTTCATCAAAATCTACCTCTTGTTTGAAAATAGAAACCAGAATCAGTCCACCTACCCAAAGAGCCAGATTTGTGTAAAATGGTGTCATGGCAGAACCATAATTCTTTACATCGTAGAGTACTTCTGTATCAACAGTTACCGGTGATGACATAAAAGTTGAAATGCCATCTGCATCAATTCCTTTTAGAGAAAGAAACTGCTGATATGCACTGGAGCTTTGCAAGGCTTTTAAATCCGTTGTGAGGCTGGAAAGCTTATCATTTACTGTCTGAAGTGCAGTGCCGGTCGAGTCAAGAACAGAAGCACTGTCTTTTAAGCTGCTGTCGAGCTGTCCAAGGATGGATTTCAACTGAGTAATAGAAGGAGAAATTCCATTCATTGTGGCGGAAAGATTTCCACTTAATGTAGAAAATGTATCCAGTGACTGATTTAAAGTCGGCAGCACTGTCTGATTCAATGAGTTCTGGTAATCCCTCAAGGACTGTTTACTCTGCGATACAAGCGTGTTTAATTGAGTACGTGCAGTAGAAGCACCATTTAAAGCAGTTGTTATATTGTCATTTCCTGCTTTTAAAGAATTGACAAGTTCCTGCAATTTGGCATTTTGGCTTTCTAAATCAGCAATCTTACTATTTAAAGCTGCGACAAGCGTTTCGTTTGAAATATTGTCGGTCATCGCTTTTAAATCGTTAATCACTTCATTATTTAAATCGACCAGATACTGGATAGAAGCAATCCCGTTACTGATATTTCCATTGATCGTCTGCATATCATTTTCAATTGTTCCAAGCTTGTCAGAAGCAGAACCGTAAATATTGCTCAATAATTGATCTCCATCGGACAGGCTCTGAGAGAATGTCGAAGAAAATGTACCAATTGCACTGCGGCTGGTATTCAATACATCAGACGCACCGGAAAGTGTTTTGGCACCGGATAAAGCAGCTGCATTGACAGAATCCAAAGAGACTTGCGTGTCTGCGATAATCGAAGAACTGCTCTTTACCGTTTCCTGAAAATTCTTCAAAGTAGTCTGATAGTCATCCAGATTCTTTTGAATATCAGAAATGGAGCGAAGTGTCTCCGTATTCATATCACTCATATTACCGGATACTTTCGAGACAGACTTAATGATCAGATTCGAGATCGTTTCAGCAGCAACATTGGAAAAAGTATCGTTGATTTCCTGCTGAATCGTACCGGCTCCGGTGTCTGTGATTTTTGGAGCAATCGCATTTTTCTTCTCATTTACATAATAATCTAAAACAGGGTTCTGAGGTTCGCCGCTGATGATACTTAGAAGAGATTCGCTGAAATTTTCAGGAATCACAATAGCAGCGTAATACTTTCCGGATTTTACACCTTCAATAGCAGCATCTTCATCTACAAAAGTCCATCCCAGAGATTCGTTTTTTTCTAATTGTTCAATAAGCGAAGCACCGGCATTGAGAGAAAGTTCATCCGAGCAGGCTCCGGTATCATTGCTGGCAATTGCTACTTTAATTCCTTTTGTATTGCTGTATGGATCCATGTTGGCGGCAATGTTGAACCAGGCATAAAGCGATGGCAGAATACAGACGCCGATCACAACAAGCATAGCAACTGGATTGCGAAGCAAACGCTTACAGTCACGTTTGAATATTTGAAGTGTTGTCTTCATCCTAAATAAAAATCCTCCTTTAACAACGAGTATGTATAAAATCTCAATTTAACACCAGTATATCAGAAAGTAAAAATGATTTCCATAAGCAAAAATGACGAATGGTCATTAATTTCTGAAAAGAATATTGTAAGGTTGTATAGTATATGAAAAATCTCAAATATAGAAGAAAGTAAATGAGAAAAATTATCAAGGAATAGAATTGACAAGGATAGAAAGTTAGAATATACTAACCGTATAGTTAGAAAAAGCTAACATATGATAATTAAAGGTAACACGAAAATAGAAAATGCAAGATGATGATAATCAGAAACAGGAGGAAAATAATGAGCGTAGTAATTGTCGGAGGGCACGACAGAATGGTAGCCCAGTATAAGAAAATATGTAAATCTTACAAATGCAAGGTAAAAGTATTTACACATATGAAGGCGGATTTTGATAAACAGATTGGATGTCCAGATCTTCTCGTATTATTTACAAACACAGTGTCACATAAGATGGTAAAAACAGCTTTGGATGAAATTGACAGTTCCAAAACAGATGTTGTGCGTTCTCACACAAGCAGCCAGAATGCATTGACAGAAATTTTGAAATCTTGCTGTGCATAAATAATGAAGTGAAAGGATTGCAGATATGAAGAAACATAATATGGGAAACACTGCAGAAGGGCTGGAGCAGTGTCTGATCATGCATTGTGCCCCTACACTGGCATCTCTTAAAACCGCAAATTTATTTACATGCAAATATACATGTATACAATCACTTGAAACGAGTATCATGTACTGGGAAAGAGAGATGAAAGAAAAAGGATTAAGCCTGTTTATATTACAAAAACAAGAAAACAGGGCGTTGATTTATGTCTGCCGCATGAAAAAGTTACAACAAGATCTGGAAAAACCAGGAGTGATGAATTTGCTTCGAAAATATGGATATCAGGATACGAATCCGCGTCATGCCATTTCTCATTTGATTGAACGTTTAGAAGAAAACGGAACATTCCCACATGAAATCGGATTATTCCTGGGGTATCCATTGGACGATGTGATCGGATTTATTGTCAATAAAGGAAAGAATTGTCATTGCATTGGATGCTGGAAAGTTTATTGCAATAAAGAAGAAGCAGAAAGAACATTTTGCAAATATAAGAAATGTACAGATGTATATAACCGACTCTGGAGAAATGGAAGAAGCATACAGAAGCTCACAGTGGCTTAAAGAATCACTTGATATAAATAAATGAAAATGGAGGAAATGAAAAATGAGTAAAACAGCAGTCGTATTTTGGAGTGGAACAGGAAATACAGAGGAAATGGCAAATGCAGTTTTGGAAGGGATGAAAGAAAATGGAGCAGATGCTTCGATCTATTCAGCAGATGCATTTCAGGCAGGAGATGTAGAGGGTTACGATGCAATTGCCTTTGGATGCCCGGCAATGGGTGCAGAAGTTTTGGAGGAAAATGAATTCCAGCCACTCTTTGACGAGTGCAAATCAGCACTGGAAGGAAAGAAGGTTGCACTGTTCGGTTCTTATGGATGGGGCGATGGAGAATGGATGAGAAACTGGGAAGACGATTGCAGGGAGGCAGGAATAGAACTTGCCTGCGACAGTGTTGTATGCAATGATGCACCTGATGAGGATGCAATTACAGCTTGCAAGGAGTTGGGAGCGGCACTTGCATAAGCGCAAAAAAATGAATTTACTATTATAAATGATAGCGAATCTCATTTGCAAGCGGCTTATTAGATAAAATTTCTCAACAAGACAAAATTGGCTTGAAACAAGAAAAATAATGGATATATAATTTGTCCATAAAAAACAGAGGAGGAATTTTATCATGTCAAATTATTTGAAATGTTTAAAGAAAGTAAATGGTAAATCAACAGGAATTTTTGCAGCAGGTGTGTTATTCGGAACAGCAGGTATCAAGGTACTTGCAAGTAAGGATGCGAAAAAGCTTTACACAAACTGTACAGCAGCGATTCTTCGTGCAAAGTCTTGTGTGATGAAAACAGCCACAACAATTCAGGAAAATGCAGAAGATATTTATGCGGAAGCACAGCAGATCAATGAAGAACGTGCAGCAGCAGAAGAAGTTGTGACAGATGTAGAAGAGGTAGATGCAGAAGAGGCAGATGCCAACGAAACAGATGTTGAAGAAAGCTTTAAAGAAACTGAAACCGAAGAAGCATAATCAAGTCGAGCAGCCGCGAGACTTGGCGCGTGATTCTGGTCAGCATAAGCTGACACATTCTTTACAGAATCACTGCGCATCCTCGCGGAGCGTTTATCTCAGTGGGAGATCGGACTCCCACTGAGATAAATATAACCTATAAAGCAAACAAAAACCAGAACACCTGCAGTTTTATCTGCAGGTGTTTTCGGAAAGAAGGATTTACATGAAGTTTAAAATTAAACATGATATACAAGGAAGATTACGTGTGCAGTTTGTTCAGAGTCGAATGACATTTGAGCAGGCAGACGAAATACAATATTATATGGAACAAAATATGCAGATTACATCTGTGAAAGTGCAGGAACGTACACAATGCGTAACAATTCGCTATAAAGGAGACAGAGAAAGCGTAATTGAAAGCCTGAAAGCATTTCACTATGGAGAGGCGACACTTCCGGAAACCTATCTGAAAAATTCAGGACGAGAATTGAACAGCGAGTACTGGGAGAAACTGGTTACTTCGGTAGTGCTTCATTATGGAAATAAACTATTTCTGCCGCTTCCGGTTCGTGCAGTGCTTACAACTGCAAAATCAGTGAAATACATATGGCATGGAATCTGTACACTTGCAAAAGGTAAAATTGAAGTTCCGGTGTTAGATGCAACATCTATCGGAGTTTCTATTTTCAGACAAGATTTCGGCACTGCAGGTTCCATTATGTTCTTGCTTGGAATTGGTGAAATACTGGAAGAGTGGACACATAAAAAATCAGTTGATGATCTTGCGCGCAGCATGTCTTTACATATCAGTAAAGTATGGCTTGTTACAGAAGATCAGGAAGTGCTTGTCTCAACTTCGGATATCAAAGCCGGAGATTTGGTAAGAGTACATATGGGAAATGTAATTCCGTTTGATGGAACAATCGTTTCCGGAGAAGGAATGGTAAATCAGGCTTCCATGACAGGAGAATCTGTTCCGGTTGCGAAGACGATGGATGCAAGTGTCTTTGCAGGAACCGTATTGGAAGAAGGAGAACTTACAATACGAGTAAAACAAAGCAATGGAAACAGCAAATTTGACCAGATTGTTTCTATGATTGAAGAGTCAGAAAAGCTGAAATCCTCTTTGGAAGGAAAAGCAGAACATCTTGCAGACAAGCTTGTTCCATATACACTTCTTGGAACAGGAATTACGTATTTGTGTACGAAAAATGTAACAAAGGCATTATCTGTATTGATGGTAGATTTTTCATGTGCATTGAAACTTGCAATGCCGATTTCTGTATTGTCAGCGATTAAAGAAGCAAGTACCTACAATATTACTGTAAAAGGTGGAAAATATCTCGAGGCAATGTCAGAAGCAGATACGATTGTATTTGATAAAACAGGAACATTGACAAAAGCACAGCCTACAGTAGTAGATGTCGTATCATTTAATGATATGGGCAGTGACGAACTTCTAAGAATTGCGGCATGTCTGGAGGAACATTTCCCACATTCCATGGCGAAAGCAGTTGTAACAGCGGCAAAAGAGAAAAATCTGGTACATGAAGAGCTACATTCCAAAGTAGAATATATTGTTGCTCATGGCATTTCATCGACGATAGAGGGAAAATCCGTTATCATCGGAAGCTCGCATTTTGTGTTTGAAGATGAAAAATGTACCATTCCGGAAGGAAAAGAAAAGCTCTATGAACAGCTTCCGGGAGAATGTTCACACTTATATATGGCAATTAACCGTAAACTGGCAGCAGTTGTCTGCGTCGAAGATCCGCTTCGTGAAGAGGCACAAAGAGTGATTGCTGAACTTAAGAGTAAGGGAATCAAGGTTGTTATGATGACAGGGGACAGTGACCGCACAGCGAAAGTGATTGCTGAAAAAGTAGGTGTAGATGAGTATTTCTCAGAGGTGTTACCAGAGGACAAGGCAAGTTTTGTAGAGAAAGAAAAGGCTGACGGAAGAAAAGTCATTATGATCGGTGACGGAATCAATGATTCGCCGGCTCTGTCAGCTTCCGATATTGGAATTGCAATCAGTGACGGAGCAGAGATTGCGAGAGAAATTGCAGATGTTACGATTGGTGCAGATAATCTGGAAGAAATTGTTGTTTTGAAAAATCTAAGCGACAGACTGATGGAACGAATCCATAATAATTATCGTTCCATTGTCGGAATCAATACCTGTCTGATAGCAGGTGGAGTTATGGGAATCTTCCCACCTACAACATCTGCATTATTGCACAATACATCGACCTTATTGATCAGCTTGCAAAGTATGAAAGATTTGCTGGATAAATAGGAAAGAGAGGAACATCTATGTATCTGGAACTGAATCAAATAAAAAAATCATTTGGAAGCGGAGAAAACAAAACAGAAGTACTTAAAGGTATTTCATGTGGGATTAAGAAAGGGGATATCTGTGTTTTACTTGGCCCGTCAGGGTCAGGTAAATCCACCTTGTTAAATATTATCGGTGGCATTGAAAACATTGATAGCGGCTCGATTCGAATCGGCGATGAGCAGATGGAGAGTATGAATGAAAAGCAGTTAGCCCAGTATCGTCGAAAACATTTGGGTTATGTATTTCAGGCATACAATCTGATTCCAAATCTGACCGTAAAAGAAAATATTGAGGTCGGCGCATATTTATCCAAAAATCCGCTGGAGTTAGATGGTTTGCTGAAAACACTGGGGCTATGGGAACATAAAGACAAAATTCCAAATCAGCTTTCAGGAGGGCAGCAGCAGAGAACCGCTATTGGGCGGGCTTTGATTAAGAATCCGGATATTTTGCTCTGCGACGAGCCGACAGGAGCATTGGATTATCAGACCTCTAAAGAAATTTTACAATTGATCGAAGATGTGAATCAAAAGTTTGGAAATACGGTTATTCTAGTGACACATAATGATGCGATTCAGGGAATGGCAGATCAGGTCATCAAATTGCGTGACGGACAGATCCGCAAATGCATTTACAATGAACAGAAACAAACTGCGGCAGAGTTGGAATGGTAAGGGGGTGCTCGTATGAAAAATCCATTATCAAAACGATATCTGCGTGAGTTGAAGTCTGAGTGGGGAAAATATCTGGCCCTCTTTTTGTTCTTTACGATCATCATAGGATTTTGTTCCGGTTTTCTTGTGGCAGACGGAAGCTGTAAATCAGCCTATGATAACAGCTTTGAAAAATATAATATCGAGAATGGTCATTTCGTATTAACCGATTCCATTTCAGATAAATTAAAAGAGGAATTGGAAGAAAAAGAAGATATTACGATTTATCCGATGTTCTATAAAGATAAAGAAATCGCAAAAGAACATACAATCCGTCTGTATAAGATGCGTGATGATGTAAATCAGGCAGACTTGATGGATGGAGAGTATCCTAAAGCGGATGATGAAATCGTGATTGACCGCTTGTATGCAGAAAATAATGAGATTGCCATCGGCGATACCATGAAAATCGAAGGCAAAAAATACAAGGTGACAGGCGTGGTCGCATTATCAGATTACAGTGCATTATTTAAAAATAATACAGATATGATGTTTGATGCGAATAAATTTACAGTTGCACTTGTAACAGAAAATGCGTTTGATAAATTTGGAGATGCCGGTCTTAAAAAATGCTATGCATGGGTAAATGATGATGCGACTTTATCTGACAAAAAACAGGAGGATAAGGCAAATGATATCAAGGATATTATAAAGAAAAAAGCTGTCATGACAGACTTTGTTGCCCGCCAGGATAATCAGGCAATCACCTTCACAGGAGAGGATATGGGCGGAGACCAGGTAATGGTACAGTGGCTGCTTTATATCGTAATCGTTATTCTGGCATTTATATTTGCGATTACGGCAAGAAGTACCATTGAACAGGAATCTTCCGTAGTCGGAACCTTGTTGGCGTCCGGTTATACGAGAGGCGAACTGGTGCGCCATTATATGACGCTGCCGGTGGTTGTTATGGTGGTCGCATCTGTTGTAGGAAATGTACTCGGGTATACATGGATGAAATATATTGTGGCAGGAATGTATTACCATAGTTATTCGCTTCCAACATACACGACAATCTGGAATGCAGATGCTTTTATAGAAACGACAGTCATACCATTTATTTTACTTCTGGTTGTAAATTTCCTTGTGATCATGTCCATGATGACTTTACCGCCATTACAATTTTTAAGACATGAACTTAAGAGGAACAAGAAAAGAAGAGCAATCAGCCTTCCAAGCTGGAAATTTATTACCAGATTCCGCATCCGCGTGATTCTGCAAAATAAAGCGGCGTATCTGACGTTATTTGCAGGTATTTTCTTCGCAAGTGTTTTGATGTTGTTTGGAATGATGTTATCACCATTGCTGACTCATTTTAAAACAGAAGTACTCGATTCTAAAATTGCGAATTATCAGTATATTTTAAAAATGCCTTTGGAAACAGAGACAACAGGTGCTGAAAAATATGCAGTGTCAGAGTTGAAAAACAGTAGTGATGAAGAGATTACAGTTTATGGAATCGAGGATCATTCAAAATATTTGAAAAATTTGGATCTGAAAGATGGAGAAGTCGTACTGTCAGACGGATATATGGAGAAATATGGTATCCAGATCGGAGACGAAATCAAGCTCCATGAAGAATACGGAGATAATACATATACATTTAAGGTGAGCGGAAGTTATCATTATCCTGCTACAATGTGTATATTCTTATCAAAATCCACATTTTGCGATATATTTGACAAAGACCCGGATTATTTTAGCGGATATTTTACAGATAAAAAAATAGAAGATATCGACGATACGATGATTGCATCGACGATTACGGAACATGATCTGACAGTTATGGCGGATCAGCTCGAAGACTCTATGGGACAGACTTTTTATATGATGAATGGATTTGCTTTGATGATTTATATCATCGTAATTTATTTGCTTGCAAAAACGATCATCGAGAAAAATGCAGCGTCGATTTCAATGCTTAAGATTCTTGGGTACTCCGACAGAGAAGCCGGAAATTTATACAGTCTTGCAACAGGCGTGGTTGTGGCGGTTTCTTTGATAATCGCGATACCACTCAGCGATAAAGCGATAAAAGCGATTTATTATCTTATGATGAAGGATTATTCAGGCTGGCTGACATATTATATAGCTCCTTGGATTTATCCGACAATGTTTGTTTTTGGAATGCTTTGTTATCTGGTTGTATATATAATCCAGTCGAAAAAAATCCGAAGAATCCCATTATCACAGGCATTAAAAAACGTTGAGTGATACTCTTATAAATAGTTATAAGAAAATGTAACAGTCGGATTCATTGACATGCAAGCATAAATGGTGGTAGGTTATCTGTAGCGAAAGAACGGGAAATGCAGCGAAGGTAAGACGAGATTATAATTCCTGTTTGTATCGCTATAATAAAAGCTATGATTAATAAATACGAGGTGCAAAAGATGCAGGAATTAAAACCAATTAAAGAAGGAAAAGTACGTGAGATTTATGATAATGGTGACAGCCTGATCATGGTTGCAACAGACCGAATCAGCTGTTTTGACGTAATTCTGAATAATGAAGTGACAAAAAAAGGAACTGTATTGACTCAGATGTCAAAATTCTGGTTTGATCTTACAGAAGATATTCTTCCAAACCACATGATTTCTGTAGACGTGAAAGATATGCCGGAATATTTCCAGCAGCCAAAATTCGATGGCAACAGCATGATGTGCCGCAAGCTGGAGATGCTCCCAATCGAGTGCATCGTTCGTGGATATATTACAGGAAGCGGATGGGAAAGCTATAAAGAGAACGGAACTGTTTGCGGAATCAAGCTTCCGGAAGGACTGAAAGAATCTGACAAATTACCTGAGCCAATCTATACACCATCAACAAAGGCAGAGATTGGTGACCATGACGAAAACATTTCCTATGAGCAGAGTATAGAACATCTGGAAAAATATTTCCCGGGACAGGGAAAAGAATACGCAGAAAATTTGCGTGATTGTACAATCGCATTATATAAAAAATGTGCAGAGTACGCACTGAGCAAAGGAATTATCATTGCAGACACAAAATTTGAGTTTGGTCTGGATGAAAATGGTAATCTTGTAATCGGTGATGAGATGCTGACACCAGACAGTTCTCGTTTCTGGCCGGCTGAAGGATACGAGCCGGGACATGGACAGCCATCCTTTGACAAACAGTTTGCCCGCGACTGGCTGAAAGCAAATCCGGATAATGACTGGACACTTCCACAGGAAATCGTGGATAAAACAATCAACAAATATCTTCAGGCATACGAGATGCTGACAGGTGAAAAACTGAAATAAGATTAAATTGCTAACTACATAAAAAATTGAAAATATAATATCATGTCTAGGATGGACGCCCTAATCGATACCTAGACAAAAAAATGAATCACGAAAGTGGTTCATTTTTTTTGTTGGTGGAGCTGGGGGAGTGCCGGGGGAGAGCCGGTGGGGACGGGGTTAGTGGCTTTTTCTGCCTGCAGAAAAAGCCACTAACCCCGTCCCCACCGGCTCTCCCCCTCCCCTTTGTCCCTCCTTTTCACCTTAATGAGAAAAAATTATCAATAAAGGTATTGACATCTAATGATAATTAGCATAAACTAACGTATGAAAATGAAAATGATTATCAATAAAAAACAAGGAAGGGATGAACATGATGCCGTTAACAATGGTAAATCCGGGAGAAGAAAACATTATTAAGCGCATAGGTGGAAAAGAAGATACAAGAAGATTTCTAGAGAACCTGGGCTTTGTCGTAGGAGGAGCCGTAACGGTAGTCTCTGATATCGGAGGAAATCTGATTGTAAATGTGAAAGAGTCACGTGTAGCGATTGGAAAAGATATGGCAAATAAAATCATGGTATAGAAAGCATAGAAGAAAGGATGAGTAGCATGAAAACATTGAGAGAGGTATCGGTAGGTCAGACAGTAAAAGTTACAAAGCTTACCGGAGAAGGACCTGTTAAGAGAAGAATCATGGATATGGGAATTACAAAAGGTGTTGAAATTTTTGTAAGAAAAGTAGCACCGCTTGGCGATCCTGTTGAAGTAACAGTCAGAGGATATGAATTATCACTTCGTAAAGCAGATGCCGAGATGATTCTTGTTGAGTAATCAATAGTGATATGAATTTTTAGAAGAAGGAGAAGTATTATGTCAGTAAAAATTGCACTAGCAGGTAATCCGAACTGTGGAAAAACAACACTGTTCAATGCACTGACAGGTTCCAATCAATTTGTTGGTAACTGGCCAGGCGTAACTGTAGAGAAAAAAGAAGGAAAACTAAAAGGACACAAAGATGTTATAATCATGGACTTGCCGGGAATTTATTCCCTCTCACCATACACTTTGGAAGAGGTCGTTGCAAGAAACTATCTGATCGGTGAAAGACCAGATGCAATCATCAATATTATCGATGGAACAAACATTGAACGTAACTTGTACTTATCAACACAGATTATGGAGCTTGGCATTCCGGTAATCATGGCTGTAAACATGATTGATATTCTGGAAAAGACCGGTGATAAAATTCATCTGGATAAATTAAGTAAAAAGCTTGGCTGTGAAGTTGTTGCGATTTCCGCATTGAAAGGAACAGGAATCAAAGAAGCAGCAAACAAAGCAGTGAAACTGGCTCAGAAAAAACAGACAGCAGAGGCTGTTCATGAATTTTCAAAAGATGCAGAAGCAATCATTGACAAAGTTGAATATAAATTAACTGGTATCGTACCGGAAGAACAGAAAAGATTCTTCGCAATCAAACTTCTGGAAAAAGATGATAAAATCAAAGACCAGATGAAAGCTACAATAGATGTATCAGCAGAAATCAAAGAAATGGAAGATAAATTTGATGATGATACAGAAAGTATTATCACAAATGAGCGTTACGTATACATTTCCTCAATTATCGGGGATTGCCTTACAAAATCAAAAGCAAAAGGTGAGCTGACAACATCAGATAAGATTGACCGAATCGTAACAAACCGTTGGCTGGCACTTCCAATCTTTGCTGTTATTATGTGGATCGTATATTACGTTTCCGTAACAACAGTAGGAACTTTCGTAACAGACTGGACAAATGATGTGCTCTTTGGAGAAATTATTCCACCGGCAATTGAAAAGCTTCTCGTGTCTGTTAATTGTGCAGCATGGCTGCAGGGATTGATCCTTGATGGTATCGTAGCCGGTGTCGGAGCAGTTCTTGGTTTCGTACCACAGATGCTTGTACTTTTCATTTTCCTCGCATTTTTGGAATCATGCGGATACATGGCTCGTGTAGCATTTATCATGGATAGAATTTTCCGTAAATTCGGTCTTTCAGGAAAATCATTTATTCCAATGTTGATCGGTACAGGTTGTGGAGTGCCTGGAGTTATGGCATCTCGTACAATTGAAAATGACCGTGACCGTAAAATGACAATTATGACAACAACATTTATCCCATGTGGAGCAAAGCTTCCAATCATCGCACTCATCGCAGGTGCATTATTTGACGGAGCTTCATGGGTAGCACCAAGTGCATATTTCGTAGGAATCGCAGCAATCATTTGCTCAGGAATTATTTTAAAGAAAACAAAAATGTTCGCCGGAGATCCGGCACCATTCGTTATGGAACTTCCGGCATACCATATGCCAACAGTAGGAAACGTACTTCGAAGCATGTGGGAAAGAGGATGGTCATTTATCAAAAAAGCCGGAACAATCATCACATTGTCAACAATCCTGCTTTGGTTCTTAATGAGCTTTGGCTGGGTAGATGGTTCATTCGGAATGCTTGAAGCAGAACAGCTTAACGACAGTATCCTCGCTTCAATCGGAAACGTAATCGCACCATTGTTCGCACCTCTTGGATGGGGTGACTGGAAAATGGCAGTTGCAGCCGTTACAGGACTCATCGCAAAAGAAAACGTAGTAGGTACATTCGGTATCCTCTTCGGATTCGCAGAAGTAGCAGAAGACGGAACAGAAATCTGGGGACAGCTCGCAGGAAGCATGACAGCAGTTGCAGCATACTCATTCCTCGTATTCAACCTCTTATGCGCACCTTGCTTCGCAGCAATGGGAGCAATTAAACGTGAAATGAACAACGCAAAATGGTTCTGGTTTGCAATCGGATACCAGACATTGCTCGCATATGTAGTATCACTTTGCATTTACCAGATTGGTACACTCATCACAGCCGGTACTTTCGGTGTAGGAACAGTTGTAGCATTCATTCTCATTATAGGATTCCTTTACCTGCTGTTCAGACCTTACAAAGAAAGCAAGACATTAAAAGTAAGCGTAGGAACCGTTTAGGAGACCATTGGGGACGGGGTTTCTGGCTCTTCTCAGCGGGCCGGTAGGGACGTTGGGGACGGAGTTTAGTGGCTCTTCTCAGCGGACCGTTGGGGACGGAGTTCAGTGGCTCTTCCGAGTTCTAAACAGGCCAAATTAGGTATGAAACTTATAAAATAGCAAATATGCAAAAAATAAAAAAGAAAGGATTGTCAGATATGAACAGAGAAGAAATAATTCAGAAGTTGAGAGCACGCGGATGCCGTATAACAAAACAGAGACTGACGATTCTTGATATTATCTTGGAGGGCGACTGCTCTTCATGTAAAGAAATCCATTACAAAGCTTCTAAAATAGATCCAGGTATTGGAATTGCAACTGTCTATCGAATGGTGAACTCATTAGAAGAGATTGGTGCAATCACGAGGAGAAACATTTATCTGGTAGAAGCAACCGTTTAGGGACGGAGTTTAATGGCACATAACACATAACATTTCCATAGAACAAAAGAAAAAAGAGAAAGATTTTACAGAAGCGGTTGTAAAATCTTTCTCTTTATGATATTTTATAGCTACTTAAGAAAAGTCTTCCGAGTTGAAATCATAAAATCATAGATTATTCTAAAATCAAAAATCAAATTTTTATTCAAAACGATTCTATTAACAAAAATCAAAAAATTCCAAAAAGTAAAACAATATAATAAAGAAAGGAAAACTTATGCCGAGAAAACCAAGAGAAAAAAGTAGATTTGGCATTTATCATGTCATTTTGCGAGGTGTCAACAAACAAATCATTTTTGAAGAAAATGAGGATTATTTGCAATTTATCCGTATATTAAAAAAATACAAAGAAGTATGTGAATTCAAATTATATGCATATTGTTTGATGGACAATCATGTTCATTTATTGATTGAACAAACAACCACCGAATTAGAAACAATCATGAAACGGATAGAGGTGAAATTTGTTAAATGGTACAATCGAAAATATGAACGTATCGGATATTTATTTCAAGACAGGTATAAAAGCGAACCGATAAATGATGAAGGATATTTTCGGACGGTATTCCGATATATTCATCAAAATCCATTTCACGCGGGATTGGAAACTGCTATCGGAACTTATAGATGGAGCAGTTATTACGATTATGCAATCTCACAATCTTCATTTGTAGATATCGACAAAGCGATAAATCTATTTCAAAGTAATGAAAAATGCATAGAATATTTACAATATATTTCTGATGAAAAATGCATGGAATATAATTCTTTATCACGGCTTTCTGACACGGCGGCATTGAAAATAATTCATGAGAAAACGTCTTGCAAATCCGCATCTGATTTTCAACATCTTGATCGAACCCTGCGAAATCAATACTTACAAAAGTTGCATTATACAGGTATTTCCATACGTCAGCTCAGCCGCTTGACGGGAGTTTCCAGAACGGCAATAAATAATGCAATACGAGAAAGGACCATTTAGGGACGGGGTTAGTGGCTCTTCCTAACGGCTTATTCTAGTACCAGCACCTTCAGAATCGTTCTAAAAAAAGCCGGAAACCCCGTCCCTACTGGCACACGAAAAAGCCAAAAAAAAGCCAGAAACTCCGTCCCTACTGGCACACCCCGGCACCCGAAAAAGCCAAAAAAAAGCCAGAAACCCCGTCCCCACAGACTGTCCGATAAGTCACTTCTTTCCCATTTTATTCTGTGATGTTGTATAATAATAGTAAC
>CAKSAJ010000029.1 GCA_934435195.1 uncultured Schaedlerella sp.
CAAAAATTGTCTTTGCCATTGTCTGTTACCTCCACATTCTTTTTTATTTTGAATGTCCGCAAAATCCGTCCTACATCCCGTTGCCAGTATGGAGGCGGTAACATTGCCAGTATATCATATAGTGTTTTATATAAGCAAATCCTTGGTTTACTTTCATTAACTTAAACAGAATAATTGCTAACTGGCGCCGAAAAGAGCCAGAAAACCCCGTCCTTAACCGGCTCTTGTGACCAGCAACGCATCTAAGGCATAGAAAAACCACCCCGGAACTTTGGCGAGCGATGGAGTGGTGATTCTATGAATTTCCGATTTACATTGAGGTCAACCCACCTTGTGGGCGGTTGTTCTCTTTTTGTGTCTTAAAGATAACATGGTAATATACAGGCAGGGAAACCAAAGCCGGGCGGCTGCCCTTCTTTACGGAGGGATAAAAACACCCTCCAGACGAAAGAAAGGAGGGCGATAAGATGATTACATATTCTGACATGATTCAGTTCTGTATATTCATTGTTGCCCTTGTAGGTCTTTGCTATGAGATTTTCAAGGACAAACGAAGATAGCCGCCACTACCGTAAATAGTGACGGCTATTGTACAATAGCTTAACATTATAACCGGGTAGCCGCTTGTGGTTTCCTTCTTCGTATTTTCAATATAGCATATCTGGCAGCAGGATTCAAGTCTGTTGGAAAATTTGCAACATTATTCTTTATCGCCTGATCAAACCGCTTAAAAATCCATTGAATCAAAATCAATTATCAAATTATCATAAATACCAACTTCGATAGAATCAGAAAACGTGTATTCTCCAGTATCTTCAGATTCAAAATTGTAAATGGTGATTCTGTTCTTTTCTGGATCGACAATCCAATATTCACGAACACCTGCAGTACGATATTTGAATAATTTAGTGTAATAGTCCATCCGGCGACTGCCCGGAGAGACAATTTCAATAATCCAATCCGGTGCACCCACACACCCTTTATCTGTGAGTTTATCTTGAGAACAAATAATGCTTATATCAGGTTCAACATAGTTTTTATCATCCTTATTCAAAAATACCGCAAATGGGGCAATATCGACCTCACACGAACCGCCATCGCTGTCGATATAATCGGCAATCTTGCGACTGATAGACAATAATATCTGTTGGTGTCGTCTGGTTGGTGGTGCCATCATATAGATTTGTCCATCAATTAATTCAGCACGCTGTCCTTCTGGAAGTGTATAAATATCATCAATATTATATTCTCTGGTTGACTGTGCTAATGGCATAATAACACATCCTTTCTTGTGATGCAATTTGAGTTCACTTATTCCACTCTACTAGAAGTATATATCAAAAGTATATTGGTGTAAATGAAGAGTCAAATATCTGCGAGAGTCTTTTTCTTGAGTGTGGGCTGATTTGAATTAAATAGCCCACCTAATGAACTAAATACCAAATTAACGAAAAGACGAAAACCACTTTCTATTAAAATTGTCTGATGTTTTACAAGTTCCTATCGCAAGTGATAGTGGCATATCTATATAAATATGTGACAATATAATTGAAAAAACAGGATTTTGCATATTTCAACTTGAATTTCAGAAGAAAGGATGTGTGATAAGAATGTTCAAAAAAATAGCAGGTGTTTTTTGTTTAATCCTCGGTATCTTTTTTAGTATAGCGACGATAAAAATGATATTCATTGATAATCCAAAAACAAAATCTGTATTGAAGGATGCTGTTTATGTTGGAGAAGACGCAATCGATGAAAAAAATGACGGAAAAATGGTGATTGTGTGTGGAACATTTGAACTGACAAAGCCAGCATATGATGATGAAATCGGAATATCCTTCGATAATATTCGTGTTTCACGTTCGAAACAAACGATGAAATTAAACAAAGGCTCCAGCAAAGATGAAGAAGATATGACAGCAACGGAAAAACTTTATGGTGTTTTGGAATGGAGTCCGGTAATGGGTAGCGTTGCATATCAGGGAGAAGGAAAAATAGGTAATTATACGTTATCATCTGATTTTATTGAGAATATCAGAACAGATACAGTATGGGCTAAGTATGATGAGGCGGAGCTACAAGAAGCGGGCTATGCTTATATGCCGGATAAAAAACATTCGCCGACTCATTTCATAGAACCTTTGGAACAGTGCCAGAGAGCTCTTAAGGAAAATGATTTTCGTTATAATTATTCTGCAGCTGGTTTAAAAACAGGGCAGAAGGTGACAGCAATTGGAATACAAGACGGTCAGACATTAAAGGCAGCACCAAAGATGGCTGACAGTGTAATGAAAGGTACACTTGATAAGAAAGAGGCAATAAAAAAGGGTGGAACGGGAGGCATAGGAGTAACAATTTTCTCAATTTGCTTTGCGTTATTCTGGTTAGTGGTAGGAATGGGATTGATAATAGCAAAGAAAGAATAATTTCAAAAAAATTTAAAATTATGATACAAAAAATCGCCCGGACTTTTTATGGAACGGGCGATTTTCAACATTTATTTTCTAAAACGCTTCACATTTTTCTACAATCTCAGGAAATTCCATTCCGTGAGAAGCTTTGATAAGAATTGTATCGTGAGGCTTGATCACATTTTTCATTTCTTTAAAGAAATCTGCTTTTGTTGCATAGTGATGTACTTCTGTCCCCTTATTCTGGTTTTGGGCTCCTGAAGAGAGGAAGCGTGTGTATTCTCCGATGGAAATTACGACATTAATGCCAATCTGTGCAGCGTGGGCACCGACGTCATAATGCATCGCATCAGCATCATCACCAAGCTCAAACATATCTCCGAGAATAGCAACAGTTCTTGTGTCTGCTTTAGCGAGAACATCCAGCGAAGCTTTCATGGAAGCTGGATTTGCATTGTAGCAGTCATCAATGATTGTCAGATTCTCTGTTTCAATCAGATGATTGCGTCCGGCAAGAGGAACCAATGCCTCAATTCCCTTCTTGATTTCATCATCTGTCATACCTAAAGCATATCCAACTGCAATTCCGGCAAGGGCATTGTATACCATATGTTCGCCCGGAATGGTAATGTGAGCTGTAAATTCAGAAGATGGTGTGACAAATGTAGCGGTTGTTCCGCGCATACCCATATCTTCAATATTGTCAGCGTGGTAATTCAGGTTATCATCCAGACCAAAATAAATTGGTTTTACGCCATTATCCGGAACAAAGGATGCGAGCTTATCATCATCTCCATTGAAAATGATCGTTCCGTTTGGGTTCATGTACCGGAACATCTCCGTTTTGGCTTTTAAAATACCATCGCGTGATTCCAGATGTTCAAGATGAGCGTATCCGATATTTGTAATAACACAGATATCCGGACGAGCCATCTTGGCAAGTCGTGTCATCTCACCAAAATGACTGATTCCCATCTCCAGTACAGCAATTTCATGTTCTTCACGAATATTGAAAATTGTCAGTGGAAGACCGATTTCATTATTGAAGTTTCCTGCTGTTTTTAATACAGAGAACTTCTGGCTTAAAACAGAAGCAATCATTTCTTTTGTGCTGGTTTTGCCAACGCTGCCGGAAATGCCGACAACTTTGATATCCAGTGAGCGGCGATAATGTTCAGCAATTGCTTTCATTGCCTGCTCACAAGAATTTACAAGGATGTAAGAAAATGCAACATCGCCAAGATCTTCCTCGGAGAGGGCACATAAAGCACCGGCTTCGATTGTCTTTGGAATAAATGTATGTCCGTCTACTCGGGCACCGCGAATTGCGATGAACAAGCTGTCTTTCTGGACTTTACGACTGTCAATTACAACACTGGAAACGGATTTTTCCAGATTGGCTTCAGGACCATGGTAAGTACCCTGACAAGCTTCTGTGATTTCTCTTAACGTCATATGTTTCATCATACAAGAATCCTCGTCTTTCTTATTTATATCTTGCTTCTAAAGATTTTTCAATAATCAGTTCACAAAGGTCGCCATATTCAATTCCTGTAACAGCAGCTTCTTTTGGAAGAAGACTTGCGGCTGTCATACCAGGAAGTGTGTTCATCTCCAGACAGTACAGATTGTTGTCGGCATCCAACAGGAAGTCGGCACGACTGTATACATCAAGCTTCAGAGCATGGAAAGCACGAACTGTGTATTCCTGCATCTTAGCAGCAATCTCTTCACTGATATTTGCAGGGCAGACCTCTTCTGTTGCTCCGTCCTGATATTTGTTTGCATAATCAAAAAATCCTGTTTTTGGAATGATTTCGATAGGTGGTAATGCTTTATCATCGATAATACCACATGCAAATTCGCGGCCTTTTACATATTCTTCAATAACAAGCTCATCTTCATAGCGGAAAGATTTTTCAAGAGCTTCATCATATTCTTCCTCGGTATTTACAATGTAAACACCAATGCTTGAACCGCCGGAACAAGGTTTTACAACGACTGGAAGAGAGAGTCCAAGGCTTGCCAAATCTTTTTTATTTTTGTTTTTATGGATGCAGACACCATTTGGTGTAGGAATTCCGGATTCTAAGAAAATCTGTTTTGCGATTCCCTTATGCATTGCAGTTGCACATCCAAGTGAATTTGGTCCTGTATATTTAATTCCCAACAGATCAAATGTAGCCTGTAATTTTCCGTTTTCGCCTTCACCGCCATGAAGACCGATGAATGTAATATCAGCCATACGGCAAAGCTCGATTACATTTGGTCCTAAGAAGCAGTCTGACTGATCAGGACGGGACGCTTTGATAGCTGCGAGGTCAGGTTCTTCAGTTGCAATGTTCTTAGCAATTTCAAGACCATGTCCGGGAAGTGTAAATACTTCCTCTAGTTTGTCAGAGTCATAAGGAAGCCCCATAAATACATCCAGAAGAAATGCATCATGTCCTTTCTCAATTAATGTGCGGCAGATACCGGCAGCAGAAGAAAGTGATACGTCACGTTCTGTACTTAAGCCTCCGGCTAATACGATAATTTTCATGATTTATACTCCTTTTATAGTTATTTACTCATTTCATCCAGCAGTCTGGTCTTTGTATCATACAAACTTCTGGAAAGATCAACATATACTCCATGTGGATTGAAAAGTCGTTTTGTTTCATCCCAGAGAGTTTCTTTTTCTTCTTTGCAGAACTGTGCAATCTCCATAACAGAAGGGGATTCGTAAACACATTCACCGTGTTTGAAGATTGGAAGCAGGATTTCTTTCATAGTGTAGCTTCCACCAGGAAGACGTGTTTTCTTCCATGTAGCATTTGGATCAAATAGAAGAAGTTCATCTTCTTCGTTCCATGTTTCGTCAGCAAAGCAAATGAGATCGGCCCGAATCTTACCGGTTTCTTTGTCGTAAACACGATAAATAGTTTTGTCTCCGGGATTTGTGATTTTCTCAACATTTTCCGAAATTTTAATCTTAGGAATAAATTCTCCGTCACTGTTCTGGATGGCAGAAAGTTTATAAACGCCTCCAAAAGAAGGACAATCCTTAGAAGTGATCAGGTTTGTTCCGACACCCCAGGAACCAATCTTGGCACCTTGAATCTTCAGGTCATTGATCAAGAATTCATCCAGGTCATTGGATGCGGCAATAACAGCATCTGTGAAACCTGCTTCATCCAGCATCTTTCTCGCTTTTTTAGAAAGATATGCGAGGTCTCCGCTGTCCAGACGGATTCCGTAAGATTTTGGATGGATTCCTGCATCACGCATCTCTGTGAAGACACGGATCGCATTTGGAACACCGGACTTTAATGTGTCGTATGTGTCGACAAGTAAAGTGCAGGCATTCGGGTATAAACGTGCATATTCCTTAAATGCAGTATACTCATCTTTGAAACTCATGATCCAGCTGTGTGCGTGAGTACCCATGACAGGAACATCAAACATCTGACCGGCGAGAACATTGGATGTTCCTACACAGCCACCGATCATAGCAGCTCTGGCACCATACAGACCAGCATCAGGTCCCTGTGCACGGCGCAGACCAAATTCCATGATTCCATCTCCTTGTGCTGCATAAACAACACGTGAAGCTTTTGTTGCAATCAGGCATTGATGGTTGATAATGTTCAAAATTGCTGTCTCTACAAGCTGGGCTTCCATAATAGGAGCAACAATCTTTAATAATGGTTCTTTTGGGAAGATTACACTTCCTTCCGGAATTGCATAAATATCACCGCTGAAGTGGAAACCGCTTAAGTAGTGGAGAAAATCTTCACTGAAGATGCCAAGACCTCGAAGATAATCTACATCTTCATAAGAAAAATTCAAGTTTTTTATATAATCAATGACTTGATCCAGACCAGCCATAATAGAATAACCGCCATTGTTAGGATTGTTACGGAAAAATACATCGAAAATAACGGTTTCATTTTCCTGTGTTTCGAAATATCCCTGCATCATAGTCAATTCATATAAATCAGTTAGTAACGTAAGATTTCGTGTATTCATTTTAGTCTCCTTGTGTTACGTTAAATTTCCGCATTCTTATTAATTGTTTCCTGAACAATATTCTGTACATAAGCACCGATATGTTTTTTTGTCTCAGCATCCAGTTCATTTGGATAAATCGGTTTGCCATATTCGATGACGACATGTGTCTTTTTAATACGCGGAAAATGATTTTCCAAAATATCAGCAGTATTATTCAGAGAGACCGGGACAATAGGACATCCTGTCTTTGTGGCAATCCTAAATGCACCGTCTTTAAAAGGAAGTAAACTTAATTCTTCGCCTTTATTTCTTGTACCCTCTGGAAAGATAAAGATAGAAATACCATTCTTAACATATTCAATGGCTTTTAAAATTGTCTTTAATCCTTCTTTTGCATTCTCACGATCTAGGAAAAGACAGTAGAGATATTGCATCCAGACAGAGAGAAAAGGAACTTTTTGAATCTCTTTTTTAGCTATATAACCGGTGAGACGTTTGCAGCGTGAATATGTCAGGACAATATCGAAGTAACTGCGGTGATTACCGATGAATAAAGCTGCTTCATCCGGAATGTTCTCTTCTCCGATCACAGTGACGGACACACCGGATAATCTGATGATGACTTTAAATGCCCACTGGACAATGCGAAGAGAACTGATATCTTTTGCATCTTTGTTTACCTTTCCAATCAGCCATTCAACGAAAAAAATCGGAATTGACAAAATCAAAAACAGTATAAGAAATACTGCGACAATGATTAAACGTATCATAGATATAAACCTCTCTTTTGTTTATGACTTGTAATTGAACTGTTACGTTCAAAACTACTATTCAAAGTATACTAAACTTGTGTTAAAAACACAACGCATAAATCAATATTTCAAGTAATAAGATACTAGAGAAATGGATATGTGAAGTGCGTGTTGGACATGGATTTAAAGAAAATAAAGTGCTTAAGTGCAGGCGTAGTTGTAATTTTAAGCGTGATAATAACATCTGCCGGATGTATAACGAAGGTAGAGGTAACGAAAAAAATCCAGGATCTGAATTTTACCGTTCTTGAAAAAGCAGAGCTGCCGAATGAACTGAAAGAAAAAATATCAAAAAATAAAGAAAAGGCATTTCATTTGACATATTCGGATCAAGGAGAATTATATATTGTGGAAGGATACGGAGAAAAACCACAAAGCGGGTACAGTGTAAAAGTGACGGAATTTTATGAAACCGCAGAAGCAATTTATATCCATACAGAACTAGA
This sequence comes from uncultured Schaedlerella sp., assembly GCA_934435195.1. Lineage (GTDB taxonomy): Bacteria > Bacillota > Clostridia > Lachnospirales > Lachnospiraceae > Schaedlerella. Next base: position 7,663 of record CAKSAJ010000029.1, read on the forward strand.
AGGACCGCCCAGAAGCGAAAAGACAAAAGAAATTGTGACATATCCATATATAGCAGTTAAAACGAAAGAAATCGGGAAACCGGTTCAGTTTCATAATTGATATAAAGTTGGAATCAGCAGGTGTATGCAAGGAGGGGCTTATGGAATTAGTACAAAAACAAGTGCGTTATATGCAGGGAAAACCATCAATAACAGATCAATTTCAAATGGATGAAGATTATAATGTTCCGGATACAAAAGATGATGTAAAGCAGATTGTAAGAAGTAAAGAAACAGTAAAAATTGAAGATATAAATCTGATAGAAAATTATCTGAGGGTGTCAGGAAAGCTTTGCTTTCAAATTTTATACATTGTGGATTCAGAAGAAAACAGACTGGCTTCACTAGAAGGAAAAATACCGTTTGAGGAGATGGTTTACGTTACAGATATGGGAAAGGATGAATTTTTTATCGAACATGTAAGAACGGAGTTTCAGGCAGCTTTGATTCATTCACGTAAAATCAGTTTACATGCAATGATCGAACTTGAAATCGGAAGAGAACAAATGCAGGAGGAAAATACAACAATAGATATGGAAAGTGATGTGCCGGTCTATAAGAAAATGAAAAGGATCAACCTGCTTGAAATCCAGATGAATAAAAACGATACATATCGTGTCAAAGAGGAAATCACACTTCCGGGAACAAAAGAAAGTATAGGTCAATTATTGCTCAGTGATATCAGTCTTCGTAAGCTGGAAATACGTTTAATGCAGGATGAACTTCGATTACAAGGCGAATTTCTGGTCTTTATAATTTACCTGTCAGAAGAACAAAAGACAGATTGGCTGGAACAGACAGTTGCATTTGAAGGAAAATTAGAGTGTAGCGGGATTGAAGAAGGAATGTATGACTATATAAGCTACACATTAGAAGATACACTTGCAGATGTGCGGCTTGATGAAGATGGAGAAATGCGTGTGATTGGAATTGAAGGAACAATACATTTGCGGATGAACATTTACAAAGAAGAAAATATAGAAGTGCTGGCGGATATGTATTCTCTTCAGAAAAAATGTGAATTTGAGGTGAGAGAAGCCAATTATGAGGAGTTGATGATTCAAAATCATTCGAAATGCAAAATTTCAGAACACCTGAATCTTCCAGAATTAAAGGAAGATGTGTTGCAGATATGTCACAGTGATGGTGAGATTCAGTTAGAACATGTGGAACCTTCAGAACAAGGGCTTCAGCTTGACGGAATCCTGCATCTTTCCTTTTTGTATTTGAGGGCGAATGATGAACAGCCTTTTGGAAACTGGAAGGGAATGATTCCATTTACCTGGCTTTTGGAGTGCAATAATATGCCGGGAAATGTGAAATATAATATAGCAGAACATGTGGAGCAGCTATCTGTAAATCTTGCGGGAAATGAGGAAGTAGAAATCAAGGCAGTCTTGTCATTCGATACATTTATACGAAAACCGGTGACTGTACAAGTGGTCACATCAGTAGCATTTACTCCATTGTCAGTAGAAGAAATAGAAAAACGACCGGGAATTGTGGGGTATGTGGTGAAAAAAGAGGATGAATTATGGGATTTAGCGAAGAAATTTATGACGACGGAAGAGGGAATCATGGAAGTTAATAATTTAGAACAAACTACAATAAAAGAAGGGGATAAAATCTTGATTTTCAAGGAAAATTTGAGTATACTATAGCTATATTGTATACAAGATACAAACGAGAACATGGAGGACACATCGATGAAGCAGATTGAGCTAAAGTCACTGGCAAAAATCAATCTAGGATTGGACGTTCTTGGAAGAAGAGAGAATGGATATCATGACGTGCGGATGATCATGCAGTCCATTTATCTGTATGATGAAGTAAAGATTAAGCGAACGAAAAATCCGGGGATTGAAATAAAGACAAATTTATATTTCCTACCAACAGGAAAAGAGAATATTGCATACAAAGCGGCAGAGATGTTGATAGAAGAATTCCATATTGAGGAAGGTGTTCATATTACATTGAACAAACACATTCCAGTTGCAGCCGGGATGGCAGGCGGAAGTTCCAATGCAGCAGCAGTTCTGTTTGGTATGAATAAGATGTTTGATCTGAAGCTGACGCAGACAGAACTGATGGAGCGAGGAGTAAAGCTTGGTGCAGATGTTCCATACTGTATTATGCGTGGGACAGTTCTGGCAGAGGGTATTGGAGAAGAATTGACAACGCTTACACCTATGCCGAAATGTTTTGTACTGATCGCAAAACCACCAATCAGTGTGTCTACGAAAGTTGTCTACGAAGCGTTGGATTCAAAAGAACTTGTAGAGCATCCGGATATTGATGGGCTAATTGAAGGATTAGAGAAACGAGATCTTAAAACAATCGCTTCATGTATGGGAAATGTTCTCGAAGATGTAACGATTCCAATGCATCCGGTCATCGAGGAGATAAAACAGGAGATGAAAAATGCGGGTGCGTTAAATGCGATGATGAGTGGAAGCGGACCTACTGTATTTGGACTCTTTGAGACAAAGGCAGCGGCAAGAAAAGCACAAGACAGAATTAGGAGAAAGGCACTGGCAAAACAAGTTTATGTAACAAATGTACATGGTGCAGGGAGGAACTGACAGATGGAGATGAACTTTGAAGTGAATATGAATGAATATCTGCCACTCCGTGATGTTGTGTTCAATACATTACGACAGGCAATTTTGAGAGGAGAATTGAAACCGGGGGAGAGACTGATGGAGATTCAACTGGCAAATAAATTAGGTGTCAGCAGAACTCCGATAAGAGAGGCAATCCGCAAGTTGGAGCTGGAAGGTCTTGTTTTGATGATTCCAAGAAAAGGTGCGGAGGTTGCCCAGATTACAGAAAAGAGCTTGAGAGATGTTCTTGAAGTGCGAAGAGCACTCGAGGAACTTGCAGTGCAGCTTGCATGTGACAGAATGACAAAAGAAGGAATGCAGGAGTTAAAGCAGGCGGCAAAAGAATTCGAAGCACTGCTTGGAAGTGCAAGCGATATTACAGCAGTTGCAGAAGCTGATGTAGCATTTCATGATTTAATCTATCTTGCAACGGACAATCAAAAACTGATTTCCTTGTTGAATAATTTTAGAGAACAGATGTATCGATACCGTGTAGAATATCTGAAATTAAAAGAGCGACATCCACAGATCATACAGGAACATAATGATATTGTTGAGTCAATTGAAAAAGGTGAGAAGGAGCGTGCAACAAAAGTAACTTGCACACATATTGATAACCAGGTACAAACTGTAAGTGATACATTGAAACATATTGAGTAAGCTGTTTTTTTAATGAGCAGATAGAGCAATAACAAGAAGCCGGATGGCAGATAAATTTGATCTCGAATAAGAAGAATCAGAAATGGCAATACTCCCTGCATCAGAAAAGATGGAGGGAGTTAAATATGTTATCCGGTAAGAAGCAAAAACTGATAAAGACATCGGCTTATCGATATGAAGATGAATTACAATATGAAAATAAATTTGCAAGGCGAGAACTCAGGTGGACAAGAGTCGGTCTGCTGTTGTGTGCAGCTTTGCTGGCGGCATTGGTCATAATCATTGTCGGATGGCAAAGCAGGATGATATCAGAGGCTCGCATGCAGCAACATCTTGCACAAGAGGTGTTGCGTTTTCATGTGCTGGCGAACAGTGATAGCGAAGAAGATCAGGCGTTGAAAATGCAGGTGAAAGAAAAGGTTATCGAATTGCTGGAAGAGGAAATTCCGGAAGGAATGGATGTGACAGAGACAGCAGACTGGATGAGAAGAAATACGGATAAACTGAGAGACTGCGCACAGCAGGTTGTACTTGAAAATGGTTATGATTATCCAATAAGTGCAGCAGTTACAACCTGTTATTTTCCGGAAAAGACATATGGTGATGTAAGATTTCCAGCCGGAAACTATGAAGCTTTGAGAATCGAGATAGGAGAGGCAAAGGGGCATAACTGGTGGTGTGTTTTATATCCGGGACTTTGTTTTTTGAATACAACAAATGCTGTTGTTCCAGAGGAGGGAAAGCAAAAGTTAAAGTCTGTTTTGACGGAAGAAGAATATGCACAGATTACATCAACAACAGAATTTCATATCAGATGGAAGCTGTTGTCAGGCTTGAATAAATAAAAAAGATAAAATATACTAATTGCGACAGACATTTTAGAGAGGAAATACAGATGTATACATTCGATAGTAAAGTAAGATACAGTGAGATCGATCATCGAGGAACGATGACATTACCGGCGTTAATCAATTATTTTCAGGATTGCAGTACATTTCAATCAGAGTCTTTAGGCTTTGGGGTGAAGGCTGCAAAAGAGAAGAAAAAAGCATGGATCCTTTCTTACTGGCAGGTTGTTGTAGAACGGTATCCAGAGTTAGGAGAAAAAATCACAGTGGGAACATTTGCCAGTGATTTTAAGGGCTTGTTTGGAGAACGTAATTTTGTGATGCTGGATAAAGAGAACAATAGACTTTCATGTGCCAATTCACTCTGGGTTTATATGGACATGGAGAAAGGTCGCCCGATTTTGCCGGACAAAGAAGAAATCGAAGCGTATGGAACAGAACCGAAACTGGATATGGATTATGAAGGCAGAAAAATCAGACCGGCAGCAGAATATGAGGACAGAGAAGCTTTCCCGGTGAGAAAATATCATATCGATACGAATGAACATGTGAATAATTGTCAGTATGTACAATTTGCAATGGAATTGCTTCCAAAAGATCAGGTTATACATCAAGTTCGTGTGGGTTATAAAAAGTCAGCAGTTTTAGGGGATGTTATTTACCCAAAGTATGCAAAAGAAACAGATCGTACAGTAATTGAGTTATGCGATGAAAAAGGGGCATCTTATGCGACTGTTGAAGTGAAATAAGTATATATATTTTCAAAGAAATAGTGTATAGTAAGAGATGAAGTTAACAAATCAGGAGGAAAAGTATGAAATACGATGTAATTATTATAGGAGCCGGGCCGGGAGGTATTTTTTCGGCATATGAATTAGTAAAAAGAAAGCCAGAATTAAAAATAGCAGTCTTTGAGTTGGGGAATCCATTGGAGAGACGTCGTTGTCCGATCGATGGTAAAAAAGTAAAGAGCTGTATTAAATGTAAAACATGTGCGATTATGAGTGGATTCGGTGGGGCCGGAGCATTTTCAGATGGAAAATACAATATTACAAATGCATTTGGGGGAACATTGTACGAGCATATCGGAAGAGATACAGCCATTGATTTGATGAAGTATGTAGATGAAATCAACGTTGAGCATGGCGGAGAGGGAACTAAAATGTACTCTACAGCCGGAACAAAATTCAAAAAATTATGTATGCAGAATAAATTGCAGCTGTTAGATGCATCAGTAAGACATCTTGGAACAGATATCAACTATGTTGTATTGGAAAATATTTATGCAGAATTGAAAGATAAAGTGGAATTCCGTTTTGAGTATCCGGTAGATCATCTGGAAGCGATTGAAGGCGGATATCGAGTATTCTGTGGGGATGATTTTGATGATTGTGAGAAATGTATCGTATCTGTAGGACGAAGCGGAAGTAAGTGGATGTCAAAAGTATGTGAAGAAATGAAGATTCCGACAATGTCTAACAGGGTAGACCTTGGAGTGCGTGTGGAAATCCCAGCACAGATTTTCTCACATCTGACAGATGAATTATATGAAAGCAAGATTGTATATCGTACAGAGAAGTTCGAAGATAATGTGCGTACATTCTGTATGAATCCAAATGGAATCGTTGTAAATGAAAATACAAAAGGTATTGTAACAGTAAACGGACACAGCTACGAAGATAAAGATAAACAGACAGAGAATACAAACTTTGCGCTTCTTGTGTCAAAGCATTTTTCAGAGCCATTCAAGGACAGCAATGGATATGGTGAAAGTATCGCACGTTTATCTAATATGCTTGGCGGAGGAGTTATTGTACAGCGTTTTGGTGATTTGATCCGTGGAAGACGAAGCAATGAGAAACGTATTGAAGAAGGACTTGTTCGTCCGACATTGGCTGCGACACCGGGAGATTTGAGTCTTGTACTTCCAAAACGAATTTTAGATGGAATAATTGAGATGATCTATGCTTTGGATAAAATCGCACCGGGAACAGCAAATGATGATACACTGCTTTATGGTGTAGAAGTAAAATTCTATAACATGGAAGTAGAGATTGATGAGAATCTTGAAACATTGTATAAAGGCTTATATGTAATCGGAGACGGAAGTGGAGTAACACACTCTCTTTCTCACGCATCTGCAAGTGGTGTTTATGTAGCAAGACATATAGCTGAAAATATGTAAGACGGGAAGGAAATAACGAAGATGGACAACGAAAAAGAAGTGTTAGGAAAATTAAGAAATTCAGAAGCAATTTATGTGCCGATGTCAGAATGTACAAAGATGCCATTTGTACTATGTGATGAGGAAACATTCGATGATGAAATTTTAGTTTTCTTTGATGAGGAACATGCAAAGGAAGAATGTAAAAAATTGATGGAGCAGAAAAATCCTCTTCATATTATTAAATTAGATCATAAATTTCTGCTTTCCTTTTATTCCAGTCTGTTGCCGATGGGAATTAATGCAATTGTAGTAGAGAAAGGGACAGAGCAGGAGATGATCATTCAATTGTCCTCTTTGATCACAAGAAAGAATGGCAGCGAAGATACTCAGGGAAGACCGATTGTAGAGAATCCGGAGCTTCAGCTTACAGCATTATATTTCATGCAGCAGCTTCGTAAGACCGAAGATCTTCAAATGACAGAGGAACTTAAAGAGATACAGGAAGAAATGCTGGCACATTATGTAAAAGGTACATATATTGTTGCATATCAGGAAGATCAAGGTGTTGCGATTTTAAGACAGAAGGATGGAAAAGTATTACAGCCATTGTTTACAGATATCCAGGAATATTTGAAGTTCCAAAATTCGCAGAAAGATGTGAAATTCAAGACCGCTGTTATCGAAGCAAAAGATCTTTCAAAGATTCTGGCAAAAGAGACAACAGGCGTAGTAGTAAATCCTTACAGTATTAATCTGCAGTTACAGGTTAATAGAAAAAACGAAGAGAAATAATAGGAGATAAGTATGAAATTAGGAGAAAAGCAGGTTCTGACTGTTGTGAAGATAGTGGACTTTGGAGTATATCTTGGAAGTGATGAGGAACGAGTATTACTTCCGAAAAAGCAGGTTCCTTCCGGAATTGAAGTGGGAGACCCGATTGAAGTATTCTTATATAAGGATTCTTCAGACCGTCTGATCGCAACAACAAATGAACCAAAACTTACGATTGGTCAGCTTGCAGTTTTAGAAGTTGCAGATACAAGCCGTATGGGTGCCTTTTTGAACTGGGGATTGGAAAAAGATCTTTTCCTTCCGTTTAAGCAGCAGACTGCAAAGGTAGAAAAAGGCGATCATTGTCTTGTGACATTGTATATTGATAAGAGTGATCGTTTGTGTGCAACAATGAAAGTATATCATCAGTTGCGTACAGATTCTCCATATAAAAAAGATGATAAAGTAAGTGGAATCATTTATGACAGAAGCGATGAATTTGGTATGTTTGTAGCAGTTGACAATCAGTTTTCTGCAAGAATTCCAAAGAAAGAATGTAATGGAAGACTCCGTGTCGGAGATATGATTGATGCACGAGTTACAGCGGTAAAAGAAGATGGAAAACTGGACTTAAGTGTCAGAGATAAGATTCCGGAGCAGATGGACAAAGATGCAGATCAGATTTTGCAGGGAATCAAAAGTCATGGTGGCAAGCTTCCGTTTACAGATAAGGCAGATCCGGAGGTTATCAAGGAAGAGTTTGGAATGAGCAAAGCTGCATTTAAGCGTGCAGTAGGACGTCTTTTAAAACAAAAGAAGATAGAAATTCTTGAAAATGGAATTCGGATGCGTTAAAACTATTGCAATCCAAATAAAATTGATTATAATAAAAAAAGAAGATATAAAGGAATCATAAAGGTAGAGAAACGAAAGGAGAGCATAAAGATGAAAGTACAGAATATTACAAATGTTGATGCATTTTTTAAAGTAGTAGACAATTGTGTTGGAAAGGTTGAGTTAGTAACAGGTGAAGGAGACAGACTGAACCTGAAATCAAAACTTTCTCAGTATGTATCTATGGCAAACATTTTCTCAAATGGAGAGATTCCAGAGTTAGAGATTATTGCTTACGAAAAAGAAGATACAGATAGACTGATTAAATTCATGCTTGATGGAGAATAAGATTTTCTGAATTAAGAATGTTGATATTGAGAAGTGATGAAAAGGGTAGTTTCCATATGGGAACCACCCTTTTTGAATCATAAAAGAGGTAGAATATGAATTTTTCACATTTACATGTCCATACGGAGTATAGTCTGCTGGATGGTTCTAATAAAATAAAAGAATATGTAGCCCGGGTTAAAGAACTTGGGATGAACAGTGCCGCAATCACAGATCATGGAGTTATGTATGGTGTGATTGATTTTTATCGCGAAGCAAAAAAGAATGGAATCAAGCCGATTCTTGGCTGTGAGGTTTATGTTGCACCGAATTCCCGTTTCGACAGGGAGATTACAGGCGGTGAAGACAGGTATTATCATCTTGTACTTTTGGCAGAGAATAATACAGGATATTCAAATTTGATGAAGATTGTTTCAAAAGGATTCGTGGATGGATATTATTATAAACCTCGAGTAGATAAATCTTTGTTGAGAGAATATCATGAAGGTATCATTGCATTGAGTGCATGTCTGGCGGGGGAAGTTCCGCGTTATATTTCAAAAGGATTATATGACAATGCAAAAAAAGCGGCATTAGAGTATCAGGAGATATTTGGCAAGGGTAACTTCTTTTTGGAATTACAGGATCATGGGATTCCAGAGCAGGGAATTGTAAATCAGAGATTATTACAGATGTCAGAAGAGCTCGGCATTGAGCTTGTGGCGACGAATGATGTGCATTACACTTATGCGGAAGATGAGAAACCACACGATATTTTGTTATGTATACAGACCGGAAAGAAATTACAGGATGAAAATCGTATGCGTTACGAAGGTGGGCAGTATTATGTGAAATCACCGGAAGAGATGGCAAATCTGTTTCCGTATGCGTTGCAGGCACTGGAGAATACTCAGAAAATAGCAGACCGCTGTGATGTGGAGATTGAATTCGGTGTGACAAAACTGCCGAAATACGATGTGCCGGATGGCATGACATCGTGGGAATATCTCAATAAATTGTGTTATGAAGGTCTGGAGAGGCGATATGAGAACCCACCGGAAGAATTGCGGGAGCGATTGAAATATGAGCTGGATACGATCCAGCATATGGGATATGTAGATTATTTCCTGATTGTGTGGGATTTCATTAATTATGCAAAAAGACATGATATTGCGGTAGGACCGGGACGTGGGTCGGCAGCCGGAAGTATTGTGTCATATTGTCTTGAAATTACGAATATTGATCCGATGCGTTATCAACTTCTGTTTGAGCGATTCCTAAACCCAGAGCGTGTATCTATGCCCGATATTGACGTGGACTTTTGTTTTGAACGCCGCCCGGAGGTAATCGATTATGTTATGCGTAAATATGGAAAAGACCGTGTGGTACAAATTGTTACATTTGGTACACTGGCAGCAAGAGGAGTAATTCGTGATGTGGGGCGTGTCATGGATTTGCCATACGCATTTGTTGATAATATTGCAAAGATGATACCGCAGGAGTTAAATATTACGATTGATAAGGCTTTGAAAATGAATTCAGAGCTTAGAAGTACATATGAATCCGATGAACAGGTAAAATATCTGATAGATATGTGTAAAAGACTGGAAGGATTGCCGAGACACAGTTCCATGCATGCAGCAGGGGTTGTGATCAGTCAGAAGTCTGTGGATGAATATGTACCATTGTCAAGAGCATCAGATGGAACGATTGTGACACAGTTTACAATGACAACACTGGAAGAGCTTGGACTTTTGAAAATGGATTTCCTGGGTCTTCGTACATTAACGGTAATTCAGAATGCAGTGAATCTGGCAAAACAAAAGAATCCGGATTTTCAGATTGATAAGATAGATTACAATGATCAGGCTGTTTTAGATTATATCGGAACAGGTAAGACAGATGGTATATTCCAGTTGGAAAGTGCCGGTATGAAGGGCTTTATGAAGGAATTGAAACCGCATAGTCTGGAAGATATCATTGCCGGAATCTCACTATATCGTCCGGGTCCGATGGATTTCATCCCACAGTATATCAAGGGTAAAAATGATGCATCTTCCATTACTTATGATTGTCCGCAGCTGGAACCAATCCTTGCACCGACATATGGTTGTATCGTATACCAGGAACAGGTTATGCAGATTGTACAGGCACTGGCAGGATATACACTGGGGCGAAGTGATTTACTGCGAAGGGCAATGTCAAAGAAAAAGGGCGATGTCATGCAGAAAGAACGGCAGATCTTTGTGTATGGAGATGAAGAGACAGGTGTACCTGGATGTATCAAGAATGGAATTGATGAGAAAACAGCAAATAAAATCTATGATGAAATGATCGATTTTGCGAAATATGCATTTAACAAATCACATGCGGCAGCGTATGCAGTTGTCTCATATCAGACAGCATTTTTAAAATACTATTATCCGGTAGAGTATATGGCTGCACTTATGACGTCTGTGATTGAAAATCCTTCCAAGGTGGCAGCTTATATTTATGCATGCCGTCAAATGAATATTAAGATTTTGCCACCGGATATAAATCGTGGGTACGCGGATTTTTCCGTTGATGAAGGGAACATCCGTTATGGTCTGGCTGCGATTAAAAGTATTGGAAAACCAGTTATTCAGGCAATTGTAGAAGAACGTAAAGAATATGGTGAGTTTAAGAATCTGGAAGATTTTATCAGTCGCATGTCGACCAGAGAAGCATTAAATAAACGTGCGATTGAGAACTTTATCAAGGCAGGTGCACTGGATTGTCTTGGTGGAACGAGAAAACAGTTCATGAGCATTTACATTCAGATAGTAGATCATGTCAATCAGGAAAAGAAATATTCCATGACAGGGCAGATGAGTTTATTTGATCTGGTCAGTGAAGAAGAAAAGAGTGATTTTCAGATCCAGCTTCCGAAAGTGGGAGAATATGCGAAAGAAACAAAGCTTGCCTTTGAAAAAGAAGTCTTAGGTGTGTATATTAGCGGACATCCTTTGGAAGAGTATGAAGAGCAGTGGCAGAAGGCTATATCAGCAACGACATTGGATTTCCAGTTAGACGAAGAAAGCAATCATTCTAAAGTGCACGATGGAGCAAGAGAAATCATTGGAGGTTTCATTACCGAGAAAACGATGAAGGCTACAAAGACAAATCAGATGATGGCATTCGTAACAGTGGAGGATTTGCTTGGAACGGTTGAGGTTGTTGTGTTCCCACGCGATTATGAAAAAAACAGGAATCTCTTAGAAGTAGACAGGAAAGTGTTTATCAAAGGGCGTGTGTCAGAAGAAGATGATAAGCCAAGTAAATTGATATGTGAGAAAGTAGTTCCTTTTAATCAGATAAAGAGAGAGTTATGGATTCAATTTCCGGATAAAGCAGATTATTTGAAAAATGAACAGATTGTATATGGATATCTTGCAGATTCCGAAGGGGAAGACGAAGTTGTTATTTACTGTCAGGCAGAACGGGCTGTAAAACGTCTTCCAAAGAATAGAAATATACAGATTGCACCGCAGGTACTTAGCAAATTGATGAATCATTATGGCGAAAAACGTGTAAAAGTGGTCGAAAAGACTATTGAAAACAAGATATAAATAGTTTAGAATAACTCTAGAGTGTTAAAAAATAAGCAAACTTTAAGGGATTATTATTTTGAAAGGTGGACAATCAAAATGGCAGAAAAAAACAGAAAAGAAGAATTAGAACAGATTGAAGACCGCGTGCGTACAATTGGTGTACTGACAAGTGGTGGAGATGCACCGGGAATGAATGCAGCAATTCGTGCTGTAGTAAGAACAGCTATAGCAAATGGTATCCGAGTATGTGGAATCCGCAGAGGATATCATGGATTATTGAAAGAAGAGATCATTGAATTAACAGCACGTGATGTAGCTGATACAATTCAGCGTGGTGGTACAATTCTTCAGACAGCTCGTTGCCAGACAATGCGTACAGAAGAAGGACAGCAGAAAGCAGCAGCAATCTGTAAAAAATATGGTATTGATGGTCTTGTTGTAATCGGAGGAGACGGATCATTTGCAGGAGCACAGAAGCTGGCTAACTTAGGTGTTAGAACAATCGGTCTTCCTGGAACAATTGATTTGGATATTGCATGTACAGATTATACAATCGGATTCGATACAGCTGTTAATACAGCTATGGAAGCAATTGATAAAGTACGTGATACATCTACATCCCATGAGCGTTGCAGTATCATCGAGGTTATGGGTCGTGGTGCAGGTTACCTTGCATTGTGGTGTGGTATCGCCAACGGTGCAGAGAAAATTTTACTTCCGGAAGAACATGATTATGATGAGCAGTCTATGATTGATGATATTATGGAATGTAAGAAACGTGGTAAGAAGAACTACATCATTATTAATGCAGAAGGTGTTGGAGATTCTATCAATATGGCTAAGAGAATCGAAGAGGCAACAGGAATTGAGACAAGAGCAACAATTCTTGGACACATGCAGCGTGGTGGAAGCCCGACATGTAAAGACCGTGTATATGCATCTGTAATGGGAGCAAAAGCAGTAGAACTTCTTATGGCAGGTAAGTCAAATCGTGTCGTTGGATACAGACATGGTGAGTTTATTGATTTTGATATCAATGATGCATTATCTATGAAAAAAGAAATCCCGGCACATCAGTATGAGATTTCAAAAACTCTTGCATTGTAAGAAAAATAAATATGATAAAACAGAGGATGATGAAGCATTGAGAGGCTTGTCATCCTCTTTTTATACTTGCGGAGATATGATGAATGGTATAATATATAAGAACAGTTCTGTTTCAGATTACACAAATATAGCAGAACGAATATAGCAAACCATAAAACGATTAGAGTGGGAGATAGATATAGTGAATGATAAGTGTAAAAATTCAGCACCGATTGGAGTGTTTGATTCCGGAGTTGGCGGGCTTACAGTTGTAAGAGAAATCGTCAGACAACTGCCGGATGAAAATATCGTATATTTTGGGGATACGGCTCGTGTACCATACGGAAGCAAGTCGAAAAATACGATCATTCGATTTTCAGAGCAGATTATTCGCTTTTTAAAAACAAAAAATGTTAAAGCAATTGTGATTGCCTGTAATACGGCAAGTGCACTTGCCTTGGATGCAGTAAGACATGAGTTTGATGTGCCGATCATCGGAGTGGTAATTCCGGGAGCAAGAGCAGCGGTGGAAGCGACACAAGATAACAAAGTAGGAGTTATCGGGACTGACGCTACAGTTCAGAGCGGTATGTACACAAAAATCATACAAGGAATGAACCCTGATATTCAAGTGATTGAAAAGGCATGTCCATTATTTGTGCCACTTGTAGAAGAAGGATTTAAAGAACATGTCGTGACAGAAGAAATTATCGAGTATTATTTGCAATCAATGAAAGAATCAGATATTGATGCGATGATTCTGGGGTGTACACATTATCCATTACTTCGTTCAAAGATACGCAGTTATATGGGAGAGCGTATTCAGATTGTAAATCCGGCATACGAGACTGCGATGGATCTGAAACAATTGTTAAAAGAAGGCAATATGGCAAATGATCGTTCAAAGATGCATAGTCATTACGAATTTTACGTAAGTGATACAGCAGAGAAGTTTAGACAATTTGCAAATACGGTGATGCCATTTGATGTGCCAGAGACTAATGTAGTCAATATAGAGGAGTATTAAAAGATGACAAAAGATGTATTGGTGAGCATTTCAGGACTTCATACCGATGTTATGCAGGAGACAGAGGAGGAAAACGAAGCCATTGAAGTGGTGAATCCTGCCAACTATTATTTCCGTAACGGAAAACATTATATAGTATATGATGAGCCGGTAGAAGGGGTGTCAGGCACCATAAAAAATAAATTAAAAATCACAGAAGATCAAGTTGTGGAAATTATGAAATCTGGTGTTTCCAATGCACACATGATTTTTGAAAAAAATAAAAAGAACCAGACCTATTATTCTACTCCATATGGACAGATGCTTGTCGGAGTGAACACAAAAGAGATGAAGGTTGATATAAAAGAGAACAGAATAGATATTCTGATTGATTATGAACTTCATGTGAATCATGAGGCCGTAGCAGACAGCAGAATTAAAATGAATATTATTTCTAAGTCAGATTACAGGGCAAACATCGCAGGAGCGACAGAAATATAAGAAATGCATATGTTAAGGTAATAACAATGGACAAGGGTGAAATGTAAATCATCCTTGTCCATTGTTTTATTTTTTGCTTTTACTTTTTGTGTTAGTCTTATTGTCTTTCTTAAAGCGATCCATGAATTTCTTCTTTTTAGGTGGTGTTTCCAAAGGACCACGAACACCTCTTACGCTTGTAATGTAGATTCCGCTGACAACAGCTTTGACTTCTTTCTTTACTGGAACCAGTGGAAATACCTGTGCATCGCACATGAAAGTCATAATCTTAGGTCCAACCTTTGCTTTTACAACAGGCACCTTTGAACGACGAAGATACTTTGGTGTATTTTCAATAACGACAGAAGGAAAACCTGCATCTTTTAATTTCATCTTTCCCTTATCGATAATCAACATATTCATGGTCTGAGCCATCGCATCCATCTGTGCTTTCTGTTCAGCCTGTTTTTTCTCGGCTTTCTTTCCAAAGAAATACAGTGCAACTAATGCAATGATCAGTACGGCAAGAATTACCAGCATTACAATCATTCCTGTACTCACGACAAACCCTCCTATTAAATTAAATGTAGAGCGGATATCAAAAAATCCGCAATTATGCATTTAGTATTGTATCATTGTTTAGAGTGAAGCGCAAGTAAAACAAGTGCAGAAATCGGGTAAAAGATAAAGGAAAAAGGTGTGTTTAAACAGTGTTCCAACTTTTATTCTAAAATAAAGTATGGTACAATGTAAGCATATGTTTTGGCTTGTACGGGTCATATAAATAAATCATGAGGTGAATTTAAAATGAAGAAAAAATTAGTAGCACTTACTTTAGCGGCAGTGATGACAATATCTATGGCTGGATGTGGAAATACAATGTCCGATGAGTACGTTACGATCAATAAATATAAAGGGCTGGAGATAACAGAGGTTGAGAAAACAGAGGTAACAGATGAAACTGTAGAGAATACAGTAAAGAGCTATCTTACTGCAGCACCATTAAAAACAGAGATAACGGATCGTGCCGCACAGGATGGGGATACAGTAGACATTGATTTTGTTGGTAAAGTTGATGGAAAAGCATTTGACGGAGGAACAGCATCCGGTGCATCTTTAAAAATCGGATCTGGAACATACATTGGGGCAAATGGAGATTACAAAGGATTTGAAGAGCAGATCATCGGCCATAAGAAAGGTGACAAATTTGATATCGAAGTGAAGTTCCCGGATGATTATTCTGAAAGTACTCTGGCAGGTAAGGTTGCGACATTTAGTATTACGTTAAATGGAATTTATGAAGTAAGTAATGACACAGAGATTACAGACGAGTGGGTAAAACAGAATAGCGATACAGCAGAGACTGTGGAAGAATTCAAAGAAGAAATCCGTACGAAGATGAAAGAGAACAACGAGTCTACGAGACAGAGCCAGCTTCAGTCAGAGGTTTTAGAAGCCCTGAGCGAACAGGTTGAGGTGAAGAAATATCCAGATGGAGATGTAGACAAAGAATATCAGGCTGTGGAAGATTATTATACAGCATATGCACAGCAGTATGGTATGGAGCTTGCGGATTTCCTTGAGACATATATGAATATGACGGAGGATGATTTTAAAAAGAAAGCAAAAGAAGTTGCAGAGGAGTCAGTAAAGAAAAAACTGGCATGTGAATTACTTGCAAAGAAAAAGAAACTGGAGCCTTCTGATAAAGAATATGAAAAGAAAGTAGAAGAATATGCAGAAAAAGCCGGATATGAAGATGTAGATGCATTTAGAAAAGCATATGATGAAGATACAATCCGTGCAACAATCCTTCAGGAGGCTGTAGCGAATTATTTGTTGGAAAGCAGTGTGCAGGTAGAGGCAGCAAGCACAGACAATTCAACAGATGGTTCTTCAAGTGATACAACAAATAAGTAGTTTATCGGACAAATAAAAATTATAGGTAAGGTAAAGAGTTAGGAGGAATTACGAATGGCGGTTAAGTTGGAAAATGAATTTCTATGTGTAGAGATT
Organism: uncultured Schaedlerella sp.; assembly: GCA_934435195.1. Taxonomy (GTDB): domain Bacteria; phylum Bacillota; class Clostridia; order Lachnospirales; family Lachnospiraceae; genus Schaedlerella. The sequence continues at coordinate 24,072 of CAKSAJ010000029.1, forward strand.
GCAGAGATGGGGGCAGAAGTAACACGAATTTACGACAAGACAGAAGACAATGAGATTTTGTGGGAAGGTAATCCGGTTTATTGGAAACGTCATTCACCGGTTTTATTTCCAAATGTAGGTAAAACATATAAAAACAGAGTGCTGATCAACGGAACTCAATATCCAACTTCCCAGCATGGATTTGCAAGAGATAATGTATTTACATGTATTGAAGCTGCAAAAGAGAGAGCTTCTTTTATGTTCCGTTCTTCAGAAGAGACAAAAGAAGTATATCCGTTTGATTTTGAATTGCATATCAACTACAAACTGAACAAGAAAGAACTTACAGTAGAGTGGCAGGTTAAGAATTGCGGTGATGAAACAATGTATTTTACAATTGGCGGACATCCGGCATTCCGATTTGCAAAGCCAGAAGAAACAAAAGCAGACTATGTATTGAAGATTCCGGGCAAAGAGAAGCTGGAGTATGTTTTGATCGATACAAGCTGTGGATGTGCAAATGTAGATGAGGTTCATACATTGCAGTTGAGTGAAGAAACATATCCGTTAAGTGATGAACTGTTTGCAAAGGATGCACTTGTAGTGGATAATGGACAGATTGAAGAAGCATGGCTGTGCCACAAGGATGGAACACCGTATGTTGGAGTTCGAAGCGAAGGATTTCCAAACTATGGCATCTGGTCAGTAGAAGGAGCTCCATTTGTATGTTTGGAACCTTGGATGGGACGATGCGATAATGCTGGGTTTAATGCAGAGTTATCCGAGAAACCAAATGTAAATAAAGTGGAAGCAGGAGAAAAATTTATAAAAGATTATACAATCGTAGTTGCATAATTCTTGTAAAATAAACTGACAGAAGTGAATTGGGGAAGATAGAGTTAATTTTTGGGCAGTAATTAAGAAACAAGAAGAGGCGGTTGGAAAAAAAGATGGGGAAAGAGATAGAAAAAAGTGGTTTTCAGAGAGTACTTTCAGAGATTGACGAGGCAGTAAAACCATATAACTTTGCAGACGGCGTATTACCGGGAATTCTTATTTCCGATGATACTCCATCTTGCGGAACATATCAGCTCGGGATAGTAGATTGTTCGGAGGAATCAAGAAAGAACGATAATAATGTAGAACCGGTGTATACAATCCATGTAAATGGATGCGAGCAGCCGGGAGAAAACATATCTGGTGACTCACAAGGCGTGATGAAAGAATCAGACATTCCGACATTTTTTATAGAATTAGGAACAACAATCCGAGGAACGGGCAAGACATTCGATACTTGGTTTAAAGATACACCGGAAGGGTTGAAAAAAATCCTAGACCAGTATCTGAAATAAAAGGAAAAGGTGAGTCTGATGGGTAGACTTAATTTTGAAAATAAAACGGAAAACAGACGGAATCTTGAAAGCAAATTGGAAAAAAGAAAAGAAGACTTTGTACGAAACAATTTGTTGTCAGATGAATTTATTGAGTTTGTTCAGAAAAATAAAAAACCATTCGATACATTAATGTCTTATTATCAATGTGCAATCATGGAGGTTGAGACAAAATTTAAGGTTTTGAGCGAAGAGTATTCACTGGAGTATGATCGAAATCCGATTGAAAATATTAAGTCCAGAGTAAAATCGTTTGACAGTTTATTAAAGAAAATCCGTAGAAAAAATATTCCGCTTACAATGACATCAATTGAGGAAAATATTCAGGATATCGCAGGAGTTCGCGTAATTTGTTCTTTTCCGGATGATATTTACAGGCTTGCAGATTGTTTGTTGAGTCAAGATGATATTATTTTGTTAGAGAAGAAAGATTATATAAAAAATCCAAAACCAAGCGGATATAGAAGCCTGCACCTGATCATACAGACACCGATTTTCCTTCAAGAAGGAAAACGGATGGTGACAGTAGAAGTGCAGCTTCGAACGATTGCTATGGACTTCTGGGCAAGTCTGGAGCATAAGCTCCGTTATAAGAAAAACATTTCCGAAGAACAAAGTGCGTTTCTGGCAGAAGAGATGAGTCAGTGTGCAGAAATCAGTGCATCACTGGATGAGCGGATGCAGAAAGTAAAAGATATGCTTATACAATCGGAAGAAGAGTCGAAAGAACAGGAGAAGCCAACACGATTACTGAACCTGATAAACCGGTAGAACCGGTAGGGACGGGGTTTGTGGCTCTTTTTATGGATAATAGATTTAACATTCTATTACATGGATTTAACATTTACAGACATCTGATTTAACGTCAGCTTGCTAAACTTTCAAAGTAGAAAGGGAAGGAAGATGATATGATGAAAAAAATATGGGATTTCTGTAAAGATAAAAATTTAGGAAGAGAGAGCAAAATTAGATTATTTTTATTTTTGAATATCATTTGCTGGTGTGTAATCGGAGCAGCACTTTGGCTTATAGTAAGTAGAGTTGCTTTGAATAATATGACATGGCTTTTCGTATTCGTCGGATATGCAGGAGTATTTCCTGGATGGATTGGCGGAATGCTTAAAATGATGAATATGGGAAATGAATTGGCAGTGAATAAATAAAAACAAAAATGTGGAAGTTAAAAAAACTTCCAGAAATTTGAATCAGACATACAATAACAGACCCCTGCATAGATTGTAAAAAACAAACTATGCAGGGGCTTTTCTATGAGAGATTATATTGAAGAGCGGGCAATTGAGATTGCTAATTACATTATACAAGAGAAGGCAACAATCCGGCAGACAGCAAAAAAATTCGGAGTGTCAAAATCAACTGTACATAAGGATGTTACCGAGCGTCTGTTCCAAATCAATCCATCACTTGCACATGAGGCACGTAAAGTTCTCGATACAAACAAATCAGAGCGCCACATTCGTGGTGGACTTGCTACCCGAGAAAAATATTTACATTTACATGTATAGAATACTTAATTTTATTGCTACTCTCTTTCATAGTAAGGTATAATCAATACAGAAAGTTATGGGAACAGGACTAATACAGAATACGAAGGGAGTAGCATGAACAAAAGAAATCTCTGGAGAAAATGGTATATTTTTTTAATTGGAAGCTGTCTTGTAGTTGGACTATTGACCGGATGTCAAAAAGAGAAAGAAACGTCGGTTAAGCCAGTACAAACTTTGACGCTTTGGCATTATTTGGATTCTTCTGCGAGTAAGCAGGCATTATTAGAGATTGCAGATACATTTAATCATTCGCAGGAAAATATCCAGGTAGAGATACAGTATGCGTCGGATGAAGATTTTAAGAAACACCTGGCACTTAGTATGGCAGATGGAGATATGCCGGAGCTTGCACTGGTGGATTCTTCTGATTTGAATTATTTCAATGCGATGCAGTCGTTTGTAAATGTAACAGATCAGATTGAAAATCTGGATGAATATTTACCGGAGGCAATAGCATCTTGTAATGTGGACGGACAGATGAAAGGGATGCCGATTGGAATGAATTGTGCTGCATTATTTTGCAATACAGAGATGTTAGAGGAGGCAGGGTTACAGGTTCCAAAAACATGGGATGAATTACAGGAGACAGCTTTGAAATTAACAACAGAAGATCGTTATGGTTTTGCTATGCCTGCACTTCGAAGTGAAGAAAGTGTTTTCTCATTTTTACCATTATTGTGGGGATATGGAGGAAAAATAGCAGAAATAGAATCAGAGGAAAGTCAGGCTGCATTTTTGAAATTAAGGGAATTGTCGGAATCAGGTGCAATGAGCCCGCAGGTAAACAACTTAACAAGCGGCGATATTGGAAGACAGTTTATTGCAGGAAATGTGGCTATGGTTTTAGTATCATCTGCTTTACAGCAAACAATCCAGAAAGAAAAGCCAAATATGAAATATGCAATGACCATTCCGCCGGCTGGTAATGAAAACATTGAGAGAGTAACAGCAGTTGGTGGAGAAGTTCTTGTAGTAACGCCGGGAGAAAAACAGGATGCGGCATTGGAATTTGTTAAATTTGTTTCTGAAAAAAGTCAGATGGAAAAGTTGCTGAATCAGATAGGATATCTGGCTCCACGTCAGGATATTTTATCGGAACAGATTGCAGATAGTAAGGCTCTAAAAAACACATACGAAATATTACAAGATGCCAAACTGAGGGAGTTTTCAGTAGATTGGCCGTATGTATCTGTTGCATTGACAGATGCAATGGAAGATGAGATTGTCGGGGAGATACCACAAGCGGTAATCATATCAAATCTAGCAGAAAAATTACGGGAAAATCGGGAGGCAGAATGATGGAAAAAATCAAAAGCCTCAGAGGCAGAATATTTGTGGATATAATGATCGTGGCAATGTTTCCGATTTTAATTTTTGCTATTATATCGCAGGGAAGTCTGCGGGCCTGGCAGAAAAATGATTTACAGGAACGGATGCAGGCAAATCTTGAGAATGCAGATCGCTGCCTTGATATTCAATTAGACAAGTATGCTGCGATTTTGTTTGATTTATGTACGGATGATGCAGTAGTTGAGGCGGTCGAAAATATTAATAATAATGATGATGCGATGGAAGTAAATACCAGTAAATTACGTCATGAACTGAGTCATATTTGTAATCGAAATCAAGGAATTGAGGGTATTACAATATTTCTTGCGAATGGAGAAATAATATTTTATGACAAACAAAATTCGTCATCTATATCCAGTGACTGGGCAGGAAAGGTACATTGCCCGGAGGTGAAGAAAGAGCAGGTTTATCAAGGACAGATGCAACCGATAGTTGTAAATGATAAACACACCTATTTACTGCAAATTGCGAGAAATCTAATCGATTATCGAGATATTCATGAAAAGCTTGGAACTGTTGTATTCAGTATAGATGAGCAGTTGATTTCAGATACCTTGCAGGTCGGAGCAAATGCGAACACTTATTTGCTGGAAAGAAATTATGTTATAAGTGCACCATCGGTTGCTAAAATTGGGCGAACATTGGATTCTGTAAAAAATACGAAAAAAAATTTATATGTTTCGAAGGTAAATCAGAAGAGTCAGTTTACTATTTGTATAGAAAGAGATATATCGACATATAGAAAAACAATGAATGAACAAGTGGGAATGTTGATAGGCGTTGCGTTTCTTGCGTTTCTTGTTATGATTTTTTTGAGTTACATTTTTACACGTCCGTATATTCATGTTATGCAGAGTGTAGGGCAGGGATTTCATGAAGTAGAGACAGGAAATTTTGAAACACGTCTGGAATTTTGGAAGAGTGCACCGGAAGAAATAAAAGATATAGAATCTGGATTTAATGAGATGGTGGAAAATCTGGATAATTTAATTAATCAGGTGAAGCAGGCATTATTAGAGCAGAAGAATGCAGAATTATCTGCATTGGAAGCCCAGATTGATCCGCATTTCTTATATAATACATTGGACAGCATTAACTGGAAAGCAATTGAAAATGAACAGTACGATATTAGCAGTATGTTGGTTGCTTTGGCAAATATTTTACGATATACGGTAGACAATGCAGGTGGAACATCAACATTGGCACAGGAACTTGGATGGCTGAAACAATATATGTTATTGCAGGGGACAAGGATGGGAAAAATTCCTGTTATTGAGACAGATATACCAGAAGAATTATTCGGATTTCAGATTCACAAACTGTTGTTGCAGCCATTTGTGGAAAATTCAGTAAAATATGGATTTTATGGCAAGGAAGAAGAATGTGTGTTAAAAATATCAGCGAGACAAATGGAACATCAGATCCATATACAAATCGAGGATAACGGAAATGGAATAACACAAGGCATGCTTGCTGAATTAAATGATGAGCAAAATGATATGACCGGTCATCTGGGTGTAACTAATGTAAGAAAACGACTGAAATTATATTATGGTGAAGAAGCAATGGTATATTTTGAAAGCGAAGAACATTTATATACAAGAGTACATTTGTTTATACCAATGATGGATGAATATCAAGAAGCGTAATGATAGGGAAAGAAAAATAGAAACGGAGGGATAAGATGAGAATTGTAGTTGTTGAAGATGAAGCACCAATCCGAGAAGGCATGGCGAAGATTCTTAGTAAAATAAATACAGATTATAAGGTAGTCGGGACCGCCGTAGACGGAGAAAAAGGTTTGGAATTGATACGGAAGGAACAGCCTGATCTTGTTATTATGGATATCCGTATGCCTCATATGACGGGATTAGAAATGCTTTCACAATTGCGACATGAGCAAAATAAGTGTAAGGTAATTGTGTTGTCAGCATATTCAGATTTTGGTTATGCAAAACAGGCGATTGAATTGGGAATCGAAAATTATTTGCTTAAACCAATCAATATAGTAGAATTAAAAAATGCATTACAACAGGCAGAGGCTGAGTTGGTAAAAGCACAGAATCAAGACAGGGCTTTCTCACTGGAATACATTTTTAACAGTTGTATCAACGGACAGCTTCAGCCTGATGATGCATTTCATAAAATGACGCAAGAAAAATATGGATTTACAGTGGGAGATTCTGCTGAAATAATGTTAATCTGGCTTGGAGAGGCATATGAAATGCAAATAGAGAGATTAAAGCTTATGATTGAGCAGGGAATAGGTCAAAGAGTAAGCTATAGTATGTATATGCAGGGAATGGAAATATGGAAGTCACTGGTTATTATATTTTACAAAAATTCGCAAAATACATCGTTGTATACATATCTATCAGAACATGTACTGCCAACGGTGTATAAACGAATGGAGATACCAATGGTTAGTCTGTGGAAACAATCTGAAGAAATATGTTCGGTTTCTTTGGATTTAAAAGAAATGCATACACAGCTGGAATGGGCATTACTATTTGAAGAAGGGAAATTAATCAGAGTAAGTGAGATCGAATTAAAACAAGAGTCAATTCAGAATGGAACTGAGAAATATCCGATAGAGTTGGAAGAATTGGCTAAGAAAGCAATATTGATAAAAGACAAAGAACAATTAAAATATTGCTATCATCAATTGCCGCGATATTATCAAAATAACCCACAATCTCCAATGACGATAAAGAAAGATATAATTCGTTTTTTCTGGGCACTTGCCAAAGTGGGAGGATTAGAGATAGACGGAAAAGAGCCGGATATTCAGGAAAAATTGAATCAGATATCAGGTGCAGTGTGCTGGTCTCAAATTCAGAAAATTGTGGAGCAGACAATGCAGATTATCCAGAACATAGAGGATGAGAAATCTCCGGAAGAACATACCAGTGCCATGGTACAAAAGGCACAACAACTAATCCTTCAATATTATGATCAAGGAATCACATTGGAAGAAATTGCAGGAAAACTAGTTGTGTCAGAAGAATATTTAAGTACGCAATTTAAGAAAGAAACAGGGATGACATTTTCAGAGACTGTAAGAAAATATCGTATAGAAAAAGTAAAAAAACTACTGCTGGAGACACCATTTAAACTAAATCAAATTGCAGAATTAGCAGGGTACAGCGATTCAAAATATATGAGTAAAGTATTTAAAGAAGAAGTGGGAATGTTGCCGAGCGAGTATCGAAAATCATTGCATTAGCAGCGGGAAAGTTATCATTTAAAATTAACATTTTCATAATAAAGTTGTTTAAAATATTCTACCTTTTTAAAATATTTCGTCTTTTTTTGTCGAAAAACAGTGCTAATATAATTAGTGTAAAGAACAGATTAAAAAGACGCAGTAATTAAGAAAACTGTAAAGAATATATAGAAAAGAAGGTAAAAAATTATGAACGAAATGAAGATAACATTTAAAAAACCAGAAGAGATTTTAGATTTTGTAAACACAGTAGAAAAATATGATTGTGCAATGGATATGAACAGAGGTATTTATGTAGTTGATGGTAAATCCATTCTCGGAATTATGAATCTTGGACTGAACAATATCATTAATCTGAAAATATATGATGAAGATTGTGAAGAATTAAAAAAAGAAATTGCTCAGTACGCAGTTGCATAAAAAATCATAAAAAAGATGAAAGTATATGAATAAAGGGGACACTGTAAGAAAATGAAATTATTTTCTTTCGGTGTCCTTTTAAAATGTAAAAAATGGGACGAATGTCAAATTTTTTCTTGTAAATGAAACTACAGTATTTTATAATTAAAGTTATTCTAAAATATGCAGAATTAATTCAAAGGAATGGTAGAGATATCATCCGAAAGGAGGAACATTTTGAAGAACGAATTAGTGATAGTTCTCGATTTTGGTGGACAGTATAACCAGCTGGTAGCCAGACGTGTCAGAGAATGTAATGTATATTGTGAAATTTATTCCTATAAAACAGATATAGAAAAGATCAAAGCGATGAATCCAAAAGGAATCATTCTCACAGGTGGTCCAAACAGCTGTTACGAAGCAGATTCACCAACTTATACAAAAGAATTGTTTGAATTAGGAATTCCAGTTCTTGGTCTGTGTTATGGGGCACAGTTGATGTCACATGTATTAGGCGGAGAAGTAAAGCTTGCAGATGTTCGTGAGTATGGTAAAACAGAAGTTATCATTGATAAGACTGAGTCAAAAGTGTTTGCAGGAGTCAGCACACCAACTATCTGTTGGATGAGTCATTTTGACTATATTGCACAGGTTGCTCCGGGATTTGAGATTAGTGCTCACACAGCAGACTGTCCGGTTGCAGCTGCTGAGAATGCAGAGAAAAAATTATATGCGATTCAGTTCCATCCAGAAGTACTTCATACAGAAGAAGGCACAAAGATGATCAATAACTTTGTGAAAAATGTATGTGAGTGCGCAGGTGACTGGAAGATGGATGCATTTGTAGAAGAAACAATCCAGTCAATCAGAGAGAAAGTTGGCGACGGAAAAGTATTACTTGCCTTGTCAGGAGGAGTAGATTCTTCTGTGGCAGCAGGACTTTTGTCAAGAGCTATCGGAAAACAGCTGACATGTGTATTCGTAGATCATGGTCTGCTCCGTAAAGATGAAGGAGACGAAGTGGAAGGTGTGTTTGGACCAAATGGCCAGTTTGATCTGAACTTTATCCGTGTAAATGCACAGGAGAGATATTATAATAAACTTGCCGGAGTTACAGAACCGGAAGAAAAACGTAAGATTATCGGAGAGGAATTTATCCGAATCTTTGAAGAAGAAGCAAAGAAAATCGGAGCAGTTGATTTCCTCGCTCAGGGAACTATTTACCCAGATGTGGTAGAAAGTGGTCTTGGCGGAGAATCTGCAGTAATCAAATCTCACCACAATGTTGGAGGACTTCCTGATTATGTTGATTTTAAAGAAATCATTGAACCATTGCGTGATCTGTTCAAGGATGAAGTTCGTAAAGCGGGATTAGAGCTTGGAATTCCGGAAAAACTGGTATTCCGTCAGCCATTCCCAGGACCGGGACTTGGAATCCGTATCATCGGAGAAGTAACAGCAGATAAAGTACGAATTGTTCAGGATGCAGATGCGATTTATCGAGAAGAAATTGCAAATGCCGGATTGGATCGCAGTATCGGACAGTATTTCGCAGCGTTGACAAACATGCGAAGTGTTGGAGTTATGGGTGATGAGAGAACTTATGATTATGCTGTTGCGCTTAGAGCGGTTAATACAGTGGATTTCATGACTGCTGAGGCAGCGGAGATTCCGTATGAAGTTTTGAATAAAGTGATGAGCAGAATTATTAATGAGGTTCGTGGGGTTAATAGAGTATTCTATGATCTGACGAGTAAGCCACCTGGAACGATTGAGTTCGAGTAGCGGATTAAATTGCGAAAAAGCCCATAAATAAAGGCTTTGCGGGCTGTCTGGATGTTCCAGTGGAGTGCAAATGGAGTTAAAAAATATTTTTTTTCGTTGTTTTCATTCCGGAGTTATTTGAGATTTTCGCAAAAAGTAGCTATGCTCAGAAAATATAATTAGTGTGAATATGAAGAACAGTTTGTTTTGATGGAAATATTTTCCGTCAGGGCAGACTGTTTTTTTATACCCTTTTTTCAATGATATTAACTCCATGGTTCAGCGATAACAGATATGGAAACTGTGAAATTAAAATAATTTGCAAAATTTCGGAAAATGATGTCCGATTTTGTATCTGCCAGTACAGAGTATATGAAGAGATAAATATTCAA
>CAKSAJ010000030.1 GCA_934435195.1 uncultured Schaedlerella sp.
AGAAACCATTAGCTTTGGTTGCTTAAACAATTGACCTTAAAAAAATACATTGTGTCCTTGACACGGGGTCCAATTTAAGATACGTTGGTCCCCAAAAGAGTATCTGCGATAGCGAATATCAAGGAAGTGCAGATACATCAGCTGCCAAAAGAGTATCTACGCAAGCAAATAACTGAGAGTCCCCCTCTCCTCATCGTTCCACCTATCTCAATCACGGTATACCTCCAAGAAAGGAAAGACTATGAACTCCAGCGAATTGGAGTCGGGCTTGCCCGACGAAGCTGAGCAGGAGTGCATAGTCTTTTCTTTCTTAGAGACCGTCGTGAATTAAATAGCAATTTTTCCTAAATCAAATACATTCTAACATCTTGACAAAACCTCCCTTGAAAGTTATAGTATAATGTGCGTTAGAAGATAGTATTCTAATCAATATGAATAAGATATAAAGATAGTGAAAAAGAGGAGTACGCAATTACTGTCGTCAGAGAGAATCATCCAAAGGCTGTGAGATGATTTCGAAAAAGGGTTGTGGAAGGTAGCTTTGGAATTGGATATTTGAAATGAAGTAGGATATCTCGTGGTTGTTTACGTTATAGAACAAAGAGGTATACAGAAGCGATGTCTGTATATGAACTTAAGGTGGTACCGCGATGATTCGCCCTTTATGTACGAAAGTATATGAAGGGCATTTTTTATTGAAAATTCCACTTTATGTGAAAAAATTGTGACTCATAGTGACAAATCAAAAAAAATAAAATAATATGAAAACAAAAGGAGGACATCATGAAAATTGTGAGTAAAGAACTGGCAAAAACTTATGATCCAAAAGCAATTGAGCAAAAGACATATGAAAGATGGTGTGAGAACAAATATTTTCATGCGGAAGTAGACCGCAGTAAGAAACCATTTACAACGGTAATGCCACCACCGAATATTACCGGTAAGCTTCATATGGGACATGCGTTAGACAATACATTACAGGATATTCTGATCCGTTATAAGAGAATGCAGGGATACAATGCATTATGGATTCCGGGAACAGACCATGCTGCTATTTCTACAGAAGTAAAAGTAACAAATCAGTTAAAGGCAGAAGGAATTGACAAGAAAGAACTTGGACGTGAAGGATTCCTGGAGCGTACATGGCAGTGGAAAGAAGAGTATGCAGGAACAATTGAAAATCAGTTGAAGAAACTGGGGATTTCCTGCGACTGGGACAGAGAGCGTTTTACAATGGACGAGGGATGTTCTAAAGCTGTAGAGGAAGTATTTATCAATCTGTATGAAAAAGGATATATTTACAAAGGCTCTCGTATCATTAACTGGTGTCCGAAGTGTAAGACATCGTTGTCTGATGCAGAGGTAGAACATGAAGAGCAGAATGGTAATTTCTGGCATATTAAGTATCCAATCGTAGGAACAGACAGATTCCTTGAGATTGCTACAACACGTCCAGAGACCATGCTTGGAGATAGTGCAATCGCCGTACATCCGGATGATGAGAGATATAAAGATATCGTTGGTAAGAATGTATTGCTTCCATTGGTTAACAAAGAAATTCCAATTGTTGCAGATTATTATGTAGATAAAGAATTTGGAACCGGTGCGGTTAAGATCACACCTGCACATGACCCGAATGACTTTGAAGTTGGAAAACGTCATAATCTTCCAGAGATCAATATCATGAATGATGATGCTACAATCAATGATAAAGGTGGCAAATATGCAGGAATGGACCGCTATGAAGCAAGAAAAGCAATCGTAGCTGATCTGGATGCACAGGGATATCTTGTGAAAGTAGTTCCACATTCTCACAATGTAGGAACACATGACCGTTGCGGAACAACAGTAGAGCCATTGATCAAACAGCAGTGGTTTGTAAAGATGGAAGAGCTTGCAAAACCAGCGATTGAAGCGTTAAAGAGCGGAGAATTAAAGTTTGTTCCAGAACGTTTTGATAAGATTTATCTGCATTGGCTTGAGAATATCAAAGACTGGTGTATTTCACGTCAGATCTGGTGGGGACACAGAATTCCTGCATATTATTGTGATGAATGCGGTGAATTTGTGGTTGCAAAAGAAGCACCGGAAAAATGCCCACATTGTGGATGTACACATTTCACACAGGATGAAGATACTCTGGATACATGGTTTAGTTCAGCATTGTGGCCATTCTCTACACTTGGCTGGCCGGAGAAAACAGAAGATTTGGATTACTTCTATCCAACAGATGTACTTGTAACAGGATATGATATCATTTTCTTCTGGGTAATCCGTATGGTATTCTCAGGAATTGAGCATACAGGTAAGTGCCCATTTAATACAGTATTGATCCATGGACTGGTTCGTGATTCGCAGGGACGTAAGATGAGTAAATCTCTTGGAAATGGTATCGATCCACTGGAGATCATCGATCAGTATGGTGCAGACGCACTTCGTCTGACACTGGTTACAGGTAATGCACCTGGTAATGATATGCGTTTCTACAATGAACGTGTTGAGGCAAGCCGTAATTTTGCAAATAAAGTATGGAATGCATCTCGATTCATTATGATGAATATGGAGAAAAATGTAGTAGAAGAGCCGGAAGATTTCTTGTTAAAACCGGCAGACAGATGGATTCTTTCAAAAGTAAACAGTCTGACAAAAGAAATGACAGAGAACATGGACAAATTTGAACTCGGAATCGCAGTTCAGAAAGTACATGATTTCATCTGGGATGAGTTCTGTGACTGGTATGTAGAGATTGCAAAATATCGTATTTATCATGCAGAAGAGGATTCACAGTCAGCACAGTGCGTTCTGTGGGTGCTTAAGACAGTGCTTGGGCAGGCATTGAAATTACTTCATCCATTTATGCCATTTATTACAGAAGAGATTTATGGTGCACTTGTACCGGAGGAAGAATCTTTGATGATGTCTGAATGGCCGGAGTATAAGGAAGAGTGGGAATTCCCGAGAGCAACAGAGGTAATGGAACATGTAAAAGCAATTACACGCGGAATCAGAAATATGCGTGCAGAGATGAATGTTCCAAACAATAAACGTACAAAAGTTTATATTGTCAGCAGCAATAAATCCTTAATGGAAGCTCTGGAAGTATTTAAGAATTCTGTAAAACCACTGATGCTTGCAAGTGATGTTATTCTTCACTACGAAAAGAAAGATGTTGCAGATGATGCGGTATCGATCGTAGTTCCGGGAGCAACTGTATATCTTCCGATGGAAGAGCTGGTTGATTTTGAGCAGGAATTAGAGCGTCTGAAAAAAGAAGAAGAGAAGCTCACAAAAGAAATCGCAAGAGCGAAGGGTATGCTTTCAAATGAACGTTTTGTAAGCAAAGCACCGGAAGCAAAAGTACAGGAAGAAAAAGAGAAACTGGAAAAATATACACAGATGCTGGCACAGGTTCAGGAACGTCTGGAAGGATTAAAGCGATAGAATATACAGATTTAAAATGTCTGTAAATGATATATCTGAGATGGGGATGGATTGACAGTATGTGTTGATTATCCCCGTTTTGGACATTTTGGAACAATGTCTTATAGACTAAAAAACATGTAAGAGATAACGTGACAGATTAGAACAGAGAGGATATCAATGAAGAAGGTGCATATAAAAAAGCCGGATATCAAAGGTACATTTCATAAGATAAAAAATTTGAAAAAGGAAGATATCAAGGCACATTGGAAAGAGAGTAAAGCACGACGACAACGAATTCTTGAGGAAAGAAGAAACAGCAAGTTTGCAAAGAAGATGCAGCCGGTGTACCGATTTATGAATCGATTTTCGCTGGTATTTCATTTCCTTTTAGCATGTATTTTGAATTTCTTTATAGAGGGGATTTCAAGACATTCGTTGATTCAGGCATGGCTCTATATGATAGAGACGCCAAAGGTATTTTTGTTCAATGCTTATCTGATATTTGCAACATTGATGATTGTATATCTGGTGAGGCGACGGGTATTTGCCCGTATTCTGATTAGTGTATTCTGGCTGATACTGGGTATTACAAATGGGTATATGTTGATGAAACGTGTAACACCATTTAATGCACAGGATTTAAAAGTATTGTCAGATGCCATTTCGTTGACAGGAAATTATTTTGGAAAAATGGAATTGATCATGTTGATCATTGGAATCATTGCAGTAGTAATATGGGTGATTTCAATGTGGAGACGTGGTGGACAGTATACCGGTAAGATGCATAGAATTGCTGCATTTTGTGGGTTGATCGTAAGTTTACTGGGATATGTTGTACTTACGGATGTGGCAATTGATAAACGTGTAATTTCAAATTACTTTGGAAATATTGCGTTTGCTTATGAAGATTATGGATTTCCATACTGTTTTACAGCGAGTGTATTTAATACAGGAATATCCGAACCGGCAGGTTACAGCAAAGAGACGATGGAAGCCATCAATAAAGATGGTGCGTTGAATGTAAGTGAGACAAGTCTGTCAGATGAAAATAAACCGAACATTCTATTTGTACAGTTAGAGTCTTATTTCGATCCGACAGAGGTAGAATGGCTGCAGTTTTCAGAAGATCCAATTCCGAATCTGCGTAAATTATACAGTGAATATTCATCAGGATATTTTAAGGTACCATCTGTAGGAGCGGGAACTGCAAATACTGAGTTCGAGGTGCTTACAGGAATGAGTATGCGTTTCTTCGGACCGGGAGAGTATCCATATAAAACTTATGCAAAGACAAAAGTAATTGAAAGTGCGGCATCGTCACTGGAAAAATTGGGATACGGTGCGGAGGCACTTCATAATAATACAGGTAATTTCTACAGCCGTGCACAAGTTTATAATCATATGGGATTTGACCATTACACAAGCAAAGAATTTATGAATGTGCTGCAGACAACACCAAAAGGATGGGCAACGGACGATATTCTTGTCCCGCATATTTTAGAATCAATGGATACAACGAAGCAGCAGGATTTCGTTATGACAATCAGTGTTCAGGGACATGGAGATTATCCGACAGAAAAAGTTCTGGACGATCCGGAAATTGTTGTAAGCGGCGTGGAAGATGAAGGAAAGCGGAATGCATGGGAATATTATGTAAATGAAGTTCATGAGATGGACAAATTTGCGGGTCAGTTGATTGAAGCATTAGAAAAACGCGGAGAGCCGACAGTGGTTGTATTTTATGGAGATCATCTTCCAACAATGGGACTTGAAGCAAAAGATATGAAGAGCAAATATCTTTATAATACAAATTATGTTATCTGGGATAACATCGGATTGGAAAAGAAAGACGGGAATTATGCTGCATATCAGATCATGGCAGAAGTGTTTGATCGTTTAGATATCCATACAGGAACATTCTTTAATTACCATCAGCAGAGAAAAGATACAAAGAATTATCTGGCAGATCTTGAACTGCTCCAGTATGATGTTTTATATGGAAATCAGTATGTATATGAAAATACAGGTAAGCCGATCACAGAAGGTCATATGGTCATGGGTGTGAAAGATACATCTATTTCGGATATTGTGGAACAGTTGGATGGAACTTATAGTATTTATGGAGAGAATTTTACAAAATATAGTAAGATATATATCAACGATGAGAAACAGACAAGTTCATTTTTGAATAATACACGAATTGACCTAAAGGAAGCAGAATTACAAGATGGCGATGTGCTTTATGTGGCGCAGGTTGGTTCAAGTAATACGATTTTCAGGACGTCTAAGAAATATGAGTATAAAGACGGAGCATTAAAGGAACTTCCGACAGATCCGGATGACCCGGAAACAGGAAGAAATGCATTTGTAGGAAAAGACGCAGGAGAGCAATAATGACCTATGATAAGGCAGTGGAATACATCAATGAGATTCCGAAATTTACAAAAAAAAATACGCCGGAGCATACGAAAGAGTTTTTAAAGAGACTTGGAAATCCACAGGATAGCTTAAAGGTGATCCATGTTGCAGGAACAAATGGAAAAGGTTCCGTGAGTTCCTATCTGGATGCGATGCTTCGTGCCCAGGGGAAGACAGTTGGACTTGCATTGTCTCCTCATTTGGTGAAAATGAATGAAAGAATTGTAATCAATCATCAAATGGTCGATGATGATACATTTCTAAATGTATTTGAACAAGTCAAAGAAAAAGTAGAAGGGATGGTGGAAGATGGTCTTCCACATCCTACTTTTTTCGAGTTTTTATTTGGAATGGTACTGACCGCATTTGCACAGGCAAAGGTAGAGTATGCAGTGCTTGAAACGGGTCTGGGAGGAAGGCTGGATGCAACGAATTGTGTTGAATATCCAATCTGTTCAGTGATCACATCAATTGGAATGGATCACATGCAGTATCTTGGCAATACATTGGAAGAAATTGCCACAGAGAAGGCTGGAATCTTAAAAAATGATGTACCGGCTTTTTACATTGAAGGGCAAAAAGAAAGCAATCAGGTGATTGAAAAACGTGCAAAAGAACTTGGGATTCCATGTAAAAAAGTCTCGAAAAATGCGTTCGAAATTCTTGAAAATGACGAGAAATATATTGCATTTTCATGTGCAAATGCGTATTATGGAGATGTTACATGGAAACTAAACAACACCGGACGATATCAGGCAGAGAATGCAATGCTTGCGTTGGAGGTAATGCGTTATTTGTTTGGTGCGAAAGGAGAACTACAAAAGTGGCAGGAAACACTTAGCGAATGTAAAGTAGGTGGACGAATGGAAGAAGTTCTCCCACATATTTACATTGACGGGGCACATAATATCAGTGCGATCGAAAGATTTGTTGAGAGTGTTCCAAAGAATACTACAGGAATTGGAATTTTATTTTCTGTGGTAGAAGATAAAGATTATGAGGAAATGATTGCTTGTCTTTGTCAGCATGTGGATGCAGATTTTTTTGTGATCACACATATAGCAGATAAGCGTGCGGCAGATACAGAAAAGTTAGCAGAGATATTTCGTCAATATACAGAAAAACCGGTTCTTGTGCAGGATTCATTGAAGGATGCATGGAACTATGTGACGTCCAATCAGAAAGACAGGACAATTTATTGTCTGGGATCTTTGTATCTGGTGGGGATGGTCAAAGCTTTGATAGAGGAGGAGTCAAATGCTAGATTTTGAAGAAGAACTGAAGAAGTTTAAACCAAGTCTGGAAGTAGAAGATATTGAAGATGCCGTTTATCAGGAAGAGATGACAGATGTGATGGACCTCCTGAATAAGGTAATGGATCAACAGAAAAATTAGAAAGATTATGGTGAGCATAGATGGACTATACGAAGAAAATCATGCATTGTTCCAATTATTGGTACAATGATGGCCTGAGAAAAGCGCAGATTCGGGATTTATCGGGAGCGATTCTCTCACTTCGACAAAGTTTACAATATAATAAGGGGAATATTGCTGCCAGAAATCTACTTGGATTAGTTTATTATGGCAGGGGAGAAGTAGCAGAGGCACTGGTAGAGTGGATCATTAGTAAGAATTTGAAACCACGTGATAATATTGCAAATGAATATATACAGCGTGTTCAGGATTCATCCAGACGACTGGAGGCTATGGATCATGCGATTCAGGTGTATAATCAATGTCTGCAGTTATGTAGACAGGGAAGCATTGATATGGCAATTTTGAAATTGAGACAGGTTATCGGAGGGCATCCGACCTTTGTTAAAGCATATCAATTGCTTGCATTGATCTATATTCAGGATGGACAATATCCGAAAGCAAACTCATTGCTTCGCACTGCATCCAAACTGGATACAACCAATGCAACTACGTTGCGTTATATGCATGAACTCGAACTGCATCGAAGTAAGGTGCCAGCAAGGTCAGACAAGAAAAAAGAAAAGAGAAAAAAGAAAAATTCTGTGGAATATAAGGATGGCAATGAAACAATCATTCAGCCGGCATATCATATAGTAAAGACGATTGCAGGAAAATTTACAATTATGAATATTATAATTGGAGCATTGATCGGAGCGATGATTGTCTGGTATCTTATTGTTCCATCAGTCAATCAGTCAAAGTCAGAGAAGACAAATAAGCAGATTATTGAATACAGTGAGCAGATTAATGCCATGAAGGCACAAATCAGTGCGATGACAAGAACGCTGGACAATTATCGTACAGCGGGTAGCGATTCGGAGGCAGCAGCACAGAATGCTGCAAGTACTTCTGACAGTTATGAGAATTTGATGTCTGCATCGACACAATATAATTCGGGCAATTATACTTATGATGTGATTGCAGATTCGCTTTTGAATGTTAACCGTGATCTGCTTGGAGCATCCGGGCAGGAGATGTATGATGAGATGACAGGAGAGGTTTATCCATCTGCCTGTGAGATTAAATACGAAGCCGGAATAGAGGCACTGAATGTTGCAAATTATAGCTCTGCTATAGACAATTTGTCTAAAGTTGTAAGAATGAATGCTGATTACGATGACGGAGGCGCAAGACTTAATTTAGGTATTGCATATCTAAGAAGCGGAGATAATGACAATGCAATTGCCAATTTCCAGGCTGTAGTTCAGGAATATCCAGATACAGATTATGCACAGGAAGCAACAAACAATCTGAATATGATTTCACAGAGTACTGAAGAAGCACAGAAAACAGAATAATAAGTTTCCGGATATTTGCAATATAACGGAAGAGAAGAATATACAAAAGAGGTAATTATGTAGAAGATGCATAATTCCCTCTTTTTTCTTTTACAAATACAAAGAAGAAAGTGTGAAATACTGAAGGTGAAAGATTGTAATACGAAAAAATATGACAGGAGGTAGAACAAGATGGATTATCAAGTTCAGGAAAATTGTCTGACAATATTTCTCCCAAAAGAAGTGGATCATCATAATGCGGAAGAAATTCGGAAAAGTGCAGATTCGGTTATTGAAAAAAATCATATCAAATATGTGATTTTTGATTTTAAAGACACGGAGTTTATGGACAGCTCAGGAATCGGAGCAATAATGGGACGATATCGGATGATACAGCTTATAAATGGAGAAGTGTGGGCGGTACATACAAACGCAAGAATTAAAAAAATATTAACATTGTCAGGAATGACGAAAATAATGCAGATATATGAGGAGGAACAGGAAAATGGGGAACACAAATGAAATGGAAGTAATCTTTGACAGCCGCTCTGCAAATGAAAGCTTTGCAAGAGTCGCAGTTGCGGCATTTTTAACGCAATTAAATCCAACTGTGGAAGAAGTGTCGGATGTAAAAACAGCAATATCGGAAGCTGTTACAAATTGTATTATACATGGCTACGAAAATGAAATAAAAAAGATTTACATACGCTGTGAAATAAATGCGCATACATTTTATGTGTCGGTCAGAGATGAAGGAAAAGGAATTGAAGATGTAAAGCAGGCGATGCTGCCTATGTATACCACAAAACCAGAAGCAGATCGGTCTGGTATGGGATTTTCATTTATGGAAGCATTTATGGATCAGGTAGAAGTGGAATCTATACCGGGAGAAGGAACCGAAGTGAAAATGAAAAAAACAATTGGTAAAGGAAGAAATGCATGGACCACACAATCGCTTTAATTCAAAAATCACACGAAGGAGATAAAGCGGCGAGGGAACAATTGGTAGAGGAAAATGTAGGGCTGATCTGGTGTGTGGTAAAGCGTTTTTATGGACGAGGACTTGAAAATGAAGACTTATTTCAGATAGGAAGTATTGGGCTTCTTAAAGCCATTGATAAATTTGATCTTTCATATGATGTAAAATTCTCAACCTATGCAGTCCCAATGATTTCGGGAGAAATCAAGAGATTTTTGCGAGATGACGGGATGATAAAAGTGAGTCGTACACTGAAAGAATTATCTTATAAAATATTTCAAACCAGAGAAAAATTACTCGATTTATTGGGACGGGAACCAACCATTGAAGAGCTTGCAGAAAAAATGCAGATAGACAAAGAAGAAATAGTAGAAGCACTGGAGGCCGGAAGTGAAGTAGAATCCATTTATAAACCAATCCATCAAAAAGAGGGCAATGAGATACGACTGATGGATAAGCTGGAAGAAAAAGAACACAGAGAAGAAAAGATACTAGATCACATGTTGTTGCAGCAGTTGCTTGGGACATTAGAAAAAGAAGAACGCACATTGATCTATATGAGGTATTTTCAAGATAAGACACAGTCACAAGTAGGAAAAGAATTAGGAATATCGCAGGTACAGGTTTCCAGAATGGAGAAGAAGATTATGGAAAATTTAAGGAAACTTGGAACATAGAATCAGAGAAGTCATTTGATTAAGGCGTGTATATTTTAAAGAAAAGAGAAAATACTAAAGAGCATATCAAAAAAAGTACATGGAATGGAGATGGAAAGTTTGGAAGATGGAAGAAGAAAAATAAGAATATGTCTGACAATTATGCTGGTAGCTGCTGTGATATCAGGTGTTTGCTATTATTATAGTGCTGCCGGGAAGGCCGAGCGTTACGAATCAGAAGAGACGTTAGTAAATTCCGGGGAGAAATGCAATGGCTGTTAAGCAGGAAAAGTTATATATAAAAGGCGATAAAAATATAGAAGTGACAAAGCCAGAGGTAACGCTGGGGGATATTTTGTCTATGGAATGTAGTAATCAAAATGTAATTCCGAGACTTAAAACGATTAAAGTTATGAAAATGCAGGAGAAAAACGGACAGCGCAAAGTTATATCTATTTTAAAAATCATAAAATTAATACATGAAATATATCCGAACATGGATGTCCAAAATTTGGGCGAGACAGATATTATCGTAACTTACGAAGAGCAAAACCCAACAGGGATGATAAGCCATCTGATCAAAACCGTATTTACTGCAGTATTGACATTTACAGGTGCGGCATTTGCAATCATGACATTTAACAATGATGTATCAGTCAGAAAATTATTTTCTCAAATCTATCAATTGATGACAGGAATAAAACCACAGGGCTCTACAATCTTAGAACTAAGTTATTCCATCGGACTTACGATAGGAATACTATTGTTTTTTAATCATTTTGGAAAGAAAAAGTTTTCAGTGGACCCTACACCATTGGAGGTACAGATGCGAACTTATGAAAATGAGATACAGACAACCCTTGTAGAAAATGCTTCAAGAAAGGGGGAAGAGCTGGATGCTGATACGTCAAATTCTAATGGCAGTAATCGGTCTTAGCGCAGGAATATTAGTAGCGGGCGGGCTGTTTGGTTTTATTGTTGAATTAGGTGTCATCGCTGATTTTGCAGATCGGACACATACAGGGAATAAAATTCATTTGTATGAAAACTGTGCCGCTTTAGGAGGAATTATAGGGAATGTTATTTTTGTATATTCGATACCAATTCCTTATGGCAAAATTTTGCTTATTCCGATAGGGCTGCTAATCGGGATCTTTGTCGGGTGTTGGGCGATGGCACTGGCAGAAATTCTAAATGTTTTTCCGATATTTATCCGTAGATTAAAAATAACAAAATATATTGCTGTATTAATATGTGCAATGGCATTGGGAAGGGGAGTCGGAGGTGTGATATATTTTTTTATGATGTATTGATGATTTTGATATGGTACATTTTTATAAAAAGAATTATAATTACAGTAGTTATAATTTGAGGAGGCAAAAGATGAAAAAAATTGGATTTATCGGAGTTGGAATCATGGGAAAATCCATGGTGCGAAATCTTATAAAAGCAGGATTTGAGCTGCACATTTACGCTCGGACAAAATCGAAAGTAGAAGATGTTATTAACGAAGGGGCTGTTTTCCATGATAGTATTGCAGATTGCGTCAAGGAATGTGAGGCTGTTATTACAATAGTAGGATTTCCTGTCGATGTTGAGGAAGTTTATTTCGATAAAGGAAATATTTTAGATAGTGTACAACAAGGCACATATTTGATCGATATGACAACTACAAGTCCGATGCTGGATCAGAAAATTGCAGAAGAAGGAAAAAAGAAAGGACTACATGTTTTGGATGCACCTGTTACAGGTGGAGATATCGGAGCAAAAAACGGAACGCTTTCTATTCTTGTAGGTGGTGAAAAAGCAGATTATGAGGCTTGCATGCCATTGTTTGAGGCAATGGGGACAAACATTAATTATCAAGGTGCTATCGGGTGCGGACAGCATGCAAAACTTGCGAATCAGATTATGATAGCGGGAACATTGTCAGGAGTATGTGAAGCATTTACCTATGCAAAAGCAAAAGGGCTGGACCTTCAGACATTGCTTGATTCCGTCTCAACAGGGGCAGCCGGAAGTAAGCAGTTAGATACTTTTGGACCTAAAATTTTAGAGGGTAATTATGCTCCGGGATTTTTTATGAAACATTTTATTAAGGATATGAAATTGGCACTTACAGAAGCAAATATGAGTAATATTAATTTAGATGTTTTAAGCCAGGTGCTTGCAAATTATGAATTATTGCAAGCAGAAGGGTATGGAGAATTAGGAACTCAGGCACTTATTAAATACTATGAAGAAGAAATGGAGGAGTAAAAACATGAGTGAAGTATTAGAAAAAATGAAAACAAGAAGAAGTATCCGCAAATTTAAAGCAGATATGGTTCCGCAGGAAGTGTTGGATCAGATTATCGAGGCAGGTACATATGCAGCCAATGGTCGTAACGCACAAAGCCCTATTATAATCCAGGTTACAAATAAGGAGGTTCGTGATAAACTTTCCGAAATGAACAGAGAAATAGCAGGTGCGCAGGAAGGCTTTGATCCATTTTATGGTGCGCCGGCAGTTTTGATAGTTTTAGCTAAAAAAGATTGGCCGACACACGTTTATGATGGAAGTCTCGTAATGGGAAATTTAATGTTAGCAGCACATGAGCTCGGAATCGGAAGCTGCTGGATTCATCGTGCGAAAGAAGAATTTGAAACAGAGTGGGGAAAAAATTTCTTAAAAGAGCTCGGAATTGAAGAAGAGTATGAAGGGATAGGACATTGTGTACTTGGATACGTAGATGGAGAATATCCGAATGAAATTCCACGTAATGAAGGTCGAGTTTTCTATGTGAAATAATCCTTTGAGTGTTCAGTCAGTTTAATAGTGATTCTAAGTAAGAAACGACTATGCCATCCTGCTCAAGCTGAGAGGATGGCATAGTCGTTTCTTACGAAAATTTATCACTATAAAATTACTTTAATGTCATAATAACACTTTTTCCGGCCTGGACCTCGCCCTTTTCACATACGAGCACTTTTCCGTCCAAATCTGAATCAATCAGAACAGGAGTAATAGAGTTACGTCCGGTTTCTTTGATGAATTCCAAATCTGCTTCTGCAATCAAATCTCCGGCTTTTACTTTATCTCCAATCTTTGCGTAAATTTGGAAACATTTCCCATTCAGTGCAACTGTTTCAAGACCCATATGTATCAGAATTTTCACTCCGCTTTCTGAAGTTATTTCATAGATATGGCCTGTTTCTACCACTTTGGATACGACTCCGTCAACCGGGCTTACAATCTTTCCGTCAGTTGGGATGATTGCAATGCCGTCTCCAAGTATTTTTTCTGTAAATATCGGATCTGGTACATCTGTAATTGCAACTGCTGTACCAGTCATTGGTGCTAAAATTATTTCTTGTGTTTTTTCTTGATTCTTCATATCTAAATCCTCCGCTAGATAATATATGTTCTTTTTCTCATTTTACAAATTCCTAATTATAGTCACTGCTTTAATAAATTTCAATCCTCTTTTGAAATTTGTTTCAGAATTCTATGTTTTGCATATTTTTGGGCACTGGTTTCATAAATTTGTTATTCAGAATTTAACGGAATCGGCAAAATTGAACTCATAGAACAACGTCTTGCAATTCGTCAGTCCTCTGTGATAAAGTATAGAAAAAGTAGAAGAGACGGAAAGTGATGCTATGAGAACATATAAATTAACAATTGCATATGATGGATCCAGATTCCGGGGATGGCAGCGACAGCCGGACACAGATATGACAATTCAAGGAATTTTGGAGCGTGATATTAGTGACTATGTGGGATATAAAGTAGAAGTGAATGGCTCCGGACGAACAGATGGCGGAGTACATGCGTCCGGGCAGACAGCCAGTATTATTTTATCAGGTAAGGTGGATGAGCCAGTATTTCTTACAGAGATAAATGAGAAAATTCCGGAAGACATCCGTATTATAAATATGGAACTTGCAAAGAACGGGTTTCACGCACGTCACAGTGCAAGAGGTAAGAGATATGAGTATACGATTGATACTGCAGAAAAAGCGGATGTATTTTTGAGAAAATATTCATTTCATTATCCGGAAATGGTTAATGTGAAAAAGATGGAGAAAGCAATTGAATATTTGCGTGGAAGCCATGATTTTGCAGGATTTACAGATCGACCGGATGAAAAGTCCACAACAAGAAGAATTTATGATATAATAGTTAGGCAAGACGGACATAGACTTAGAATTGAGTATACCGGAAGTGGATTTATGTATCATATGGTAAGAATTTTAACAGGAACGCTGCTGGAAATTGGTAGTGGGAGAAGGAGTCCGGAAAGCATAAATGAGATAATTGAGTCCGGTCAACGTGCAGATGCAGGATTTTTAGTACCTGCAAGTGGATTATGCTTGAAAGAGGTGTTTTATAAATAATGAAATTAGTATCATGGAATGTAAATGGAATCCGGGCATGTGTGCAAAAAGGATTTCTTGATTTTTTTAATGAGATTGATGCAGATATTTTTTGTATTCAGGAATCAAAGATGCAGTCCGGACAGTTAGAACTTGACTTGCAGGGGTATAATCAATATTGGAACTATGCAGTGAAAAAAGGATATTCAGGAACTGCAGTATTTACAAAGAAAGAACCAATTCAAGTAAGCTATGGAATCGGGATAGAAGAACATGATCAGGAAGGTCGTGTGATTACATGTGAATTTGAGGATTTTTATTTTGTTACGGTGTACACACCAAATTCTCAAAATGAGTTGAAACGTCTGGATTATCGTATGCGATGGGAAGACGATTTTCGTGCGTATTTAAAGTCTCTGGAAATGAAGAAACCGGTTATTGTGACTGGGGATATGAATGTTGCTCATAAGGAAATTGATTTGAAAAATCCGAAAACAAATCGTAAGAATGCAGGATTTACAGATGAGGAGCGACAGAAGTTTACAGAGCTTTTAGATGCAGGTTTTATTGATACATTCCGATATTTTTATCCGGAGCAGGAAGGGATTTATTCCTGGTGGTCTTATCGTTTTAAAGCGCGAGAGAAGAATGCCGGATGGAGAATTGATTATTTTTGCGTATCAGAATGTCTGAAAGACAGATTGCAGGATGCACAGATTCTAACAAATGTAATGGGTTCAGACCATTGTCCAATTGTATTGGAATTAAAAGACAAATAAATAATAGGAGGCGGTCATTGTGACTAAAATTGACATTATTTCTGGATTTTTAGGAGCTGGAAAGACAACATTTATTAAAAAACTTTTAAAAGAAGCATTTAAAGGAGAACAGGTTGTTCTGATTGAAAATGAATTCGGAGAAATTGGTATTGATGGTGGATTTTTAAAAGAAGCCGGAATTGAGATTAAAGAGATGAATTCAGGCTGTATCTGCTGTTCACTGGTAGGTGATTTTGAGAAATCTTTAAAAGAAGTAATCGACACATATCATCCGGATAGAATTTTGATCGAGCCATCGGGAGTTGGAAAGCTTTCTGATGTTATCAAAGCAGTACAGGATGCACAGGTTAATCTTGATGCACAGCTGAACAGTTTTACAACAGTTGTTGATGTGACTAAATGTAGAATTTACAGTAAAAATTTTGGAGAATTTTTCAGCAATCAGATTGAGTATGCAGGAGCAATTATTTTAAGCAGAACAGACAAAGCAAAACATGAGAAGGTTGAAGAAAGCGTTGCTATTTTACGTGGATTAAATGAGAAAGCACCAATCATCACAACTCCAATCGAGCAGCTTTCAGGAGAGAAATTGCTTGAAACAATGGAAGGAAGCAAGTCTTTGGAAGAAGAACTTCTGGCGGAGATTGTTTGCCCGGAATGCGGCGGACATCATGAACATGATGAGGAGTGCGGATGTGGACATGACCATCACCATGATCACGACCACGACGAGCACGAACACCATCACCATGAGCATGATGAGCACGAACACCACCATCACGAGCATGATGAGCACGAACACCACCACCACGACCATGATGAGCACGAGCACCACCATCACGAGCATGATGAGCATGAGCACCATCATCACGACCATGATCATGACGAAGAATGTGGATGCGGATGTGGACACGATCATCATCATGACCATCATGGACATCACCATGCTGACGAAGTATTTACAAGTTGGGGTAAAGAAACAATCCAGACTTATACAAAAGAAGAAATCAGCAATATTTTGAAAACGTTAGAGTCAGATTCTTCATATGGTACAATTCTTCGTGCGAAAGGTATGGTTGCAGGAGCTGATGGAGAATGGATTTATTTCGATATGGTACCGGAAGAGCATGAAGTCAGAACAGGAGCAGCAGAGTATACAGGAAGAATCTGTGTGATTGGCTCAAAATTGGATGAGCATAAGCTGGAAGAGTTATTTGGCATTGCAAAATAATTAAAAGGAGAAAATATTATGGAACCAGATGTTATGGTCTATCTTATGACTGGATTTCTTGATAGCGGAAAGACACAGTTTTTGAAATTTACATTAGAGCAGGAATATTTTCAGATTGACGGGACAACACTTTTGATCCTTTGTGAAGAAGGAGAAGAAGAATATAGTCCGGAGATGTTAAAAGAGCATCGTATTGTAATGGAAACAATTGACGATCCAGAAGCTTTGACCGAGGAATGGCTGGAAAAACTGGATGAAAAATATCACCCGGAACGAGTTGTTATCGAGTACAATGGAATGTGGAAGGTCAGTGATTTTGAAAGTTTGAAACTGCCAAAAGGCTGGGGAATCGAACAAAAGATCACAACAGTAGATGCAAGTACATTTCAGGTGTACCTTGCAAATATGAAACCATTGTTTGTGGAGATGGTCCGCAATTCAGAGATGGTATTATTTAATCGATGCAGTGATGTAAAACCACTTGCAGGATATCGTCGAAGCGTAAAAGTTGTAAGTCCTCAGGCAGAAGTTATTTTTGAGGATGAGAATGGCGAAGTGGAAAATATTTTCGAAGATGAAGTGCCATATGATTTGAAAGCGGATGTCATTGAAATACTTCCGGAAGATTATGGAATCTGGTATGTTGATATGATGGAAAATCAGGAACGCTACGATGGAAAAGTGGTAGAATATACAGCCAGAGTTATGAAACCAAGAAGCTTTCCAAGTAAATTATTTTTCCCGGGAAGAATGGCAATGACTTGCTGCGCAGATGATACAACATTTTTAGGATATGTTTGTAAAAGTTCTTATGCACCAAAATTAAAAGCAGGACAGTGGGTAAAAGTGCGTGCAAAAGTAGGGTATGAGAAACTGGCAATGTATCGAGGCGTTGGTCCGGTGTTGACAGCGGAAAATATTGAGCCGGCTGAACCGATTGAAGAGATGGTATATTTTAATTAAGATTAAAATGTGATAGGGAAGAGAAGAACCACCCGGAAGATTATTTTAATTTTCTTGGTGGTTCTTTGAATTCTTGTTTATATGCTCTGGAAAATGCGGAATAACTTTGAAAACCGCAGGCAAAACATGCATCTGTAATAGGCATGCCGGAGTGAATATAACGTCTGGCAAGCAACAGCCGGCGATAAGTAATGTAGTGACCGATAGTAACACCGGTTTCTGTTTTAAACAACCGCATCATATGATATTTGCTCAGATAAAAGACAGATGCGAGGGAATCCATACTTAGTGTCTCTGTTAAATGATCTTGAATATAATTCATAATATCCAAAACCTTTTTGTTATAAAGCTTAGTGTCAAGGTATTCGATGCCCTCTTTTAATGTGGCACGATTTAATTGAATCATAAATTCCAGGAATAAAATCTGGCGGTATAAGCTTCCTGCATATTCATGATCGTGGAACGAGCGTTCCAGCCGCTGGGTGGTTTTATAAAGCGAGCTGGTTTCTAAGGAAGGGATTCGAAGCACGTAAGACTGCTTCTCGCGGGCTTGTTCAAAGCAATAAGCGAGGTTATATTCGGTAGTCCGGTAAGCTTCCATAAATCCGGGAGAAATATAAACAATGATTCTTTCATATGGAATGGAAGAGTCTACCTGAATACGGTGAATGTCATTTCGATTGACAAGGACAATGTCGTAAGGGTTTAACGTGTAAGTCTTTCCTTCAATAAAATATTGTACATTTCCACTGATAAAAATAGTGATTTTATGGAAATTGTGCGTATGATAATCAAACTCAGTATCTACTTGATCTTTTAAATGAAAAATCCGAAAATCACTGTTTAAATATCCTCGTTTCTGATATGTTTCCATAACATCCCTCCTATATATGGTCTGATAATATGATATTAAACAAAAATAGCATTATTTGCAATATAGAAAGCAGTTATTTTGTATTATTCAAATATAATGCTGTGTATAATAAAAATATCATGGGAAAAATAGTATATTAATGTGGGAGGAGTAGATTATGCAGATTGTATTAGAAAAATATCATGGATTGGGAAATGATTATCTTGTATTTGATCCAAATAAAAATGAATTGGAATTAAATGAAGCCAATGTAAAGATGATTTGTAATCGAAATGTAGGGCTTGGCTCAGATGGTATTTTGGAAGGCCCGTTGCTGGGAGAACATCTGGCTGTGAAAATCTGGAATCCGGACGGAAGTGTTGCAGAAAAGAGTGGAAACGGAGTTCGTATTTTTGCAAAATATTTAAAAGACGCAGGATATGTGCAGAAAAAGAATTATGAATTGATGACAGATGGCGGTATTGTAGAGGTTACATATCTGAATGAAGAAGGAAGCAGACTGCGTATTTCTATGGGAAAATTATCATTTGTGAGTGAGGAAATTCCGGTAATAGGAGAAAGAAGAGAGGTCATCAATGAGGATATGGTATTTGGCAATAATCTGTATCCGGCAACATGCGTGTCAGTAGGAAATCCACATTGTGTTATTCCAATGCAGGAAATTTCAAAAGAATTGGTTTGCAAAATAGGAGTACATTCTGAGCGTGCAAGATATTTCCCAGAACGAGTGAATACGGAAATTATGAAGGTGACAGATCGCAATAATATCGCAATTGAGACATATGAGCGTGGTGCAGGGTATACAATGGCGACTGGAACAGGTGCGTGTGCGGCAGCAGCAGTGGCATATAAATTGGGATTGACAGAAAATAAGATGCTTGTGCATATGCCAGGTGGTGATCTTCAGGTTGAAATTACAGATGACTGGAATGTGTATATCACAGGAGATGTCTTCTATATTGCAGAGATTAAGCTGAGTACAGAATTTTCCGAAATGTTGAGAGTGTGAAAAAAGTTTAATTTAACATAGTGAGTGGGGAGTTGCTGTTTACTCCCGTGTCAATCACTACGCTGATTGGCACGGAGGATGCACATTGTATTTTGAAAGGCATCTCGCCCATCGCCAAAGGCGATTTAAAATGGCGAGATGCGTTGCTGGTCACAGGTACTGTGAACAGTAACAGTGGGGATAAAGAGAGAGTCCTGCAGGAGAATAATTGCTTGCAGAGACTCTCTCTTTGTGCTAGTATTTCTATAACAGAATTATGCAGTTACTGTGCGTAGTATATGGAAAGCAGTAATATCACAAAAGAAAAAGAGGTAGAGAGATGCTGATAGAAATTGATTTTAACAGTGAAGAAGCGATTTATATTCAGCTTCGCAATCAGGTTATACTGGGAATTGCAACTGCGAATATTCATGAGGGGGATTCACTTCCTTCAGTGCGTCAGCTTGCAGATACAATTGGCGTTAATATGCATACGGTGAATAAGGCATATAATGTTTTGAAACAGGAAGGCTTTATTACTTTGGACAAAAGACGTGGAGCGGTTATTGCTCTGGATGAGAATAAAATCCGTGCAGTAGAAGAGATGCGTCAGCAATTGCAGATTGTTTTGGCAAAAGCATGCTGTCGTGCGATTTCAAGAGAAGAGATCCATGAACTGGTGGATGAGATTCTGGATGAATATGAGTCGTAGAATTTAACAGTAACGGATAACATTGATAACTGGGAATCAGACAGAAAATAGATAAGCAGACGGAGGTTATATGCAGATTAAATTTACACAACAGGCACAGCATGCAATTAGCAATGCAGAAAAAGCAGCAAAAAAATTAAATCATCCATATGTAGGAACAGAACATTTGCTTCTTGGATTACGGCAGGAATTTGCAAGTGTAGCAGGGCAGGTGCTGGCTGGTCATGGAGTAGATGAAGAGAAGCTTTTAAAGTTAATGGATGAGCTCGTAGCACCAAATAAAAAGACGGAAAAGAGACAGAAGCCAAAAGAAAGTCCAAGATTGCAATATATATTGGAAGACAGTGCGCGTGAAGCGGCACATTTTCATATGGATATAGTAGGGACAGAACATATTCTTGTAGCGATCATACGAGATTTAGATTGTGTTGCAGCAAAGATGCTGATTACGTTGAATGTAAGTTTGCAGAAGATGATGCAAGACATTTTTGTGGCAGCAGGGGTTGACCCGAAAGCATATCAGGACGAATTGCAGGATGGACTTCGTGGAAATGGCGGAGCAGTGGAACAATTTTGCAAAGACCTGACTGCGGAAGCAGAAGAAGGAAAATTAGATCCTATTATAGGAAGAGAAGAAGAGATTTTTCGTCTTATGCAGGTATTAAGCAGAAGAACAAAGAATAACCCATGTCTGGTTGGAGAACCGGGAGTTGGTAAAACCGCTATTCTGGAAGGCTTGGCACAGCGGATCGCTTCAGGGATTGTGCCGGAAACGATGAAAAGAAAACGTATCTATACATTGGATCTTCCAGGGCTGATCGCAGGTTCAAAATACAGAGGCGAATTTGAGGAACGTATGAAGGGACTTATATCTGAAGTCGAAGCGGACGGAGATATTATTTTGTTTTTGGATGAATTACATACGATGATCGGAGCGGGTGGAGCAGAAGGTGCAATTGATGCATCTAGTATATTAAAGCCGGCACTGGCCCGTGGGGAATTGCAGTTGATCGGAGCAACTACGATCGCAGAGTATCGCAAGTACATTGAAAAAGATGCAGCTTTGGAAAGAAGATTTCAGCCGATCACAGTCGAGAAGCCTTCAAAAGAACAGTGCCTGGATATATTAAAAGGAATTCAACCGAAGTATGAAGCACATCATAAAGTGAAGCTTACAGAGGAAGCGTTGAAGGCAGCAGTGGAGCTTTCAGAACGTTATATTACAGATCGAAATCTTCCGGATAAAGCAATTGATGTATTGGACGAAGCCTGTGCACATGTAAGTCTGACAGGCTATAAGGTTCCGGCACATTTGACAGAGATGGAAGATGAGAAGAAGAAATTGGGTCTTCAAAAAGAAAGTGCAATTAAAGAAGGAGACTTCGAAGAAGCTTCTAAGATTCAAAAAAAGCAGCAGGAACTTGAAAAAAAGATTGAATCTACAAGAAAAAGATTTGATAAAAAGATGGCATCAAGCAATCCAGAGGTTTCGGTGGAAGATATTGCTGCCATTGTGTCATCGTGGTCTAAGATTCCGGTACAGAAATTACAGCAAAGTGATACGCAGAGACTGAATAATCTTGAAAAAGAACTGCATCACAGAGTGGTCGGTCAGGATGAAGCAGTCAATGCGGTAGCACGTGCAGTAAAAAGAGGAAGAGTTGGATTGAAAGATCCAAAACGGCCAATTGGTTCATTTTTATTCTTAGGACCAACCGGGGTAGGAAAAACAGAGTTATCCAAAGCATTGGCAGAAGCGTTGTTTGGAAAAGAAGAAGCAATGATCCGTGTAGATATGTCGGAATATATGGAGAAGCATTCCGTGTCAAAGATGATTGGATCGCCTCCGGGATATGTGGGACATGAAGAAGGCGGTCAGCTTAGTGACAAGGTTCGCACACAACCGTATTCGGTAATTCTTTTTGATGAGATTGAAAAAGCACATCCGGATGTATTTAACATTTTATTACAGGTGTTGGATGACGGGCATATTACAGATTCGCAGGGAAGAATGGTCGATTTTAGTAACACTGTTATTATTATGACATCTAATGCAGGCGCAAAATCTATTATTGATCCTAAGAGACTGGGGTTTGCTACAAAAGAAGATCCGCAAAGTGATTATAAGAAAATGAAACAGAATGTAATGGATGAAGTGAAAATGATCTTCCGTCCGGAATTTTTGAATCGAATTGACGAAGTGATCGTATTTCATGCATTGGAAAAGAAAGACATGAAGCAGATTGTGACATTGCTTTGCAAAGAATTTACTGCCCGTGTGAAAAAGCAGTTGAATATTAGTTTGACCATACGTGATTCAGCAAAGGAGTTAATTGTTGAAAAAGGAACAGATGCGAAGTATGGGGCAAGACCATTGCGACGTGCGATGCAGACAGAATTGGAAGATAAGCTTGCAGAGGCAATTTTGAATGGTGACATTCAAAGTGGCGATATGGTTGCAGTAGGTGTTTCTAAAAATTCCATAAAAGTCGAGAGAAAAGAAACAAAAAAGTAGAAAAAAAACAATACTTATATTATACTAAAGATAGTAATACTACAGAGAAGATCTGAGATACGTAGGAGGACAGTAACAATGGCAACAGTAAAAGAATTATTACGTGCAGAAAGTGACGGAACATTAAGTTTTGGAGATTATACACTTACATCAAAGACAAAGTTAGATAATTTTGAATTTGAAGGAGATCTTTATAAAGTTAAAACATTTGCAGAGATTACAAAACTTGAGAAGAATGGAATGTTTGTATACGAATCAGTTCCGGGAAGTGCAGTAGAGAATTTCAAAGAGACAGACCGTGAAGTGGAATTTGAAGTTTCAGCACCGGAGGATGTACAGTTTACATTGGAGCTTGAGCCGGATAGTGAGTATGAGGTATTTATTGATGAAGCTTCAGCAGGCAGGATGACAACAAATTTAAGCGGCAAACTTAGTGTGAGTATTGAATTGAATGCGAATGAAAGTGCAGCTGTGAAGGTTGTAAGACGTTAGCATAAAAAGAGGAGAGACTGGCAGGTGAAAAATACTTGCCGGTCTTTTTCAGTAAGCGAGGTTAAATGTGGCAAAAGGGAAAAAGACAGTATTTTTCTGTCAAAATTGTGGACATGAAGAGACAAAGTGGCTCGGGCAATGTCCGATGTGTAAAGAATGGAACACATTTGTAGAAGAAAAGGTAATCGCATCATCGGTGTCTGCAAGCGTAAAGACAGATAGAGATATAGAGAAAAAAATAGTAGCTTTGTCGCAGGTCAATACTGATGAACAGAAGCGTTTTCAAACTGGTATGAAAGAACTTGACAGGGTACTTGGTGGCGGTATCGTACCGGGTTCGCTTGTTCTGGTCGGTGGGGACCCGGGAATTGGTAAGTCAACATTGCTATTACAGGTTTGTCAGAAGCTTGCAGGGGAGAGACAAGTACTTTACATTTCGGGAGAGGAATCTCTGTCGCAGATAAAACTTAGAGCAAACAGGATGGGGGATTTTTCAGACAACATGAAGTTGTTTTGTGAGACAAATCTTGGAACGATCAGAGATGTTATCGAAAAAAAACAACCGGAATTTGTGGTGATTGATTCTATCCAGACAATGTATAGCGAAGAAGTGGCATCGGCACCGGGAAGTGTATCGCAGGTTCGTGAATCTACGAATGTATTTATGCAATTGGCAAAAGGCCTTGGTATTACAATATTTATTGTAGGACATGTAACAAAAGAAGGAACGGTGGCAGGACCGAGAGTGTTGGAACATATGGTGGATACCGTACTG
This sequence comes from uncultured Schaedlerella sp., assembly GCA_934435195.1. Lineage (GTDB taxonomy): Bacteria > Bacillota > Clostridia > Lachnospirales > Lachnospiraceae > Schaedlerella. The sequence continues at coordinate 23,918 of CAKSAJ010000030.1, forward strand.
TATTTTGAAGGAGACAGACATGCATCCTATCGTATTTTACGAGGCGTTAAGAATAGATTTGGTTCGACTAACGAAATCGGAGTTTTTGAGATGCGGCAAAATGGGCTGGTGGAAGTAGAGAATCCATCGGAATATATGTTGAGCGGGAAACCGGAAAATGCATCAGGCTCAGTAGTGGCATGCTCAATAGAAGGTACTCGTCCATTGTTGATAGAGATTCAGGCACTGGTCTGTGATACCAATTTCGGAATGCCGAGAAGAACTGCGACTGGAACGGACTATAACCGAGTGAATCTGCTTATGGCCGTTTTGGAAAAAAGAATAGGATTGCACTTAGCGAATTGTGATGCATATGTTAATATTGCAGGTGGAATCAGGATGAATGAACCTGCAATCGATCTTGGTATTGTGATGGCGATTGTATCAAGCTATAAAAACCGTCCGGTAGACGAGAGGATGATTGTTTTTGGAGAAGTAGGACTTAGCGGAGAAGTACGTGCGGTCAATATGCCGGAACAAAGGGTGGCAGAGGCAAAAAAACTAGGATTTGAAACATGTGTTGTTCCAGAAGTATCATTGGATATGGTGAAAGGAATAAAAGGAATTAAGATTATAGGAGTGAAAACAATTAATGATGCGATGAATCTGATTTAGGCTGAGGTATATAACAGGTGAAGAATCAGTAAACCATATTAAGATATAGAAAAAAGATATCAGATGTTGAAAGGAGAGGTACAAATGATAATCGTAAAAGAATACAGAGGACATATCCGTAACTGGGAGGCTCTGTGCAAAGAACTGAATATCGATGCTTCATTAAAAAGAGAGGCAAGAGAGGAAGAAATTTTAATTCGTGCATATCAGACATGGGGATATGAGATGGCGGATCATATGCATGGAATGTTCGCATTTGCATTGTGGGATGAAGAAGAGAAAAAATTGTTCTGCCTTCGTGATCAGTTTGGAACAAAACCATTCTATTATTATGAGACAGCAGACGGACAACTTCTGTATGGTACAATGATCAGTCAGATTATGGACAAACCGGGGTTTGTAAAAGAATTAAATGAAGAAATGTTACAGTTGTATTTATCACTGACTTATGTTGCAGGAGAGAATACATTTTTCAAAGGTGTTAAGAAATTGCTGCCTGGAAGATATTTAATCTGGCAGAACGGAAAAATGAAAATAGAGAGATACTGGAAACCGGAATTCCATCCGGACGAGAGTAAATCACTGGAAGACTGGGCAGATGAGATTCATTCTACGCTGAAAGAAATTATGCCGGAAGTCAAAACCGCAGATGAAAAAGCAGAGTCATTTTTGTCAGGCGGAGTGGATTCTTCTTATGTACTTGCAATGTCGGATGTAAAAATGTCGGATTCTTGCGGATATGATGAAGCACGCTTTGATGAGTCACCATTGGCGAAAGAAACAGCAGATATTTTAGGAAGAGAAAACAGCCGTTGCAGAATTACACCGGAGGCATATTTTGATATTGTGCCTTGGGTAATGTATAATATGGAGCAGCCGCTGGGAGATGCTTCAGCAATTGTATTTGCACTTGGATGCAGAGCAACAGCAGAGCACACAGATATTTGTTATTCGGGAGAAGGCGCAGATGAATTTTTCGGCGGATACAATATGTATCGTAATGCAGAAAGATATGGTGAGAATCTGAAAACATTTTATGTTGGAAATACGAACATCATGAAAGAGGAGGAGAAAAAGCGTATTCTGAAGAAATATGATCCAGATGTACTTCCGATTGAACTGGCAGCAGGTATCTATGAAGAAACAGAAGGACTGGATCCACTTACAAAGATGTCAGATGTTGATATTCAGATTTGGTTGGAGGGAGATATTTACCTTAATGTAGATAAGATGAGTACAGCGGCAGGGCTGGAAGTTCGTATGCCATTGACAGATAGAAGAATTTTTGATATTGCATCCAGAATGCCATCTCGTTACAAAGTGAATGAAGAACAGAATAAAGTTGCATTCCGTACAGCAGCGGCAAAAGTTCTTCCGGAGGAAATTGCTTTCCGTAAGAAATTAGGATTTATCGTGCCTATTCGTATCTGGATGGCGGATGACAGATATAATAAAGATGTGCGTGAAAAATTCCAGAGTGATATAGCTGAGAAATTCTTCAATATGGAAGAGATACAGGCTATTTTTGATGATTATGTTGGCGGAAATTCAGATAACTGGAGAAAAGTGTGGACAATCTATACATTTCTTGTTTGGTATGAGGAATACTTTGTGAAAAGATAATTACTAAATAAAGTAAAAAGCAGTAGAAGGAGGCTGGATTATGTCAAAATCAGGTGTTTGTTTTAGACTAAAGGCTACATTAGGAGACAAGAAAAGAGATAAGAATTTAGTAGAGCCGGAAGATGTAGAAAAGCTGTCAAATATTCCATATGCATCCACAGACAAATATAATCTGCTGGATATTTATTATCCGAAAAAGGCAGAAGGCTTATTGCCTGTGATTGTAAATATACATGGTGGAGGTTATGTATATGGTACAAAGGAAGTATATCTTCACTACGGAATGTTTCTTGCACAGCAGGGGTTTGTGGTTGTGAACTTCAATTATCACCTTGCACCGAAATATAAATTCCCTGTGCAGCTGGATGAAATCAATCAGGTGTTGAACTGGGTGGAAAAGCGGGAAGGAAAGTTCCATATGGATATTAAAAATGTATTTCTGGTTGGCGATTCGGCAGGCGCTCAGTTGACCAGTCACTACAGTACAATTTATTCCAATCCGGAATTTGCCAAGATGTATGATTTTGCATTGCCAGAGAAACTGTGTATCAGAGGTATTGCGTTAAATTGTGGTATGTATGATATCACAGAGCAGGCACTATCCAGAAATGACGGCGAAAAACAGCCGATAGATATGGCAGATTTGATGCAGGATTATCTCGGTAAAGACAGGGAAAGTATTCAGGAGAAATTAAAGGTAACACAGTATATTACTGATCAGTTTCCACCGGCATTTGTTATGACATCATGGTATGATTTCCTGAGAGAAAAGGCAAAGCCAATGTATGAATTGTTGAAAGAACGTGGTGTGCAGGCAGAATATAAATTATATGGAGAAGAAGGACAGAATTATATGGGACATGTGTTCCATTGTAATATGAACCTGGAAGAAGCAAAGAGATGCAATCTTGATGAAATAGAATTTTTTAAGACATTGATTTGTGAGGAGTAAAAATTCAAGTCGAGCAGCCGCGAGACTTGGCGCGTGATTCTGGTCAGCGTAAGCTGACACATTCTTTACAGAATCACTGCGCATCCTCGCGGAGCGTTTATCTCAGTTGGAGATTGGACTCCAACTGAGACAAATTTGCTGTTACTCACCACTTGAAAGAGGTGGGAGTCTTCTCGACTGAGATAAAAGAGTTCCGAAGAAAGAGGTTATTAATCTCTTTTTTCGGAACTTAATGTTACATGAAAATCTCTGCCTGTTTATCGCTTTTGCAGATTTTGGTCAGTTTCTTCTGCGCCATATTTAGTTTCATGTTGCTGACATAGCGGGCTTTCTTTTTACAAGAGTAGACGCACTTCATACAGGAAATACATTTTTTCTTATCAGTTTTTTTAGGATTTTCCATGGAAATAGCACCGGCAGGACAGGCTTTAGCGCATGCCTTACATTCCGTACAAAGATTCACATCTGTTTTTGGAACGAGCGGAATGGTTCCATATTTTTTATAAGGAGTGTTTCCCGGAATCTGAATATCAACATTATTAAAATCTACAGCGTTGCGAAGCTTGCGGTTCAACTGGACTCCGAAATCCGCAATGACTTTCAAGTCTGCCTTATTCGGTCGGCTCATTCCAATCTGGCGCACGATGGAGTGTTGTACAGGAAAGGCGCCGGCGCCGATTACTTTGAATCCGCGACTCTCAACTTCGTTTTTTAATTCCAAAAGCGCGTCTTCGTATTCGCGGCATCCGTATGTAGCAATCAGTGCAGCAGGAGTGTTATCACCCTTTAATGTTTCAAAATATTCCAGAAATGTGGCGGGAACACGGCCACCATAAACAGGAATTCCGAAAAGAACAAAATCGTTGCTCTTGAAATGCAGAGTTGGTTTCTTTTCTTTGTGGATAGAGAGGTCGTAAGATACCGATTTTAAATCGATGTTTCTGGCGGTCTCTATAATAACTTTTCTTGTTGTTCCGGTTGGACTGAAGTAGACCAGACCTAGTTCGTTCATTTTCATAAAGAATTCTCCTTTGTTAAAAATATAAAGGTCAGACATCGCAGGTCCGACAAAGTATAATTCAAGAATGCTTCTGCATTCTTGCTGCGAGATGCGCGTCATGCAATGCATGACATACTTCTTCTGCGCATCTCTGCAATCCTGCCGGAGGCTATATCAGATGGAGGATTGACTCCCACCACTGATACTGATTTGTTACTCGCCACCTACAGAGGTGGGAGTCATCTCACATCTGATATAACTATATCATAAGTAAAGGGAAAACGCACTGTATAAACGTAGGATTAAAAAGGAGATTTAAGGGGATTTTTTAGTCAGAATTGCGTGAATTGTCTGAATTGTGCGAAAAAAATAAAAAACAAGAAAAACGTTGACAATTACAAATAAGAATGATAAGATAGTTTTCGTCGCTGAGACAGACCGAGAGGCGCTGAGATGAAGCGACAAAGAAAAATAAAAAAGTTGTTGACAAACGACAAAAGATGTGATAATCTATTAAAGCTGTCGCTTGAGACGACAACAAAACAAAGAACATTGATAACTAAACAATAGACAACAGATCCTTGAAAATTTCTTTAAGAGAAAATTTTTTAAGAACGGTTTATAACAAACCAAAACAACAGTAAAGGGATAGATTAGCTAGAGTTAATCTTGACTAGAACA
>CAKSAJ010000031.1 GCA_934435195.1 uncultured Schaedlerella sp.
TTTTTAAACTCTTCAAACTGCCCATTGTCACTAAGTTCATCATACCTTTTCCAGTAATCTAACTTTGGAAGCATTTCTTTCAAATAAGAGCGTGCTTGTTCTTCAGTAAAGTTTTCATTTACCATATTCTCAACACACACATCAATCAATTCATCCATATCATTATATGTGTATGTCCCGTCTGCATAGCACCATTTACAATACTCCTCATTTAATATGCCATCTTTATCACGTCCCAATACGGAATCATCATCAATTGGCATACCGCAGCACTGGCAAATCAGCTTTCTGGGTTCTCCCAAAAGCGTATTGATTGAGACATCAAATTCTTTAGATAAGAGCTTAAGTGTATCCGTATTTGGAACTGTATCCCCATTTTCCCAGCGTGATACTGCCTGCCTTGTTACCATAATTTTATCTGCCAGCTCGTCTTGTGACATTCCTCTTCCAGTACGAAGTTTCAAAATAATATTTTTTGTTTCCATAGTCGCCACCTCCGTTATCTTTATCATAGCGATAAATCTGCCGGATGAAAAGCAACCTGCTGTTGCCATACCCTATGCCTGTCATCACCAAAAATTCGTCTGTTTTATTGATTCACTTCCATAAAGGATCATATTTGCTCATAATTATCATTCACCTGCTTTATTTACAATTACAAATATCCAATTGATTCTTTGCATGCTTCACACATGTTCTCCAAAGTTTCATTCCAAAATAATCCACAAGAAATTCCGGGAAAGCACTGATAATAAACACTTTATTATTGCCTGCTAAAGCCTGTTCACATATAAAGATATCATGTGGATTTGCTTCATCTAAATACTGTTCATAAGAAATAATTTCCGCATTTCCTAACAGGCATGATATTCTCATTGAAAAAACATCAACGATTTCTTTCCATACATCTATATTGTAATCTCTAAAATGCGGATTCAGTGAATTTCTCGAAGATATATTCTTATATTCAGCAAGATCACTAATTTCAACAAAGCAATTATCTCCATTTCCGCATTTACCTGCTTCAAAATCTCGCAATGCTTCAACCATCGGATAACTGATATATAACTTTCCATTCTCAGTTTCATTATCAAAGCTTTCAAGCATCTGGTTTATCACATCATCGTCATCTGCCTTTCCCAAATTTGTCTGATGTACATCATAATCAAAGAAAAGAAACACCTCCGAAAAATCATCTCTTGATAATCCTTCCAATTGTTCTCTGATTTTCTTATTACTTTCCCTTAAAACCTCAATAATATCTGTGTCGAAATCATCCGCCTTGAGTTTCTTCCAAAGCATATAGATATTTTCTCCGGCCGGAAGCGTAATAATTTTTAAATTTCCATGCTTAAAGAACACTTTTGAAATATTATCAATAACCTGTGGTTCTCTGGCTTCTCCTTCAACTATAAATGCCTTATAGTCCTTATCTGCCATTAAACGCACCTGCCTTATACATTTTCTGAAGATTATGAGCCTGACGAAGTTCCTTTTCTGTCAGCTCTGAAATTGCATTTATGCTATTATTCTCAAGAAGGAAATAGCAATCTGGTCTGAGTAAATCATTGCTCATAAGGTCTGTGTTGTGTGTAGTTGTAAATACCTGCACATCGCTAATTCTTCTAAGTCTCTTCTGAACTGACTCTGATAATTCATAATGGTAAAATGCATCAAACTCATCAATGAAAACAAATGATGCTTTTTCCATACGGATATACCAATAATAGAATAATGCAAGGGATCTGGTTCCTGTTGAAGCAATCTTGAAAAAGTCAGCATCTTTATTGTCGAAATGACAATATATAGCCTTTCTTCCATCGACCTCGCATCCATACAATTCATAATCGATATCATTTTCTTTTAAGAATTCTTGGAAATCCTTAACTTTGCCACTATTAACAATTCCTTCTGCAATGCTCTCTAATCCGTTCATAAAACCTTCATATCCACGGCTATCAAGTGAATAGAATAAAAGCATTCTCTCGACAAAATCAATAAACTTCTTAAATACCTGATTCTGAACATTATCTGAAAGAATTGAATTACTATTTACATATTTCACTCTCGAGATCGGGCTTTCATTTCTTATTGATGCATTCAAAGTATCTGATCCCTCAAGCAAAGTAAATCCATCTCTTGTCAGGAAGTCAAAGAAAATGACTTCTTTTCCATCAATGGACAAACTTTCACTCTTTAAGGAATTCACATCCATTTTACTGTACTTATATACAACTTCATGTCCGGCGAACACGAATGTGTACTCAAACTCCGCAAAAGATTTCCTTCCACTCATATTCAGATAAAAATCATAGCTTCCCAGGAGTTTTTGCTTTTCAGTCAGATGAGTAATGATATCAAAGATAGCCAAACCAAGATTCGACTTTCCACAACTGTTGATACCATATATAATTCCCTTCGTTATGCAGCCATTCTCTATTATTTCAGAATTAAAGCTGTAATTACTGGGTGTTCCTATATCTAATGTGATTTTATCCTTAAATCCTTTGAAATTTTCGACACTAAATTTCTTTAACATGATAATCACCTTCCATTTCTTTTTCTTTATTATATGATCATCCGCAAAAAAGTTCAAGTCTATCCGTATTTTTTTTACGGCAATATCGAATTTTTGTTTCGAATATCAATCCCACAAACGCTTCTGCTATCTCTTTTTACACGCAAAATGTGTAATCACAACATTAATGAATAATAATGATAACATTACACTCACAGTAATCTGAATCGGCCAATGAAATGTAAAGTATGATAATTTATTTTCCATATAAATTTTTACGCCAACCAAGGCTGCCACCCCTGCCGTAAACAGCATTCCCATCACGCACAAAAAATAATAACTACTTTCTCCTAAAAGCATTAATTTCATTTGTTTATCGGTCATCCCGATACTCTTCATAATATCAAATTCTTTTCTCCGAGAGTACATCCCGGTAAATACGACGTTACAATAATTGGTCAAGCCCGCAATGAATAATATGATACTTACAGCACCTAAGAGAATTCGATTGCCTCTCATATATGTTTCTTTTTGCTGCATCAGGTCTGATTTACAGATAACGAAAACTCCTGCTTCGCCGGTTCCTTCATCCATTGATACTTCTGTCATTTCAGAGCGTTTCTTATTTTCCTCTGAGATCAGCTCGCTGATCTGTGTTTTCACATAAGATTCTTTTTCCGGATCGGCAGTTAATTCCATTGTTAATAGCTTTTTCTCAGTCGGTATCTTTTGAAAGGCTTTCTCACTGATAAAATAATATAAGTTGCATTCTCCATGCCAGGATTGATGTATTTCCGGGAAATCATCGCTTTGCCGGTCTAAATAACCACATAAGGTAAACGTTTCAGATTCTTTTTGAGGAAATTCGTCTTCCTGTTGTTTCTCTTTATTCTCAGAATTACTTTGTTCTTTTCTAAGAATCGCATCTTCTCTTGAAAGCAAAGTTTTAAAATATACCGGTTCGCCAATTGCTTCATCTGCAAGTTTTTGCTGTTCCGGGGTCAGCAGATGATCATGTATAATCAGCACGCCATTCCCGTCTTCCAAAGATTTCACATCAATATTGAGTTGATTATCCTGAATGTATTTCTTAAGCGACAAGATTTGATTGTCATTTAAAACCTGCACAGTATCCCAACTGAATCCTTCCACCATATTGTCATTTGTAAGATCTGAAAGCCCCTCGTCATAAGGTCGGATGCCTTTCTTAGACATAACCGTAGTTACATAAGCTCCTTCGATCAGATTAGAATTCTCCCAATCAATACCATCTATCTTGTGTAGTTTTTTCTCTAACTTACGAGAAATTGGTGAAAATTCATCATAATTATTGTCATACAACAGTTCCACACCGTCTCCTTGTGTCAGTAAAGGATCAACATCGATTTCTCTGGTTTTATATTCTTCCCCACATCCCTGACTTTTCCCGAATTCGCTAAACTCTCCTGCCAGCAAAAAATCAGGACGTTTTTCAAGAAGATGCTTATAATCGCATCCATTTATAAGTACATTCATTAGAATAAAAGACAGGACTCCTAAAAATATAGAAAGACTTGTAATGATAAATCGTGCTTTATGTCGTGTTATATTTCCCCATGCAATATAAAACATTTCTCCTGTTTCAGATCGTTTCAACACCATTTTTCCAAAATGTTTTATTTTTCTGTTAACCTTATTTCCATCATAAGTGGCACTCTCAACGCAAGACAAATTCGTTATTTTTCTAATAACATCTTCCGATGCTATCCACAGAATTCCATTTACAAATAGAACAGAAATCAAAAGAATCCACGGCCTGAAAAAGGAAAGTATCGTGTTTCCTCCCATTTCCTGATAAAAATGAAAGCCTAATATTTTCGGTATCAATAAAATCAAAATCAGTGCAGAGATCAAACTTCCCAAAGCATAGCCTTTTAACATGAGTGACCGCATTTGTTTCCGGTAAATTTTTGTGATCTGTCTTTCTGTGGCTCCGATCGTGTGGAGCAATCCGAGATTTTGAACATCTTCGCTCATGGACATCCAAAGGACATTGCTCACCAGAAAATAAATTCCGCACAAAATACCTAACGTTCCTAATATCACCATCTCATATCCACCTGCGAATTTAGAAACAGCAGTATATTGTGCTGTTTCAGAAACGTATATCTTCTGATCTGCACTCTTCATCGGCAATGTCTGATATAATTTTTCTTCTGTTTTACTCCTGCTTAAATGATTGCTCCGACTGAAAAGTAAGGTATAAGGACCCTTTTCCAGGTTCAACTCATTGATTTTGTCATGTGAAATGTATCCGATTGACAATTTATTTCCAGCGTCCGTATACCAGCCACACAGTTTGAATTTTTCTTTTGAATGTTCGAACGCACCTTTGTATACATCTAAGTTTATTTCCATTCCTTGTTCCGGTTCAGAAATACCAAGTTTTTTCAATGCCCGCTCTGATAATAGAATTTCCTCCTTTTTCTGCGGATAGCTTCCAATCACATTGGTATATGCCGACCTCAAAAAATTGTTCCAACTTTCTGAGTCAGCCCATACTACGTTGCATATCGTTTTTGCATTATCCTCCGAAACTTCTGTAGCTTCACCTACAAAAATGCTTTTTCCAACTTGCTTTATATAATCCAGTTGTTTTAATTTTGCATATTGTTCTTCTGTTCCATCTTCTATTCTGCCCGAAGAAGCTGTTCCATTTTCTCTGATTAATCTTATTGGTTTTGCAATGATGTATCTAAGGCTTTTCTCAATAAAGCATCATCTTCTATAATTCCTATTACCATACATATCTCCTGATTTTTCTAGACTATAATATAAAAAGTCCGTTACAATATGCATAACATCTCTGTATATTGTAACGGACTTTTTATTCTTCCCTCTCTGATATAAGCTTCCTTAACTCTGCTTTCAGGAATTCATACCTCAATCGCTTTTCTTCCTTTTCGAAATGAACCTCTCGACTCTGGACAGGGTTATTCTCATAAGATAAAACCTCATCTTTGAACTGCTCACTTGTGAGGTCAAATATACAATCACCAATCACATTGTAGCAATGATAATTACCACCACTCCTTCGGATTCCATATACCTCTCCACCGAAAATATCCTGTGCAAGGAATGCAGTAATCGAGCACTGTCCCAATGTCATATTTTCTTTTGACCAACCGTCTCTCATTCTAGGTGCACAGGTATCAGCGCACCAGATTTCCGACAACAAATCATACAGATGTCTGGGATTTTTTACTTTTTTATATTCCTCATTAACGGCAGGAACATCTGCATTCTGCCAACCATAGAATCTATATTCCTTCATTATTACTCCTTGCCTGCCATAATTTCATCATCTAATCTATTATTCCTAAGCACTATATTCTGCAAGTCATCTCATGCCATTCTTCTCCACCCCAGGTAGAATCCGCAATCCCTCTATCCTCAAATCCAAACTTTTTATACATCTCCACTTTGTTTGCAAGACATGTCAGATACAGCATATTGCGCCCTTTTTCATGTTCTCTCCTGCTGTACTGATAAACAATTTCTCTTGCCAGTCCTTGCTTTCTATACTCAGGAAGTACATCCAGACCAAGCAACATAATATTCTTTCCCTCTGGATCATAAAGACTTACATCTGTGAAAAATTCATCTCTAAACTTGGATTCTTTCGTAGATAATCCATTAAGAAATCCTGCTATTTTCCCAGTATCTTTATCTACCGCAACAAGAAACAACTCTGGTGCGGCAGCTATACGCTCTTTCATTGCTCTCGGTGAGCATGCTTCATTCGGTGGAAAACAAATTTGCTCTATGGCAATTGCCTGTTCCACCTCATCTTGACGGATATTTCTAAATTCAAATCTTTTCATATTCTGATTTTTCCCCTCAATCTCTTGTCTCCATCAAAATTACATTTCCCACCGGAAATGTGATTTCGACTTCTTCTTCTTTCCACTCATTACTGACACACAGACTGTCAAACGGCATTAATGTATGATGCTGCAGTGGATATTTTGCCCCTGTTATATTAAAATCTATAATCTCTCCGTCTAATGGAAAAACTGAAAAATATGGACCAAATGCTTCTGACTTTCGAATCACGCTCGATTCATCTAACAAACGGATTCGATTATGTGCATCCATCAGATAGGCTTCTGCCCCCGCATCCTTTGCTATCTTCAAGCTCTGTACATTCGCCCAGATATGATCGATACGGGTACCTGTTCCGCCCAGTATTACAATATTCTTTCTTCCCATATTGAGACATAAGCGAAGTGCGATTTCTGTATCAGATGCATCTTTTACCGGGTTAAACTGCCGAATTGGCACTTTTGTTTCTGTCCTGTAATAATTTACAATTTCATCTGATGTGCTGTCAAAATCTCCAACAATATAATCCGGCTTAATTCCATGCTTATACAGGAATTCTAATCCATGATCTGCCGCAACAATGTATTCGGTTTCTTCGCTCTTTAAAATTTGCAACGTGAATTCTTCGTCTAACATTCCACCGCTGACAACTACTGTTTGTCTATTCATTTTCGTTTAATATCTCCATAAAGCCTTTTACATTTTCTGCAATGTTATCTTTAAATACTGCTGAACCGGCCACTAATACATTAGCCCCTGCTTCCAGAACTTCTTTTGCATTACCAAGATGGATTCCGCCATCAACTTCCACGTCTGCTGTTAACCCTTTTTCGTTTAATAATCCACGCAATTCTCTGATCTTATCCAGTGATTCCGGAATAAATGACTGACCGCCTTTTCCTGGTTCTACAGACATGATTAAAAACAGTTCTGCCTGATCAAGATATGGTTTCAGCACTTCTACAGGTGTTGCAGGTTTTATTGTAAGTCCTGCTTTCATACCACATTTGTGAATGGCATCTAACGTTGCCTGAACATCTTCACATGCTTCATAATGCACATTTAAAATATCTGCTCCGGCTTTATGAAATGCTTCTACATAACGGATTGGTTCTTCTATCATAAGATGTACGTCCATCACGATATCTGCTGCATCTTTGATTGAAGCAAGTACCGGGATTCCAAATGAAATGTTTGATACAAACATTCCATCCATCACATCAAAATGAAGATACTCTGCGCCATTCTCTGCGCAAGTTTTAACCTGCTCCCCTAACACTTTAAAATCTGCCGATAAAATCGATGGTGCTAATATGTTTTTCATTTTACTTAAATCTCCCATTAATATCTTTTTTTATTTTTTAATTCTTGATACATTTCAAGATAATCTTCATAACGTATTTTATGAATTTTACCTTCTTCCACTGCATCTTTAACCGCACATCCCGGTTCATGCACATGATCGCATCCGTTAAATCTGCATTGTCCTTCATATGGTGCAAATTCACGGAAATAATATTTTAATTCTTCTTTTTCAAATTCATTTACATACAATGAACTAAAGCCCGGAGTGTCCATAATGTAACTGTTGTCGTCAATTGTAATAAGCTCCGAGTGTCTTGTTGTGTGCTTTCCTCTTGCAATCTTCTTGCTGATACTTCCGGTCTCCATCTGAATATCAGACTGAAGCAAATTGATCAAAGAAGATTTCCCAACTCCGGATGGACCTGCGACCGTTGTTGTCTTTCCCCGAAGTACTTTTTTTATTTCTTCAATATTCTCTTCCTCTTTTGCACTGATCAATATCAAAGGATACCCACATGCCCGATATACTTCTTCTAATTCTGCCACTTCCTGCTTCTTGGCGATATCTTTTTTATTAAAACAAAGTATCGCCGGAATTTCTTTACTTTCCATCATAACCAAAAAGCGATCCAGCAAATTAAAATGTGGTCTTGGCTCTGTTACTGCAAACACAACTAATGCCTGATCAATATTTGCCACTGCCGGCCGGATCAATTCGTTCATTCTTGGTAAAATATTTATAATATTTCCTGTTTTTTCCTGTTCATCCAGTACTTCTATCTCTACATTATCTCCTACGAGTGGTTTTTTCTTATCTTTTCGAAAAACTCCTCTCGCTTTACATTCATAAATGCCGGATTCTACTACATGAACGTAGTAGAATCCGGCGATACCTTTTATTATCTTTCCCTGCATAATATTCCTTTATTGTAACTCTGAAGATTCATTGTCTTCTCCGCCTGTGTTTCCATTGTCAGTAGATGGCTGTGCTCCTTTACTTACTACAAAACCAACACTGCTGCCTTTCTCTATCTGACTTCCAACGGAAGCAGTCTGCGAAATTACATATCCGGCTGAAACGCCTGCATTATATTCTTCTGTAACACTTCCAACCGTAAGTCCGGCATCTATAATTGCCTGTTCTGCTGCCTGCTGTGTCATTCCACTTAAGGACGGAACTGTCACCATTTTTACCTTCGCACCTTTGCTGACCACGATATTGACAGTGCTTCCTTTCTTTACTTTGCCACTGGCTGGATCTTGTGAAATAACCATTCCTGACGTAACGGTATCACTATAATCTTCTGTAACAGAAGCCTGTAATCCAACATTCTGTATTGCAGACTGTGCTTCTTCTGAACTCATGCCTGTAATACTTGGCACTTCGACAGACTCGATTCCCAGACTGACATACATGGTTACCTTGCTGCCTTCTGTAAGCTGTGTTCCTGCTGCAGGATCAGTTGAAATTACTTTTCCTGATGCAACGGTATCACTGTTCTGTGCCTGTGCTTCCACGACCAGATTCAGGTTTTCAAGTGTCTTCTGTGCATCATCCTCACTCATACCCTTTACATCTGGTACTGATACTGTCTTTTTCGCTTTACCGGTACTGATCACAACTTTTATTTCTGTATTCTTTTCCACTTTGGAATTAGCCTTTTCGCTCTGTTCCATAATCTCGCCGGCTGCATACTTATCTGACTCTTCTCTTCCTGCTATTGAATATCCAAGATTCTTTTTCTTTAATGCGGCCTTTGCCTCATCCTCTGTCATTCCCAGCAAGTTAGGTACTACTACTTTGGCATCATTAGTTGTTGTATTCAGACCGATACCGCCTTTAAATGCACCCATAGCATTTCCCACCATAAATATAATAACCATGGCAATGATCGCAGCTGCAACAACCATTAAGATTTTCATAATTTTCTTCGTATTCGGATCTACATTCTTTTTACGATTATAATCTGAGTTTCTTCTCTGAGTCGGTGCTCTGTAATCGTCATCGTCGTCATCATAATCATCATCGTCATAATCGTCATCGTCATAATCCGGATCATCGTAATCATCCGACTGCGAATAACTGCGTTCCTGAGCTCTTCGTATCTCATCCTCAGACATCAGGATTGTCTCATCACCTGTCGTTCTTCTTCCTGTATATACATCCAACTGCTCATCTACAAAATGCCCGTCCGGATCTACAAGAGAATGTTTCAAATCAGAAATCAAATCCTGACAGTTCTGATATCTTCTCTCTACATTCTTCTCCGTACATTTCATAATAATGCAATCCAGACTGTAAGGAATATCCGGTACTTCTACTGATGGTGCAACAATCTTCTCCTTCAGATGCTTCAACGCAACTGATACTGTCGAATCCCCATCAAACGGTACATGTCCTGTAACCATCTCATACATGCTAATACCAGCTGAATAAATGTCACTCCGCTCATCTACGATACCGCCTTTTGCCTGTTCCGGTGAAGTATAATGAACCGATCCCATAACATTCGTACTGATTGTAGCCGTCGATGTTGTAGCACGTGCAATACCAAAGTCTGTAACCTTAACCTTACCATCCTTTGAAATAATAATATTCTGTGGTTTGATATCTCTGTGGATAATATGATGATTATGTGCAGCCTGAATACCGCTTATCATCTGTATTGAAATACTGATTGTCTCTTTTGCAGACAAACGTTCTTTCTTTTCAATATATTCTTTTAGTGTAATTCCTTCAACAAGCTCCATGACCATATAATACAGTCCGCGGTCTTGCCCTACATCATACACATTCACTACATTCGGATGCATCAGACCTGCTGCCGCCTGTGCTTCACTTACAAACTTTTTGATAAATGATTCATCATTCCTATAATCACTTTTCAAAACTTTTACGGCAACATAACGATTTAACTTATGGTCTTTACCTTTATATACATCCGCCATACCACCCGAGCCGATACGCCCGAGTATCTCATAGCGCTTTCCTAAAAAAACCCCTTCTTTTAACATATACTCACCTCATCAGTAAATGGTTCCATCAAAACAACTCCGATGTTATCTGTTCCACCGTTCTCTTTTGCTGCGTCCACTAATGCTGTTCCGGCTTCTACAATATCTCTTCCCCCCTGAACTATATGAAATAATTCCTCGTCTTCTACCATATTACTCAAACCATCTGTACACATCAGTATGATATCTCCCCGTTTCAGACGGTGTTCGTAAAAGTCTACATCGACATTGTTCTTAGCTCCAATTGCTCTCGTAATAATATTTTTATCCGGATGATGCTTCGCCTCTTCCGGTTTGATACCACCCAGTCGTACCATCTCTTCAACCAGCGAATGGTCCTTTGTCAACTGTGTGATTCCTTGATTGATCAAATATAAACGGCTGTCTCCAACATTTGCAAAATACATCATATGATCTACGATTGTTGCTGCTACAACTGTTGTTCCCATACCTTTCAAATGTTCATCTTCCGATGCTTTCTTGATAATCTCTCGATTTGCCTTCTCAATTGCGGAAACAAGCGCTTTCTCCACGTCTTTCTCTTCACTTTGAGCAAGCTCTCTTTTCATCACTTCAACTGTATATTTTGAAGCGTAATCTCCTGCCTTGTGTCCTCCCATACCATCCGCTACAACAAATAAGTTCGGGAGAGTTCCTATTGGATTGTCTGTCGTATAGACATAGTCCTGATTTACTTGTCGTACCATACCTACATCGGTAATCGAAAATGTCTTCATATTCTTCTCCTTTATTCCTCACTTGTCTCTACGTAACGTCTTCTGAGCTGACCGCAGGCTCCATCAATATCTGCGCCCATTTCTCTTCTTATAGTAACATTTATTCCGCTTTTTTCAAGTTTATTTTTAAAATTCAACGCATTTTTCCGATCTGGTCTTACAAAATCACGCTCTTTGATTGGATTGACCGGAATCAAATTCAAATGGCAATTTCTTGGTTTTAAAATTTGAATTAATTCTTTTGCATCTTCCGGTGTATCGTTTACTCCATGCACCAGACTATACTCAAACGTAATTCTTCTTCCTGTTTCTTCAAAATATGCATCGCACGCTTCAAGAACTTCTGACAACTCATATTTATTCGCAACCGGCATCAGTTCTTTTCGTTTATTCTGATTTGATCCATGCAATGACAATGCCAGTGTGATCTGTAAATGTTCTTTTGCCAGGTCATAAATCCGTGGAACAATCCCGCAAGTCGATACTGTCACATTTCTCTGACTGATATTCAGTCCATGCTCATCCGTCAATATATGAATAAATTTGAGAAAATTATCGTAATTATCCATCGGTTCGCCGGTCCCCATAATTACCACATTCGAAACTCTCTCCCCTATGATTTTCTGAATCTGATAAATCTGTCCAAGCATCTCTGATGCAGACAAATTACGAACAAGACCGCCTATCGTAGATGCACAGAAACGGCATCCCATTCTACATCCTACCTGTGAGGAAATGCAAACTGAATTGCCATGTTTATATCGCATTAAAACACTTTCCACTACATTGCCATCATGAAGCTGAAATAAAAACTTATTTGTCCCATCCAATTTGGATTCTTGCCGCTCCAACATATGTACGGAAAGAATCTCATAATTGTCTTTTAATTTTTCACGCAATGCTTTTGAGATATTTGTCATCTCGTCAAAATTATCAATGGTCTTCACATGAAGCCACTCGTAAATCTGCTTTGCACGAAATGCTTTTTCTCCCTGTGTTTTTAATTCTTCTTGTAACTCTTCGTATGTATATGCTCGAATATCTTTCTTCATTCTCTCTGTCTATTTCCTTTTCTTCATACATGCCAGGAAAAATCCATCACTTTGATGAACCCCCGGAAGCAGTTGGATGCATCCATTTTCTTTCACATCCTTCTGAAGTTCTTCACACAATAAGCTATGAATATCTATTAATTCAAATTCTGGATATTGATTTAAAAACCAATGTACATTATCCATATTTTCCGCCGGATTAATCGTACATGTACTGTAAACTAACTTTCCTTCATCTTTCACATATGCCTGTACATTTTTTAACATCTCTCTTTGCAGTTTTGCAAGAGAATCGGCTCCCTCTTTTGTCGCCTTATATTTCAAGTCTGTTTTCTTTGCAAGCACTCCAAGTCCTGAACATGGCAGATCCGCCAGAACAATATCTGCTTTTCCTACAGAAGCCTCATCGAATATCAAGGCATCCTGCTGTACTGCTTCCACATTACTCAGACCGGTTCTCTCAATGTTTTCCTGAATCAGACTGACTTTATATTCTGTCAGATCACGTGCTTCTACATGTCCGCTTCCATTTAATTTTTCAGCCATATGAAGGCTTTTTCCTCCCGGTGCCGCACAGACATCAATCACATAGTCCCCCTCTTTCGGATCTGCTAACTCACTTACAAGCATGGAACTGATATCTTGTACTGAAAACTCACCATTTTGAAAGCTTTCCAAATCTCCCAAATAATCAAATCCTGATATATGAAATGCATATTCTAAATATGGATGTACTTTAACTGTAACGCCTTCTGCTTCCAGATGTTCTTTTAATTGCTTTGGTGTTCCCATACGCAGATTACAACGTATTGTAAGCGGAGTTTCTCTCTGAAATGCCTGAAGCATCTGTTCTACGATATCGCTGTCATATGCCTTTAGCCACAGATTCAAAATCCATTCCGGCATGGAGTACTGGATTGATAATCTCTTAAGCGGTTCTGTAGGATACTCGATCTGATCCAGATTTCGTGCCACATTTCTAAGCACTCCATTCACAAATCCTCTTAAACTTCCAAACCCTTTTCTGACAGCCAGCTTTACTGCTTCATTACAGGCTGCTGACACCGGAACGCTGTCCATATATTTCATCTGGTAAACTGCACTTCTCATAATATTACGGATTACCGGTTTCATTTTCTTTACTTTCACTTTTGAAAATTGATCTAAAATATAATCAATCTCCATCATATGTTCCAGTGTTCCCTCTGTCACTCTTGTGATAAAGCTACGCTCTTTCTTCTCCAGGTACTGGTACTTATTTAAAACATCACGAAGTACAATGTGACTGTACATTCCATGTTCTGTAATTTCTAATAAGACTTCGAGCACAATCTCTCTTTCATTGATTGCTTTAGTCATTTCGTCTTCTTCCTCCTGAAATTAATATCAGACGTAAAAGCTGTAAAATAGCAGAAGCCGCACTTGCCACATAAGTCAATGCTGCTGCACGCAGTACTTTTCTTGTATCTGCTACTTCTTCTGTATAAAGTATTCCATTTGTCTCCAATGACTTTAATGCTCTTGACGATGCATTAAATTCCACCGGTAATGTCACAATCTGGAATAAAACTGCTGCTGAGAACAATAGGATTCCCAGATTAATCAGCAAAACAGATGCATTTCCCTGAATCAAAAATCCAATCAATATCAATGGCCATGCCAATGTAGATCCAAAATTTGCCACTGGTACCAATGAACCTCTTATTTTAAGCGGTGCATATCCATTGGCATGCTGTACAGCATGACCGCATTCATGTGCTGCCACACCAATTGCTGCAACTGAAGTAGAAGCATATGTTGAATCCGAAAGATTTAACGTTTTATTTCTTGGATCATAATGATCTGTCAAATTCCCTGCTACACGTTGAACCGTGACATCATAAATTCCATTTGCATGTAAGAGGCGCTCCGCAGCCTCACGTCCAGTCATACCACTATGACTGCGGATTCTGGAATATTTTTGAAAAGTTCTGTTGACATTTGCTGATGCCAGCATACAAATTACAACACCAATTAATACCATTACATAGGTTGGATCATAATAAAAACCATACATATCTATCTCTCCTCTCTGTATTTCAAGTCGAACATCCGTGAGACTTGGCGCGTGATTCTGGTCAGCGAAGCTGACATATTCCTATCAGAATCACTGCGCATCCTCGCGGAGCGTTTATCTCAGTCAGAGATTTGTCTCAGTGGGAGTCAAATCTCCGACTGAGATAAATTGATTGCCCCTCTTCTTATTCACTTTTACTCTCTTATTCCTGATGAAATACTTCTCCAGGCTCAATTGTATAACCTCTTAAAAATGCTCCCGCATCCATTCTCTTTTTCCCCGGAATCTGTAATTCAACTACTTTTAAAAGTCCGTTTCCTGTCTGCACATAAAAACCATCTTTTTCAACCTTTACAACTGTTCCTGCTTGCTCATTACTATTTTCATCTGTCACAGAAGCCTTCCAGATTTTTACCACCTTCTTATCCCAGTAAGTGTATGCACTTGGCCATGAATTCAAACCGCGAACAAGTCTTTCAATTTCTACTGCTGACTTCGTCCAGTCAATGTTTCCAAGTTTTTTATCAAGCATTCTTGCATAGGCGGTCGGACTTTCTCCCTGTTTTTCCGGAACAATGCTTCCTTCCTGCAGTTTTTCCAGTGTCTCTACACAAAGTGCCGCTCCTGCCTCGGCTAACTTATCGTGCAGACTCTCACCTGTTTCTTCTGCTGTGATCGGCACCTCTGTCTTCAACAGCATATCACCAGTATCCAGTCCCTCATCCATCTGCATCGTTGTCACACCTGTTACAGCTTCTCCATCAATAATAGACCACTGAATCGGTGCTGCTCCACGATATTTTGGAAGCAGAGATGCATGTACATTCACACATCCATATGGCACCATCTCTAAAATCTCTTTTGGAATGATCTGCCCAAATGCAATCACTACCATAATATCTGCATTATACTGTCTTAATTTTTCCACACACTCGGCTTCACGTATTCTACGTGGCTGATATACTTCGATTCCATGTTTCAATGCAGCTTCTTTTACCGGTGTATACTGCATTTCTTTTCCTCTTCCTTTTGGCTTATCCGGCTGTGTAACAACAAGACATACTTCATGTCCTGCTTCTACCAGTGCTTCCAGTGTTCCAACAGAAAAGTCCGGTGTTCCCATAAATATTATTCTCATGAGTCTATTCCTCCTCGTTCAAATAATCTTCCTCAGTATATTTATTGTCATGGATTCCATCTTCTGCCAGTTCCATATACATCTTTCCTTCCAGATGGTCAATCTCATGACAGAATGCTCTGGCAAGAAGTCCTTCTCCTTCCATCTCTACCGTATCCATGTGCTCATCTTGAAAACGAACCTTCACATGGTTTGGTCTTGTCACAATACCATATTTTCCCGGAAGGCTTAAACATCCCTCTTCTCCGGTCTGCTCCCCTGATGTCTCAAGAATTTCAGGATTGATCATAATGATTGGACCTTCTCCGATATCAATTACTACGATTCTCTTCAAAATTCCAACCTGAGGTGCAGCAAGTCCAACTCCCATCTCTTCGTACATTGTATCTAACATATCAAATATTAATGTCTCTGTACGCGGAGTTATCATTTTTACCTCTTTACATTTCTTTGTTAAAATATCGTCTCCAACTACACGAATTTCTCTGATTGCCATAATATCCTCCTATTGATTCTTTTATTTCTTTTATTTATGTACGCTCTAAACATTTCTTATGAAATATGCATCGGATTGAAATCAAACTGGATTCGCATCGGATTGAATCCAGGATTCACCTCAATATACTGTTCCAATTTATTTTTCATCTTTATCAATGTATCATATTTTTCCGTTTTGAGATAGAGCACTTTACGATATACATCATTGATTTTTCCAATTCCCGGACTTGCCGGTCCAATAATCGCCACTTCTTCTGCACCGCTTATCCGAACTGCAAATTCTTTCAGATATTTACAGCCGGTTTCCAAAAGTGCTTCTTTTTCACAGCTTACGAGAATTGCAAGTAAGTTATCCACAGGCGGATACCCCATAAGTTCACGATAGTGGATTTCTTCCTCGTAAAATGCTTCATAATCCTGTGCTGCCGCTGTAACAATTGCATAATGATCCGGACTGTATGTCTGAATAAGCGCCTCTCCTTTTTTTGCTCCGCGTCCGGCTCGTCCCGCTGCCTGAGTCAGTAGCTGAAATGTCCGCTCTCCTGCACGATAATCATTTGAATACAATGACATATCTGCTGCCAGGATTCCAACCAGCGTTACATTTGGAAAATCATGCCCTTTTACGATCATTTGCGTTCCAACTAAAATATCTGCCTCTTCGTTTGCAAATGCCGCCAGAATTTTCTCATGGCCATCCTTTGACCGGGTCGTATCCAGATCCATACGCAGCACCCTAGCCTCTGGAAAATATTTCTTCACCACTTCTTCTATCTGCTGCGTTCCGGCTTTAAATTCCCCTATGTGTCTGGAACCACATTCCGGACATATCTGTACTCTTTCCTGTTCATATCCGCAATAATGACAAAGCATTTTTCCATTGCGGTGATACGATAATGATACATCACAATGTGGACATTTTACAACAAATCCACATTCCCGACAGGAAATAAATCCGGCATAACCACGACGATTCAAAAAGAGCATAATCTGTTCTTTTTTTTGCAGCCTGTCTGCAATCATCTGCTGTAATTTTCTGCTCAAGATTGAACGATTGCCATCTCTTAGCTCTTTTCGTAAATCTACAACATGAACCTGTGCCATCTCCTGATTACCGGAACGTTTATGAAGCTCCAATAATTTATATTCTCCATGCTTTGCACGGTACATTGCCTCCACAGACGGAGTTGCAGATCCTAATATAACACTTGCCTGTTCCAGTTTTGCCCTGGCGATTGCAGTCTCCCTTGCATGATATCTTGGAATCTGTTCACTTTTGTATGTATTCTCATGTTCTTCGTCAATCACGATCAAGCCAAGATTAGGAAATGGTGTAAATAATGCTGAACGTGGACCTATCATCACATCAATCTCTCCTGCCTTCGCCCGCATCATTTGATCATATCGCTCACCTGCGGACAATCTTGAATTCATGATAGATACTCTGTCACCAAATCTTCGATAGAACCTCATCACAGTCTGAAATGTCAATGCAATTTCAGGGATCAGAACAATTGCCTGCCGCCCTTTGGCTGCCACTCTTGCAATCATCTCCATATACACCTCTGTCTTACCACTTCCGGTAACACCGTGAATCAGATATGTTCCATATTGTTGTTTCTGATAGTCTCCCCAAAAACACTCTATCGCATTCTTCTGCTCATCTGTATAGCAAATGTCCTTCACTTGTTGTTTTCGATTCTGTATTGGATTTCGGTATACCTGTTCTGACTCTATTGAAAGCACACCTTGTTCTTCCAAAGCCCGAACAACATTCAGCGTAATATTTAACTTTTTATTAATAAGCTCATAATCTAAAACCGGTTCATCGAGAAGTGCTGCAAGCAGTCTTGCTCTCGCTTTCTGATTCTTATGTAAATAAAAATCCAGCTTTGTTTTTCCCTCTTCTTCATTTAATAAAAGACGAACCTTTTTCTTAACCTTTGCCTGCTCTTTCTGTTTTATCGGAAGTACGGTTTTGAGTGCCTGGATCATAGTTCCACCATAATGTTCCTTCATCCAGGCTGCCAATGCGACCAGCTTTCCTTCAATTGCCATGCCTTTTCTTGAAATCTCGGCAATTTCCTTAACCTTCGACAAATCATAATTGCAGTTTTCCGAAAAATCCACCACATAACCTTTTGTCATACGATTTCCTTTTCCAAATGGCACCAAAACTTCCATACCGATAGAAAGTTCCCCTTCCATATGGGAGGGGACTCTATATTGAAAAATCTTATCTAACTTTTCGTGTGTGATATCTACAATAATATTTGCAAACACAAGTTTCTCCTATTTTGCTTTCAATTCTTCTAAGACTTCCTGGATCAGCACCCGCTCATCCATCGGATGTTTTACACCTTTGATTTCCTGATAATCTTCATGTCCTTTACCGGCAAGAACAATGACATCGCCAGTCTGTCCATGTTCAATCGCATACTTGATAGCTTCTTTTCTGTCACAGATTTCTACATACTTTCCTTCTGTTTTCTGAATTCCTGTCTTAATATCATCAATAATCGCCTGTGGTTCTTCAAATCTTGGATTATCCGATGTAATGATCGTCAAATCTGCCAGACGACCAGAAACTTCTCCCATCTCAAAACGTCTGTCTTTGGAACGATTTCCTCCACATCCAAACAGACATACCAGACGCTTTGGATTGTATTCTTTCAATGTAGTCAAAAGACTTTCCAGACTCATTGCATTGTGTGCATAATCAATCATGAGTGTAAAGTCATCTGATACTTTTATCATCTCGATTCTTCCCTTTACCTTTGCAACCTTAAGTGCCTTTTTAATTGCATCTACAGGCACACCAAAGTGTCTGCATACAGCAATTGCTGTAAGTGAATTATAGACACTGAATGTTCCTGGGATATCAATTTCTACATCGAAATTCATCAGTCCCTCTACCTTGTATGCCACACCAAGATATCCCGGTCTGGATACCAGATGTGTATCTGTTGCCCGCAAATCTGCTTTTTCAGAAAAACCGAATGTCTCTGTCTTACAAGTTGCGCCTGCAAATACATCCTCGAAATATTTGTCATCCACATTGGCAATTCCAATCTCACATTGTTTGAACAAAAGACCTTTGCAACGTTTGTAATCATCAAAATCCTTGTGCTCATTTGGTCCAATATGATCTTTTCCCAGATTTGTAAAAATACCAATTGTAAATGGGATTCCTGCTGTACGATGAAGCATCAATCCCTGAGATGAAACCTCCATTACAACACAATCACAACCTGCTTCTACCATCTCTGCAAAATATTTGTGAATCGTATAAGATTCCGGTGTTGTATTCGCTGCCGGAATATGTTTGTCACCAATGATTGCCTCAATTGTACCAATCAGTCCGACTTTGTGTCCAACTGCATCCAAGATAGATTTAATCATATAAGTTGTTGTCGTCTTACCCTTTGTTCCTGTAATACCGATTACTTTCAACTTATCTGCCGGATATCCAAAATACGCAGCTGACATCAAAGCTAAAGCATAACGTGTATCCGGAACGCGGATTACTGTCATATCTTCCGGTGCATCCACCTCATCTTCTACGATAACAGCCGCCGCACCTTTCTCTGCGACCTGCTGCACAAACTCATGTCCATCTACAACCGCGCCTTTGATACATACAAATGCACTTCCATTTTCCACTTTTCTGGAATCATTGATCAATGTAGAAATCTCAATCTGGTCACTACCCTGTACTACTTCATATTCTAAACGTTCTAATAACTTACTTAATTGCATAATTTTTACCTCCTTGTATCGGAAATCGTTGTAATATAGAATATCATAAATCGAGGGTAAATGCAAAAAAAGAAGAGTCGGATTCTTGCGAAATCCAACTCTTACTCAAAGATTTATTATTCTGGTTTGTATTCGTCAAAATCGTATTTGATTGTTCCGAATGGTGTCTCCTGCTCACGAAGTGCAATTGACTTAGACATTGCTTTGATCTCGTCTGCTGTTACGCTGCGGCCAAGTTCACTTGAAAGTACAACACCTTCTGATAAGAATGCTGTCTGCATAGCAATGTATGGAGAATCAATTCTTGTAGTGTCGTCCAATTCGCCTCTAAGGTATGAGTACCACTGTAACTGGTTGTCGTTATACATTTCCATTTCAGGATGAAGCATAAGTTCCTGCTGTCCTGTGATGTCGCCGATTGCACAGTCTAATTTATTTTCAAAGAGAACTCCATCTTTATCAACACCGAACCACTCAAGTCTTGGTTTCTGAAGCATTCCGCCACCCATGATCTGTCCGCCTTCTGGAACTGCAAGAGGACCACCTGTTGTATCTACGTCGATGAATTTCAGTCCACCTTCAGAACCTGCGATAAAGCTTGTTCCGATTTCATCCATGTGAATTGCCCAATCTTCATAAATATCCATTGAAAGGCCGCCTTTGAATCTTGCAATACCAACACCCAGGTCTTCTACTGGTGCAATACGGTTTGTGATTTTATCGATTCTTTCATCTGTCCAGTAATCACAAGACTGTACACCGTATACGCTCTCAAGTTCAGGCATACCTAATACATAGAGCATCTGTGCCAAGTGATAGATTCCAAGGTCGAAAAGTGGTCCGTGAACACCAACCTTTGGATCGATGAAGTCTTTACTAAAGAATGGCATATCATATCCAGGACGTCCCTGTCTTCTGTGTCCAACACTTCTTGCATGGTAAACTTTACCAAGTTTTCCCTCTTCAATCATCTTCTTAGCGATACGTGTCTGTGGATTGTAGATAGAACTGATCTGGATAGCCAGTTTCTTACCATATTTTTTCTGTGCATCGTAGAGAATCTTAGCATCTGCATAGCTTGCTGACATTGGTTTCTCTGAATAACAGTCAAATCCTGCTGCCATAACTGCTGTTGCAACAGATGTATGAAGGTTGTTGTGTACACAAACTTCTACTTCATCAATGTCATCACGTTTGAGCATCTCACGGAAATCCTGGTACAGATTTTCCTCTGGAATACCATACTGTTTTCCGAATGCTTCCAATTTGTCTTTGTCAATTTCTGCTGCAGCTACAACTGTTAAGGCCTGTCCCTGTTTTTTCAGGTTGTTGATAACTGTCATGTGTCTGTGGGAAATCATTCCTGTTCCGATAATTGCAATTCTAATCTCTTTCATTATTTGTTCTCCTTCTTTATTATTTTAATGAAATATTGCTCTCTATAATTATTTTATAATCCTACCATCCAAGAATCTTAAGGTATTCGCGGCTTCTTCTAGCACACTCCAATGGATCCATCTCATAGTGCTCATCCTGCTCTACGATAACCCAGTTTGCGTTTGCTTTGATTGAAGCATCCAGTACAGGCTCCCAGATCATCTGTCCAAATCCAACCGGACGGAATCCGAAGTATCCTGTATCTCCTTCTTCCTCTTCTGTATCAATACCGATAAGTTTGTACATGTTCTTTACTTCACCTTTTTTGATGTAGTCTTTCAAATGTACAACCGGGATACGGTCTGTATATTTCTCTACGAATTCCGGTGCTTCTCCTGTTGCTACATCACACCAGCAAGTATCTAACTCTGACATCAGATGATCATGAGGAATTGCCTCGAACATTGCGTCATATCCCCATCTTCCGTCTGGAAGTTTTACGAATTCGAAATCATGATTGTGATATAAGAATGTCATACCTGCATCATGGATTTTCTTTCCTACTTCATTTAAAAGTGGAAGGAAGCTTTCAAATCCT
This sequence comes from uncultured Schaedlerella sp., assembly GCA_934435195.1. Classification (GTDB taxonomy): domain Bacteria; phylum Bacillota; class Clostridia; order Lachnospirales; family Lachnospiraceae; genus Schaedlerella. The sequence continues at coordinate 21,918 of CAKSAJ010000031.1, forward strand.
TCTGGATTAACCGGACGATATTCTTCTGCCATGTAAGGCATAACCAGATATTTCACACCGATTGTAGAATAATCCTTAAGAATCTGGTCTAAGTTCTCCATCATCTCTGCAAATGCAACATGTGCACTGATTGGTACAAGTCCTACTTCATCCAGGATTGCTTTTACATTCTCTGGCTCCAGACCGTACAGTCCTGCGAGTTCTACGCCGTCATATCCCATATCTTTGATTTTCTGCATCACATCCTTGAAATTTTCCGGAGTGTTTTCCAGAAGATCTCTTAAACCATAAACCTGTATTCCAACTGGAAGTTTGTTAGCCATTTTTATTTCCTCTCTTTCTTTTTACTCGACAGTTCTTTTGAACTTCTCTTCGTTTCATGTTTACAGTTTAGCACTTCTCCAACCATGAAACCTCTTCGTAATTATTCAAAAAACAGTTAATTTTTTGCATTTTTATTTTTTTAATTTCAGAAAAAAGGTTTTACAGCAAAATTTCATGTACAATTTTTGTTCTTAACTCTTCTAATTAAAAAAAGCAAATGATCCGAACGCTTTTCGCATCCAGACCATTTGCTTTTATTCTTATAAAAACTTTTATTCTTCTGTTTCCCCTGTATGTTTCGGCAAGAACAAGCTGAGAAGTAATGATACCACAAATACTCCTGCAACTGCATTTCCATTAAAGATATCACCTACCGCTGCCGGGAATGCAGCAAAGAAGTTTCCATCTGTCTGAGTTAATCCAACACCAACACAGAATGCAAGTGATACAATGATCATTGTTCTGTTATTGAATTCACAATCCTTCATCATCTTCACGCCTTCATACATGATAGATCCAAACATCATAACTGTACATCCACCAAGTACTGCCTGTGGAAGTGAGTTAAAGAATGCTCCAAGTGGCGGGAATAATGATGCTAAAATCAAAATAATTGCTCCCATCAGGATTGTAAAACGGTTGATAACGCCTGTCATTGTTACAAGTCCTACATTCTGGCTGAAAGATGTAAGTGGAAGACATCCAAAGCATCCTGAAATCGCACTTGAAAATCCATCAACTGCAAGAGACCCCTGCAATTCTTCCATTTTTAAATCTCTGTCCAATGCACCTTTTGCTATCGCTGTTGTTGCACCTGTTGTCTCCGCAGCAGATACAAGGAACACGATTGCAATTGTAAAGAATGCCCCAAGGTTAAACACCGGCTTATGACTTGTGAAGAACACAAGTCTTGGAATACTTACAAAACCAACCTCTTCAATTGTTTTTGCAATTCCTGAAAAGTCGATCATCGGAGCAATTCCTGTAACCGTAAAAATTGCAGATAATATGTAACCTCCAACTAATCCTACTAAAACGTTCAGGTTCTTATACACACCTTTTAATAAGTAACTAGATACCAGACAAATCAATAATGTTACAGCTCCGATAAACAAATGATACCATGCACCAAATGTTTCTGAGCCGCTTCCGCCTCCCCATGAGTTCATTCCAACAGGAAGCAAAGACAATCCGATTGCAACTACTACGCAGGCAGATACGATCGGTGTCAGATATTTTTTCCAGTACTGTGCACTAAGTCCAACTACACCTTCAAAAATACCACCGAGGATAACTGCTCCAACCATGCCTTCATATCCAAGATCAGGATTCGTACAGATCATTAGCAGACTTCCAAGGAATGTAAAACTGACTCCCATAACGATCGGCAATTTGGAACCGATTTTCCATACCGGATATAACTGTAAACAAGTACCTATACCGGCTACAAACATTGCACACTGCAATAATCTTGTAATCTCTACAGCAGTCAGATGATCTCCTGTCCCCCTAACAAGAGCTGCACTACATACAATCAATACAGGTGCTAAGTTCGATACAAACATAGCCAATACATGCTGCAATCCAAACGGAATTGCTTTATTAAGTGGAACTCGTCCGTTTAACTTGTAAATATTCTCTTCACTTACTGTGGTGATATTTTCCTCTTTATTAACTTTCATACCAAATACCTTTTTCTTTCATAAACTTTTTCTAAATTGCATCCGCCTCTTCATTTTTTCCGAGTCTGCGTAGCATTGTCTTTTTCACCGCTCTTAGTATATTCTCATATCCTGTACATCTGCACAAGTGTCCTGACATTAGTTTTCGTATTTCATCATCAGAAAACTCTCTTTTTGCATTCAAAATTTCGGTTGCACTCATAATACATCCCGGTGTACAGAATCCACACTGCACAGCTGCTTCATCTATAAATGCCTGCTGGATGTCAGATAATTCGCCATTCGGTCCTGCAAGTCCTTCCAATGTAAGAATTTCTTTTCCTTCAGCCCAGACTGCCAGATAAATGCAAGAGTTAAAACATTCGCCGTCAATAATAACATTACATGCTCCACATTCCCCTACTTCGCATCCTTTTTTTACACTGGTCATTCGAAAATCATCTCGAAGTACATCTGTAAGCGAAGCACGGACATCGATCATCTTCTCAACTTTCTTTCCATTGATTGTACAAGAAAGTAATTTATACTGCTTACTCATCTATCTCACCTCCTGCCAGTCGAATTGATTCTTTCAAAGCTCTCTCAGCAAGAACAACTGCAATATGCTGTCGGAAATCCTTAGCAGCTCTCCAGCTGTCTCGTGGATTAATGTCCTCTAATACAGCTTTTGCAAATTCTTTAACAACTTCTTTTGTTACTGGTTTTCCCTTTGCAACCTGCTCTGCTGATGGTGCTCTCATTGGTACCGGGCCCGCAACACCATATGCAATTCTGACATCCTCAATTGTTTTTTTATCTTCTGACAGCTTTACATTAACTGAACAACCTGTAGTTGCAATATCCATGGCATTTCTCATGGCATATTTAATATAATGTCCATGATAACCTTCATATGATTCTTTCGGTATAATGATTGCTGTCTGAATTTCTGCTGGTTTCAGGTCTACAACTCCTGCTTTTATGTAAAAATCTTTAATCGGAATTCTACGTACGCCTTCCGGTCCTGTTATTTCTACCACAGCATCCCACGCATGAAGTGTTGATGCTGAATCCGCAGAAGTTACACCATTACATGTATTTCCACCGATTGTTCCAATATTTCGGATTTGTGGTCCTCCTACCATATCAACTGCTTCCCCAAGTACATTGATATGTTTCTGAATAATCGGATCTTTTGTAATATGAGAAAAGCTTGTAAGCGAACCGATACGGATTGCACCGTCCTCTTCGTATGAAACTCCTCTCATTTCATCGATCATATAAATACTGACCAGCTCTTTTCCTGCTCTTTTTCCTTCTCTCATCTGCACAAGTACATCGCTTCCCCCTGCAATGATCTGTGCTTCCGGATGTTCCTGTAAAAGTCTGATCGCATCTTCTACATTTTCTGCTTCATATAACGCTTTCATATCGTACATAATCATTCGCCCCCTTCTACCATATGTTCTTCTTTTAATTTACGGAAGAGATTATGTGGATTTACCGGTGCATCATTTACAAATACGCCTGTTGCATGGTATACCGCATTACGGATTGCCGGTGCAATAGAACATGTAGGCGGCTCTCCTAATGATTTTGTTCCAAATGAACTTGTTGGCTCTGGATTTTCAACAAAATATGCTCGTAAATTTGGATGATCCATAAATGTTGATAATTTATAATCTAATAAGTTATTATTCAATGCTCTTCCTGTCTTTGGATCAAACAACAGTTTTTCTGACAATCCAAATCCAATTCCCATACTCATACCACCATGTACCTGTGCCTCAGCCAATGCAGGGTTGATAAGTGTTCCTGCATCATGTACATTTACCAGGTCAAGCAATTTAACCTTGCACATTGGGATATCTACTTCTACTTCTGCAAATGTACATCCAAATGAATATGCATTGGATTTAATCTGTGCTGTACTCTCTGCTGACAGATGCTGACTGTGATTTAAGCTATACAAAGCTTCTGTTGACAATTCCCCTAATGACATCAGTTCTCTTCCATCTGTCACACGTACAATCTTGCCATCTATAATATCTAAGTTATATTCCGGCATACGTGTCAGCTCATGTGCATATTTCAAAATGTGTTCTTTCAAAAGTAATGCTGTCTGACGAATTGCAAATCCTGCTGTATATGTCTGACGTGATGCATAAGCTCCTGTTCCAAATGGAGTTACGTCTGTGTCCTGACATGAAACAACGTGTACCATGTCCATCGGAACTCCAAGCACATCTGCTGTCATCTGAGCGTATGCTGTATCAGCACCCTGTCCAATTTCAGTTTCTCCAAGCTGTACCTGAAGGGAACCATCCTGATTAAGTACCATTCTACAAGAAGAAGTTTCAAGAGATATCGGCCATACTGCTGTGTTGTACCAGAACACTGCCATTCCGACTCCTCTTCTTACATCACCGGTCTGATTCTTATATTCTTCGTATTTTCTCTTGAAATCTGTAGCTTCCATACCTTTATCGATACACTGGTTAAATGTATCGGAATACAATTCATTTTTAGAAAATGCATCTACAAATCCAACCGGCATCAGATTTTTACGTCTGAATTCTATCGGATCCATATTCAATTTTGCTGCAACTTCCTCTGTATGACATTCCACTGCCCACATTGCCTGTGGAATTCCGTAACCACGCATAGCACCTGCTACTGATTTGTTTGTAAATACAGTATAGGCATCTGCCTCTACATTTTCACATGGATAAAGCTGTGGAAATGCTCCTACTCCTTTGGCACAAATACTGTGTCCGTGAGATGCGTATGCTCCCTGATCAGAAAATGCTTCCAACTTGCGTGCCACAAATGTTCCGTCCGGTCTTACCCATGAAACAATGTGACTGTGAATCGCATGACGTACACGAGTTGATACAAAAGTTTCTTCTCTTGGGACATCTAATTTTACTAAATGACCGCCCACCTGCAAACATAACCATGCACACAATGGCTCGTACAATACATCCTGTTTGTTACCGAATCCACCGCCAATATATGGTTTGATAATACGGATCTTCCCCCAGTCTATTCCTAATGCCTGACCACAGACACGGCGAACGATATGTGGAATCTGTGTTGAGCTTACAATTTTGATTCGATCCGCTTCCTTCTCAGCATAGCAGATAAAGTTTTCAATATGGCAATGCTGTACCGGTGGTGTGCTATACCATCCCTCTACTTTGATCAAACCAGGTTCTTTGATTGCTTCTTCATAATTTCCTTTACGGATTGTTGTATGTTTTAAAATATTATTCGGATAGTTCTCATGTAACTGTGGTGCTCCGTCCTTCATTGCTTCATGAACATCCAGCACAAATGGATATTCTTCATATTCTACTTTGATAGCACGAAGTGCCTGTGCTGCTGAAACTTCATCTTCTGCAATAACTGCTGCTATATCATCCCCATAAAATCTTACCCTGTCTGTCAGAACCAATCTGTCCGCTACATCCTGATGCGATTCATCTGTTGACCATGGATGTCCGGCTGTCGGGAAATAATGTTTTTCTTTTAAATCAAAACATGTACAGATCTTTACTACTCCCGGAATTTTTTCAGCCTCTGTTGTGTCAATAGAAACGACCTTTCCATTTGCAATTGTTGAATGCAAAATACGTGCAACATACGCACCTTTGTCACACAAATCGTCCGTATAGCGTGTACGTCCGATTACTTTATCATATGCATCGACACGAGTTACTTTTTTACCTACATACATTTTTCTTCCTCCTTTTATCCTTTTATTTTTACCGCACTCTTCGATATTTTTAAAAAACATTTTCTCCGTTAACATAATATTCAAGTTCTTTTTTCATAATCATATATTGTGATTTCGTAATGACTATCTTTCCCTTGTTCAATTGTATTAGATTTACTTCTTCTAATTTTTTAATATTACGGTTTAATGTCTTCATAGATATGCCGACTTCTTCCGAGATTCTTGTTCTTGTCTGTTTTAATTCAAATTTTTCCGGTAATGGCTGCTTTTGTTCATATTTTCGAACTAAATGTACCATCAACCGGTCTTTTCCTTCCATAAACAAATACCTTCTTGCTTCTGCAGTCTGCATAACTAACCGCTTCATATTCTCCTGTGTCCGCATATATAATGCATCTACATCCATATGCATCCATTCCATATAATACACACAAGGAATTGCAAGCACCCGACACTTTGTAGATGATAAAATGCTTATTCTATAATTTTTCATTCCCGCAAAACACTCAATCTCTCCAAAGAAATCACCTGGTCCAAAATCTTTAAAATAATAAGATTTCTCATTCATCGGCCATTCTACTCCGGTTACTTTACCAGATAAAACGATATATATATATTTACACTCTTCTCCAGCTTTAATAAATGTCTGATCAGCTTCTATTTCCACAACTGACATATAATACTTTACTTCTTCCGTACAATTACGAAAAAGAATATTCATGTATTCTCGTTTTTTGGATGGTAACCCCTTAAAAATTTCCACGCTTCGGTCCTCCTTTTGATATATTATATTTTGAAATGAAATGTCTTTAAAAGGTCAAGTGACTACTTTTCTTTGCTTTTTTTATTTCTGGCGAAATATACAATTTTGCACGATTAATATAGCTTTATTATAATCTTTTTTAGTAATTTTTACCATAACAAATTTCCCCTGCATGATAAAAATCAAGTATCATAATGCAACTTACCCGATTTTGGGACAAAAAAAACACGTTTAAGAATTATTCTTAAACGTGCTACTTACGTATTTTATTCGGTTTTTGTACCTTCAAAACTGCATACAAAGTTTTTTTCATCCATCTTGTTCCTATCACCTGTTCTGGTTATGCCCTCGACCT
>CAKSAJ010000032.1 GCA_934435195.1 uncultured Schaedlerella sp.
GCTTTTTATACTTTAACTAAAAAATAAGGAAAGGGTATGAACAATTATGAAAGCAATTTTAAAAACAAATAACCTATATGATGAATGATGGTAATGACTGGATTGTAGACATTGATTTGGAAAAGTTCTTTGACACAGTAAATCATGATAAGTTGATGACTATTATTGGTAGAACGATTAAAGATGGAGATGTCATCTCTATTGTTAGGAAATACCTAGTCAGCGGAATCATGATAGATGATGAGTATGAGGACTCCATTGTAGGAACACCGCAAGGAGGAAACCTTTCGCCGCTACTGGCAAACATCATGCTGAACGAACTGGATAAGGAAATGGAAAAGAGAGGGCTTAACTTTGTACGATATGCGGATGACTGTATTATCATGGTTGGAAGTGAAATGTCTGCAAACAGAGTTATGAGAAATATCTCACGATTCATCGAAGAGAAACTAGGGCTCAAAGTCAACATGACTAAGAGCAAAGTAGATAGACCAAGTGGACTTAAATATCTTGGGTTTGGATTCTACTTTGATTCAAGAGCACATCAGTTTAAGGCAAAGCCGCATGCGAAATCAGTAGCGAAGTTTAAGAAGAGAATGAAAGGACTCACCTGTCGTAGTTGGGGCGTTAGCAACAGCTACAAGGTTGAGAAACTCAATCAGCTCATCATAGGATGGATTAACTATTTCAAGATAGGAAGTATGAAAACACTCTGTGCAAAGCTTGATTCAAACATTCGATATAGACTGCGTATGTGCATATGGAAACATTGGAAAACTCCGCAGAATAGAGCCAAGAACCGGATGAAACTTGGAATTAACAAATATTCGGCATGGAAAGTAGCATATGCAGGTCATAGAATTGCTTATGTATGTAACAAGGGGGCTGTTAATGTGGCTATAAGCAACAAGAGACTAAACCAGTTTGGATTAGTCTCAATGTTAGATTACTACACCGAAAAGTGTGTTACTTGTTAAGTTGATTGAACCGCCGTGTACCGAACGGTACGCACGGTGGTGTGAGAGGACGGGAGTTAAACACTCCCTCCTACTCGATTATCTTTAAGAAATCTTCAAAATTAGGTTGTATTCTTTGTTTGAAGGTAATGGTTATATGCTATTATACGGGGGATTGTGTATGAACTTGGATTGCTGCAGATGAGGAAGTACATCAGTTCCTGTCAAAATATTTATGGAAGCTTTCATTCGATGATGTAATGATATGAAAAATATGTTTAAAAGAATTCATCTACTATTGGAGAAGAGAATAGGAACTTATGCCTATATGTGCTTGAGTTGGAAGTGTTTTTATATTGTTGCAATAAACAGAAACCAAATTTAGATATGCAGACTGAAGGCGCGTAGCCTGAAGAATGCAGAGATAAATGCGGAGTAGGAGGAAGAGTGATTCAGCCTTAGTACACCGGGGTGTTCTTAGGCTGAGAGGGAAAACCCGCCTGGCGGGTGTCCCTTAAAAAAGGTATCAAACCACAATGAGAGAGTGATTTGATACCTTTTTTTATGCGGTCTTCAAGAGTAAGCAATTGATGTATTCGGAATCGATTGATATGATTTTTAACTGAGCTCCGTGTTGGATATCAACTTCGTAAAGATCTTGTCTGTAGTTGATATCTCCTTGATATATGTTATAATTTAGGAAAAAAAGGAATATGAAGAAATAGAATTATGTATGGAATAAACTTAGAGCAAAAGCAGACACATAATCTTACACAAGCATATATCCAGTCATTGGAAATTCTTGCATTGTCTAATGATGAGTTACATACATTGTTGGAAAATGAATATCTGGAAAATCCGATATTTGAATATACAGAGCATATAGCAAACAAATCAAATAGAATGATAGTGGAAAATTACGGGATAGAAGAATTATCTATGCTAGAAGAGATGGGGGAAGATATTACAACATATATTAAAGAACAGTTGGATTTTAACCTATATAGTAGAAAAGAACTGGAGATTATAGAATACCTGACAGGAAATTTAGATGAAAATGGATATTGTTCAGTGAATGAAGCAGAAGTTGCTAAGCAGTTTGAAACAACAAAGAAATGCATTGAAAAATGTCTTTCAGATTTAAAAAAATTAGAACCAGAAGGAATATTTGCAGAAAACTTGCAAGAATGTCTTTTGATACAGGCGAGGAATTCAGGAAAATGCGATATGTATCTTGAACAGATTATAAAGTATTATTTGCAGGATATTGCAAGAGGAACATTAGGAAATGTAACAAAAAAATTAGAGATATCCACAAATACGGTACGTAAATATGCAGCGTTTATTGCAAAACTTAATCCACGACCATTGCAAGGAAAAGGAAAAGTCAGAAATAAATATATTGTTCCAGACATTATTTTAAAAAAAGAAAAAGAAAAATGGGAAGTGTATTTGAATGATAACTGGGTAGAAAACTATCATTTGAATGATTTCTATATAAATATGATTGATACAACAAAAGACGAAGAACTGAGAGTGTATTTCAAAAATAAATTGAAAAGAGCAAAAATGTTGTTTCAATCAATAGAACAGAGAAGGAATACTATAATAAAAATCATGAAGTGCATTGCATTAAGACAAGATGATTTTTTCAGAGGAAATAGTGTGTTAAAATCAATGACAATGGAGCAAATTGCATCAGATGCGAGACTTCACGTTTCCTCAGTGAGTAGGGCAATCAATGGGAAATATTTACAATATCAGGGTGGAACGGTATACTTAAAGGATTTGTTTATTTCAGGTGTGAAGCAAGCTGATGGTCAGATGACTTCAATAGAAGAAATTAAATGTATTCTAAAAGAGTTTGTTACAACAGAGAATAAAACAAGACCTTATAGTGATAGTAAACTTGTTGAATTGTTTAAAGAGAAAGGAATTCAAGTATCAAGACGTACGGTGGCAAAATATAGAGAAGAATTGGGGATACAGAGTAGTTTTGCAAGAAAGGAATTAGTGGATGAATAAGACAAAAGAAATGATATATGAGGAAATCCGAGCTAATACAGGAAATTGGAAAGAAAAGGGAATGTCATGGTTTTCCGCAGGCGAGATAGGGGCGCGCTTAGGGATTAGTAGGACTATTGTAAGTCAGTATCTAAATGAAATGATAAGAGAAGGGAGATTAGTGAAAACAGCTAATCGACCAGTAGCTTATTTGGAAAAAACAATTTTGGAAGAGTTATATCCAGATAGAGATATTAGGGATATTGTAGAAAAAGAAAGTTTAGAAGATGGAAAACCAGGAAATAAGCAGGATTGCTTTAGTAAAGTGATTGGAGCGGATGGAAGTATTTCATACATGGTGGATCAATGTAAAGCAGCGATTGTTTATCCACCTAATGGATTGCCTGTATTACTTACAGGTCCTACAGGATGTGGGAAAAGTTACATGGTAAAAGTATTATACGAATATTTGAAACAAGAAAAACTAATTCCAGAATATGCGAAACTTGTGACACTGAATTGCTCAGAATATGCTAATAATCCAGAACTTTTAACAGCAACTTTATTTGGATATAAAAAGGGGGCTTTTACAGGTGCATATCAGGATACTCCAGGATTGATTCAAGAGGCTGATCAGGGTGTGCTTTTTCTAGATGAAGTGCATAGTCTTCCAGATAAATGTCAGGAAAAATTATTTGTATTCCTTGATAAAGGAGAATTTTATCGATTTGGTGATAATTCAAAAGTTTGTCATGCTTCAGTTAAGACGCTGTTTGCAACATCCGAAGATCCGAATACAGTGTTGTTAAAAACCCTTTTAAGAAGAATTCCTGTGATTATTCATCTTCCATCTTTAGAAGAAAGATCAATAGAAGAAAAAGAAGAAATTATTTTAATGACAATTCGAAATGAAGAGGAGAGAATAAAAAGAAAAATTAAGATAGGAAGACAAGTTTTTAATGCGTTGATGAGTTTTAGATTTGATGGTAATATAGGTCAGTTAAAAGATTGTATAAGACTTGGATGTTCTAATGCATATGCAGAAAGAAGAGGAAATACAGTTGATATTAAGCTTTTAAATATGCCTAATTATATTATCAGAGAAGCAGGAAAACATATAGATGATACGCGGACCGAAGTAGAGATGCTTGATCTCGATAAGATAAAAAATTCAAAAGAACATAAATATGTTCTGCATTTATATGACGAGATTTTGAAAGTCTATGACGAGTATTATAAAGACGGACGAGATTTTGAAGACTGTATGAAAATGTTACAGGAAAAGATTGGAGAATATTATGATTATCTGATTTATCAAAAGCAGTATATGAATACTAGAATAGAGCTATTAGAAGAAATAGCAAATGATATTTTAAAACAGGCAGAAGTCAGATATAGTTTAAAAAGAGATACTAATAAAGAACGTATTATAGTCCGGTTTTTGTGTGATTATACACAAAGACTTTCTATATTCAGACAATGGGAACAAGATCACATTGAAGAGATAAAAAAATGTGAAGGAACATTTCAGATTAAGTGTCCAATTGAGTATGAGATAGCAGATAATATCACGAAGCAAATTGGAAAAAGAATGGAACTTCAGCTGGGGAAATTTAATAAGATACTTATATTACTACATGTTCATTCTGTTCAACAAAAAGGAAGTCAGAATAATATATTTGGAGTTGTTTTGTGTCATGGTTATTCAACTGCAACCAGTATAAAAGATGCAACAAATAAGTTGCTTGGAAGTAGGGTATTTGAAGCTATAGATATGCCATTAGATATACCAACTTCGGAGATTGGTGAACGTTTAGTGAAATTACTTGAAAGAGAAAAGACATATAGAGATGCTATTTTTTTAGTGGATATGGGATCATTGGAGGGTATTTGTGATTATATAAGAGGAAAATATAGAGGGAATATTGCAATTATTAATGGTGTGACAACAAGAATGGCATTGGAAGTAGGAAGTGCTATTTTAGAAAAGCAGGAATTAAAAGATATTGCATCAACGGCATGCGAACACAATATCAGTACATATAAAATTTTTGAGAACAAGGAAAAAGAAGACACGATTCTTTTTATCAATGAATCAGATATTCATGCTGCAAGGAGTATGATGGAGTTATTTCAAAATAGCTTAATTCAGAATGTTAAGTTAAAGTTCATTCCAGTAGATTATTATTCACTTACTGTTCTAAAAAAGGAAGCACCAATTTTTAAAGATTATCATGTTGTTGCAATTGTAGGAAGTCCGGATCCACTGATACCAGGTATTCCATTCATTCCAATTGAAGAAATAATTGAAGGAAGTGCAAAGTCAGAAATAAATAAAATTTTAACCCAATATATTTCTGAAAAAGAATTAGAAAAGTTTAATCTTGCGCTTTTAAAGAATTTTTCATTGCAAAATGTTATTGAAAAGATTACGATTTTAAATGTTAAAATCGTTTTAGATGACGTAGAAAAAGCATTGGAAAGATTTCAAAAAGAATGGAAGATTATAATTCCAAATAAAATTTTAATAGGATTATATGTTCACATATGTTATTTAATTGAAAGATTGGTAAAAAAAATACCAATTTCGACATATGCTAATTTGGAAACATTTGAAATCGAACAACAAGAATTTATTAGCGTTGTGAAAAAATGTTTTAGTGACGTGCAAAGGCGATATAGTGTCGAAATCCCAGTGTCGGAAATTGCATATATATGGGATTACGTGAATTTAATATAAAAAAATAATTCTAAAAAAGGTTGATATTTCAGCCTTTTTTTATTTTTTGCAAAAAAAAACAACTAATTATAAAAAAGTTGGCATCAAATTTGCGTTATAAAATAGTGAAAGAAAAAAGAAAGGAGAAAAAGATGAGAAAAATAATTTTAGCATCACACGGTGAACTCGCCAAGGGAATGAAAATGTCTGCAGAAATGATTGTTGGTAAACAGGATAATTTGTATGCAGTCTCTATGTGTGGAACAATGGGGCCACAGGATGTTCTCGAAGAAGTGAAAAGAATTCTGGAAGGAGATGAAAAAAGTGAAGCTATTGTAATCACTGATTTACCAGGAGGAAGTGTGAACAATGCATTATCTGTTTTACTTCAAGATGAAAGATATTTTTTAGTATCAGGAATGAATATTATGCTTGTGTTAGGTATTGTTCTGTCGGATGAAAGTGTTGGTGTAAATGAAATTTTAGAAAATGCAATAGAAGATGCAAAAAAAACAATTTTAAATGTAAGAAAAATGTTAGAAGCACAGAGAGTGGAAGGAGAAACATTTTATGATTAAAATGATGAGAATTGATGATCGTTTAATTCACGGTCAGGTAGCAGTGGTATGGTCAAAACATTTGGCTGTAAACCGTATTGTTGTTGCGAATGACACGATTGTAAACGATGAAATGCAAATGATGACATTAAAAATGGCTGTTCCATCAAATATTAAAGCCTTAATTAAGAATGTAGATGATTCTATTAAACTTTTAAATGATCCAAGAGCAGCATCATTAAATATTTTGGTAGTTGTAAGTAATCCCAAAGATGCATACAGAATAAATGAGGCTGTAGCAAACATTCCATTAATTAATGTGGGCAACTCAGGAAGAATGGGAACAACAGTAGAAGAAATTCAAAGTAAGGAGCAGATTGATAAAAATATATATGTAAACGAAGAAGATAAGAAATATTTTAAGCTTTTAAATGAAAGTAAAACAAAAGTCAATATTCAGTCAGTTCCAACAGAACCGGAGAGATTATTGAGTGATATATTAAAATAATATGAAAAAGAAACACCCCAAAGAAGATTGGTTACGTATTGGCATAGGTATCGATCTTATTAGGGTATTTCTTAAGATTGATTATACACAATATCAATATAATAGACAAGAAATAAGGAGAAAATGAGAAATGTTAAAAGCGGCTATTATCATTGCAGTGGTTATGTTTGTTGCCGATCTTTCAGATATGGCAATGGGAGATCCAATGCTTAGAAGACCACTTGTTATATCAGCAGTAGTAGGACTATTATTAGGAGATTTAACACAGGGAGTTATAATTGGAGCATCTTTGGAGGTTGTTTTCCTTGGAGTTACACAGATTGGAGGAGCCCTTCCATCAGATACAATGACGGGAGCAATTTTTGGAACTGCATTTTCAATTTTATCTGGCTCTGGAACAGAAGTTGCATTATCTTTAGCAGTACCTATAAGTATTTTGGCAGTATTTATTAACCAGTTCTGCCTATTTGTTAGAGGGATGTTATTGAAAAAATTTAATGATTATATTGAAGAAGATAACCAGAAGGGTATCATTCGTTTACATATGGCAAGTACCTTTGGTGTGCCATTAGTATATGGTGTTATAGGATTTTGCGGTATTTATTTTGGAGCAAATGCAGTACAGTCACTTGTAAATAATATACCAAAATTCTTAATGGATGGTTTAACTGTAGCAAGCGGATTACTGCCGGCACTTGGACTTGCATTGTTATTAAATAGTTTATGGGATGCTAAAATTGCAGTATTTATGATTTTAGGTTTTGTATTGATAGCATATATGAATCTTCCGTTAATTGCAATCGCATTAATAGGTACTGTAATTGCAGTCTATACGGCAGTAGTTGAAAAAGAGCATAAAAGTACAGTAGTTGTTGCACATACAGAGGGCTCAGAAGAGGAGGATTTTTTTAATGAGTAATCAGAAAAGCACAGTGTCTGCAGAAAAAAAGAAAATATTCAATAAAGTTTTTTGGAGATCATTTACATTATCAGGTACATGGAACTATATTAATGCCCAGGGTGTTGCCTTTTTATATTGTATGCTTCCATTCATAAATGCTGTATATAAGAAAAAAGAAGATAGAGTTGCAGCAATGAAACGTCATATGTCATACTTCAATATTACACCTGCAATTGTAACATTTCCATTAGGAATTGCAGGAAGTATGGAAGAGGAAAATGCATCGAAACCAGATTTTGATATATCATCAATCAATGCTATCAAAGCTAGTTTAATGGGACCTTTATCAGGAATTGGAGATTCATTTTTTTGGGGAACAATTCGTGTAATTGCAGCTGGGATTGGTATTAGTTTAGCACAGAAAGGAAACCCGCTTGGCCCTGTATTATTCCTACTATTATATAATATTCCATATTTCATTACAAAATATTATTCATTAAGATTAGGATATAATCTTGGGGGACAGTTTGTTAAGAAAGCGTACGAGAATGGATTAATCGAAATTATCACAAGAGCTGCCGGTATACTGGGACTTATGATGGTAGGTGCAATGATTTATTCTAATGTTAGTTTTTCAACAACATTGCACTTTACATTAGGTGATATGAAATTTGAATTGCAAGAAATATTAGATCAGATACTGAAGGGGATTTTGCCATTAGGAGCTACTATGGGATGTTTTATTCTGTTAAGAAAGAAAATAAGTGCGAACAAGATTATTGTTGGAATTTTGATTTTATCTATTATTTTAAGCTTTTGTAAAATTGCCTAATGATAATTATGAAGGATTGCGTCGTATTATAGTGCAATCCTTCAATATATATTAAATATGGAAGGAAATAAAAATGAAATATCAAAACCCTATTATAGAAGGTTTTTATCCAGATCCAAGTGTATGTCGAGTAGGAGAGGATTATTATTTAATTACAAGTTCTTTTGAATACTTTCCAGGAATTCCCATTTTTCATAGTAAAGATCTAGTGAACTGGAAACAGATTGGACATTGCTTAACGACCGATGAACAACTACCGATACAGAATGCAGTTAATTCATATGGAATTTATGCACCAACAATTAGATTTCATAATGGAAGATTCTATGTTATTGCAACGAACGTTACAAATTATTATAATTTTATTGTTTGGTCTGAGAATCCAAAAGGACCATGGTCAGATCCTATTAAGTTAGAGGAATGGGATGGAATAGATCCATCTCTGTTTTTTGATGATGATGGTAAAGTATATATTATGGGAAATTCATATAAAAGAAAAGCAGAGACATTGGGATGCTATATGGCAGAATTGGATATTAAAACAGGAAAATTAAAAACAGAAAGACGCTTGGTGTGTGTAGGAACTGGAGGAAAAGCACCAGAATCACCACATCTTTATAAGAAGAATGGAAAATATTATCTGATTATGGCAGAAGGAGGAACGGAATATGGACATATGGTAACGCTATTTAGAAGTGATAGCCCATATGGTCCATTTGAAAGTTATGAAAATAATCCTATACTGACACATAGAAGTAGAAAACATGTGTTTCAAGGAATTGGTCATATGGATCTTGTAGAAGATCATCAAGGAAACTGGTGGGGAGTATGTCTAGGTATGCGTCCTAAGGGAAGTCATGCATATTTTCATCATCTTGGCAGAGAAACATTCCTAGTGCCAGTCGTATGGACACAAGATGGTTGGATAAAAGCAGGAACAAATAAAATGGTGGAAGAGATATATGAGAATCTGCTGATGACTAAAGAGCAAAAAAAGCCAGGCGATTTTGAAGATGATTTCTCAATGGAACGCAGATTGGATGAATGGGTTCATCTGAGGAATCCTGAAAGAGAGAATTATTCATTAGATGAAAGTGGAAAAGGCTTATGGATGACTGGAAATAAAGAAACTCTTAGTTCAGGAGGATCATGTACTTTTATAGGGAAAAGACAATGCCATTTTGAATGTGATACTACTGTAGCTTTTAAATTGAATTTAAAAAATGAAGATGAAGAGGCTGGTTTAACAGCTTATATGAGCGATAGTTATCATTATGATATTTGTGTAAAGAATAAAAATGGGGAAAATCATATTATTTTACGAAAGGTAATTGCGGATTTTTGCATAGAGGAAACATCAGTAGTACTGGAAGATGATTGCGTAGTTCTTGGAATCGAAGCAGACGAAAAAATATATAGATTTTATTTTAAAGATACAGAGAATAAAAAGTGGTATATTGGAAAAGCTGAATGCAAATTTTTAGCAAGTGAGATTTCTGCAACATTTACAGGAACAATTTTGGGGATTTATGTTACTGCGAATGGAAAAGAAGAAACGCCACAAATATGTGTTAATAAATTTGAATATCATGTTTGAGTGTGAAGAAAAGTCTGTAAATAGAATTCTTCTATGATAATTAAGAGCGATAAGTACTGGATTGGAGCTTTTCGCTCTTGTTTTATATATAACAGTTATAAATTTGCATGTCAATAGCAGGTGGAGAATCCGCCTGTTTTTCAACTTGGAATCTATTGCCTATTCTGGTATGCATTTTGCGCCATTCGGCGGTCGCAAATGCGTTTTAGAACGGCCGCTCTGCGGATGGAATCAGTCGTTGTACTACACTTACACTTCGTTGTAAATGGCAAGGGCTAAAGCCGGCATGAATGCCCCATTGACACCGAAATGTAAGTGTAATGTGAGTAATCAAGCAGATGTACTTGAGCTGGAAGTGTTTTTATATTGTTGCAATAAACAGAAACCAAATTTAGATATGCAGCCTGAAGAATGCAGAGATAAATGCGGAGTAGGAGGAAGAGGGAAAACCCGCCTAGCGGGTGTCCCTTAAAAAAGGTATCAAACCACAATGAGAGCGTGATTTGATACCTTTTTTTTATACCCGAAAAAATTTTTTAACTTTTTTCGGCTTCAGCTTAGCAAATCACACCTTGCTGTACAGATATGGTGCGGAAAGAGGGATAAACACTTTTCAAAGATGTCTATGAACGTGGGGAGCTTATTGAAAGTGAACACAGCAAAGAATCTGTCCGGGAACTGCGAAGGAGATACAAAAACTGAAAAAAAGAGTGGAGTTGCAATTAGAGAAAATAAGGGAAATAAAACTCTTCTGTAGAATCG
The DNA here is from genome assembly GCA_934435195.1 of uncultured Schaedlerella sp. Lineage (GTDB taxonomy): Bacteria > Bacillota > Clostridia > Lachnospirales > Lachnospiraceae > Schaedlerella. The sequence continues at coordinate 10,837 of CAKSAJ010000032.1, forward strand.
TATATGTGGGGACGCATTATGAATATTGACGTATCCACTTACAAAGATGAGCAGAAGATTTCAGACTTCTGCTCATCTTTATACAATCTTAATTTCAAAACAAACTTACTTACGCCCATTTAATACAAATAAAGATAGAGTAAAGGCAATATAAAAAAGAAATTGAGATTATGGGGATATAGTTATGCAACAGACAAACAGATCAAGACATCGACATATGACATCATTTCAAGTGATTAGTTTAGGGTTTTTATCCGTGATTCTCTTAGGCAGCCTGCTTTTGATGCTGCCGATTGCTACAAAAAGCGGTCAGTGTACCTCCTTTTTGGATGCTTTGTTTACCGCAACTTCTGCGGTTTGTGTGACGGGACTGGTTATTAATGATACGGCAACCTACTGGTCTTTATTTGGACAAGGAATTATTTTACTGCTGATTCAAATCGGAGGTATGGGAATTGTTACGATTGCTATTGCGATTGCTGTTGTATCCGGACGCAAAATCGGGTTGATGCAGCGAAGTACCATGCAGGAGGCAATTTCAGCTCCAACGGTGGGCGGCATTGTACGGAGAACGCAATTTATTATCCGGACTACTATTCTTATCGAAATCATTGGTGCGGCTCTTTTAGCCCCTGTTTTTTGTAGGGACTTTGGGTTTTGGAAAGGAATATGGTATTCGCTGTTCCATTCTATTTCTGCTTTTTGCAATGCAGGATTTGATCTAATCGGTATAAGAACTCCTTTTTCCTCGTTGACCTCTTATTCTGTACAGCCGATTGTAAATCTTGTAATTATGGCGCTGATTGTTGCAGGAGGTATTGGATTCCTTACATGGGAGGATATAAAGAATCATAAATGGCATTTCAAAAAATACCGGATGCAAAGCAAGGTGATTTTTATGGTAACAGGACTATTGATATTCTTACCGGCTCTTTACTTTTTTTATTTTGAATTTTCAAATGTGCCTCTTACGGAAAGAGTATGGGTTTCCTTGTTTCAATCCGTTACACCGAGAACTGCAGGATTTAATACGGCAGATTTGACTTTACTCAGTGAAGTTGGGCAAATGCTTATCATTATTCTGATGCTTATCGGTGGCTCTCCCGGTTCCACTGCAGGTGGTATGAAAACGACAACTCTTGCAGTTCTCGTTTCATCGGCATTATCTGTATTTAGGAAAAAGGAACACACCCATTTTTTTGGCAGACAAATTCCAGATGGCACTATCAGAAATGCAGCTACAATTTTTTTGATGTATATCGTTTTATTTCTTGTCGGAGGAATGGTAATTAGCAGCACAGAAGATATTCCACTTATGACCGCTTTGTTTGAGACGGCGTCGGCAATCGGAACAGTAGGGTTATCGCTGGGAATAACTCCTGATCTGGGGCTTGTTTCCCATATAATCTTGATTTGCCTGATGTTTTTTGGCAGAGTGGGAGGATTGACCTTGATTTTTGCCACCATTTCTGAAAAAAAGGCTAACGGTTCAAGATATCCTCAGGAAAAAATTACAGTAGGTTAAGGAGAATAAAAAAATGAAATCAATATTACTTATCGGTCTGGGAAGATTCGGACGGCATATCGCTATAAAATTAGATGAATTGCATCATCAGGTGATGGCGGTAGATAAAGAAGATACTCGAGTTGATGCTGTACTTCCCTTTGTAACTAACGCTCAGATTGGGGATGCGACGAATGAGGATTTTTTAAGTTCGCTTGGTGTTGGGAATTTTGATGTTTGTATTGTGGCTATCGGAGATAACTTTCAGAATTCATTGGAAGTAACGTCCCTTTTGAAGGAACTCGGTGCAAGAATGGTGGTGTCTCGTGCCGCTCGTGATGTTCATGCAAAATTTCTTTTACGGAACGGCGCAGATGAAATTGTTTATCCCGAAAGGCAGCTTGCCGATTGGGTTGCGATCCGTTATAGTGCTGATCATATTTTCGATTACATAGAACTAGATGAAGAACATGCAATTTTTGAAATATCTATACCGGGAGAATGGATAGGAAAAACAATCGGTCAGTTGGATATACGAAAAAAATATAACGTCAATATTATGGCGCTGAAAACAAATGATATTATGAATTTGAAAATAAGTTCCGATACGCAGTTGTTAAAGGACAGTACCATGCTTGTTCTTGGGGAGACGAAACATATTCAAAAATGTTTTCATATTTAATTTTTGAAAGAAGTTGGTGATATGAAAGGCTTTGTTTTACTTATAGTGGTATTGGCAGCATTTATTTATGGTTATTTTCTTATGGAAAAGCTGGATAAATTTCTCGAGGAAAATCAATCCCAAAAACTTATTTGTCGAAAAATTGAGTGATTTTTCGGAGCGTTTTCTGCTTTCGGCTACAAGCCCGAATGGAAAAAAAGAAGAAAAGGTGGTATAATCTTTATGCGATTTTAATGTCAGTGTTAAAATACTTTTCTGAAATTTACTTATTATTCTATATAACGTTTTTGTACAAGGAGATGACCGTATGGGTGAAAGCAGACACAATCCGAATCAGATATTAAAGGCAATCCAAGCTGATGAAGAAAACCGTAATAAAGGACATTTGAAAATCTTTTTCGGATACGCAGCTGGTGTGGGTAAAACCTACGCCATGTTAGAAGCGGCTCATATGGAAAAACAGCAGGGAATTGACGTGGTAGCCGGTTATGTAGAACCCCACGCACGCCCCAAAACAGCAGCTCTTTTGAATGGCTTAGAAGTTCTTCCTACAAGCGAAGTTCTCTATAATGGTATGATACTGAACGAATTCGACATTGACATGGCACTGAAAAGAAAACCACAGCTTATCCTTGTAGATGAACTTGCACATACGAATGCCGAAGGATGCCGTCATGCAAAACGGTATCAGGATATTAAGGAACTTTTGAATGCAGGGATCGATGTCTATACGACTGTCAATGTTCAGCATATTGAAAGCCTTTGTGATACAGTTGCATCCATTACGGAAATTGTTGTACGGGAACGCATCCCGGATTCTATTTTTGATAATGCAGATCAGGTTGAATTAATAGATATTGAACCACAGGATTTGATCAACCGTTTGAATACAGAAAATGTATACAGACAGACACAGGAAAAACAGGCAGTAGAAAATTTTTTTACAATAGAAAATTTGACAGCTCTCCGGGAGATTTCACTGCGGCGATGTGCGGACCGGGTGAATATCCTTACAGAAAATACCCGCATAAAAAATCATGGAGATTATCACACAGGCGAACATATTCTTGTATGTCTATCTTCTTCTCCATCCAATGCGAAAATTATCCGTACCGCCGCAAAAATGGCTTCTGCTTTTAAAGGGGAGTTTACGGCTCTATTTGTAGAAACCCCAGATTTTTCGGTGATGAGCGAGGAAAATGTAAAACGCCTGCGTTCAAATATTCGTCTTGCTGAGCAGCTTGGGGCAAAAATTGAAACAGTTTACGGAGAAGATGTTCCGTTTCAGATTGCGGAATTCACCCGTTTGTCCGGTGTGTCAAAGATTGTGATCGGACGTAGTTCTGCTACAAAACGGCATTTGCTCAGCAAACCGACCCTGACAGAAAAATTGATTGATTATGCCCCTAACCTGGATGTGCATATTATTCCGGATACGGTTTCTAATGCGGCAGTGTATCAGTTAAGAGGGGGAAGGAAAAAGAACCATATCCTATTCTCTGTCACTGATACATTAAAATCTACTGCGATTTTGATTTTATCCAGTTTAGTCGGAATGATTTTCCAGAAATTTGGATTTGACGAAGCAAATATCATTACTGTTTTTGTTTTAGGCGTTCTTGTCACCGCTGTCATCACGAAACATCAGATATACAGCCTAATTTCCTCGATTGTAAGTGTTTTGGTCTTTAATTTCCTGTTTACGGAACCTCAATTTACCTTGCAGGCGTATGATCAGGGTTATCCTGTTACTTTTATTATCATGTTTTTGGCGGCATTTTTAACCGGTTCTCTTGCTATACGGATTAAAAACCAGGCAAAACAGGCGGCACAATCTGCTTACCGTACCAAAGTGTTATTTGATACAAACCAGCTATTGCAACAGGCAAAAGATAAAAATGAAATTGTATCTGCAACTTCAAATCAGCTCATTAAACTCTTGGGAAAAGATATCGTTTTTTATTTAGCTGATGGAGAAGTGTTGGATACGCCGCATATTTTTTCTGCGACGGAGGAAAATTTGGAATCGTGTATTTCCGAAAATGAAAAGGCCGTTGCCGGCTGGGTATTGAAAAACAATAAACGTGCCGGAGCTACAACAGGAACGCTTTCCAATGCAAAATGCCTGTACCTTGCTGTTCGCAGCAATAGTATGGTATATGGAGTTGTTGGAATCATGATGGGGGAAATACCTCTTGATCCATTTGAAAACAGTATTCTACTGTCCATTCTCGGAGAATGTGCCCTGGCTTTGGAAAATGAGAAAAATGCCCGTGAGAAACAGGAGGCGGCTATCCTTGCAAAAAATGAACAGTTGCGAGCGAACCTGCTGCGTGCTATTTCACATGATTTGAGGACACCGCTGACATCCATTTCCGGTAATGCCAGCAACCTTTTGTCCAATGGCGATTCCTTTGATAATGATACAAAAAAGCAGCTGTACATGGATATTTATGATGATTCCATGTGGCTGATTAACCTTGTAGAAAACCTGCTGGCTGTAACCCGAATTGAAGAAGGACGGTTAAATCTCCGTATAACGGAAGATTTGATGGATGACGTGATCACAGAAGCGTTACATCATATTAACCGAAAGAGTGAAGAACATCATATTTCTGTTGAAAGCAAAGAAGAATTTCTTCTTGCAAAAATGGATGCAAAGCTTATTGTTCAGGTAATCATCAATATTGTTGATAATGCTATCAAATATACACCTAAAAATTCTCATATTGTTATTCGGACAGAAAAGCGGGGAAAACAAGCAATCGTATCTATATCGGATGACGGAAACGGAATTGCTGATGAAATAAAGCCACGGATATTCGACATGTTCTATAGCGGTGCAAATCAAATTGCAGACAGCCGCCGAAGTTTAGGACTTGGATTATCTTTGTGCAAGTCCATTATTAACGCCCACGGCGGAGAACTTACTGTTTCAGATAATCTGCCGCACGGAACAGTATTTACATTTACATTACCGGCAGGGGAGGTCAAAGTATATGAATAAGTCACTAATATTAGTTGTAGAAGATGACACATCTGTCAGAAATTTAATTACAACAACCTTAAAAGCGCACGAATACCGATATCTGACGGCGCCTGATGGTCAATCGGCAATTTTAGAAGCATCTTCACACAATCCGGACATTGTTTTACTTGATTTAGGACTTCCTGATATGGATGGCATTGAGATTATTAAAAAAATCCGTACTTGGTCAAACATGCCAATTATCGTAATCAGTGCTCGCAGTGAAGATACCGATAAAATTGATGCATTGGATGCTGGTGCAGATGATTATTTAACAAAGCCATTTTCTGTTGAAGAACTGCTTGCCAGACTACGAGTCACGCAAAGAAGGTTATTGATGATGCAAAAAGTATCCCCTGCCGAAGCGGTTGTTTTTGTAAACGGAAAACTTCGTGTAGATTATGCTGCAGGTTGTGCTTATTTGAATGAAGAAGAGTTGCATTTAACACCTATTGAATATAAGTTGCTTTGCCTGTTGACAAGAAATATAGGAAAAGTTCTGACCCATACTTTCCTTACGCAAAGCATTTGGGGAAGTAGTTGGGATAATGATATTGCCTCCCTTCGTGTGTTTATGGCAACACTTCGTAAAAAAATCGAGAAAGAACCGAACTCTCCACAATATATCCAAACACACATTGGCGTTGGGTATCGGATGCTGAAAGTTGATTGAACTTCACAATACCATAGTTAAAATTGGAATATAAGCTGTAGATCTGTATAAGAGACCTTGTATGCACGGTTCAATGGAAGAAAAGGTAAAATTCAATAGAATAACACGTAAAAAAGCACTGAAAATCGTTTGCTGACCGATTTATAGTGCTTTTTCTTTGACTACAAAGGAAAATACAACGAATTTAAGTTTTGCGCAGTTTTGCATTTGCAGATCGCCATCAAAGTTATGATATAGAAAGATGAGGTAAAAAATAATGGAAGATAAAGTAATTCAACAGTCGTTCACATTTAAAAATTCAGATAGAATGACAGCACAGATAAAGAAAACAGCCAAAAGGAAGTGGCGGGTAAAAGAAATGGAGGAAGAATAAAGAATGGGCGATGGTAGGAATATTTGCAGACGAAGCAATTACCGGAACTAAGATAGACAAGCGTGAAGGATTTCGGGAAATGATCCGAAAGCGGAAATATCCATTGTATTTTTCATAAAAATGTCGTTTGCAGAAAAAATATTAAATGAAATGTGAATATATCCCTGCGAATCGCATAAAATATTATTTATCCCGCAAAAAACGAAAGAGTTTAAGGGAAAATAACCTTAAACATATTGACTTTCCCTTATTATTGATTATAATTTAAGGGAAACGAGATGCTTTAAGGGAAAAATGAAAGACAGGTGCTTAAATAATGAGACCGTTTAACTATTCAAAAATTAAAGAAGAAAAGTGGGATTCAGAAATTCTTGGTCTCATAGCAGCAATATACAAGTTCGCAGGGAAACAAGAACTATATCTTAAGCAAAGACCGGACGAGTTGGAGAAACTTGTGGAGATAGCAAAGATTCAGAGTACCGAGGCTTCAAATGCGATAGAGGGTATTGTAACAACCAATACAAGAATTAAGCAGTTGGTGGAGGAGAAGACCACACCAAAGAATAGAGATGAAGAGGAAATCGCAGGATACCGTGATGTATTAAATATTATCCATGAGAGTTTTGATACGATTCCTATTACACAAAACTATATTTTACAGTTGCATAAAATACTGTGTAGCCATATGAATAATCCACTCGCTGGGCGAACTAAGAATGTACAGAATTATATTAGTGCCACATATCCAGACGGACATACGGAGGTGCTGTTTACACCATTGGCACCATTTGAAACACCAGAGGCTCTTGATAGAATCTGTGAAGAGTACAACAGGGTAATTGGAAATTATGAGGTGGAGCCATTATTGGCTATTCCTATTTTTATACATGACTTCCTATGTATCCATCCATTTAATGATGGTAACGGCAGAATGAGCAGATTGCTTACAACTCTGCTACTTTATCGTAGTGGATTTTATGTGGGCAAGTACATCTCGCTTGAAGCTAAAATTGCAAAGAACAAGGATTTGTATTATGAGGCTTTGGGTCATTCACAGGATGGCTGGCATGAAGGAGAAGAGGATGCAGTTCCTTTTATCAAATATTTACTTGGAACAATTCTTGCTGCTTACAAAGATTTTGAAGACCGATTTGAAATTGTAGAAGAGAAACTTCCGGCAATTGGGATGGTTCGTAAAGCTACACAGCAAAGAATCGGGAAATTCAATAAGCAAGATATTCGAGAACTATGCCCGGCACTTAGTGTGAGTTCGATAGAAGGTTCACTTCGTAAGCTTGTAGCAGAAGGAGAACTTCGCAGGGAAGGCAGAGGGAAATCCACATTTTATGTTAGATTAAAATAAGAAGAGACATGATTCTTTGCCACGATAAATATATCAGATGTGAGATGACTCCCACCTCTGTAGGTGGCGAGTAACAAATCAGTATCAGTGGTGGGAGTCAATCTCCCATCTGATATAGCCTCCGGCAGGATTGCAGAGGCATTCTTTTATTTGTGGGTCAGATAGACCCTGTTGAGAAACGGAGACGTGTGGGGCGAAATATATGATCCCTCACCTGATTATCACATTCAGACAATTCATGGATGCTACATAATGGTAATCTATTTTCTCCGAAATTCCCCTGATAATAGCAAGTCCGTATTGTGTATCTCTGTTTCTGTATTCCAGGGGATTAAATTTCACTCCATTGTCACGCAGTGACAGGCACCCGCTTCCATCTTTTTCCAATGTCAGCCGAAGATCAATAAAATGTTTTCCTTTTTTACCGGTAAATCCATGCTCTACAATATTTCCTGCAATTTCTTCCACTGCCAGGCAGATTCGGAAAGATTTGCCCGTCCCCAGCTGATGAGCATTACAGAATTCCCTGAGCTGTCTGGTTGTTTCCATTACCATATCCATGTCATCAGAAACAGATACTTCGTAACTTCCTGTGATCTCCTTCTCCAGATCAGGATCTGTTGCTGCCCACATGTCCCATTTATTTTTGGATTTATATTTCTTCAGGAACAAATACATAACCGGCAGGGGAAGGATTCCTGAAAGGAACCAGGAAAACCAGATTCCATTAAGCCCTGCTGTCATTCCCAGAATCCAGGCCGGAACAACAACCAGAACCAAATTGTGAAGAACGCAGATAAGATTGGAAAGTCCTGATTTTTCTGTGGCAAGATAGTGATACAGCAAAATCTGGGAAAATATTTCTCCTGGAAGAGAAATAGCATAAAAACGCAGGCAGGCCGCAGTGGCAGAAAGCGTAGTTTGATCTGCTTTCAGAATTCCATTTGCCAGCACAGGTGCAAACAGGAATATAACCCCGCCACAGCCAACTGCAAGGAACATACCATATTTGCAGGCAGTCCTAAAGGTGGCACGGAGTGCATTTTTGTTTCTCTCACCATAGAACATACCGCTGAAAATAGAAATAGTTCCTACAACACCCATGAAAATGGCATCTGCAAAATTTCCAATGGTATTTCGCACCGAACAGGCAGATACAGCCATCTCTCCTGCACAGGAAGTAAGCAGGTGGTTCAGAATAACAATTGTACTACAGCAGCAGATACGGCTGACAGCACTGGGAAGACCTGCCATAATCAGAGACAGAGACTTTTCCGGTTGTAATTTAAATCTCACAAAACGAAAGAGTCTGTTTTTTCTTCTGAAATAAAGGAACTGCACCAGAAGCGCCGCCAGATAACTTACAGATGTGGCGAGTGCCATCTCAAAAAGCCCGCCATGCCATACAATTCCTACCATAAGGTCGAAAAAAATATTAACTGCAGACATGATAACCGCACCATAAAATCCATAAATCTCTCCGCCGTCAAGTCCAAGATAACCTGTCATGACCTGCATCATAATAATGGGGATGGTCCCAATTGCCAGTCCTCTGATATATTCCACGGTTAAAGGAATATAGGCACCAGAAGCTCCAAAAAGAACAGCAACCGGTTTTGCAGCCGCCAGACAGAGGAACGTGATTCCAATACCCAAAATAACAGTAAGCAGGAATATACGGGAAAAATTCTCACGTGCTTCCTCATAAAGTCCCTTTCCGGTAAGGATTGCACACTGCGCTTTTCCCCCATTGGAAAGGACACCTCCAATGGCCGCCAGAAAAATAAACACAGGGGATGCATATCCAAAAGCAGTCATACTATCGGTACTTAAGCAATTACCAATAATAACCCCGTCGATCACAGAGCCGCACATAGCAACAACCCCTGCAAAAATCATCATGATCATCATGGAATTGAATGATTTCGAAATAAGCTTATCGTTCATATTATTTTTCCCACTCCTCTTCAATCAGCTTTGAAAGGAAGCGATAATGAAATTCATTTATGATAATGTGTACCGGTTTAACCTGCGCAGGGTTACGGCCTTTAAAAACCATCAGGTCATGATAGAGCATGTAAGTCTCAGGCTGCAGAATGTGCAGTTCCGTAGGTGCGCCGATTCCCTTTTTTATGTATTCTTTAATATCCGGAGAATATTTTTCCAGATTTTTATGTACCACAGTCCGAATCTGTTCCCGTGTGATGCCCTCCGGCATATGTGCAAATTCCATAAAATAAACATATCGCGGTAATGGAGCATCTCTATCCGGATAAACAGAGTAATCTACCAGATCCAGTCCCAGCTGTAAAGCTGTATCCATGGCAGTTTTGGTAAATGCACTTTCTTCTGTATGATCATCAATAATTTCCGCCATTTGATTCAGACGATACTGGAACTGAATCAGCGGGAGTTCGTTGTATTTATCCATGATCCGGATGCAGTCCCGCATACGATAGCGGTACAGACCATTGGCATTGGTCATGATTATTTCATAATCTCTTCCAACTTCAACCTTATCAAGGGTTACAATCTGTGAAAAGTCATCCTGGGCATCCACAGGCAGGAATTCATAAAACATGCTGTGTGGAACAATAGCACTTTTTTTATCTCCCATTGCAAGAGGAACGGAAAAAAGACCCTCGGTAGAATTCAGCCCTGCAAAATAAAACTGTACCCGTTCATCTACATAACGTTCTCTGATTTTATACTCATAAATTTCAAAAGCCCCGGTGCCCACACCGCTGATCAATTGAAGATCCGGCCAGACCTTTGTGGCAAAAGGTGTATCAAACCCTTTTTCAAAAATAGCACGAAGTTCTGCTGCCCTCTCCGGCATTGGAGTGATTTTTTTCTGAATTTTCTCACGTATATCCTCTGACATCCGAACCTTACTGTTGATTGTTCCTGTTTCGATATCACTTACAAGCATCTGCCAGTGATTTTCAATGTAACGCAGTATTTCAGCTGCAAAGCTGAGAAAAGTAGTTGAAATCTGAACCAGGTCAGAAGCGGCCAGTCCAAATCGTGCCTGCAGATACCTGGTATCAGTATTCCCATCCGGGAAAATTGCCTCAGCTGGTGTGGTGGAAATAAGCGGAAGCACAGCCTTTGCCTCCTGCATAAAAATAGCTGAAAGGCTGCCATATTCTTTGCCCTTTTTCATCTCTGTCATTTTGGATTCCAGCAGTGTCATCACACGTCCCTTTTTCCAGCCCGGCTTAAGAGCCATATCCTTAATCGCATCACAGATTAAGGAATTATACTTCTGTTGAACATGAATACTGTTTACTGTCATGGGAACAATCTTTGGATTTCCAAGAGATCCTGATGTTTCACAGTAAACCTTGATAGGATAAGCAGTCATAAGATTATCCTCATTATTATTAATATTACGGATCATATAACCAGCATAATCGTCATAGATGGTAACCGGAAGCCTTTTCTGATATTCTTCGATAGTTTTAATAGACGCAAAGTCATATTTTCTTCCAATTTCCGTGTCTTTATTGTCCTGAAGCAGTTTCATGAGAAACGCTTCATTTTCCGCCATTGCATGAATACTTTGTTTCTCTAAATCTGCCAGTGCCTTTGTACCCTCCGCAACAGAATATGAGTTAATCTTTTCAGCAGTCAGATCAATCCCGCTCATAGAATTTTCATTAGTTTTATTTCCGGTATCTCTCATTGTACGTTCTCCTCTCGCTTCATTCTTTCTCTGGTCTCATTTTCATTTTACAATTTTTCTATTATCGCTGTTTCAAAACCTTCTTCTGCCTTTTTTATCGTATCTGCTATGATTTTATTGCTTCTGACAATTCCTTTGTGCTGTAATCCTTTTGGCATATTTATTCTCCAATTATAATGTTGTTTTCACTTTTGATTATAGTCAATTATATATTAATTTCCCCTTTCTTTCAAATATTATCTGACATTTCCGGGTGAAAAAACAGCAGCCTTGTATATAGCTGCTGTTTCCAATTTCATCAATTTTTCTTTTTTTGCTGCCTGCAGAGAACGCTTGTAAACATCCTCCTATCTGGTAAAAGACAGTTCCTTCTCTTTATAATAAAAATGATCATGATCTGTACAATGGGGTGTTGGAGCAAAGCGAAAGCCAGCGCCTTGAGGCGCCGGCCTAATTGTAGCAGAAACTTTATTTAGGTGTTGAATAGTTACTTTTTATCAATATTATAGAAATGCATAAGAATAATTACTCCAACAAACAGAACAGCAGGTACGACTCCGAACAAAGATACGATTGCTTTAATAGCGTTTGCTGGCTGCTGGACATTATCCCCAGAACTGGAACTGACAAAACCATTTATTCCCATAATCAGACCTACGCCGCCTATAGCAAAGCCCATTCCGATTTTCTGCGCAAAACACAAAAATGAACTTAAAATACCTTCCATACGCTGGCCAGTCATTTTTTCATTGTAATCAATAACATCATTGACCATAACAATGCTATATACGGACAAAGGAAGGGTACCAATGGTCATAAGGGCTGAACCAACCAAAATTAACAAGAGATTTTCCCCGGAAAACTGACGTATCATGCATCCTAGAATACCAATTACAGCACAGATAGATACGAGTCTGGATAAGGATATTTTTTTTAAAAATGATGGAAACAATAATATAACAAAAGGCGTAACCAGAGAAATAATACCAATAACTCCGGAGAGAGCCACATTACCAATAACATAATTGAAATAATAGGTATTTACTGTAGTTGCAATATTTCCTACCATAGTTGTAAGAATGAGGGCAGTACACAGAAAATAAATATACTTGTTGTTTTTTAAAGAAACCATGATGTCTCTGATCTTGATTTTTTCTTTATTTTCACTGACCGTACATGGAACTACTTCTTTGATGGAAACAAAACGAATGAGACCTATAAAAATCATTGGGACCGCAATAACCAAAGCAATCAGAATCCATCCTTTCTGGGTCTTGCCAAGAGAATCCATCATAACAGGGAAAATCATGTAGCCAACAGCCGCAGCGATGACCCCTATAAGGCCTGTAAGGGTTGCTGTAAATTCCTTTTGGGCTTTATCAGGAATTGCCCGCATCATATACACTGGCTCAGCAGCACTGAGCAACGTGAAAAATACAGAATTGGTCAATGTATACGTCAGAAAAAGCCAGATGCATTTTCCAATATATCCAATATCCGGTACTGCGAACATGAGAACAGTGCAGATCCATACTCCAATAATGCAAAGATCATAAGGACGTCCTTTTCCCAGTTTAGTGTTGGTTTTTTCCACAAAATAGCCTGCTATCAAATCAGTAATGCCGTCAAACAATTTACTGGCCAGTAGAAGAGCCCCTATTACACCAGCAGAGATTCCGAGACAATTTGTTGCAAAGTAGGATACATAGGACATAACAACGAATCCGGCCATAATAGAAATATTACGTAAGCTCCACAATACAATTTTACTTTTTTTAAGCATATAGTTATCTGCCATTATTAATTTCCTCCCCATTTTATTTCAGCCATTTATTATTGATACATCTTTGTACATCCCAGGCATACAAAGATGGGTCCGTATGATTCAGCTTGTAGTTCCAATAAAAAGAACCCTGGCATTCATTAAGTGCATCAAGATAAGACGAAGACAACGCCTGGAAAAAGTCCGATTTTTCATCACTGGTCATCTTACTATAGTCACATGGCGAAGTGATAAGACTCCATTCTCCTACAATAACCTGAAATTTTTGCGAAGCAATGTGCAGATCTTCTTTCATTTTCGCAATATAATTCTGGTATTTTGGAAGAGTGTTAGGTGACGGATCCAGCATTTCCGCAAGAGTCAGATACTGGTGTGTGTCAAGTACAATATTTTCAAATTCCGGTTCCTGAAAAAATTGGTCCCAGATATTGATACAGAAGGCATCTGAAAATATAACGCATTTTTCAGCCGTCATATGTTTGCGGATTCTGCGATAACTTTCCCTGTAATAATTTTTTAGAAATTCAAGTGAATAGTTTGAATTTTCTTTTGCCCACTCCGGTTTGGCCGGTGGATATTGCTGACTGATCATTTCGATGTTCATATATGCCGCAGTTGGAGTATCGCTACACATTGGTTCATTAAGAACCTCAATTCCGTATAAACAGCTTCGTTGTCCGTATCTTTCCGCTATTTTTTCCAGAACATTTAAGGTATAGTCTACATATTCTTTATGGTTGGACCAGATACAAATTCCACTGATTCCGGAATTGTCAGTTCCATTTTGTCCACCTGGGACAGTATGGAGATCAATCAGCACTTTCAGACCATATTCTTCTGCCCAGTCAAATGCACGATCTAGATATTGAACGCAGGACACGTATGGACCTACATCTTGAAACAGAAAAAAAGGCACAGGGATTCGGACAGAATTAAACCCCATAGCAGCAATGTTGGCAAAATCCCTGTTGGTTATATAGTTGTTTCGGTGGACATCGTATCTTGCGCGTTTCTCTGTCTCAGACAGATTGATACAGAAAGATGTTTCATCTTCAGCATCAGTTCCCTGAAAAAAGGATGGATTCATCCACTTCTCAAGAACAAGCCAGTTTCCTAAATTTACACCTCTCATAAAAATACCTCCTTATTTGTTTTTTGGTATCATCATAGTATCATGATAGTGTTGGGGAAATTATAATAAATTCTAGATTTTTATTGAAAATTCTACGAATTTTTGCTATTAAAATAATAAGAGAGTAGGTGGTAATATGGAAAATACCGATAAAGAGAAAAATTTTTTTCAAAAGCTGATAAGTGAAAAAATATTTGATAATATTGAACTTTTACAAAAACATAATTCTTATATTCAGGAACTCCACGAATTGAAAAGCATTGAGGAAGGAAACGTGGAAATGTTGAAAAAGAGCTGGGAAGAAGAAATTGGTGGAGAATATGGACATATAGCTGACAATGTGGAAAGACAGTCTCGAAATATGTGTATTATAACCATTACCAATGCTTCAAGAGCGGCAATACGTGGAGGTGTAATTCCGGAAATTGCGTACACAGTCAGCGATATTTATCTTTATCAGGTGGAAAGAGTTTCTGTTAATAAGTTGATGGAGCTTGTGAAAGCAGCAGAAATTCAGTTTACTTTAATGGTAAAAAAAATTCGTGATGACACAAATTCACAGATAAATATTAATGATAGCTTTGTTGCCAAATGTCGGGATTATACATTAGAGCATCTGCATGAAAAAGTAAATCTTGCAAAAATGGCGGTTGAATTGGGCTATAACACCAGTTATTTATCAACAAAATTTAAGAAGAAAACGAATATATCCCTAAAAAAATATATTCTCAATGAGAAACTAAAAACAGCGGAGGAACTGCTAATTTATTCAAAGTACCGGTATTCAGATATAGCAGCATTTTTGGGATTTTGTTCCCAAAGCCATTTGGGAAAGGCCTTCCAAGAAAAAAACGGAATGACTTTACGAGAATATCAGCTTCAGTGGCAAAAATTAGACGATTATGACAGTTTTATAAAGAAAGAAATTTAATGGTGCCTGGCACCAATATGGTTAGGCGTTACGGAAGAATTGAAAGCTCGTGATCAGATGGTGTGGGTTGGAGCTGTAAATAATATCCAAAATGCAGCAGAAGAGATTGTGTTAAAAGAATTGATTTATACTTAAAAAAGAGGGCGGCAGCATTTTGACTGTCGCCCTTTGGTTATTTATGGATATTTCTTTTCTAATTCTCTTCAATTCTTTTGGCTATATCCAATGGTACTTGCTACTAATGAAATTCCGAAAATTATTACTGCAACAATAGCGGCAACTATCATATATGAGTAAGCAGAGTTCGACATTGCAGATATTCCCGGTCCATCTTCAAAATATTTTACAAAGTAAAACATGGGGATTACCACAATCAATCCCATAGTTTGTGCAGAACGAAAACCAAACCAATAAGTTAATGGCAAGCAAATTCCTGTCCATATCAATGGGATAATAAATGCTGCAACAATCGAAAATAGCCAGATAAGCATATCAAAGTTTTGAAAAATCACACTGGATAAACCGTTGAACGCAATACTGCCTAAAATGCTGATTGCAACAGTATATAGTACGGAAACATATTTACTCGCAACAACAGTAAAACGGCTTATCGGCATAGCTAATTGATATTTTTTCCAGCTTGCCTTTTCATCACTTGCGAAACTCATAATATTTTGCATAC
>CAKSAJ010000033.1 GCA_934435195.1 uncultured Schaedlerella sp.
GCAGAGATGCGCAGAAGAAGTATGTCATGCATTGCATGACGCGCATCTCGCAGCAAGAATGCAGAGGCATTCTTGAATATGAAAGCACAGAAAAAAGACGCATAGAAATGGAGAAACCAATGTCAATAAAACTGGAACATATAAATTATATTTACAATCCGGGTGATGCATATGAAAGACATGCATTGAAGGATATTAATTTGGAAATCCCACAGGGACAGTTTGTAGGAATTATCGGACATACGGGTTCAGGAAAATCTACATTGATCCAGCATTTAAACGGATTGATCAAAGCAACTTCAGGACAGTTATATTATGAAGGTAAAAACATTTATGAAGCCGGTTATAATATGCGCGAACTGAGAACACAGGTCGGACTTGTATTTCAGTATCCAGAGCACCAGTTGTTTGAAGTAGATGTACTGACAGATGTTTGTTTTGGACCTAAAAATCAGGGATTGTCAGAAGAAGATTGTATGAAGCGTGCAAAGGAAGCGCTGGAGCTTGTACAATTTCCTGAAAAATATTATCGTCAGTCACCATTTGAATTGTCGGGAGGACAAAAGCGAAGAGTGGCGATCGCCGGAGTTCTGGCTATGAAACCGAAAGTTCTTGTGCTGGACGAACCAACCGCGGGACTGGACCCGCAAGGAAGGGATGATATCCTGGATCAGATAGCAAGACTTCATAAAGAAACAGATATGACAGTAATTCTTGTGTCTCATAGTATGGAAGATATTGCACGCTATGTGGACAGAATTATTGTAATGAATCATGGAGAGAAGATGTTTGACGGGGAGCCGAAATCTGTATTTGCACATTATAAAGAGCTGGAACAGATAGGGCTTGCAGCTCCGCAGGTGACATATATTATGCATGACTTAAAAGAAAGAGGGCTGGATGTGCGTACAGATGCCACAACAGTCGAAGAGGCAGCAGACGAGATAATGAGGTGTTACCATGATTAGAGATATTACAATAGGACAGTATTACCCTGCACAAAGTCCGGTCCATCGACTGGATCCAAGGGTGAAGATTATTTGTACGCTGATATTTTTAGTATCGTTGTTTGTACAGAACAGTCTGCTTGGCTATGCAGTTGCAACCATATTTTTAATGATTGTAATCAAAGCAAGCAGAGTACCGCTCAAATTTATGCTCAAAGGCTTGAAGGCAATCGTTATTTTATTGTTATTTACGGTTGTGATGAATTTATTTTTGACAAAAGGCGGAGAGACACTGGTACATTTCTGGATTTTTACAATTACAGAACAAGGGCTTAGAGTGTCCGTATTTATGGCAATCCGTTTAATCTATCTGATTGTCGGTTCTTCGCTTATGACACTGACGACAACACCGAATTCTCTGACAGATGGAATTGAAAGCGTATTAAAACCGCTTAATAAAATAAATGTTCCGGTTCATGAGATTGCGATGATGATGTCAATCGCACTTCGTTTTATTCCAATCCTTTTGGAAGAGACAGATAAGATCATGAAGGCACAGATCGCCCGTGGTGCGGATTTGGAGAGTGGAAATATCATTCAGAAAACAAAAGCGATGGTTCCGATTTTAGTGCCGTTGTTTGTTTCTGCATTTAGAAGAGCAAATGACCTTGCCATGGCAATGGAAGCGAGATGTTACTGCGGTGGTGAAGGCAGAACGAAGATGAAGCCATTGATTTATGAAAAAAGAGATTATCTGGCATATACATTTTCGATTTTTTATCTTGTAGTTGTTATCATTGTGGGACATTTCATTCCATTTAAAGTATGGATCTTTTAAAAATGGAGTATAAGTAGTGAGAAGAATAAAATTAACAGTTGCCTATGACGGCACCGATTATTGTGGCTGGCAGATACAGCCAAACGGAATTACGATTGAAGAGGTATTGAACAAAAAACTGTCAAAACTGACGGGAGAAAACATTGTTATCATTGGTGCGAGCCGAACCGATTCCGGGGTGCATGCAATGGGAAATGTGGCGGTGTTTGATACTGAATCGCCGATTCCGCCGGAACGATTTTCTTATGCGTTAAATCAAAAACTTCCGGATGATATCGTGATAGTAAAATCAGAAGAAGTACCATCCGACTGGCATCCGAGATATCAGGATCATATTGTGAAAACATATGAATATCATATTTTGAATACAGAGGTTCCCGATCCTACAAAGAGACATAACACATATTTTGTTTCTTATAAATTGGATGTTGCAAAAATGCGTGAAGCAGCAGAATATTTGCTTGGAGAACATGATTTCGCAAGCTTTTGCAATATCAGGACAAATGTGGAAGATACGGTCAGAACAATTTACGAATTAGAAGTTTTGGAATCAGAATGTGCATATGCAAGAAATGGGCATGCGGCCGGAAGAGAGCTGACAATCCGAATTAAGGGAAATGGTTTTCTCTATAATATGGTTCGTATTATTGTCGGGACGCTTCTACGTGTTGGACGTGGGTTCTATACGCCAGAGCAGGTGAAAGAGATTCTGGAGGCGAAAGACCGACAGGCAGCAGGCGTGACAGCACCGCCGCAGGGGCTGATGCTGATGCAGATTGAATATGAAAAATAAGAAAACAAAGCTGTTTTTTGCAAAACGAAGCCCTTTTTGAAACGAAGGCTTGACAGAATTATTAGTATACGTTACTATAAGCAACAGAGATGAAAAAGGCATAGAAGAGAACAAGTAATAGCAATGAGTGAAAACAGAAAGCTGCCGGGTGATGAGAGGCGCATGATACGATTGGCTATGAATACATCTCGGAGCTGCGCACCGAACGGATGACAAGTAGGCTGCGACGGACTGGCAGACGTTAACATGCTAAGGCAATGATAGTTGCTGTTGAGGCAGCAGATGTGAATCTGTTGTGAATAAAGGTGGTACCACGGGAATAATACTCGTCCTTACAATTAATTAATTGTAAGGACGTTTTTTGTTGTGAACACTTAGCGAGGTTTTATCGAGCTTAGTGAGAACACACACCTCGACACTTGGTGAGGTCTTATCGAACCTAGTGTCGATGGTGTTACATTGTTGTGAACACTTACAAAAATATAATATAAAAAAGGAGAACACAAACATGACACTTTACGAAGAATTAAAAGCACGTGGCCTGATCGCACAGGTTACAGACGAAGAACTGATCGCAGATTTGATCAACAACGGAAAAGCTACATTTTACATCGGATTTGATCCGACAGCAGACAGCTTACACGTAGGACATTTTATGGCATTATGCCTGATGAAACGTCTTCAGATGGCAGGAAACAAACCAATCGCATTGATCGGTGGCGGTACAGCTATGATTGGTGACCCATCAGGAAGATCTGATATGCGTCAGATGATGACACCGGAGCAGATTCAGCATAACTGTGACTGCTTTAAAGAGCAGATGAGCAAATTTATCGATTTCTCAGATGGCAAGGCATTGATGGTAAATAATGCTGACTGGCTGATGGATTTGAATTACATCGAAGTACTCCGTGAAGTAGGTGCACATTTCAGCGTAAACCGTATGCTTTCACACGAGTGCTACAAACAGCGTATGGAAAGAGGACTTACATTCCTTGAGTTTAACTACATGATCATGCAGAGTTACGATTTCTATGAGTTATTCCAGAATTACGGATGTAACCTGCAGTTCGGTGGAGACGACCAGTGGGCAAACATGCTCGGTGGTACAGAGCTGATCCGTCGTAAACTCGGTAAAGATGCAAGTGCCATGACAATCACACTGCTTCTGAACTCAGAAGGTAAAAAGATGGGAAAAACACAGTCAGGTGCTGTTTGGCTTGATCCAAACAAAACATCGCCATTCGATTTCTACCAGTACTGGAGAAATGTAGCAGATGCTGATGTACTGAAATGTATCCGTATGTTGACATTCCTTCCATTAGAACAGATCGATGAAATGGATTCATGGGAAGGAAGCCAGTTGAACAAAGCAAAAGAAATCCTTGCATTTGAATTGACAAAACTTGTTCATGGTGAAGAAGAAGCAGTTCGCGCACAGGAAAGTGCCCGTGCATTATTCAGCCAGGGAAATGCAGCTGATATGCCAACAGCAGAATTGACAGAAGAAGACCTTGCAGATGGTTCTATCGATATCCTTACACTGCTTGCTAAGAGTGGACTGGTATCTTCAAAATCAGAAGCAAGACGTGCTGTACAGCAGGGTGGAGTTGCAGTAGATGGTGAGAAAGTAACAGATATCTATGCAACAATTGAAAAAGATAAATTTGCAGGAGAAGGAATTGTCCTGAAAAAAGGAAAGAAAAACTTCCGTAAAGTAGTTGTGAAATAGCAACCAGGGGAGTGCCAACGGGGACGGGAGTGCCAACGGGGACGGGGTTTCTGGCTTTTTTAGCAAAAAAGCCAGAAACCCCGTCCCCGTTGGCACTCCCGTCCCCGTTGGTCTGAAAATTCTGTCCCCGTTGGTTTTTATGTCACGAATCTGATATTTTGAAGAATAATCTTGTATATCATTAGAAAAGAAAAAGATATAGTAAACAAAAAATAAGTTTATGAGAGGAAGAGCGTGACATGAAATATGGATATTTTGATGAAGAAAAGAAGGAGTATGTGATTACAAGACCAGATACACCGGCACCTTGGGTAAACTATCTCGGCTCTCCGGAGTATGGGGCAATTGTATCAAATAATGCAGGGGGATATAGTTTTGCAAAATCAGGTGCAAATGGACGAATCCTCAGATACATTTTTAATCAGTTTGATGAACCGGGAAGATACATTTATCTAAGAGATAATGAGACAGAAGATTATTGGTCAGCATCCTGGCAGCCAGTAGGAAAAGAATTGACAGAATATAAAAGTGAATGTCATCACGGAACTGCCTATACAAAAATGATGGCAGATTATGCGGGGATTCATTCAGAAGTGCGATATTATGTACCTTTGAACCAGTCGTATGAAGTTTGGAATTTAAGCGTTACAAATAAATCAGATAAGGAACGAGAAATTAGTATATTTGGATATGCTGAATTCACAAACAACAGTAATTATGAACAAGATCAGGTGAATTTGCAGTATTCTCAGTTTATTACAAGAACTGTCTTTAGAGATAATCGAGTACGCCAGATGATCCACGCAAATCTGGATAAAATTGAAGATGGAAAAGATGTAGATGACAAGATTGTATTCAATAGATTCTTTGGGCTGGCAGGAGCAAAGGTAGATTCCTGGTGCGGAGATAAAGAAGGGTTCCTTGGCAGATATCATGGATATGGAAATCCGCAGAGTGTCATAGAGGGAAAATTAAATGGGGAAGGCAATTATAACGGAAATGCATGTGGAGCGTTGTCTACTACGCTGCATCTCGCACCCGGAGAAACAAAAGAAATGGCATTTCTTGTTGGAATGAAGGAAGATGATGAGGCAGGTATAATTGTAGAACATTATAAAAAGTGTGCAGCAGTGTGTCAGAAAGAATTGGAAGAACTGATTGCATACTGGCATGGCCAATTGTCACATTTCCAGATTAAGACGCCAAATGAAGCATTTAATACAATGATCAATACATGGAATGCATATAACTGTTTTATGACATTTATCTGGTCTCGTGCGGCATCCTTTACTTATTGTGGATTGCGTAACGGATACGGTTATCGTGATACAGTTCAAGACATTCAGGGAGTGATTCATCTGGCACCAGAGATGGCGGCAGAAAAGATTCGTTTCATGCTTTCAGCACAGGTAGACAACGGAGGCGGACTACCACTTGTAAAATTTACTCACAATCCTGGACATGAAGATACTCCGGATGATGCATCTTATGTACAGGAGACAGGACATCCGGCTTATCGTGCGGATGATGCATTATGGCTATTTCCAACCGTATATAAATATATTTCTGAGACAGGAAATGTAGATTTTATTGATGAAGTGATTCCGTTTGCAAATAAAGATGAGGGAACGGTATATGAACATCTTAAACGTGCCATTGCATTTTCTATGAATCATCTTGGAAAACACGGAATGCCTGCAGGTTTGTACGCTGATTGGAATGATTGCCTGAGACTTGGAAAAGATGGTGAATCTACTTTTGTTGCATTACAGTTTTATTATGCAATGACAATTTTAAAAGAATTTGCAGCTTACAAAAAAGATGATGCATATATGAAATATTTGAATGAAAGCCAGGAAAAACTGGGGAAATTGATACAGGAATTGTGCTGGAATGAAGATCGTTTTATTCGTGGATTTACAGAAGATGGTGAAGTAATTGGAAAACGTACAGATCCGGAGGCAAATATGTGGCTCAATCCTCAGAGCTGGGCTGTAATCAGTGGACTTGCAAGTGAAGAACAGGCAGATCTTGCTTTACAGAATGTATATAATCGTCTGAATACAGAATATGGTGCAATTTTAATGGATCCTCCATACCATGCACATGCATTTGAGGGGGCTCTGGCAGTCATTTATAATGCCGGAACAAAAGAAAATGCGGGAATCTTTTCTCAATCACAGGGTTGGATTATTCTTGCGGAGGCACTCAGAGGTCATGGAGAGAGAGCATTTCAGTATTTTATAGAAAATGCTCCGGCCGCTCAGAATGACAGAGCTGAGATTCGAAAATTGGAGCCGTATTGTTATGGACAGTTTACAGAAGGAAAAGCAAGCCCGAATTTTGGACGTTCACATGTCCATTGGCTGACGGGAACAGCATCTACGGTAATGGTTGGATGTGTAGAAGGTATTTTAGGTATGCGTCCGGATTTCTATGGACTTCATATTAACCCATCCGTACCAAAAGAATGGGATAAATTTGAGATAGAAAAAGATTTCCGTGGCTGTCATTTACATATTGTTGTAAAAAATCCGGGACATATAGAGTCTGGATGTAAACAATTAATTGTAAATGGAGAAACAATGACAGAAAATTATATTCCACAGGATAAATTAACACAGCAGACGGAAATTGAAATGTTTATGTCATAAGAAGTGAAAGAGGAATTGAGATGAAACAAATAGAATTTCAAGATAGAGAAGGAACGTTTATCATTCATAATCCGGAAAATTATAGTGCATTGTATTTACCGTTGGCAGGAGAGCGAGGTCTGAAATCCAGTATTACACCAACTCTGGGAGGAGATAGTAAAACAGATCAGAATCATTTTCTGTTAGAGCCGGTAAGCATTGAAAATCTGCACAATAACCGAAGCACCAGAAATTTCTGGTGCCGGGTGAAAGGAAAAGGATACTGGTCTGCGAACGGAGTGTCGGCAGAGCAAGAGTGTCAGAGATATACGGCAGAGCAGGATGAAAGCGTACTGGAAGCTGGATTTATGTGGCAGAAATTACAGAGAACTTCAAAAAAATATGGCATACATTCTGAAATCACATCCTTTGTGACTTTGGATGGTGTTGCGGAAGTGCATCTTGTAGAATTTACAAATGTTGCAGACGAAGAACTGGAAATTACGCCGATAGCTGCAATTCCGATATATGGAAGAAGTGCAGACAATATTCGTGATCATAGACATGTTACATCACTGCTACATAGAATCGAAACGAAAAAATATGGAGTAGAAGTGACACCGGTATTATCATTTGATGAACGTGGACATCAGAAAAACCATACAACATATTTTGTATATGGTTCAACGGAAGATGGAACGATGCCGAAGGAATTTTATCCGACAGTAGAGATGTTTATCGGCAGAGGCGGCTCATTTTTAATTCCAGAGGCCGTTCGGACAGAGAAAACAGGAGTTGCAGCGGGAACAAAAATAGAAGGAAAAGAAGCAGTCGGTGGCTTGGCATTTGAAACAGTAACATTACAGCCAAAGGATACGGTTGCTTATATTGTGCTTGCAGGCGTCACAGAAGAAAAAGAAAAGGTGGAAGTAATTGCCTCAGCATATCGTACTAAGAAACAAGTTTTATCAGAACTTGAAAAAATCAAACAGCATTGGAAAGAAAAAGTAAATGTAGAATTTGAAACAGGAAATGCTGATGTGGACAATTATCTGAAATGGATTTGCTTTCAGCCGATTCTTAGAAGAATTTATGGATGTTCATTTCTTCCATATCATGATTACGGAAAAGGTGGTCGTGGATGGAGAGATTTGTGGCAGGATTGTCTGGCACTTTTGATCATGAATCCATCTGGAGTTCGTCAGATGATTATAGATAATTATGGTGGAGTCAGAATAGACGGAACGAATGCTACGATTATCGGAAATGCACAAGGTGAATTTATAGCAGATAGAAATAATATTACGCGTGTCTGGATGGACCATGCGTTCTGGCCATTTGTGACAACAAAATTATATATGGATCAGACAGGAGATAAGGGAGTCTTATTTGAAAAGATTCCGTATTTTAAGGATCTGCAGTCGAAGAGAGGAACCGCACACGATACACAGTGGAATTCTCAATATGGGAAATGTCAGAAAACAGAGCAGGGCGAAGTGTATTATGGAACCGTACTGGAACATATTTTGCTACAGAATTTGTGCGCATTTTATGATGTCGGTGAGCATAATCAGATGAGATTGCATGGGGCAGACTGGAATGATGCACTAGATATGGCCTGGGAACATGGAGAAAGTGTTGCGTTCACATGTGCATATGCCGGTAATCTGCAGGATATCGCACAGAGCCTTAAAGATTTAGAAAAACAGACAGGAATCGATAAGATAGAAATTGCACATGAATTAGAACTTCTGTTGGCTTCTGGTAAAGAACTATATGAGGATGCAAAGAAAAAGAGAGAATTATTGCAAACTTATACAGAACAATGTGTACACAACATAAGTGGGGAAACGATTGTAATTCGTTTGGATCAGTTACGTAAAAATCTGGAAGAAAAAGCCGCGTGGCTGAAGGAACATATCCGAAAAAATGAATGGATTCAAAATGGAGAAAACGGATGGTTCAATGGCTACTATGATAATCATAAACAAAAAGTAGAAGGCTGTGTAGACGGGAATGTTCGAATGATGCTGACAGGTCAAGTATTTGCGGTTATGAGCAATACAGCACAGAAAGAACAGATTGAGGCAATCTGCAGAAGTGCAGACCAATATTTGTTTGATAAACGTGCCGGTGGATATCGCTTGAATACAAATTTCAAAGAAGAAAAATTTGATTTTGGAAGAATGTTTGGGTTCGCATATGGGGAAAAGGAAAATGGAGCTGTATTTTCACATATGGCAGTGATGTATGCGAATGCATTATACCAGAGAGGATATGCAAAGGAAGGACACAAAGTTTTACAGGCGTTATTAGAGACCGCAATGGATTTCGACAAGAGTGAAATGTATCCGGGAATTCCGGAGTATTTTGACAATGAAGGAAGAGGACTTTATGCATATCTGACTGGAGCTGCAAGCTGGTATATGCTTACGATGATCACAGAAGTATTTGGTGTGAAAGGTAAGTGTGGAAATCTGATAGTTTCTCCTGCATTGATGCCGGAACAATATGACAAAGATGGAAGAGCAGCATTACGATTAGAATTTGCCGGAAGAAAATTTGAGATTCAGATTTGCAATAAAGAAAAGAAAAACGTACAGGAAGCTTCAATAAAAACAGCAACTTGTGATGGAGTGCCTATGGAATTTGATGAAAATGGATACGCATTTCTTCCAAAACAGAATATTGAAAAATTATCACCGGAGGAAAGACATCAGATTTGTCTGAAGTTGTCTTAAAAATATGCAACCAGAGTCATGTAGTAAAAGACTGTATGACTCTGGTTTTTCATATATCAGGAAAACGTTCTTTTATAATAAAGTGTGAAACTACCACATAGATTTGTAATATTTGTCACGATACTTTTTGGGAGTCATTCCGATAAATCCTTCAAAAATTTGAATGAAGTGACTTTGAGAAGAGAATGACAGGTAATTTGCGATGTCAATGATTGATTGTTCCGAATACTTCAAAAGATGTGTTGCCTTTTCAATCTTTTGCTGGCGAATATAGTCGCTTATGGATACACCGAGATTCTGCTTGAAAACACGTGAAAGATAATTGGTTGATAATCCAGTGTAATCAGCAAGATCCTGAATGGTAATGCGTTCTTTTATATGTGCGTATATATAATCTACACATTGCATGACCGGTTTGGACAGGATGGAACTTTTCTTTTGTAGAATCATTTTTCCGGTAAAATCTTTTGCCATAACATGGTGAAGGTTAGCTATTTGTCTGACTGTGGTGCAGGAGTCCATCTTTAGTATGTAGAAATCACTGAGACGATAAGCCTGTTCAGGTTCAAGTCCTCCATCAATGCAGTAACGTGTGAGCATGGCGGCGGTAACTACAAAATGATATTTGATATTGGTAACCGAATCACGTGATAAAACACCAGTTCCTTCCAGATTGATGAACGCATCTTCTGAACAATTTTGTAATACGGTTTCCATATCACCGGATTTTACTGCATTATAAAATGAGTATTCAATAGAAGGTGAACGATGAAGTGCTTCTAATTCGCTGTTTTCTAATTCCGTATGAAAGAATTCTTGAGAAAGTGCCATGAAAATAACCTCCGATAAAAACTTATAATATTTTTTACATTATGACACGAATTTGATATTTTGTTAAGATTAATAATATATTTTGATGTGAGAAAATGATATATTTAATCCATCGAACAGAGAAGTAGATAAAAAAGCTGGAGAAGATGAGGAGGTTTTATTATGAAAAAGAGAATTGTAGCAATTCTTATGGCTGCTGTAGTTGCAGGCGGTGCTTTGGCAGGATGTGGAAGCAAAGCAGAATCAGGTGATAGCGCAAATGCTGAGGAAGGAAAAGTAATCAATATTTATTCATGGAATGATGAATTTCGTCAGCGTCTGGAAGCGGTATATCCAGAAGTAGAATCAACATCAAAAGATGGCTCTGTTACAACATTAAAAGATGGAACAGAAATTCATTGGATTATCAATCCAAATCAGGATGGTGTATATCAGCAAAAGCTGGATGAAGCTTTGATGAAACAGGCAGATGCAAGTGCAGATGATAAAGTGGATATTTATTTGTCAGAGACAGACTATGTATTCAAATATACAGATAAAGATGCAGATGTTGCAATGCCACTTACTGATCTTGGAATTGATCCGGACAAAGATATGGCCGATCAATATGATTTTACAAGAACAACAGCATCTGATGTAGACGGAGTACAGAGAGGATCTACATGGCAGTGCTGTCCTGGATTATTAGTATATCGCCGTGATATTGCAAAAGACGTATTCGGAACAGATGATCCGGAAACAGTTGGTGAAAAAGTAAAAGACTGGGATACAATGAAACAGACAGCTCAGGAGTTGAAAGACAAAGGTTATTATACATTTGCATCTTATGCAGATACATTCCGTCTGTATGGAAACAGCATTGATAATTCATGGGTTGAACCTGGAGAAACAACAATTAATGTAGACGAAAAGATAACAGACTGGATAAGTGATTCGAAAGAATGGCTGGATGCAGGTTATTTAAATCCAACCGTAAAAGGACAGTGGAATGATGACTGGAATAAAGCAATGAGTTCTCAGTCAAAAGTATTTGCATTCTTGTTCCCGGCATGGGGAATTGATTTCACATTGAAACCAAACTGGGATGGAGAAGAAGGTGAATGGGCAGTAACAAACCCGCCACAGGAATATAACTGGGGAGGTTCTTACATCCACGCTGCAACAGGAACAGACAATATGGAACATGCAAAAGATATCATTCTTGCAATGACAGCAGATAAAGATAATCTATTAAAGATTTCAAAAGAGTACTCTGATTTCACAAATACAAAATCAGGTATGGAGGAAGCTGCAAAAGATGATGCAACGTTCGCATCTGATTTCCTTGGTGGACAGAATGCATTTAAATATTTTGCACCGGTTGCAGAAAATATTAAAATCGCTCCATTGTCATCTTATGATCAGGGATGTGTTGAGTTGATTCAGAATTCATTCAGTGATTATCTTCAGGGTAAAGTAGGTTATGATAAAGCAAAAACAAACTTTGAAACAGCAATCAAAGAACGCTATCCTGATATTACAGAGGTAAAATGGCCAGAATAAATGTTGGTATCTGCAGAGCATAGATTGCTCTGCAGATGTATTAGAAAGGAAGAACAATTATGAAAAGAAAGAAAAAAAGCATTGATTACGGAAAGTGGGGCTACATATTTATTCTTCCGTTTTTTGTGACATATTTAATCTTTTCTTTAATACCATTGATTGATACAGTACGATACAGTTTCTTCGAGTATTATCGTTCTGGAATCAAGGAGGTTGGACCTAATTTTATAGGACTGGCAAACTATGCAAGTTTACTTGGTTCAGATATGTTCAAATATGGAAAAAATACACTGATCTTATGGGTTATTGGATTTATTCCCCAGATTGTTATCGCATTGATTCTGGCAGCATGGTTTACAGATGTACGTTTGAAGATACGCGGACAGCAGTTTTTTAAAGTTGTTATCTATCTTCCAAACTTGATTATGGCGTCAGCATTTGCATTGCTGTTCTTTACAATGTTCTCAACAAATGGTCCGGTAAATTCAATTTTAATGTCAATTGGACTGATCAGTAGTCCAATTGATTTTCTGGGGTCTGTATGGGGAACACGATCTTTGATTGGACTGATGAACTTTCTGATGTGGTTTGGTAATACAACAATTATGTTAATGGCAGCAATTATGGGAATCAGTATCGATGTGTTTGAAGCATCTGATTTGGATGGTTGCAATAGTATTCAGAGATTTTTCTATATTACATTGCCATTGATCCGTCCGATTCTTGCGTATACATTGATCACATCGATTATTGGTGGACTTCAGATGTTTGATGTTCCGCAGATTTTGACAAATGGACAGGGAAATCCGGACAGAACATCTATGACCTTGATTATGTTTTTAAACAGTCATTTGAAGAGCAAGAACTATGGTATGGCAGGAGCATTATCTGTTTATTTATTCATCATCAGTGCAATTTTGTGTTTCTTTGTATATAAAATGACAATAGATGATGATCCAGATGGTTCAAAGAAAGCAGCTAAGAAGAAAGCAAAACGGGAGAGGAGGAACTCAAGATAATGAAATCAAAATCAGGAAATCGTTTTAGAAATATTTTGGCACACGTAGTGCTTATACTCTTATCCTTTATGTGCCTGTTCTTCTTTTATGTTTTAATTATTAATGCAACACGTTCACACGCTGATCTTCAGAAAGGATTTTCGGCATTGCCGGGAAAATATTTTCTGCAGAATTTAAAAAATGTTGCGAATGACGGAAGTTTTCCAATGTTTCGTGGAATTTTGAACAGTGTGCTTGTATCGACATGTTCGGCAGCATTGTGTACATATTTTTCTTCGTTGACTGCATATGGCTTATATGTATACGATTTTAAGTTAAAAAAGGCTGCATTTACATTTGTCATGGCAATCCTTGTTATGCCTACACAGGTTACTGCAATGGGATTCTTACGTTTGATTACAAACATGGGAATGTATGATTCATTACTTCCATTGATCATTCCTTCTATTGCTTCGCCGGCAGTATTCTATTTTATGTATAGTTATCTGCAATCTTCACTTCCAATATCTTTGGTTGAAGCGGCCAGAATCGATGGATCAGGAGAGTTTAAGACATTTAATAAAATTGTATTGCCTATCATGAAACCAGCGATAGCAGTTCAGGCGATTTTTACATTTGTAGGTTCATGGAATAACTATTTCGTACCAGCTTTGGTCATTCAGTCAAAAGACAAAATGACAGTTCCGATTTTGATCGCAACACTGCGTGGTGCAGATTATATGAACTTTGATATGGGAAAGATTTATATGATGATCACAGTAGCAATTGTACCAATTATTATTGTATATCTGTTGCTTTCAAAGTATATTATTGCAGGTGTAACGCTTGGAGGAGTAAAAGAATAATAGTATTAGGAAGAAAGAGCAAGGCAGGAAATTAAAAAAAATGCTGGGTTCTTTCTTTTTTTTGATAAGAAAAAGAGGAGAAGCAGAATGGAAAATAAGTGGGAACATAGTGGAACAAAAAATGCGGAAATAACAGCAAGAGAAGAGAAACATCGTTGTTTTGCAAGAAGAGCAGCAGAAGAAGGCATTGTATTATTAAAAAATGACAGAATACTTCCGATAGCGGATAAAACGCCGATAGCACTTCTTGGAAGTGGTGCAGGAAAAACAGTGAAAGGTGGAATCGGCTCAGGGGACGTAAATGACAGGGAAAGCATTTCCATTTTTCAGGGGATAAAAGAAAGTGGAGCACCTATCACGAGTATAAATTGGTTGGAAGATTATGAAAATCGTTACCGAGAAGCGAGAAATGTGTGGAAAGAAAAAATTTTAAAAGAAGCGAAACAGGTAGATAATCCATTTGATGCATACGCTGCAAATCCATTTACATTTCCAATTGGACGAGCTGTTTGTGGCAAAGATCTGGATGGTGCTCAGGTTGCAATTTATGTGGTGAGCCGGATATCCGGGGAAGGAAAAGATAGACGGAAGGAAAAAGGGGACTACTATTTAAGTGACAGAGAGCAGGAGGATTTAAAATATATTGATCAAAAGAATATTCCAACAGTAATTCTGTTAAATACAGGTGGTCCGGTAGAATTGACGGAAATACTTGAACAGACAAACAATATAAAAGCGGTTGTAAACATTTCGCAGCTTGGGCAGGAAGGTGGACGTGCGGTTGCCAATATCTTGTTTGGAAATGCTGTTCCAAGTGGAAAACTAACTACAACATGGGCAAAGAGGTATGAAGATTATCCATATGCAGAAGCATTTAGTTATTTAAATGGAAATCTGGAGACAGAAGAATACAAAGAAGGCATATATGTTGGATACCGTTATTTTGACAGTGCGAAAATCAAACCATTATTTCCGTTTGGATATGGCTTGTCTTATACAACATTAGAATATAAATATAATGGAATAAAAGTTGAAAATGAAACGGTAAAAGTTGAAGTAATAGTGGAAAACAAAGGGAAAATATTTTCGGGAAAAGAGGTAATTCAGATATATGCAACAATGCCACAGTCTGGAATGCAAAAAGAATATCATCGTCTGGTAGGATTTACAAAAACAAAAGAATTAAAACCGGGTGAAACACAAAAAGTTCTGGTCTCAATTGATCAAAAAGCAATTGCATGCTTTTCAGAAGAAACACATGCATGGATTGTGGAAGCAGGAAATTATGGCCTTTGGATTGGAAACAGTTCCATCAATTTAAAATTAGAAGCAGTGTTACATGTTTTAGAAAATACAGTGATTGAGCAGACAGAATGTCTGAACATGGAGCATGAAATAGATGAAGAATTAAAGAAAATGCAACAGATACAGGCAGTAACAGATGACTGGTATCAGATTGCAAAGGAACAGAAAATACCGGTTTATGAGTTTTGTCCACAATTCAAAGAACAGCCTGTTTATAAAGAAGAATTTGATATAAAGCAAACAACAGAAGAATTGATTCCGCTGTTGTATGGAAATATTTCGGAAACAACAAGCACTTTGGGAGCGGCAGGAATTAAAGTTCCTGGTTCGGCAGGAGAGACAACGGAAGCTCTATATGATAAATATGGAATTCCTGCACTTGTGATGGCAGATGGACCGGCAGGAATCCGATTACAGCAGAGTTATGAAGTGGATAGAAAGACAGATACGGTATATGCAATCGGAGTCTTGGGTGCACTGGAAAATGGATTTCTTGTAAGTGAAAAGAAACACGAAAATGCGGATACATATTATCAGTTTTGTACTGCATTTCCGGTAGGAACTGCATTGGCACAATCATGGAATCCAGAGTTAATGGAGGAATTTGGTGGATATATTGCAGAGGAAATGCAGGAATTCCATGTCAATCTCTGGCTGGCACCGGGATTAAATATCCATCGAAATCCATTGTGTGGAAGAAATTTTGAGTATTATTCGGAAGATCCACTCGTAGCAGGAACAATGGCAGCTGCTGTGACAAGAGGTGTGCAGAGCAAACATGGATGTGGCGTTACAATTAAACATTTTGCATGCAATAATCAGGAAGATAACCGAATGGGTGTGAATTCGAAGCTATCCGAGAGAACACTTCGTGAAATTTATTTGAGGGGATTTGAGATTGCAGTAAAAACAGGAAAACCAATTGCAGTCATGTCTTCTTACAATTTAATAAACGGAATCCATGCAGCAAATAGTCATGACCTTTGCACGAAGATTTTGCGTCAGGAATGGGGATTTGAGGGTATTGTGATGTCAGACTGGAACACGACAGTACCGGAAGACGGAAGTATTCCATGGAAATGTGCAGAAGCAGGAAATGATATCATTATGCCGGGAAGTACAGACGATGATAGTGATATAAGAAATGCTTATGAAAAAGGCAAATTGCCAGAAGAAGTGATACGCAGATCCGCAGGAAGAGTTTTAAGAATGATTGAAAAGTTGAGATAGGGAGGTCAAAAGGGGACGGAGTTTTCTGAGACCAACGGGGACGGGATTTTCTGGCTTTTTTTGTTAACAAAAAAAGCCAGAAAACCCCGTCCCCATTGGCCTCCCGGCCCCGCTAGTTCATCTTCAAATATTGAATACTATAAGCTGGCATATTGAGTGATCCTGACAGGTTTCCGGTTTCACCTGTGATCAATTCAGTATAATCTCCATTCAACTCACCATTTCCGGCAGTGAAGTCACAATCCCCGGCGTTGATCGCAACAAGAACTCGTTCACTGTTGCTGCGGCGTTCAAAGACGAGCTGGTGATTCGTAAGAACGACATTGCGGTATCCACCATTGCAAAGTGCATCGCTTTCGCGGCGAATAGCAATCAGCTTTTCGATAAGCTCAGTCAATTCATTCGGTTTCGGAGCATCGAAACATGGACGAAGTGCATAATCATTATCCGGAGCTTTGACACCTTCTTCACCCCATTCACTTCCATAGTAGATACATGGAATGCCAGGCATACCGAATAAAATACCATAAGTCAGTGGTAAATGATTCTTGTTTGTGAGAATGCTCGCAATACGAGTGACATCGTGGTTATCGACAAAGTTCATCAGATGCTTTCCGCGATAAATACACCACTGTTCAGGACCGTACTGACGATTCAGTGAATGTGCAATCTCAAACATGTTCATGCTGTTAAAGCTAGAGTAAATACCTTTATAACATTCATAGTTTGTACAGCTGTGAAGCATCTCATCATTTACGATAATATTGTAATCGCCAAAGAGCACTTCGCCGATCAATGCGAATCCCGGTTTTAATTCTTCACAGAAATGGCGCAAACGACGCATGAAATTGTGATCCAGACTATAAGCAACATCGAGACGTAGTCCGTCAATATCGAATTCTTCAATCCAGAAACGAACACAGTCTAACAGATAATCTACAACGGCAGGATTCTGTAAGTTTAGTTTTACCAGTTCAAAATGTCCTTCCCATCCTTCATACCAGAAACCATCATTGTAACAGCTGTTTCCGTCAAAGCTGATGTGGAACCAGTCTTTATAGGGAGAATCCCATTTTTTCTCCTGTACATCCTGAAATGCCCAGAAGCCGCGTCCGACATGGTTAAATACGCCATCCAGCATAATCTTTACATGATGCTCATGAAGCGTCTGACAAACTTCTTTAAAATCGTCGTTTGTTCCGAGACGACAGTCTATTTTCTTAAAGTCGCGAGTATCATAACCATGGTTATCAGATTCAAATATAGGATTCAAAATAATAGAACCGATACCTAATGTCTCAAGGTATTCGCTCCATTCACCAATCTTCTTGATCCTTGGAACAGTCACCCCATCATTATGCACCGGCGCACCGCAAAATCCAATCGGATATATTTGATAAAAAGTTTCATTATAAGCCCACATTAAAAACACCTCTTCCTGTTGTTAAAAATCTAGTAAAAATCCTTTTTATTATAACATAAATTAGTGAAAAGTGATAAAAAATATAGAAAAAATTTAAAAAATATGATTTTTCAGTGAAAGGCTTCGGCTTGACATTTTCTAAAGGAAAGGGCAAAATAAAATGCATGAAAAAGAGTTATAAAATTGGAATAAGAAAGGCGAAAAAATCATGAATTTTGGAAATATTGGAACAATGATGAAATTACAGTCAGCATTAAAAACATTTAATGCAAATCACCCAAGAGTAATGCCGTTTTTTAAAGCCGTTGGAGCGGAAGGTGTTAAAGAAGGTATGGTTATCGAAATGACAGTGCGCACACCGGAAGGAAAAAGTATGACAAGTAATATTAAAGTGCAGCAGTCAGATCTGGAACTGATCGAGACATTGAAAAATTTAAATATGAATGAATAAGGAAGAAAGACATGAAACGGAATGTTGAGTTGAGTGAGATTTCAGATGGAAGATTATATACAGCAAATGATATGGTAAAAGCAGACTGCTTTGACTGTCAGGGGTGTTCGGCATGCTGCCACGGGATGGGAACTTCCATCGTATTAGATCCGATGGATATCTGGCGGCTGCAAAGCGGAATCGGATTGAATTTTGCGGCACTCATGGAGAAATATATTGAGCTCAATGTAGTGGATGGTATGATCCTGCCTAATTTAAAATTAGCAGGACAGACAGAGGCATGTGCATTTTTAAATGCTGAAGGACGTTGCAGCGTGCATGAATTTCGCCCGGGAATTTGCAGATTATTTCCATTGGGACGTTATTACGAAGAGGAAGGATTCAAATATTTTTTACAGATTTATGAATGTAAAAAAGAAAATCGTGGCAAAGTAAAGATTAAAAAATGGCTTGGACTTCCAAATCTGTCAGCATACGAGAAATACATAGCAGACTGGCATCGGTTTTTGTTGGATTGCGAAGCAGGGATACAGACTTTGGATGAAGAGAATACAAGAATTTTAAATCTATATGTTTTGAAAATGTTTTACCAGACAGCGTATGAGAGCGAAGAATTTTATGAAGAGTTTTATGAAAGACTTCAGCAAGTGAAAAATACACTTGGAATTTAAGGAGACATGAAATGAGTGGATTTTTATTTGTCGGATTAGGCGGCGCAGTTGGAGCAATGCTAAGATATGCTATCAGTTTGATACCATATCGCGGTTCATTTCCAATATTAACATTGGTTACTAATGTGATTGGAGCGATTTTGATTGGCTATATTGCGGGAGTTACGACACAAAAACATTTGCCGGAGAATGCGGTGAGATTTTTAAAAACAGGAGTTTGTGGCGGATTTACAACATTTTCAACATTTTCATTAGAGGCGTATACATTGTCTATGGATGGAAAATATACACAGGCCGGATTATATGCTGTGTTAAGTGTCGGATTATGTTTATTCGGCATCTTTGTAGGAATGTATCTTTCAAAAGCAATAAGATAATGAATGTGATGCAAAGATAAAAAGCAGTAATAAAGAATAGGAACTTGCTATGGAACATGTGAAAATATATCAGTTGGATGTTACAAAATTCGAAGATCCGCAGTGCTTTCAGAAACATTATTCGATGCTCTCGGATGGCAGGCGGAAGAAAATCGATGCATATCGGGTAGACAATGCGAAAAGATTATCCCTGGGAGCAGGCGTTTTGCTGGAGCGGGGGCTGCGAGAATATAATATTTGTGAGCGTGATGTGAAAATTAAAACAGGGGAGAATGGAAAGCCCTATCTGGAAGAATATCCGGAGATTCATTTTAATTTATCACATTCCGGAAATATGGTTTTAGCAGTATTTTCAGACCGGGAAGTAGGATGCGATATCGAAGAAATCGAGAAACCGCAAGAAAAACTGGCGGAACGCTTTTTTTGCCCGGAAGAATATGAGCATTTGATGAAAATAGAGGATGAACATAAACGATGCGAAGAATTTTATCGTTTGTGGACATTAAAAGAAAGTTTTATGAAAGTGACAGGACTTGGAATGAAATTGCCATTGGATTCGTTTTGCTTTCAATTAGGAGAACGTGTTGAGATAAGTCAACATTTAAATAAAGAAGAATATGATTTTCAAGAGTTGGAAATAACAGATAAAAAAGGAACAAAATATAAAGCAGCAATATGTTTATGCGTAAAGAAATGAAGTGTAAAAAATGAGACAACATAAGTGGAAAACAGGAAGAGTATTAGGAATAGTAATGGCGGCAGCTATGTTAGGGGGAATTATCACTACACCGATTTGTGCGGTGGCAGAAGAATCAGAAGCAGTTGAAATGCAGGATGTTGAAACGCAAGATTCAGAAGTTTCAGATTCAGAAACACAAGATCCGGCAACACAGGATTTGGAAGAGCAAGATGTGGAAATACAGGATGATGGTATTTTAGAGTATGTCGCTTTGGGGGACAGTATTTCCAACGGATATAGTGCAGACCCAGAATCAGAGATTATTAGTTACCCGCAATTGATTGCGAATGATTTGAAAGAAATGGCGGGAGAAGATGTTGAACTGTCAAAAGATACAAAGAACGGATTGACAACAACGAAGCTGAATTCTGTTATTTTGAAAAGGAAACAGGTGCAGGAGTCTTTACAAAAAGCTGATTTTGTGACAGTGACGATTGGGGCAAATGATCTCATGAATCAGTTTAAAAAGGTATCAAAAGAAATTTTGAACAATAATACCAAATTCTCAACGGCGAATCAGGCCTTAGCAGCGTTGCAAGACGGAATTAAGGCAAACCCTCTGCTGCTTGTAAAAGTAGTCAGCGCAATCAGCAATTGGGATTACACCTCGTTTGAAGATGATTGGAAGCTTACAATGGAAAATATTGATTCGATGCGACCGGTAAATAGCGAGATGATAGTTACAACAATCTACAATCCGGTAGAAAGCATGGAGCTTCCCGGAACATTGAACAGTATTGTTGAAGGTCTGATTTCAAAGATGAATGATATCATTGTATCTTACGCTGATGATTATGATTATAAGGTAGTGGAACTGTTGGATTCCGGTATAGGAGAAAAAGTGCAGTCAGATGGTCTCCATCCAAATCAGGAAGGGCAACAGCTGATCTGTGATTTGATGGAAGAAACTGCAACATCTGAGCCATTCGAGGAAATAAGAGAATACAGGGAAGAACAGGAACGGGAAAAACAGGAAGCTCTGGAAGCGGCAAAACGTCAGAAGGAGCAGGAAGAAGCAGAAAAGAAAGCTCTGGAAGAGGCAAAAGAGAGAAGAAAGACAGTGTTAAGCTGTGCATCGCTTGCGGTTGCAGTTGGTCTTATGGCATTATTGCGTAAGAAAACAAAAAATGAAGAAAGAAATAAACAGAGTGATAAAAAGTGATATGTGACAAAGAGAAAAGGCGGGGATTGAAGTGAGAAAAAAAGAATTGGCGGCAGAGGTAATCGCACGTTTAAAAAAAGAATATCCGGATGCAGGGTGCACACTGGATTATGATGATGCATGGAAACTGCTTGTTAGTGTGCGCCTGGCAGCACAATGTACGGATGCAAGAGTAAATGTGGTTGTGGAAGGATTGTTTGAAAAATATCCAAGTGTAAATGCATTGGCGGAGGCAGATGTAGAGGACATTGAAGCGATCGTGCGTCCGTGTGGTCTTGGAAAGAGTAAGGCGAGAGATATTAGTGCCTGCATGAAGATGATAAAAGAAGAATATGGTGGAAAAGTCCCTGACAATTTTGATGAACTGTTGAAACTTCCGGGAGTTGGAAGAAAAAGTGCAAATCTGATCATGGGAGATGTGTACGGAAAACCGGCAATTGTGACAGACACACATTGCATTCGCCTGACAAATCGTATCGGATTAGTTGACGGCATAAAGGAACCAAAGAAAGTAGAGATGGCGTTATGGAAAATCATTCCGCCTGAAGAGGGAAGTGATTTTTGCCACAGACTTGTATATCATGGACGGGAAGTCTGCACAGCACGAACAAAGCCATATTGTGATAAATGTTGTCTTGAAGATATTTGCAAGAAAAAAGGTGTTTAAGATTTTGGAATAATAAGACGGAATAGTTAGACATAAAGGACACGTTAAAATTAATAGAAGGGCGATTTTAAGGAAAAAATGAAAACAGTAAACGAAAAAGATATTGAAATAACAAAAGAATTATTTGAGTTTATAGAAAAAAGTCCAACTGCATTTCATGCTGTAGAACAGATGAAAAACAGATTAGATAAAGAAGGGTATCAGCAATTGCTGGAAGGAAAAAAATGGGAATTGCAGAGTGGAGAAAAATATTATGTAATTCGAAATGGCTCAGCAATCATTGCATTTCGCATACCAGAAACAAAACCACAGGGATTTCAGATTATGGCAAGCCATAGCGATTCGCCGACATTTCGTATTAAAGAAAATCCGGAAATGAAGGTGGAACAGGCATATGTGAAATTGAATGTAGAAAAATATGGCGGGATGCTCTGTGCACCATGGTTTGACAGACCGCTGTCGGTTGCCGGCCGAGTAATCATAAAGGAAGGAAATAAGCTTGTGAGCAAGCTGGTTTCTATAGACCGCGATCTTTTGATGATCCCAAATCTTGCAATTCATATGAATCGTGATGCAAATAACAACTATCAATATAATGTACAGAAAGATATGCTGCCATTGTTTTCGATGTCAGGTGAAGAGGGTGAATTTGCACAGATGATCGCGGATGAAGCCGGTGTAGAGAAAGAGCAAATCATAGGCAATGATTTGTATTTGTACAATCGCCAGAACGGAAGTATATGGGGTGCAAATCAGGAATTTTTATCAATTGGACGACTGGATGATTTGCAGTGTGCATTTGCTTCGTTAAAAGGATTTTTGCAGGCAGAGACAAAGAACAGTATACCGGTTCATTGTGTTTATGATAATGAAGAAGTTGGAAGCGAAACAAAGCAAGGAGCAGCCTCTACATTTTTATATGATACGTTGTATAGAATCAATGAGAGTCTGGAAGGAAATGACAGCGACTACCACAGATTACTTGCATCAAGTTTTATGGTGTCAGCAGATAATGCACATGCCGTACATCCAAATTATGCAGATAAAGCCTGCCCGACAAACCGTCCGTTGTTAAATGAAGGTGTTGTGATTAAAATCAGTGCAAATCAAAAATATACAACAGACGGAATGGCATTTGCGGTATTTAAACAAATCTGTGAAAAGGCAAATGTTCCGACACAGGTTTTCCATAATCGTTCAGATATACTTGGAGGTTCTACGCTTGGAAATATTTCCGGTAATCAGGTAGCTGTGAACAGTGTTGATATCGGACTTCCACAGCTGGCAATGCATTCACCATATGAGACTGCTGGAATAAAAGATACAGGATATCTTGTAGAGGCGGCAAAAACATTTTTCGAGACATCGTGTGTAGAGACGGAATATGGAGTGTACGAGCTACAATAATGCAGGAAAATGAACTGAAATTTGATGTTCGAAGAAGAACGTTTTTCAACAAAGGATAACATAGAGGTTGGGATAAAATGTTATATACAAGACCGGATTATTATAAAGAGTTTACATGTACAGCTAAACAATGCGAAGATACTTGCTGTGCCGGCTGGCAGATTGTAATTGATTCTGCATCGATGAAAAAATATCGAGGCGAAAAAAGTGCGTACAAAAAGAAACTTCACCATTCCATACATTGGCTTCAAAAAACATTTAAACAAGATGAAGAAAAAAGATGTGCTTTTTTGACAGAAGAGAATTTGTGCGATATGTATTTGAATCTTGGAGAAAAAAGCTTGTGCAGAACATGCAGACAGTATCCAAGGCATATGGAAGAATTTGAAAATGTAAGAGAGGCGTCTCTGTCACTTTCCTGCCCGGAAGTCGCAAAGCTGCTGCTTTCAAGGAAAGAAAAAGTGAAATTTCAATATCGCGAAACAGAAGAAGAGGAAGAATGGGACGATTTTTCGCCATTTCTCTATTCCCAGCTGGTAGATGCCAGAGAGTTGATGATCGAGTTGCTGCAGAATCGAAAATTGCCGATTGAGAATAGAATCGTTTTATGTCTTGGGATGGCTTATGATATGCAGAACCGCATTGATGCAGATGAGTTATTCGGCTGTGGAGATGTAATTGAAAATTATCGCAAGCAGGCATATTTTTCATCGGCGGGCAGAAAAGTTGATACATATAGAAAAAATATAAAAGCTCAATATCAGTTTGCAAATAGAGTGATAGAAGATTTATATCAACTGGAACTTTTGAAAGAAGAATGGGATATGCTTCTTCAAGAGGCACAAGTCCGCCTGTTTGGAAAAGGTGAAAATGTGTATGCAGAGATCATAGAAGAATTCAGCGAGTGGATTCAGACAGAGTATCAGTGGGACTGGAACATTCAGTGCGAACAGTTGATGGTGTATTTTATTTACACATATTTTTGTGGAGCTGTTTATGATGAACGTATTTTGGTAAATGCAGAGATGGCGGTGGCAGCAGTCAGTGTTATCTGGAACTTGATGGCAGCAACCTGGCTGAAAAATGAGAAGCAGCTTGATCTGGAAGATGTGTGCAGTATTGCGTATCGATATTCAAGAGAGTTAGAACACTCGGATGAAAACTTGAAACGATATTGGAATATATTAGAGGAAGAAAAAATGTTATTCAGGTAGTGAGAATAGGAGAAAGCGTTGCAGGTCACAGGTACGGTGAACAGTAACACGTTTGTCGTGAACAAAGCTAAGAAAATGCGTAAGAAAATGAAAAATATATATTGACAAGCAAGAGTTTACATAATATAATAGTACAGCATGAAAAAAGGAGAAACAGCATACACCAAAGCCCCGGAGTAGGCTGATTTCATATAAAAAAAGTAAAAAAACGATGTTATATGATGATTATTAGTAGGAGGAATACCCATGAAAACTTATATGGCTAACCCAGACAAGATTGAAAGAAAATGGTATGTGGTTGACGCTGAAGGTCAGACATTAGGACGTATGGCTTCAGAAATCGCAAAAGTGTTAAGAGGTAAAAACAAACCAGAATACACACCACACGTTGATACAGGTGATTATGTAGTAGTTGTTAACGCAGAGAAAGTTAAAGTTTCAGGAAAGAAACTTCAGCAGAAAATCTATTACAACCACTCTGATTATGTAGGAGGAATGAAAGAGACTACATTAGCAGAGATGATGGCTAAGAAACCTGAAAAAGTTATCGAACTCGCTGTTAAAGGAATGCTTCCAAAAGGACCTATGGGAAGAGACATGATTAAGAAACTTCACGTATATGCTGGACCAGAGCACAAACAGCAGGCTCAGAAACCAGAAGTATTGACATTTTAATGAGAGGTTGAAAGGAGGACATTACAGTGGCTAATACAAAATATTATGGAACAGGAAGAAGAAAAAAATCTATCGCAAGAGTTTACCTTGTACCTGGAACAGGAAAAATTACAATTAATAAAAGAGATATCGACGAGTATTTAGGACTGGAGACACTGAAAGTAGTTGTTCGTCAGCCACTCGTTGCTACAGGAACAATTGATAAATTTGACGTAATCGTTAACGTTCATGGTGGTGGATATACAGGACAGGCTGGAGCTATCCGTCATGGTATCGCTAGAGCACTTCTTGAGGCTGATGCTGAGTACAGACCAGTTCTTAAGAAAGCCGGATACTTAACACGTGACCCACGTATGAAAGAACGTAAGAAACCAGGTCTCAAATCAGCTCGTAGAGCACCACAGTTCAGCAAACGTTAATCGTTGTTGTTCAATATTGTATTTTCTATCCCGGAAGTATTTTGCTTCCGGGATTTTTCTAAAAATATCTAAAACAATCTATTATCAAAAATAAATTAAAATTCAGATTAGAAATCAAAATAAAAATCAAGCAAAAATCCAGAGTAAATTAAATAGAAAAGTGTATTGGAGCAGGGGAGTATCTGCAAGATAGAGAAAAAGCAAGTTGTGGATGCATATTTTTGCAGGGGAGTATCTGCAAGTAGAGAAAAAGCAAGTTGTGGATGCATATTTTTGCAGGGGAGTATCTGCAAGATAGAGAAAAAGAAAGTTGCGGATGCAAATTTTTGAAGGGGAGTATCTGCAAGATAGAGAAAAAGCAAGTTGTGGATGCGAATTTTTGAAGGGAGTATCTGCAAGATAGAGAAAAGGCAAGTTGCAGATGCATATTTTTGTATATTAACAGAAAAAAGCATCTGCAAGGGTATTTTATAAGCTGATGCAGATGCAGCAAATCTAAAAAAAGTATCTGCAGGGGCATTTAACAAGCTAATGTAGATACAGCAGTTCTAAAAAAAGTATCTGCAGGGGTATTTAACAAGCTAATGCAGATACAGTAGTTCTAAAAAAAGCATCTGCAATGGTACTTTATGAGTTGGTAAAGATACCCCAATATTATAATGGACCCTATAGTGTGGACACACCAAACAGACAATTAGGTCACTTTTTAAGATAGCTTTCCAAGTTGTAG
>CAKSAJ010000034.1 GCA_934435195.1 uncultured Schaedlerella sp.
AATACAATAGCATGCTGACCTTGATTGTACATTTTTATTTTCCACTAAATGTACATATTTATTTTATCATTTACACTTAGTCAAATAAATAAAATATTAAAAGTAGATACAGACGAAGAAATGAAAAAGTTGTATGATTCCCTACATCCTGATCGGAAAAAATTGATCATTCCATTTGAGGAAACCTGGGAAGACAAGTTGCAAAAATGGTATGAGACATCCTATCAAGGAAAAGAATTTAGAGAAGGCACACCGGTTCTTATGACTGAAAAAGGAGAGCAAGTACGATCAAAATCAGAAAAAATATTAGCAGATTATTTTTACAGAAAGAACATTTTATATAAATATGAAAAACCATTATATTTAAAGGGATATGGTATAGTATATCCCGATTTTACATTCTTATCTTCGAAAACAGAGCAAGAAATATATTGGGAACATGAAGGGATGATGGATAATCAAGAGTATGCAAGGAGTGCAGTGCGTAAAATAGAATCTTATCAGAAAAATGGAATTTATCCTGGAGAAAGGTTAATTCTTACTTTTGAGACTGAGCAGAATGTACTTAACCAGAATATAGTTGCAGGGTTAGTAGAGAAATATTTGTGAAGTATTGTATGAGTAAATGAGGATACCAAAACGTTAAAGTGAATAACGAAATAAAAAGATGTCACGTAGTGGCGACACCTCTCGATTGCATTAAATTGGGGTTAGAGATATAATACATAATATTAAATTATGTTGATTATAAGAATTTATCTGAACAGAAAGTATCTTAGTTAAATAATAGTATAGAGAATGAGTTCTTGTGAAAAATACGATTATATGGAAAAAGTGGTTAATATGAATAGTTGGAGAAAAGGGGGAAGTTAATGCGTATATTAATGCTTGGTAATAGTTTTACATTTGCAAATAATATGCCAGAAATATTAGCTGATTTGGTAAGTGCTGAAGTGGTTCAGCATACCCGAGGAGGTGCTAGTCTTGCAGAGCAACTAAATCCCAATACAAAGATGGGAGAAATGACAAGGAAAGCCTTAAATAAAGAAAAATGGGATTATGTGATTTTGCAAGAAACGAGTAAAGGCCCAATTATTTTTAAAGAAAAATTTTTTAATAATGCAGTGTTGCTTTGCGAACAAATTCGTGCGAATGGAGCAATTCCAATATTATATGCTACGTGGGCATATAAAAAAGGTGGAAAACAGTTGGAATCTTTAGGGATAAATTATGATGAAATGTATAAGAAAATATTTCAGGCATATCATGAGGTCGCGAATAATACAGGGGCATTGATTGCTGATGTTGGTAAGAAATTTTATGAAATTTCAGAGAAACAGAATATTTATGCGGAAGATGGTTGCCATCCAAATCGATGTGGTTCGCAGATAGCAGCTCAAATAATTGCAGATGTGATTCTTGCAGATCAAGCCAAAGATACAGAATCTATAGAAAAAAAGAGTGTAAGAGAAAGCGATGCTAAACTTCGAATATTGTATTTATATCAGATGCTTTTAACTCAATCAGACGAGG
Source organism: uncultured Schaedlerella sp. (assembly GCA_934435195.1). Taxonomy (GTDB): domain Bacteria; phylum Bacillota; class Clostridia; order Lachnospirales; family Lachnospiraceae; genus Schaedlerella. Next base: position 1,534 of record CAKSAJ010000034.1, read on the forward strand.
AGTATCCACTTTCAACCACAAAAATTATTGAACAAATGAAAGGGCAACATAATATTCTTGTACATCGGACTACAGTACCTAAGGATATTGAGCTTTTAAGAGCAGCTGGGTTTGATATTATAGGGGTACGTAGGAGAGCTTGGGAATATTATTTGGCAGATCGTCAGTTTTCGGTACCAGAATTGAAGCTTCTTATTGATGCGGTACAATCATCAAAATTTATTACAGAGAAGAAAAGCAAAAATCTAATAGAGAAACTAACTTCCTTGACTAGTGAAACAACTGCAGACAAACTTAAGAGAACTGTACATATTACGGGGCGAGTGAAGTCGGAGAATGAAAAAGGATATTATATTATTGATGCAATTAATGAGGCTATCAATGCAGGAGTAAAGATTTCGTTTTATTATTTTGAATTAGATGGGAAGAAACAAGAAATTCTTATGAATGGTGGGAAAACATATACAATAAGTCCATTTGATTTAATTTGGGATGGGGATTATTATTATTTGACAGGATATTGTGATGAACGCGAATCTATTCGTACATTCCGAGTGGATCGGATAAAAAAACAGCCGGAACTTTTGCAAGAGGAGGCTGTAAAGAAGCCGAAGGAATATGACGTATCCAAATATACAACAGAAGTTTTTCGCATGTTTTCTACTGATAAGGCTGTTAAAGTGACATTGCGTTGTGAGAATTGTGTTATGAAGTCAGTGGTTGATAAGTTTGGTATGAAGGTTAAAATAAAAAGTTTGGACGAGAATGTATTTCGTACAGATGTTAAAGTGTGTATAAGTCCTACATTTTACAGTTGGATATTTGGAGCCGGCGGAAAAATTGTGATTGAAGGTCCAGAAAAAGCACGTAAGACATATAAAGAAATGCTTTTGAGAGCTTTGGATAATATGAATTAAATTAGATTTATTGTAAGCGATAGAATAAAAAATAAAAGATTGAGACTACAGAAGTGTATTGAGATAATAAAAAAAGCCGTTATACACGACTTTTTTGCCACACCCCGTGGCGTCAGACGACGATTTCGGGTTTCCCCTTATTTGAACTCGTCTTGTTAATACATTATTAACATAGCATGAAAGGTGAAATCTGTCAATAAAGAGTTGGAGGTTGTTGATATGAGTTTTAATAAAAAAGATGATTATTATGTAGGGATAGATATAGGAACAGGTTCACTTGGAGTTGCGGTGACGGATACAGAATATAATCTTATCAAAGCGAAAGGAAAAGATTTTTGGTTTGTAAGAGAGTATGAGACAGCGAAGACTCAATTGACAAGAAGAACAAATAGAATTTCTAAAAGAAGATTACATCGTCATCAAGTAAGAATTGGATTAATTCGGTCTTATTTTGCAGATGATGTGTTAGGTTATGATCCACTTTTTTTTATTAGACAAGATAATAGTAAGTATTATCAAGAAGATAAGGATTTTAAATTAGCTTCCAAGAATTGCTTATTTGATGAACAAGGATATGGAGATAAAGAATATTATAAGGAATATCCTACGATTTTTCACTTGAGAAAGGCTCTTATAGAGGATAAAAAAATAAGTGCGGAACGATATTCTAGATTATTGTATTTAGCGATTATTAATATGTTTGAACATAGGGGACATTTCCTTTTAAATACAACTTCGTCAGACATAAATTCAGATATGGTAAAAGAAGCAGGAGAAACAGTAATTAATTATTTGTATGATTCTGTAGATGAGAATTTAAATGAAATTACGTATGAAAATTTGATAGAAATTTTAGCTGATAAAACTATTTCAAGAAGTACAAAAAAGAATCAAATAATTTCATTGTTAGGCTTGAAAAAAACATGTAAAGCACAAACTGAGTTTGTAAAATGCTTGTGTGGATTGGAGGCGGATGCCAGGATAATATTTAAACTAGATGATGGCAATGGAGAGAAAGTTAAGGTTGCATTTCAGCAAGCATCATATGAGGATGGAAAAGAAGAAATAGAATCGGAAGTAGGAGAAGAAAACTATAGCATTATAGAAGCAGCAAAAAGCTTGTATGATTATAGTCAATTACAATCTGTTCTAAAAGGTTTTGAATATCTTTCTGACGCCAGAGTGGAAATGTATAGCAAACATAAAGCAGATTTGCAACTTTTAAAGAAAGTTTATAAAGCTAATCTGAGTCAAGAAAAATATGATGTGATGTTCCGTTCAAGTGAAAAAGGAACATATTCTGCATATTGTAATTCTTTAAATTCTACGGATTCTTTGGCAGAAGAAAAGAAGTACAGAAGAAATATGAAAGAAAGAGGAAGAGCGGAGCTTTATAAAAAAATAGAAAAAGATTTGAAAGAGATTAAAGGATCAGAAGTCGAATATATTTTAAAAGAAATAGAATTAGAAACATTTTTGCCAAAACAAATTACAGGTGCTAATGGAGTAATTCCTAATCAAGTACATTTGAAGGAGTTAAAAAAGATTCTTGAAAATGCTGAAAAGCATGTTTCCTTTTTGAAAGATAAAGATGATAGTGGATATACTGTGTCCGAAAGAATTGTGATGTTATTTTCAAAGAATATTCCATATTATGTTGGTCCGATTGGTTATGGTTCTAAAACAGGTTGGGCTAAGATTATAGAAGAAGGGCAGGTGCTACCATGGAATATAGAAAAAAAGATTGATATGGATAAAAGTTCGGAGGAATTTATAAATCGTTTGATAAGAGAGTGCACGTATATTTCCGGAGAAAAAGTGTTACCAAAACAATCTTTATTGTATGAAAAGTATTGTGTCTTAAATGAAATAAATAATTTGCAAATTAATGGAAAACGAATTGTTCCAGAACTAAAACAGGACATATATAATAATATATTTTTGAGATTTAAGTTAGGAAAGAAAGTGACAAGAAAGACACTTGCTACATATTTGATAAACAAGGGGCTGATTTCTGATGAAACAGAAATTTCAGGAATTGATAAAGAGATTCACTCGTATCTTTCTTCTTATGCTAAAATGTATGCTATTTTCGGAGAACGGCTAAGAGAAGATACTATAAGAAATGTTGCGGAAGAGATTATATATTATGGAACAATTTATGGAGATTCAAAAAATATGTTCAGAAAAAAACTGAATAAATATATTGAGGAAAGTATTATTGATGAAACACAAGCAAAAAGAATTTCCGGGTATAAATTTAAAGACTGGGCGAGATTGTCAAAAGCGATTTTAAATCTTAATGGATATGATAATAATGCAGCTGAGAATATTTCGGTGATTCGTGCAATGTGGGAATATAACTTGAATTTTATGGAATTGATTAATAGTGATAATTTTACATTTAAGCAGGAATTACAAGGAAAGAAACAGAATTTTGAAAAAGTATTGAGTGAATTTCAGTTTGAAGATCTTGATGAATATTACTACAGTAATCCCGTTAAAAGAATGATTTGGCAGACTATCTTGGCATTGAAAGAAATAACACAAATAATGGGACATAACCCAAAACGTATTTTTATCGAAATGACTAGGTCAGATGAGGAAAAGGGCGAGCAAGGGAGAAAAGATTCAAGAGAAAAAAGACTTTTAAAACTATATGAAAATATTAAAGATGAGAGACCATGGTCAGCTGAAATAAAAAATGCAAATAAATCTGGCAGATTAAATAGTAAAAAATTATATTTGTATTATCTTCAAATGGGAAAAGATGCATATACCGGAGAAGAAATCAATATTGAAGATTTATTTGACGATAATAGATATGATATTGACCATATTTATCCAAGAAGTTTGACTAATGACAACAACATTGAAAACAATTTAGTATTAGTAGCCAAAAATATTAATCAAGATGAAAAAAGGAACGATTATCCATTACCAGAGAAGGTTAGAAAGAATATAAAAGTTCAAAAACTTTGGAATGTACTTCATAAACGCGGCTTTATGAATGATGAAAAATATAATCGCTTAATGTCTAATGAGCGATTGACAGTGGAACAATTAGCGGGATTTGTTGCGAGACAACTTGTAGAAACTGCGCAGGGGGCAAAAGGAATTTCAGAATTACTTAATGGTATGCTTCCAGAAACTCAAATTATATATGTAAAAGCGAGAAATGTATCTGATTTTAGAAAAGAACATAATTTTTTGAAAAGTAGACTTGTTAATGAGCATCATCATGCAAAAGATGCATACCTTAATGTTGTGGTAGGAAATGTGTATTATACAAAATTTACTCAAAATCCAATGAATTATATCAAAAATGAACTTTACGGGAAAGATGGGAAATATAGTTATAATCTTTATAGAATGTATACAAGAGATGTGGTGAGAAATGGAGAAGTTGCATGGAGAGTTGCATGCGATCATACGCCAGGAACAATACAGTTGGTAAAAAAGATTATGTGCAAGAACACTCCTATAATTACAAGACATACTTTTATTCAAAAAGGAGAGCTGTTTGATATTCAACCAAGATCGAAATATGAAGCGAAAAAGGAAAACTATGTTCCATTAAAAGCGAAAGATGAAAAAATGGGTGATGTAACAAAATATGGAGGATATACATCATTAAAACCGGCGTATTTTGTATTTTTTGAGCATGGGCCAGAAAAAAAGAGGAAAAAGGGATTTGAAACAGTACATAGTTATTATGTTAATCAAATAAAGAAAGCTGTTGATTTACTGGAGTTTCTTGAAAGGAAAGGTTATAAGAATCCGAGGGTAATAGCTAATAAAATTAAGAAAAACTCGCTTATTAAACTAAATGGATATTTCTTATATATCATAGGTATGGATGCTAGGAAAAACATTGAATTTTCTAATGCAACAGCTATGTGTTTGAGTAATAAATTTGTACAGTATATACATAAAGTAGAAAAAGCAAATACAATAATAGGAGTATGTGAAAAGAAAAAAGTAGTACCGATTTTGCCTGAGAAAATAACGCTTGAAAATAATTTGAAATTGTATAGAGAACTCAAAGATAAACATTTAAATGCAATTTATAAAAACCATCCTAGAAACATAGGCGAATGCCTTAAGGAAGGAGAAAAATTATTTATGCTCCTTACGCTAGAACAGCAAGTGAAAGTATTATACAATATTGTTCAATATTCATCTTTTCAAAAAGGGACATTCTCTTTAGTGGAGATTGGAGGACCGAAAGATGTTGGAAGAATTAGAGTATCTGGAAATATGACAGACGCAAAAGAGTTGAAACTTATTAACTATTCTATTACAGGTTTGTATAAGAATGAGGTTGACTTATTGAGTAAATAAAATTGAGGGGATATTATGAGTTGGCGAACGGTAGTAATATCAAATACAGCAAAGTTAGATTATCAGATGGGGTATATGGTTGTAAGAAAAGATGATATCACTAAGATACATCTTTCTGAAATTGAAATTTTAATAGTAGAATCAACAGCAGTTTCATTGACAGCGGCGTTGCTATCTGAACTAACAAAAAAGAAAATCAAAGTAATTTTTTGTGATGAAAAAAGAAATCCATCTTCAGAATTAATAGGATATTATGGGGCACATGATACATCTTTAAAAATCCGTAACCAAGTAGCGTGGTCAAATGATATAAAGAAATATATTTGGACAGAAATAGTAACTGAAAAAATCCGAAAGCAAGCGGCTCATCTTAATTATTGGAATTGTATAGAAGCGGAAATGCTTAACGGCTATGTTAACGAGATTGAATTTGCAGATTCAACAAATAGAGAAGGACATGCAGCAAAAGTATATTTTAATGCACTGTTTGGGATGGATTTCACCAGAACTGCAGAAAATGTCACGAATGCGGCTTTGAATTATGGATATTCATTGTTGTTATCAACATTTAATCGCTGCATAGTGGCAAATGGATATATAACACAATTAGGGTTGTTCCATGATAACGTATTTAATCAGTTTAATCTAGCATGTGATTTAATGGAGCCATTTCGGCCGATTGTGGATTTGAAAGTAAAAAAAATGGATTTTTCACTTTTTGAACAGGAACAAAAACATGAAATGATTTCTTTGTTGAAAGAAGAAGTGATTATAGGTAACAGAAACGAGTATCTTACTAATGCAATTAAAATTTACACAAAGAGTATCTTTGATGCATTAAACGAGAAGGATGTATCGCAGATAAAATTTTATAAGACAAATGAGTTATAGATATATGAGAGTGATAGTGTTTTTTGATTTGCCGGTTATTACAAGCACAAATCGGAAAGATTATAGGGATTTCCACAAGTATTTGATAAAAGCAGGATTTTTAATGATGCAAGAATCTGTTTATTGTAAACTTGCTCAAAATTCCACCATGGCAGAGTCTGTGGTGGAAAATATAAGAAAAAATAAACCGTCAGATGGTTTGGTTCAAGTTTTGAGAATAACAGAAAAGCAATTTGGAAAAATGGAATTTGTTGTCGGAACAAAAAAGAATGATATTTTAAATACAGATGAAAGAGTGGTAATCTTATGAAAATTGTAAATTCAAGATTGGGGCTGGAAGTGGAGTTCTTGGAAAATCAAGTGCTTAATTTGACTCTGGAATCGCCGGGATATTTTGCGAAAATGGTATATAGTATAGGTAAACAAATTGATGGGGAAGAAGGAGAGCTTATAATTTCAGATAGTGAAAAAGAAATTTCTTTGGAGAAAAAAGCGATTATTATTACAAATCCGTTAATGGTAAATTGTAATGAAAAAAAGATTTTGACTCAGCTTTATAAAAATCTTTCGGAAAAAATTGTTCAAGACTATTCAATGGAGTTTGCCAAAATAAATCAACAGATAATAACATTTATGGAGTTGCTTGCAAATTCTTCAGAATATAATTTGACAATGGATGTTGACCTTCAAGCATTAGGGTTGGTAAAATATTGTAATGTATATGTAGATACTTATTATGATAATCTTGCGGAAAAGTTTATAGATTATTTAAGAGCTATGAAAACAATATGTAAAATCGATATAGTGTTTGTACTAAATATTAAGCAATACTTTAATACAAGTGAGTTAGAAGAGATTTATAAATATTGTTTTTATATGAAAATATATCTTATTAATTTAGAAGGAATAAAGAGTAATCCAATAAAACAAGATAAGTATATTATTATAGATAAAGATTTATGTATACTAGAGATTCTGTATTAGTAACTATATTCGAAATATAGTAGTGGCTCGGTGAAAATCGAATTTGAGGTTTGAGAGTCTTGTTAATACAGAAGGAAGTAAAACACTGCCTCCAAGAAGAATGGAAAACATCACGTTTGAGAGTCTTGTTAATACAGAAGGAAGTAAAACATTGCGGGTAAAGGCTTCTCGCGATTGCTCGTTTGAGAGTCTTGTTAATACAGAAGGAAGTAAAACTTTTCGTTCTGTCCGCACACCTCATGGATAGTTTGAGAGTCTTGTTAATACAGAAGGAAGTAAAACCGCTTGCGTGAGCCCTCGAGCGACGGTTCCCGTTTGAGAGTCTTGTTAATACAGAAGGAAGTAAAACATCTCCGGCATTCAGTTCTTTGATCATTCGTTTGAGAGTCTTGTTAATACAGAAGGAAGTAAAACTGCAGACGTTTCTTGCAGAACCACCAACACGTTTGAGAGTCTTGTTAATACAGAAGGAAGTAAAACTTGAAGGTGAAGAAGCAATGTGTGACTTTTGTTTGAGAGTCTTGTTAATACAGAAGGAAGTAAAACTGTGTTCATCCGGTTTCTTCAGGTTCTTCGGTTTGAGAGTCTTGTTAATACAGAAGGAAGTAAAACAAATATGTTGCCACAAAGGCAAACTATTCCGTTTGAGAGTCTTGTTAATACAGAAGGAAGTAAAACTTTCAAGTTCTGCAGATCTGATTTGCTCCAGTTTGAGAGTCTTGTTAATACAGAAGGAAGTAAAACAACCGAACCAGTCACCGTCCAACCATTTACGTTTGAGAGTCTTGTTAATACAGAAGGAAGTAAAACTGGTGTTACAGCTGCCGGAACTGCTGTAGGTTTGAGAGTCTTGTTAATACAGAAGGAAGTAAAACTGTCTCTTTGTTAATTCCCGGTCTGTCATTGTTTGAGAGTCTTGTTAATACAGAAGGAAGTAAAACCAACAGGACTACAGTATAAATACAACAAGTGTTTGAGAGTCTTGTTAATACAGAAGGAAGTAAAACTACCGAACCAGTCACCGTCCAACCATTTACGTTTGAGAGTCTTGTTAATACAGAAGGAAGTAAAACTGTTCAATATGTTCAAAAACGGAGCGGAAGGTTTGAGAGTCTTGTTAATACAGAAGGAAGTAAAACAAAGAAAATAAAATGATGATTAAAATTTTCGTTTGAGAGTCTTGTTAATACAGAAGGAAGTAAAACTACCGAACCAGTCACCGTCCAACCATTTACGTTTGAGAGTCTTGTTAATACAGAAGGAAGTAAAACATTTTTCTTCCTGGAGTGAATGGTTAGAGTGTTTGAGAGTCTTGTTAATACAGAAGGAAGTAAAACTGTTGATACAGTGACTTTCCCGGAAATCGGGTTTGAGAGTCTTGTTAATACAGAAGGAAGTAAAACATGAATACTGGATGCCTATTGCTGCTTATTGTTTGAGAGTCTTGTTAATACAGAAGTTATAAATAAAACAGAGATAAATCAACGTGAATCATGAAATAATACGGGAAAAAAGATGGACAAGAAAAAACATTACCTATATATAAAAATTGTATCCGGAATCATTATAGTGATATGCTTGCTGATAGTGCTTGTGAAATGGGAAGATAGACGGAATATAAAGTGGGAAGAGCAGAAAACAAAAGAAGAAAACCAGAACAAGGCAGAGGCAGAGAAAATTGCAGAAGATTATATGGATTCATTTACAGAACAACTAGAAGCTGCTCTTTATTGTTCTATATTGAAGGACATTAAGGCAAGTTATAAGCAACTGGATTATAGTGAAGAGGAACTAAACTGGGAGTTTGGTTATTTGACTGAAGAACCGGCAGATTATAAGTTCTATTATCAAGTTTCATTCCATAGTGATTCTATTGAAAAGGCGTATCAAGAGGCAAAAAATTCAGACAATATGGCAGCATTTTGCGAAGCATTGTCAAAAGCTAAATCGAAAAAAGATGATGTATACAATGACGGATTTAAGCACAATGAATATATGAATGATAAAAGTATATTTTGCTGCTGTATAACAGAAGCAAAAGGTTTTGAATTATCAATAAATGGTCCATCTGGAGCAATGTATAGATATACGGATAACTCTTATGAAAATGTGAGATATCTGGAAATTGATGATCAAGTGGTTTATTCAGAAGTAAAGGATTGTAGAAATGATGATTCGTTGGAGATGAAAGAAAATGGTTCGTCATCTATTTCTAATTCTGGTTCGAGTTCTAATGCAAGTGGTCACGGTTGGAAATATTCTGATCCATATGATGTAGATGATTACGATGATCCAGACAATTTTGCGGAAGAGTGGGCGTAGGAATTTGGTGATGGCAATTATGACAGTGGTTATGACGAGGCCTATGATTATTATTGGGAAAACCAATAAATTGAGAAAATAATAAACTTTTTAATATTGTATTATCCGTGGGGCTGTCGTACTAAGTTAAAGCGACAGCCCCAGTTCCTTTGTTTAGGGCATGCCCCGGCTTTTTGTTCATTCAAAATGAACCGTAATATATTTTTGATTGCGACTTTTAGGTTTGTCGGGAATAGTCATTTTTAATTGTCCAGATTCTAAAAGCGGATTGATATGCTTCAAAGTGAAGTTTCTTAAATCTTTGAAGCCACAAAATGCTGCAAGCTCTTTCTTTGATTTTGGGGTTGTGCAAAAAACCAAAATCTGTTTGGATACCGTTGATAGTTCAGAATCTTGGTTGGTAACTTGGTGGATAACTTGGTGGATGTCGCCCTCTAAGTTGTAATTTACATTTTTCAAGATGACCCTGAAATCTGTTGCTGTCGAGAAAAATTCAGGTTTATATATTTCTGAATATCCTGGCAGTTTTTCGGTTTCACTGACGATTTTGCGTAGACCACTTCCACGGCGTTCCATGTACTTCATGCGGTGGAACAGGTCAGCAATCACAGGGTTTCGTCGCATGGAACGGATACTGTAAATATCGTATTCCTGAATTGAGCCGCCGCCAAACATACCGCCCGGAGATGTGATTTCCACCCGATCATCAAACATATCAATATGGATTTCGCTGCCAAGCACAATATAATCACGATGGATAAGCGCATTGACAAGAGCCTCTGTCACAGCTCGTTCAGCATAATCCGGCTTGTCTACCCGATACTGAGCTTCTTTGACAAAACGGACTTTGGAATTATTGCGAATAAATTCACTGCCGCTTTTCAGTAAATAAATCAAATTCCCCTCGTATTCTTTATCGTCCAGCGCATCATCAAAGATAGAGCCTTTTTCCAAGCCATTCCACCGGGTACAGAACATACGGGAGTTATAAACTGTGTGCTGATCGGTCATGAGCTTTCCGGCATTGGTCAAGAACCCATTTTTGTCAGCCAAACCAAAGGAAACATAATCGGATGGCTCAAAGCGAAGACTGGTTCGTTCCAGATAGGTTGCCTCCAGAAGTGTAAAGCTGTAATCCTTTTTCACAGCGTCTGTTGTTAGAGTATCAAAGGACTGATTGGTTCCTTTTAGAATTAGTTCATTTACAATATAGTCCGGGGCAATTACGCTTTCATTTCCAACACGAATATATGCTTCCATTACTCCGTCTGCTTTGTAATAATATGGGGTGCTGCGACCAGGAGAAACCTCCAGAGCCAACAGGTTTTTACCATCTTCCCGCAATGGTTTTAAGATAAACTGCGGTAATGGTGTGATACGTTCTTTGATTAAGCGGCTGATTGCTTCAGCATCCTTTTGAACATCGGACAAGCCGATAGGTTTCCGGTCATCAGAGATTCCGAAAAACAGAGTCCCACCGATTCCGTTGGAAAAGGCACTGACACTTTTTAACCAGCTTTTTGGTTTTTTCGTTTCGAGAGCAACTTTGAAATCACATTCTGTTGCTTCAGCAATGAGCTGTTCTATCATAGAAATCCCTCCTTGAGGTTATAGAATGTCTTTTTTTATTATACCCAGCGGAGAAAGTTATTGCAATGATAGAATCAGTATTCCTCAACAGATGAACTATCATTAATTGTGGATATGATGTGAAATCGAAAATAAATGATAAAACTGAAAAGATACTTACAGCGAGCCTGCTTTTGCAGAGCACTATTTTTGCGTGCCGAGCCTGGCACTAATCTTACCATTTCTTAAAACTATCAATTCCTGTAACCATTTATCTTCTTCCACAGTTCATTCAGCATTTCATCTACTGCTTCTTCAACCCGTTCATCTGTGTCTTCTCTCAATGCCAATGCCAGCGAAAGTTCGTCCACAGTATTTCGTGTAGACAATTTTCGGGGATTGTATCTCCACATTTCTACGGCCACTTGCACCTGTGAATCTTGCAAACGATTTGTCATAACATCGTTCCATTGAGAGATTCTTTCTGTTGCATAACACTTAATGTTCGGTGCGTTCAGCATGGAATATTCTGCCAATGCCGAATATCCACTTTCCAATAGGGATGTTCTCACCAATTCTTTTGGAATATAAACCGTTCGTTTGATTGGATTCAACAATTTATCTTCTGCTTTTTGGAACAGCATTTTCGGAGAATCCTCAGATTGTAAAATCCGCTGCACACCTTCTTTTTTTATATGCAGCAATCCCATTTCTTCAAGCTGTTTCGATGCCCTCGATATAGAAGTGGGTGTCAGTTCCAAGTCTTTCGCAGCTTGACTTGTTGATAATTCTTGTCCACCTCCATAAATGAAATGAAGCAGAAGCATCTGCGCCGATGGAAGTATTTCTTCCCGTGGCTTCCTTTCGGCATTGCACCGTTCCTGCAGATACAATGCCATGAAAGGCAAATAAATCTGTTTTCCTTCTACGATAAATGGAATTTTTTCACGAATTAAATATTCTTTCTGGCGAAAACCAAGTTTATTTAGCACTAGCACAATAGGCTTATTTTCATTTTTCTGTATCCGTGCAATATGCTTTTTCAGCACTTCAATCTGCTCCAGTTCGGTTTTCGGATAAAGGAAAATCACCTTTTTTTCATTCATAGAAGCCATCTTCAAGCGATACCGTGTGACAATAAAGTTAGGCAAATGTTTGAACTCCACATCCTCATAAGACACTTCAATTCCGAGGACTTTATTGAGATATTCCATGTGTTCACCTCCAATCTTAACTCTTTTTCCGTATTATAACTCTTTTTGAGTTAAGATGCAATATTAGAGTTAAGATGAGCTGTAAACCCGCATTATTACTAAAGTTTTTCATGTTTTAATTTAATAAATCAACAACCAGAGGCAAAAAGTTTCTCAGATACATCACGACGATTATAAAGATGCAGTACTTCCTTATAGATAACGAGTGGATAGAGTTCAAAGCGAAGTAAGACAACTTCAAGTCTGATGAAGAGCGTGAATAGAACGTTGAGACCATACGAGTGTAAGGTGCTGCGTTCGATTTAATGAGTATAATTGTTAAGAGAGTTTACAGGATAATCCCGGAAGTGTTATGCTTCCGGGATTATTCTGTAATATAAAGAAAAATGCAGATTACTAACACAAGTAATAGTGAAAAACATTTTTGTATTGTTTATTATAATTATAGAGAACATATGGGGCACGAGAAAAGGAGGTGCTTTATGACTGGCGAAAAAAAAGAAAAACGGAAAAATGCATTATATAGCATCATTGCTTTGTTATTAGGAATTGCTATGTGTGTTGCAGGAGTATACGGCATTGTTTCCAGGGGAATTGTCAGCAAGGAGTACAAAAACACTACGGATAAACGAGATGTAGTTGCAATTGTAGAATCTTGCAAGGAAGTAGATGTTAGTGATAAAGACGATTATAAAAGAACTTTTGAATATCGAGTCAAATATCACTGCGAGATTGATGGAAAAACTTATCGAGGAAGGGAAACATATAATCATCGAGTAAGCCCAGGGGAAGAAATCGAGGTAGAAGTTTATAAAACATCAAAAGGCAATTATAAATTGAAATCAGAGAGTGATCCAATAGAATTTCTGTATTGTTGTATTGCGATTCCTCTAGGGGTACTCATTGTAGTAGCAACAGTTTGGAGTGTGTTCGGAAAGAATTCAAATAAAGAAAAGAATAACAACTAGGAGGGAAAGGTATGATTTGTAAAAATTGTTCAGCACAAATTCCAGATGGCAGTAAATTTTGTACAGCATGTGGGCATAAAATAGTGGTAGAACCATTCGTTGCTTCAAAACCACAGCAACCACCACAGACACAGCATACGCAGACACCGCTACAGGCACAGCCTACACAGGTGCCGCCACAGACACCATATATGCAGATTCCACCACAGGTACAGCAGGGGCAGGTGCCACCATATAATCTTAATGGTACACAACAACAGACTGTGAGTAAGAATACTGCACTTGATGCACCGCTGACAGTGCTTGATTTTTTCCTGATGTCACTTTTGTCATTTGTTCCTATAATTGGATTTATTTTCTTACTTATATGGGCATTTTCAGGGAATACAAATATTAATCGAAAGAATTATGCCAGAGCAGCACTTATCTGGATACTCGTAAGCGTTGGATTAATGATTTTACTGACTATCATAGGAGGCGGAATTTTAAATAGTATGATGTAAGGAATAATGATAAAAAATAAGTGTGTGAAATAAAGAAATTTAGCTTTGCAGTGTAGAATAGAGGTATCCTGATAAGTACAAAGTGTTTTAGCTTTGCAACTTGTCAGGATATTTTCTTGTGTTTTCTGTGCTGGAAAAGTAATATTAATAGTGAACTGTAGTGGCTTGCATTTGCAATGGATTGCATTCATATAAAAGAAAGGAAATTATCATGACAAAACAGAGTACATTATGCTACATCGAACAGGATAATAAATATCTGATGCTTCACCGTGTTGTGAAGAAAAATGATGTGAATAAGGATAAATGGATTGGTGTAGGAGGACATTTTGAGCATGGAGAAAGCCCGGAAGAGTGCCTGCTTAGAGAAGTTAAAGAAGAGACCGGGTATACGCTGACATCATGGAAATATCGCGGGATTGTAACATTTGTCTATGGAGAAGATGTCGTTGAATATATGTCACTTTATACGGCGGATGCATTTACGGGAGAGCCGATTGAATGTGACGAAGGGGTTCTTGAATGGGTTGGAAAAGATCAAATCGGGGAATTGAACTTATGGGAAGGTGACCGTATTTTCTTCCGCTTATTGGACGAGAGGGAAGAATTCTTTTCGTTGAAATTAGTGTATAACAAATCCGACGTGTTGGAATATGCAGCACTCGACGGCATACCAATGGAGCTTTTTGATGTTATTAATCCGGATGGAAGTAAAACGGGAGTTGTGAAAGAACGTGGAGTGGCACACCGGGAGGGGGCTCTTCATGCAACTGTTCATACATGGATTGTCAGACAAAACGACAAGAGTGGTTATGATGTACTATTGCAGAAGAGAAGTCTTTGTAAGGACTCTAATCCGGGAAGTTATGACATTTCTTCAGCGGGGCATGTAGATGCAGGAGATGAGATACTCGAAAGCGCACTTCGTGAATTGCAGGAAGAATTGGGGATTCAGGCGACAGAGGGAGAATTGATGGAAGTTGGGACTCACAGAGGTCAATTTGAGGCTGTATTTCATGGAAGATTATTCAAAGATAACGAATTGAGTACGGTTTACCTTTATCAGAAACCGGTTGATATTACAACGCTTACGTTACAAGAGTCAGAAGTATCCGATGTTATTTGGATGGATTTTGCAGAGTGCAGAGAAAAGATTAAAAATAAATCGTTGCCGAACTGTATTTATCTGGAAGAATTTGATATGATTGGAGAGAAACTCGGAATACTGTCTGAGAAAAATATAAAGTAGGAGCGCAAGATGAGTATATTAAATGTAGAACATTTATCACATGGATTTGGAGATCGTGCGATTTTTTCGGATGTATCATTCCGTCTTTTGAAGGGCGAGCATATCGGTCTGGTGGGGGCTAATGGTGAAGGAAAATCCACATTTATGAGTATTGTTACAGGGAAGTTGCTGCCGGATGAAGGTAAAGTAGAATGGGCGAAAAATGTGCATGCAGGATATTTGGATCAGCATGCAGTTTTAAAAAGCGGGATGACGATTCGTGAAGCATTGAAATCAGCATTTGATCCGCTTTTGCAAAAAGAACAGAGAATGAATGAAATCTGTGATATGTTAGGAACAGCAGATGATGAGCAGATGACAGAGCTTATGGAGGAACTTGGAACGATCCAGGACGAGCTGACACTGCATGATTTTTATACAATCGATGCAAAAGTAGAAGAGGTGGCAAGAGCGCTGGGACTGCTTGATCTGGGGCTTGACCGGGATGTGACAGATTTAAGTGGAGGTCAGAGAACAAAAGTGCTCCTGGCAAAACTGCTTTTAGAAAAACCAGATATCCTTTTGTTAGATGAGCCGACAAACTACCTGGATGAGGAACATATTGTCTGGCTGAAACGATATTTATTGGATTATGAAAATGCATTTATATTGATCTCACATGATATTCCGTTTTTGAATGATGTGGTAAATATTATTTATCACATGGAGAATCAGGAATTGAATCGTTATGTCGGAGATTATGATCATTTTCAAGAAGTTTATGCTGTAAAAAAAGCACAGCTGGAGGCTGCATATCGCCGTCAGCAGCAGGAAATCAGCGAACTGAAAGATTTTGTGGCGCGTAATAAAGCACGCGTTTCTACAAGAAATATGGCGATGTCACGCCAGAAAAAACTGGATAAGATGGATGTGATTGAATTAGCAGCAGAGAGAGCAAAGCCGCAGTTTAAATTTCAGTATGGAAGAACTCCTGGAAAAATTTTATTTGAGACAGAGAATCTTGTTACAGGATATGATGAGCCATTGTCAAAACCATTGAATTTTTCGATGGAACGTGGAAATAAAATTGCACTGGTAGGAACGAATGGTATTGGAAAAACTACATTGCTGAAGAGCATTTTAGGGTTGATTCCTTCTCTGTCCGGAAAGTGTGAGCTGGGTGAAAATTTACAAATTGGTTATTTTGAACAGGAAGTAAAAGGGGATAATCGAAATACTTGTATTGAGGAGATTTGGGAAGAATTTCCTTCGTTTACTCAATATGAAGTGCGTTCTGCACTGGCAAAATGTGGATTGACGACAAAGCATATTGAAAGTCAGGTGAGGGTACTTAGCGGTGGAGAGCAGGCAAAGGTGCGTCTTTGTAAGTTGATGAACAGAGATACGAATATTTTGCTTTTAGATGAGCCGACGAATCATTTGGATGTGGATGCGAAGGATTCATTAAAGAAAGCATTACAGGAATACAAGGGAAGCATTTTGCTAATCTGTCATGAACCGGAATTTTACAAAGATGTGGTAAATGATGTATGGGATATGAGCCGCTGGACAACAAAAGTTTTCTGATAGATTTGTGGGTATAAGAGTGATTTTTTGGAGTGTCTGTGCCGGGTAACTAATAAGTACTTATTAGAATGTATTGATGGTGAGCATATTGAACTTAAAAAATTTCATAGTTATAATAAGAATATGTGAAAAAATGAAAATTAAGTTTGAAAACAAAGGAGAATCATCAATGAAAATGTTATCCATTGAACAGGAACTGAAGAATAACACTTATCCGGGAAGAGGAATCATCCTTGGAAAAAGTGAAGATGGTACAAAAGCTGTAGCAGCTTATTTTATTATGGGGAGAAGTGAGAACAGCCGTAATCGTGTGTTTGTGGAAGATGGGGAAGGTATCCGCACACAGGCGTTTGATCCATCCAAATTGACAGATCCAAGTCTGATCATTTATGCACCGGTACGTGTGCTTGGAAACAAAACAATTGTTACAAACGGAGATCAGACAGATACAATTTACGAGGGAATGGATAAACAGCTTACATTCGAACAGTCGCTTCGTTCACGCGAGTTTGAGCCGGACGGACCGAACTATACACCACGTATTTCAGGTGTGATGCATTTGGAAGACGGAAAGTATAACTATGCAATGTCTATTTTGAAAAGTAATAATGGTAATCCGGAAAGCTGTAATCGTTATACATTTGCATACGAGAATCCGGCAGCGGGTGAAGGACATTTTATTCATACATATATGCATGACGGTAATCCGCTTCCAAGCTTTGAAGGAGAGCCAAAATTAATTGGAATCCCAAACGATATGGAGAGCTTTACAGAGTTGTTATGGAACAGCCTGAATGAAGAAAATAAAGTTTCATTATTTGTCCGCTACATTGATATTGCGACAGGAAAATACGAGACAAAGATTGTAAATAAGAACAACTAAATAATATCAGAACTGTGAAATACAATTAGTAAGAGGAGCAGATAAGATGAAAGAATTAGAATTAAAATATGGTTGTAATCCAAATCAGAAACCTTCAAGAATTTATATGGCTGACGGAAGTGAACTTCCAATCCAGGTATTATGCGGACGTCCGGGATATATTAACTTCCTGGATGCATTTAATGGCTGGCTGCTTGTATCAGAATTGAAAAAGGCAACAGGTCTTCCTGCAGCAACATCATTTAAACATGTTTCACCTGCAGGAGCAGCAGTAGGACTTCCATTAGATGAGACACTTGCGAAAATTTACTGGGTAGATGACCTTGGAGAGCTTTCTCCACTGGCATCCGCATATGCGAGAGCAAGAGGTGCAGACAGAATGTCTTCATTCGGTGATTTTATTGCACTTTCTGATGTGTGTGATGTAGATACAGCGAGATTGATCAAGAGAGAGGTCTCAGATGGTGTGATCGCACCTGGATTTGAGCCGGAAGCATTGGAATTGTTGAAACAGAAGAAAAAAGGAAATTACAATGTTATTCAGATCGATCCAAATTATGTGCCGGCTCCATTGGAACATAAAGAAGTATTTGGAATTACATTTGAACAGGGAAGAAATGAGTTGAAGATTGATGACGAATTTTTCTCAAATGTTGTAACAGATAATAAGGAGATTCCAGATTCAGCTAAGATGGACCTTGCAATTTCCATGATCACATTAAAATATACACAGTCAAACTCTGTATGCTACGTAAAAGGCGGACAGGCAATCGGTATCGGAGCAGGACAGCAGTCCCGTATTCATTGTACACGTCTGGCAGGACAGAAGGCAGACAACTGGTGGCTTCGTCAGTCTCCACAGGTTCTGGGACTTCAGTTTAAAGATGGAATCGGACGTGCAGATCGTGATAATGCAATCGATCTCTATATTGGAGAAGAATATATGGATGTTCTTGCAGAGGGTGTTTGGGAGAATACATTTAAAGAAAAACCGGCAGTATTTACAAGAGAAGAAAAACGTGCATGGCTGGATAAGATGACAGATGTTTCACTTGGTTCGGATGCATTCTTCCCATTTGGAGATAATATCGAACGAGCTCATAAGAGCGGTGTAAAATATATTGCGCAGCCGGGTGGCTCAGTGAGAGATGACAATGTAATTTCAGTATGCAATAAATATGACATGGCAATGGCATTTACAGGAATTCGTTTATTCCACCACTAAAATATACTAAAAATAAAAAAGAATGTGCTTCGGTACATTCTTTTTTTATGCCGTGGGACTGGAAAAAACGAGGGTAATGTGGTATAGTCACTACTATATGGAGGAAACACTATGGTATTAGAGACGAGAAGTCCTGAACAGACATTTCAGATTGGTGTTGATCTGGCAAAGAAAGCCGTACCGGGACAAGTATTTACTTTGACAGGAGATCTAGGCGTTGGTAAAACTGTATTTACACAGGGATTTGCACATGGATTAGGAATCACAGAGCCTGTGAACAGTCCGACATTCACAATCGTTCAGGTGTATGAGGGTGGACGACTTCCATTTTATCATTTTGATGTATATCGTATTGGTGATGTAGAAGAGATGGATGAAGTCGGTTTTGATGAATATGTGATGGGGGAAGGCGTATCGCTGATTGAATGGGCGAATTTGATCGAAGAGATACTTCCTGAAAGACGTACAGAGATCATTATTGAAAAAGATCTTCAAGAAGGATTTGAGTATCGGAGAATTACGATAGAAGAACGATAAAAAACACATTTGGGAAAAGGTCAGCGTTGTCTGACCTTTCTTGGTTAGCAATAAACACTTAACAAGGTGACAGGAGGAGCATATGAGAGTACTGGCAATTGACAGCTCAGGAATGACTGCGACAGTGGCAGTTGTAGAAGATACGCAAACAATTGCGGAATATACAGTAAATTTTAAAAAGACACATTCACAGACATTGTTGCCGATGATCGATACAATGGGGAAGATGATAGAGCTTGATCTGAAATCAATAGATGCGATTGCTGTAGCAGGAGGACCGGGTTCGTTTACAGGTCTTCGAATTGGGTCAGCTACGGCAAAAGGATTGGGGCTGGCATTGGAGAAACCATTGATCCACGTGCCGACAGTAGATGGACTGGCGTATAATCTTTATGGATGCCAGGATATTATTTGTCCTATTATGGATGCCAGAAGAAAGCAGGTTTATACAGGAATGTACACATTTGCAAGAAGAGAGCTGGAAGGAAGTAAGGAGACAGAACTGGTACTGGATGTATTAGAAGCGCAGAATGCATCTCCAATAGACGAGGTGATAGAGCGTTTGAATATACATGGAAGACCGGTTGTATTTCTCGGAGATGGAGTGCCGGTATATCAGGACGTAATCAAAGAAAAGATGCGTGTACCATTTTCTTTTGCACCTGCGAGTGCGAACCGTCAGAGAGCAGCAGTAGTCGGTGCTCTTGGAATTCAGTATTATAAAGAGGGAAAATTTGAGACGGCAATGGAACATCAGCCGGACTATCTGCGTGTATCACAGGCGGAAAGAGAGCGTGCGGAAAAAGAACGTAAGGCTGTTGTATCGATTCGTCAGATGAAAGTAGAAGATGCGGCAGCAATCGCAGAGATGGAACATCAGACATTTTCAGATGCTTGGAGTGAGAAGGCAATTCTTGATACACTTCGTAATCCAAAAACAATTTGTCTTGTAGCAGAAAAGATTGGAAAAATCGTAGGATATTGTATTGTTTATACAGCAGATGATGAGGCTGATATTGCCAGAATTGCAGTGTTAAAAGAATCAAGAAGATTTGGTATCGCATCAGAATTGATACATGCATTAGATGTGATCTGCTGGGAGAACCAGATACAGATTATTATGTTGGATGTTCGTGTCAGCAATGAAGATGCAAGAGCATTTTACGAAAAGCATGGCTTTACACAGGACGGAATCCGTGAAAATTATTATAAAAATCCAATGGAAGATGCAATTTTAATGAGTCGTGCGGTGATACCAACGAAAAAATAGAGCGTAGAAATAGAGGAATAATATGTTAGATGTATGTTTACTTGGCTGTGGCGGGATGATGCCACTGCCATATCGTTGGCTGACTTCCCTGATGACCAGATTTAATGGAAGCAGTTTGCTGATTGATTGTGGAGAGGGAACACAGATCGCAATAAAAGAAAAAGGCTGGAGTTTTAAACCGATTGATGTGATTTGTTTTACTCATTATCACGGTGACCATATTAGCGGTTTGCCGGGATTGTTGCTGACAATGGGGAATGCGGACCGAACGGAACCGCTGACTTTGATCGGACCAAAAGGATTAGAAAGAGTTGTAAATGCCCTCAGGGTAATCGCACCGGAATTACCATTTCCAATTTATTACAAAGAAATTGAAGGCGCAGAACAGACTTTTGAGATGAATGGATACAGGCTTAAGGCGTTTCGTGTAAATCATAATGTACTTTGTTACGGATATACATTGGAAATCGACCGTGCCGGAAAATTTGATCCTGCACGTGCAAAAGAACAGAATATTGAACAGAAATATTGGAGTTTGTTGCAGAAGGGCGAAACGATAGAGGCAGAAGGTCGTGTGCTGACTCCGGACATGGTGCTCGGACCAGCCAGAAAAGGAATCAAGCTGACTTATACAACGGATACAAGACCAACAAAATCAATTCGTGAAAATGCGGTGGATTCGGATTTGTTTATTTGTGAAGGAATGTACGGAGAAAAGGAAAAGGCAGCAAAAGCAGTGGAATATAAGCATATGACATTTTATGAGGCAGCAGAGCTTGCAAAAGAAGCAAATGTAAGAGAAATGTGGTTGACACATTATAGTCCGTCGCTTACGCATCCGGAGATGTATATGGATGAAGTGCGTAAGATTTTTCCGGCGTCTAAAGCGGGAAAAGACAGGATGTCTGTAGAAATGAAATTTGACTAGGAGAAAATTATGAGGGAAATACAGGATATTAATATTTTGGCAATAGAAAGCTCCTGCGATGAAACTGCAGCAGCGGTAGTGCATAATGGAAGAGAAGTACGATCTAATATTATTTCTTCTCAGATTGACCTGCACAAATTGTATGGTGGAGTCGTACCGGAAATTGCATCTAGAAAGCATATTGAAAAAATCAACCAGGTAATTGAAGAGGCATTGAAAGAAGCGGATACAACATTGGACGAAATCGATGCGATCGGAGTGACTTATGGGCCGGGGCTTGTGGGAGCCCTGTTAGTTGGCGTTGCAGAAGCAAAGGCAATCGCATTTGCAAAGAATAAACCATTGATCGGAGTGCATCATATAGAAGGTCATATTTCTGCAAATTATATTGAACATCCAGATTTAGAGCCACCATTTTTATGCCTGGTAGTATCTGGTGGACATACGCATCTTGTATGTGTAAAGGAATATGGAAAATATGAAATCTTAGGCGGAACACGTGATGATGCAGTTGGAGAAGCCTATGATAAAGTGGCACGTACAATTGGTTTGGGATATCCGGGAGGACCGAAGATTGAAAGAATTGCACGTGAAGGAGATCCGAATGCAATTGTATTTCCAAAAGCACGAATTGAAGGATCACCATACGATTTTAGCTTTAGTGGATTGAAATCAGCTGTCTTAAACTATATCAATGGATGCCAAATGAAAGGACTGGAATATAATCCGGCAGATATTGCGGCATCATTTCAGAAGGCTGCAATTGATGCATTGGTAGAGAAATCTATGAAAGCAGTAGATGAATTTGATATGTATAAGTTTGCGATAGCAGGTGGAGTGGCATCTAATGGGGCATTGCGTCAGGCGATGGAAGAGGCATGTGCAAAACGTGATATGAAATTTTATTATCCGTCTCCGATTTTCTGTACAGATAATGCAGCAATGATCGGTGCGGCGGCATATTATGAATATCTTGCAGGAACAAGACACGGATGGGATTTGAATGCCGTGCCGAATCTGAAGCTTGGAGAACGATAAACGCTCCGCGAGGATGCGCAGTGATTCGGTAAAGAATGTGTCAGCTTACGCTGACCAGAATCACGCGCCAAGTCTCGCGGTTGCTCGACTTGAAAAAGTATGGAATAAAGAGGAGAATCTTGGAATGGAAAAGAAACATTGTACAGCAATCGTATTGGCAGCAGGACAGGGAAAGCGAATGGGAACAAAAGTGCATAAACAATATCTGTTGTTACAGGATAAGCCTGTGCTGTATTATTCATTACAGACATTTCAAGATTCTCCTCTTATAGATGAGATTTATCTTGTTACCGGACAAGGCGAGGAATCGTATTGTGAAGAACAGATTGTAAAGCCATACGGCTTTACGAAAGTGACACATATTGTGGAAGGCGGAGCAGAACGTTATAATTCCGTATGGAATGCATTAAAGCACGTAGAGGATGGATATGTATTCATTCATGATGGCGCACGCCCGTTTATAAGTGAAGAGATAATAGAACGTGCATATGAATCTGTTCAGAGTTGTAATGCATGTGTTGTTGGAATGCCGGTAAAGGATACAATAAAGATTGCGGATGATCATGCAAATGTTGCTGAAACTCCGGACAGAAGTAAAGTATGGATGGTGCAGACACCACAGGTTTTTCATGTCGGGCTGGTGAAAGAAGCATATAGATGTTTAATGGAACAAGAAGAGACGAATGTAACAGATGATGCGATGGTAGTAGAAACATTTACGGGGCATTCTGTAAAATTAGTGCAAGGAAGCTATGAAAATATTAAAATCACAACGCCGGAAGACTTGGAAATAGGCGAGGTTTTTGCTGAAAAATATGGGAAATAAAGGATCTTTTAAAAAAAGTTTAAAAAAGTTTAAAAAAAGTGTTGACATAATATAAACCATATGATAGTATACTACTTGTCGCGAACGACATAAATAAAAAGCGACAAAACAGAATATGGAGAGGTATCGAAGTGGTCATAACGAGGCGGTCTTGAAAACCGTTTGTCCGCAAGGGCGCGTGGGTTCGAATCCCACCCTCTCCGCTTGAATCGCATAGATATTTGTCTATGCGATTTTTTGGTTGTATAGAAATGAAATTCCCTATGTAACAAAAAGTCTCCGGCAGGATGCGTTTTATAAACTTAAAAAAAGGACTGGACAAATCAGAACAAATCATGTATATTAGTTTTCGGTCGTTTTTTTGGAGAAGTACCCAAGCTGGCCGAAGGGGCTCCCCTGGAAAGGGAGTAGGTCGTTAGTAGCGGCGCGAGGGTTCAAATCCCTCCTTCTCCGTTTGTGTTACATGATTATGCATGTGATACAAGAAGGCATGAAAACCGATAAAACATTTTTTGAGACAAGATGAAAAAAGTTTTGAAAAAGTGTTGACAGAATAAAGAGTACATGCTAATATAAATGAGCTGTCGCAAACAAGACATCGAGAGAATGAACTTGAAGCGATAAAGCAAAAAAATAAAATTAAAAAAGTTGTTGACAAACAGCAAAAGATGTGATAATCTAAATAAGCTGTCGCAAACGACAACAAAGAACATTGATAACTAAACAATAGACAACAGATCC
>CAKSAJ010000035.1 GCA_934435195.1 uncultured Schaedlerella sp.
GGCCATGGGGACGGGGTTAGTGGCTTTTTGCAAGCAAAAAGCCACTAACCCCGTCCCCATGGCCTCAACCCCCGTCCCCAATGGCCTACCCTGGCCTCCTCAACCAACACTACCCGTGGTACTCTCCGTTATATTGAATCAATGTAACATCCTGCACATTTTCAATATTTCGAATCTTTTCTGTAAAGTCGAGATCATTCTGGCGGCAGAATACTTCTACTGCCAATTCTGTTTTTTCTCCACGCATTGTTTTAGACTTGATGAAATATTTCATCTTCCCGAAGCTGCGGATAATTTCATCACCTGCATCATCCCCAAGATAATGGATCACAACAATATAGATTTTTCCTTTCTGTTGTTTATGATAAAACAGATAAATCATCGCAATCATAACGGCAGCTGCAATAAGTGCAAGTAAATACATTCCTGCGCCGGCTGTGATACCTGTCGTAATCGCCCAGAAAAGGTAGAGCAGATCCATCGGATCTTTTACCGCTGTACGGAAACGGACGATAGACAACGCACCGACCATACCAAGGGAAATAACGATATTTGTGCTGATTGCCAGTGTGACCATGCAAGTAAGAAGTGTCATACCGACCAGCGTAACAGCAAAGCTTCTTGAAAAGATCACTCCGACATAAAATTTACTGTAGATCATATAAATAACCGCTCCAAGAAGCAGTGCTACGATCAATGAAATGGTCATCTGTGGTACATTAAAACTATCAAACATGCCAGATTCCAACACTGACTTTTTTATCATATCTTGTACACTCATAATATTTTTCTCTCCTGTGTTTCATTCCAATATTCAAACCCATGTAAATACTGTGATTTTTCATAACAGAGCACATACTTTGACACTGCCGTAAATTCCTGTGCATTTGGCAAAAGCAAGTCCTTCACGATTTGTGGAAGCATTTCTGTAAATTTCACTTCCATGATTATTTTTCCCTGTTCGAGCACCGGTAAGGTTGGAAGCGTGCTATCAAAGATATCATATCCTCCAACTGCTGCTCTTACATCACTGTCAAATGTAATCCGGACCGTTCCTTCATCCATTATCCATGGAACTCTTTCGTAATCAACAATTGTTCGTGGACGCATAAGATTGCTGATACATTCTATATAAAATTCTCTGCACAGAGGATATTTACTGGTCAGCAAGAATTCATACTCGCCATTTAATATTTTATAAAATTCTTCCTTTGTAAGTGGTGCGCTTTCTTTGTAAATATAGCTTCCATATTTCTTTTTCCGCTCTAATTTTATAGAGCGGTCACTATAATCGTAAATACGTATCCTGTATTTTTTACGCATCAGAATACCTGATTCTTTCTCCTCATAAGCACTGTTGAAATAATCCTCGAAATACAGACTCCGAATCATATAGCCATCTTCTCCGGCATGCGGATCTTTTTTTAATATATGGCGCATCCTCAACTCCAGCAAATCTTTCTCACTGGTACTGATCAGATATTTCCATTCGTTTCGGAAACATTCCTTTGACTTTTTATTCCACATATATATCTTCCTCAACATTTGTTCCACCCGAAATGTAGAAGCATTTCATACCATAATTTTTCCCATCATCCGTCACGTAATAATCGAATGCATCCTGCGTCTTTCCGGATGCATTTGTCACACGGACACGTAAGAAATATTGTCCGTCTGCCGGCACTGTAGTCTGTGCTTCCGGAATCAACAGATTTTCCTGACGATAAACAACTTCTTTAAACTGATAATCCTTCGCCAGCTCAACCGTGTATGTAATATCTTCCGCATTAAAATCATATGATGCATCCCAGTTAAACTTCAAGGTGTTTCCCTCAATCGTCGGTACTCCGATATAAAATGGCATCGGTTTCTTCAGGCTTTCCTTATAAAGCTTATAATTTTGCTCTACTTCAGACGGAATCGCCGATGCGATTGTCTCGTACTCTGCATCTGTCAATGGTGCATACATCTGATCCGGCATTTTTTTCAAATATGCCTGAGTAACTGTACGATACGCCTGTATCATGCCACTTATCCGCTCCTCACTCAGATACGACTTCACATCCAAAATAGCCGCATCCAATTCCTCACGAAAATCATCCGACTGCAGACATCTCTG
The DNA here is from genome assembly GCA_934435195.1 of uncultured Schaedlerella sp. Lineage (GTDB taxonomy): Bacteria > Bacillota > Clostridia > Lachnospirales > Lachnospiraceae > Schaedlerella. Next base: position 2,120 of record CAKSAJ010000035.1, read on the forward strand.
GAAAAGAACATTTCCCCAGTAATTGCTGACTCCACATTCCCAGCTTCCCTGGTCTGAACGATTTTGAATTGCGTATTCTGTCCGCATAAAAGAACTATCATTGTCCCAGGGAATCAGATACCAGGTATTCGAATTCTGAGGGCTGTACAGATACGTGTTACGGCTCTGCGTATCTACGTTTCCGGTCAATATTTGATACGCCATCCAATAGGTCAGATTTTCCCTGTCAAAATATTTCTCCAAAATGCTATCGATCGGCTGTGAATTATCATTGAGTGCCGTCAACATATTGATCAGTTTCGTATTGTCCGAATCGCCTTTAATCTCCAAAAGTTTTTCAAATGCTGTTTGATCATAAGTCGGATCATCTTCTTTCTTTATCACATCTTCATGTCGATAAAACTCAAATGAATTAATCTTATACAGCTGTCCATTCGAATCCATTCCATGGTTCTTCATCCCAGTCTTATTGAGCTGTTCTACCTGCGTATATAATCCATAATCCTGAAATTCTGCATTGTCACCTTTGCTAAGATCCCTTACGTACAAATGTACAAACTGTGTACGCAGAGACATCAGCTGCGGGATACCCTTCAATAGATCATAAGAGAGCTTATTGCGGAAACGCATCCCCTCCGTCTGATGTTTATTCAGATTAATCGTGCGTTGTCCCAGCCAGGTACCTTTATTTTTCTTCAGCTCAATCTTATAGTTTTTCTGTGCATTACGGCTTGAAGTCTGCCCCCTGATCTGCACGGTAGCATTCGGGACATCTTCTCCATATCCCACTTCCCCGCTTTGAGGCCCCGACTCGTCACCAACCTGAAGAAGTGCCGCACTCTGATAACGCGCAACGCCCATTTTCTCATAATCATACGCTGAATAGGTGTTTATCTCCTCCCACGTATGATTTGTACCTTCCGCAGAATTTCCCTTAGAAACCGTAAGGTACATTGTCACAACGCTTGTCTCGTCATCATTTGCATAAAGGCTGTCCTTATCCCTCAAATGCACTTCATTAATATCCTGCACTTCTTCTTTTTTCACAGACTCTTCCGTCTGCTTCTTTTCGCCCGATGCATCTTTATCTTGTCCGGAAAATGTACATCCTGTAAGACAAGACGACAGTGCAAAAAGCACAGCACAGCTTATCGCAATTGATTTATAAAACTTCAATATTATCTCCCCTTTCTAACTTCTCTTCAAGGAAATGTCCCATTCGTGTGAAAAATCCGGTTTTATCTTCCGCAACAACCGGTTGCACACTCAAAATATAGTACGGAAGTTTTTTAATAAAATATCCAAGCCGAAGAGCACTGATCAAAAAGAACACTGCACTTCCCAAAAGAAATCCAAAACCATAATATACTTGTGGAAAGAATAATGATACACAGGTAAATGTGCATGTACATGCCGCAAACATTCCTGTCGCAAACAAAGCACCTTTATAATCCGTAAAATACAAAAGTATCAGCATCATCGTATTTGCAATTGCATAAATTCCATAGCCGACACAAAGAGTTCTGAAATACCCTTCCATAAGGTCATTGAATCCAAGCGGAAGAAGCTCTAAGAGCGGCTGCCCTAATGAGATGACAAGTGCCGTTGTAAGAAGCTGTTTTAACGCCGTATATTTCAACTCCATGTTTAATACTTTTTTCATCTCCTGTCCGGCCTGCAAAATATCCTTAATCTCTCCTTTGTCGTTAAACAGACTATAATAATTCCTGTATTTCGGATAAAAATTCACTTCCACCGATACAACAAAATTCACTGTCGTTATGAGGATTGTCAAATATGCGATCATTGCCGGGACATCATGGTATGGTGCTCCATAAAACAAGCCCTGCACATGTACATGGATCGGACTAAACCACATAATCACCAAATGTGTAAACAAACCGATATTTGTAAATAATCCGGTAAATGCAAGCGGCAGAAATTCATCTACCCAACGTAAAAATGAAAATGCACTCATGTCACTCTGTGGAAAATACCGGTACAACAATGTCACATCCCACAGAAGCATGATCCCATATCCAAGCGTTACTGCGATCATCATTGCCTCTATATGCGGAATCCCGATTATGATAAGTAAAAATCCAGCGATAAGTGAAACACAAACTGCGGTCACAAACGATATTAAGATTCCTTTATAATCCTTGATTGCCGTCAGGTAACTCATCGCATTCCATGTGACGATCAACTCTCCGAAAAATTCCAGACACAAAAACTGATCGAGCAGATTTATCCCGGAAAACAGAAGAAAAACCCCATACAGAATCCCACCGACAACAAGCAATATTCCTGTCGAGCCCCAAAAGGAAGGCAGAATTGCCTCATGCCGTTCTTCGTAAAGCATATCCGCAATATATCTCGTCACAACCATAGAAAAGAAACTGCTTACAGTCAGCGATGCCAGAAGTGTATAAGTAATCATACAGATCAATAATTCTCTGTTATGTCTCGTCGCACCGGTCTGGTCACACAGAAAGGAAACTCCGACTAACAGCACAATACCAAGAAGCATCGGTCCGGTACAGATAACTCCGGCATATCCGTATGCCCTTACAGCCGCTGCAAGTCCACGTTTCTGGAATAATTTTTTTAACTCAAATCCGATTCCGGCCATCTGCCTCTTCCACCTCCCGATACAGCTTCCGGTATTTTTCAACCATACCTTCCTTCCGATAATATGCCTCTACACGCTTCTGCGCATTTTCGCCCATACGAAGTCTGCGCGACCTCGACTCACACATCCGATCCATAGCCTGTGCAAGCCCTTCTCTGTACATAGGAGGCACACAGTAGCCCGCAATCCCAAAATGATCTTCCTCATTTCCCGCCAAAAGCTCCCGGCAACATCCAACATCCGTCGTAACACATGGCCGTCTTGCCGCAAATGATTCCAGTACGGACAGTGGCTGCCCCTCCGATATACTTGTCAAAATCGTAAAATCCAGTTTTTCCATATAAGAAACAATATCCACACGCCCGGTAAAAATTACATTTTCCAAATGCAGCTGCTCAACCAAATCATAACATTCCTTAGCATACTCCTCATCATCCACGCCGCCCATAATATGTAGCCGCACATTTTCTCTTCGTGTAGACAGCTCATAAAACGCATAGATCATCGTCTTAATGTCTTTGATCGGTGCCATTCGGACGATTGCCCCGATATCAACCCAGCCATCATCCTCCTTCAGCGGAATAGAGGAAAGTCTGTCATAATTAATTCCATTTTCAATCACACGGCACTTATCCTTATCGCAACCCATCTGCACCTGCGTGTGCATAGCATTCGTAAACAGACACGAAACCAGAAAAGCCCGCTTGTAAATAATATCCGACAGCATATAGAAAAACGCAATCCACTGTTTCTTAAACGCCGGCTGTACCCATTTCGCACGTATGATTTCTTCCTCACGTTCCCTTGTATAAATCCCATGCTCCGTCAAAAGCACTCTCTTTTTATAAACATAACCGCCCAGACACGCAAGCAGGCCGCCATATCCTGTGCAGATTGCATGGTAAACATCCGCTTTTGGCACTTCACTGCCCATCAGATACAATACCGGAAGCAGCATGGAACGCATCGTGTGAAATGCATCCGCAAACGGAGTATAAGGGTACTCTGTCAGACAGCACTTCGTCAATATATTTAAAAATTCTTCACTTTTTAGAAATGACATCGGATTGATTTTCTGCTCATGATAAAGACGGAACAAAATTTCCCAATCCGGACGTTTGCATAACATCAGCTCTTTGAGGCTTTCCACCTCTTCTGCAGTAAATACGTGATGCATTTTTCCCGACTCTTTTACACGCAGGGCATCATCCAAAAAAACCTCATGAACTTCCGTAACATTTGGCGGAAGCTCATAGACAAATTTTCCCTTATCCTTTGCGTTCGCTCCGATTACCCACAGAACAAATTCATGCTCCTTCATTTCATTTATATACTGATGCATCCATGTAGATACACCGCCAAATATATAGGGATAGCATCCCTCTAATATGAGACAGATCCTCACCTTTTACTCCTTTTCTAATTGCCGCTCAATCGTTACTGTCGCTTCGTCAGCCTCAAGCAGATAAAGATTTCCTGTAAGGTGCGTAAGCGCTCCACCCGAAACATTCCCCGGGGTACCTTCATTGATACGCACCATAAAATATGCTTTATCGTAAAAATTTTCAAGCGTCAACCGAATTTCTTTTTCTGTTACTTCCTTTGTAAATGTCACTGCTCCGTAACGCTGAATTGCCCCGGACAGCTCACTTCCCGTCATCTTTCTCAAAGATGGTGCCGACTCATCCAGCCATTCCATATAGCTGTTCAGATTTGCTTTCAGCTTCTCCCATCCAAGCTTTGCGCCACGGTCCTCGTCCAGAAGGTCATCCGGGTGTAGGAAATGTGTATTCACAAAATGCATATTCAGTTCTGACAACGCCGCCATCTTCATATAGTCATCCACAATCGCACCGGAAGTAATACGTGGCTGTTCCACAATTCCATCCTCTGCAACCTCAAATTCCTGCACATAGGCAAAATCACCTTGAAAATAATTACTTGCAATCGTTTTAATCTCCGGAAAATCCTTTGCAAGCATCTTTCTTCCCTCTTCCGATAACACATTGGAAGGAGGCACATAAACCGACATTGTAACCCCCGGAAACATCTCGTTTCCAAATCGGAGCAGCTCATTCACCGCATTCTTCATAGCATCTTCACTTTTCCATGTATTATATGGAAGTACATCACCATAGACCGTATTCGAAAGGCTCAGCGGCTGATGATTGTAGCCATGATACCCCAGTTCTCCTCCCTGATGAAGAAGCATGTTTCCAAAATACTGAAAACGAGACGTATCTGTCTGTTTCTTTATCTTTCCATTCGTCTCATCCTCATAGTTCTCGATGATCACTCCTGTATAATGAATATTATAATCCGAAGCAATTTCCAGCATATCCGGCCACCATATATTTGCATAAAAGTCCTTGATGCTCATATCGTAATCACGTTTTACATAGGTACCATCTCCACTTGGAACCGGTGACGGAAAATCATCCAGATAAAATACAGAACCATTGATTACAGGATAAATGCCCACATCCGTAAGCAGGCTGTATGACGCCGCATAGAATCCACGTACTGCCTTCTCATATAATCCAAAATTGTCTACTACAAATTTACCTTTTCCATAACTGTTTTCCCATATTAATGGTTGTCCATTTTTATTTTTTATTCTCGCATAGACCTTTGCCTTCTCACTTACCTGAACCGACCATGCTGACTCAAAAGCATCCGTAATTTCGTAAGACTCTCCTCCGCCAAGCATGAAATCAGAATCAAAATAAATACTGTCCACAACAGAATTATCATACCCGGAAGAAATGATTCCGATTTTCTGTTCTATCATCGATGTATATGCCGTCTTCTGAAGTGTCATGGGGAAAAGAACATTTCCACCATCTGAAACCCATTCGCACAAATTCACCAAATTCTCTTTTAGCGGACTGATATCACTTAGCAAAACAACAACTGTTTCATAATTATGATAATCAGGAATAGACGAATCCGTCTGCACGTCAACCACATCGGTTCCGATTTTCATATCATTAAATATCTGCTGAAACTGTTCCCATGCCTGATTGCTTGATTCATCCTCACTGTTTCGAAGCACCAAACACGTTGGCTCCAATGTTTTTACAGCCGTTTTTTCTGTAACAACCTTATTCTTATCCAGATAATTAATCTGTCTGTTTTTCTCTGTATAGTGAATTCCACTCCGCTCTGCAAAAAGAACAACCGCGATCATCATAAAAACTCCTAAGATCACCAGCATACTTTTAAATGGAAATGTTTTCAGTGAATGTATCAATCTAGCCAAAAAGCCAATGCCTCCTTACTCTTCGATGACAGATAAATGTGTTCTTCCTTCATCTGTCTTAAACTCTCATGCAGTTCGCGTCCTCTTTTCTGCTCTGCCAGATACTGTATCTTCAAAAGCCAGAACTCCTCCCTGCGATGCCATTTCTCATCTATCATGTTCAAAACTTCTTCTGCCTGAACATAATCTCCGTTTATCATCAGATTCTTGAACAGACAAATACACGTGTGAAGCTCCGGCTTTAACGCCAATCTCTGTCTCAGCATACGGATATAACGCTCTCGCTGCATTTTCTCCATCTGTGCCTCCAGAATCCCCTGATTCAAATATTCTTCCATAAAATCACAGTACTGCTTTAATATCTCCGGATCATTCGGAGCCGCCGCATATAATTTTTCCAATTTCTGCATACGGAAATCATACTCCTTTGACAGCTCGACCATCGCTGTGATCGCATAATGAACCACCTCTACATCTTCATTCATGCGGGCCTGCTTCAAAAGATCCATATATTCCTCCGGATTGTCATTTAACACATCCATAATCAATTCCCGCCGAAGCTCAGGCTCATTGATCAAAAGTGCCTCCTCAAGCGGAACCACTTTCTTATCCGTATCAGATGCTGCACGGATATTATTTTTATAAATTTCCTCATTTACACGGAGTTTCTCCACTCCGGCTTCAATCACATTGTCTGTTTTCGTCAAAACCTGCAAATGTAAAATAAACACACACAACATCCCCCAGAAAGGAACAAATATCACAAGTGCTATCAAATATTTTTTTACTTTCAGTGCATGTTTTTTTATTCCAAACCAGACCAATATGCAACAAATTATATGTAATAGGATTAAAAGTATGCCAAACACTGCCCGAATCATCGTGTCTCTCCTGTAAATCTCTTATTTTCCACCAGCCGGGGCGTCCATTTCATGACAGATAAATCCATCGTTTTCCAGTCTTTCCAATACAATTGGCAATGCCGTTTGTTCTGTCTGTGAAAGGATAATGAACAGCTCTTCATTTTCCGAAATGCCCCAGACATCATTTTCACGTACCGAATTCTGCAGGACTTCATCTGCCTGTGCAAGTGACATATTCGGATACTCCAATTTGAGAAGAACATATGACCCTCGTCTTTCTTCTCTCATAGAATGGAACGAATCCAAACGTTCTTTAAAATATTCCGGCTTCAATATACGTGTACCCGCAACATATTTTTTATTCTCAATTGCCTCCTGATAATCCAGTGCCCGTAACAGAGAAGTCTCAACGAGACCACACAGGATTTTAAACAAATTCAGATAATAAAGAGACAACTGTTCTTCTTTTGCTTCCTTCAAAACAATCAACATGACAAGCTGGCCCTCTCTTCGGATTCCGTTCATATACATCGGATATCCATTTATCAAGTCGCGGTTTGCCCATACTTCTCCAGCTTTTATCTTTTCCATTATCTCCGGATAATCACTTAACCTGACAGATTTTGAGAAGACATCATTCATCCCGCTCGATGCAATCTCCAAACGTCCAAAATACTGATTTTTTCCGATAGAATAAAAAGCAAACGTATTATTTTCAAGGACATCTTCCATCACATGCATCGTTTCAAGAAACAATTCCCGCGGCATAATAACATCCAGCTTTCTCGTAATATCAAAAATCTTACCAAAACTGTCCCGGCTTCCAAGAATCTGTTTTTTATACTGATGTTTGTCACGAAGCGCCTCCTGATACATGTCTCGCATAAATAAAAATTTATCCAGAATCAGTTTATTTTCATCCTTCATAAATTTGATGTTATCACTATTCTTCAGTCTGATATATCCACAGATTGTGCCGACTGCGAAATAAAAAATAAATGGAATCCAATTCGACGGTTCATAGAAAAGCGTTGTCCAGCCGACATTCTCTTTTACATACGCAGCCAAAAGCGACAAGGTTTCCAGCCCTGCTGCCGCAATTCCGTAATTAATGCCATACAGACTTCCGAATAATACAATATAAACAAGACGCAAGTCAATCATTTTAAATTGAACCTGGTTTCCAGCCGCCCGGTTTAACAGTTCAAAAATCAAAAATGTAACTAGCAGTTCAACTATTTTTAAAAGCGTTTTATGCTGATTAAGAAAATCACGCAATACAGCTATTTTCCGTGCCTTATGATTTGTTTTCTCACAATAAGCTTCATATACCTCCGGCAAATCCTCCAACAGAGAAATCTTCGGAAACCATCCATACTCATTTCGCAAAATGCGGTCGTTCGCCTCCACATTCTGAATAGCAGCATTTGCCAGATATTCCATATGCACTGCTGGTAACAATTCATTTAGCTTTTGTCCAAGCTGCTCAAAAGTGAAATGAAACACCTGCGGGACCTGAAGTACTCCCTCCTGATCATTCCAGTTGTCAAAAATCTTATATAACAGATTGGAAAGATCTGACAATGCAAGAAAATGCACTTCCTGTGTCGGAGCCTCTTCAAACACAATCTCTTTTTTCTCAAACGCCTTTGAAAAGAGCTTGAAAAAATAATCATTTTCATAAATTCCTGAATAAAGATATGGAGTACGAAGGATCTTAACAGAAAGCCGGTGCAGTTCACCATACTGTCTGCAAAACTCCTCTGCCGAATGAACCAGCAAAGTCTTCCCTGTCGTTATATCATATGAACTCTCAGAATTGGTAACATATAAGAATCGGGAATTCGAATTTCCCTTATAATAATGTAATAAATGGCGCAAAGTCTCCATCTCACCTTCCTGCGTTCCATGGAAGCTAAGATAATTAGAAAAATATATAACACCCTCAAAATCATACGTTTTGAAAATATCCCTAAACTCACTTTCCTGTTTCGGCATCGGATGTACCGATAATCCCTTCCGGCGATTTGACTTTAATTTTGTTTCCCCAAGCAGAAGGATCTGACACTCAGGGAAAGCCTCCTCTATAAATTCCGCTGTAATATATCCAATATTTCCGGTTAATAACAATTTCATAAACGGCCTGCCTTACGTTCGTATATTTTCATTAGTATAGCATCTAGGGGAAATGTAGACAAGATGCCAGTTGGGGTTCTGGTTGGGGCGGGGGTGCCGGTTGGGGGTGCCGGTGGGGACGGGGTTAGTGGCTTTTTTGCAAGCAAAAAGCCACTAACCCCGTCCCCACTGGCACCCCCAACCGGCACTATCTTCCACCATTTTCGTTATAAAAGCGTTCTTTACTTTCATACATTCTCGCATCTGCAGCTTTTGAAATCTCATACACACTATCCCAATTTCTTTCTGTGCTGAAAACCCATCCGTATGAAACACTCATTGAATTTACAAGTTCACCGCTCCAATTTGCCACATTCACATCAAAACTCTGTCTTATATCTTCGAACTGCTCTGTTCTCTCTGTAATGATAACAACAAACTCATCACCGCCGACTCTATATACCTTCCCATATTCATGAAAGCTGTTCTTCATGCAATCTGCCGCTGCACATATAAGCTCATCCCCTGCCGCATGGCCATAAGAATCATTCGCTCGTTTCAATCCATTCAAATCTACGGAAATATATATCCATTCATCATCCAACTTAAGCTTGTTGATATCATTCTCGTATGCTCGTCTGTTAAGGCATCTGGTAAGTTCATCTGTATTTGACGTATATATTAATTTCTCTTTTTCTACTCTTTCTTTTAAAATTTTCGAAAACATATATGTTATACAACATGATGCTAATACCAGATATGCACCTACTATAAAAATGGCAATAATGCTTCCTTCCAAATAGAATGTATCCTCTACTGTTACAATAACCAGATATTTATCATCCTGCCGCACCATACATCTACAACGCTTTCCATCCACTCTGATATGGGTTGCACTTGCATCATCAACACAGAGATTATCCAATGACATTCCAATTTCATCCAGATTTTTTCCAATTTTATCACTGTCTGTTGCACCCTCGATAACCTGCGTATCCTCATCTGCAACAACAATTTCCATCCCTTTATATACCGGCATTCCAGCTACTACATTGGAAACTGTATTCTGCTTTATCTGATTGAGAAGCCGCTTTGGCTCAATTCCTACCTGGATCATCTTCGTTCCATCCTCATTCCAGGTAATTGCATACATCATTTTCTTACCCTCAGAAGTATTCGGAGTGACATCCTGGCACATTGTCAATGATTTATTCTCCAACATCGGCTTGAAATATCCTATCTGTGCTCCGGAATTAAAACTATACCCAAAATACTTTGGCACCGAACCGCTATAAATATTTCCCTGCTCATCAAACAAATGTATTTCATCAATTGCCATCAACTTTGCAATTTTCTGCAATTCCTCAACATCATATTCAACCTCCGGCTTTGCATCAATAATATAAGACACCGCCTTCGCTCTTACAATATAATCATCCTTCAACGATCCGATAAGCTCAGCCTTACTCTTATCATTTTTATCAAGCACGGTAACCACACGATCCAGAAGCACTTGTGATGTTCTATACGCATTCTTATCATTCACATATTTCAAAATACTTGCTTCCAGTAATAATGCAATAACAATTATTTCTATAGATAAAATTATAACTTTTCTCTTCTTCATACTTTCTTTTTTATTGTGTTCTCCATAATGTAATTTTCCTCGCTTTTTCAATTCCATTTTGTAGATTTGATCAGGTATAAAAAAGTTTCAAAAGGAAATGTATTATTTTTAGTATAAAATAAAAACGCAGAAGAAGTGGTTTCTTTTCGTGAAAGAAGGCTTTTTCTGCGTGAATAAATCGGAGGGAGCCGGTTGGGGACGGGGTTAATGGCTCTTTTGGGCAAGCCAAAAAGAGCCATTAACCCCGTCCCCACCGGCACCCCTCCCCCATCCTCATTCACACCTCACTGTTACTCTATTCTTTCCATCCAATGTACACGTAAACAAACTAAGCGGCCACTCACCGCTGGTCATATCTTCCACACTCTGCGCGGACAATGCCTCAACCGCCGCCACTTTATATTCAAAACGATTCCCTGAAGCATCTGTAAAACTCACCTCATCTCCTATCTGCAAGGACTTCAGTTTTCCAAAATGCGTCGGATAATTATGTGCTGCAATGACAAGATTATCCATATAGGCACTTCCCGAATAACGACAAGGTGCTTCTTGCAAAAGCGGATAACTCCATTCGCTCAACACCGGAAGTTGCAAATCAATTGCCGGAATCTCAAGCACTCCGATACATGCCAGATTTCCCTGTTCAAGTAAAACCTGTGGCATCTCCATCTCCGGGTTCAGCACATAATCCGGTATCTCCTGTGCCAGAACCTTACTTTCATCGCCAGCCTCTTTTTGAAACTCCGCCAAAATCTCCGACTGTCTTTGTTCTGCCCGCCTTGCATCCCATATATTATATACCAATAACGAAAGAGCCGCTGCTATCAGCAACAGCCCTATAAAAATAAATATTCTGCCTATCTTTGTTGTCTTTTCTTTCATAACCATATCCATTTTGCTTCTATTTGTCAATCTTTTTATTATTTGTTCTAGAAAATGAACAGCCTACAATGATGCAAATAATTCCTGCTAAGAGAAGCACCAACACCGGCCACCACAACTGTCCAGTCTGCGGAAGCTTCGCTTCCGTTTTTTTCGACTGGTCCTGCGTATTCTTCTTATCACTCACCTGTTGCTTCGCCGTATTCGTCACCACAATCGTACTCTCCGCGCGGGCGGTACTCACATAATATCCCTCCGGCACCTGGCTCTCAACCACACTCCACTGTGCCTCCGTCGAAAGATTTTCCCAAGTATACGACCATTGATTTTCCTGATTCAAAACCTGACTGTCCACAACAGTGCTACTTCCATCCGCCTCAAGCTTCAGCAAATCCACCTTAACCGAGGTCGGCCGTTTTTCCTCCTTGTCGCCCTTCCACACCTTCAACACATGAAGTTTTGTCTGCGACTCTTCCAGCTTCTCTTTCCTCTCATATTTCAAAACCGCCTTCACATCATACGGATTCTGCTCTCCAGAATTTTCCGGAAAAACAACCAATGAAACCTGCGGCGTATAAACCTGCGTCTTCTCGCTCTCCTCTTTCTCCACATTCTGCCCCATCACAAGATACATCCCCTGTGAAATATTTTCGAAGCAGGTGCTGATTCCCGCACTTGTTGTCTTCGCCATCTCCACCTTTTCCGGTGTAACCTGATCCCGCTTCACATAATCTGCCAAGGTATTCGCTGCACCCTGCAAATCATCTTCATCTTCGCAAGCCAGTGACACCGCATATCCTGCAAATGCTCCCGCCAATTCGTAGGAGCCGTCTTCTTTTAAATCCGCGACATGATAAAGCGAAATCTTCATGCCGTCCACCGGACAAATAATCGTAAGCTTCGATTTCTGTGTTTCGCCTGCTGCCAACACTCTGCTTTCCTTCTCCTGCCAAATACCTGCGAAAACCAAAAGGAAAACCAGAGCCATCACAATATTTCTACAGAGCTTTGATTGTCTTGTTATTAAATTATTTCGCTTTCTCATCCCCTGCTCTTCCTTTCCCTGTCTCTCTCATTTTTCAGCTTTATTTACTCCGTTGTTATTATCTTCCTTGTAAATGCTTCTGCTTTTGTGTTTGTTTCTCAAATTTTCCCATACCTTTAACAGTACAAAAACAAGAATCAAAAGCGGAACAGCCAGACATACCGCAACAAGAATGGTATTCACCTCTGCTGCATCGGATGTAACTCTCATCTTCTCGCCTTCCCGATTCTCAATCCGATATCCTCTCACCAAAAGCCTCTGCGTATTAATTCCATACGGCGTACACGTAAGAAGTGTACAAAAATCCTTTCCCTCTTCGATTTCAAGCGGCCCATAATCCTCCGGCTCAACAATGCGAATCTGGTCAATCTCATAGGTAAATGTTCTGTCACAAACATGAAGCTCGAAAATGTCTCCCTTCTGCAGCTTGTCCAAATCTGTAAAAAGCTTCGCACTCGGCAGACCACGATGCCCGGACAGTACACAATGCGTACCGCTCCCGCCAACCGGAAGCGAAGAGCCCTCCAAATGTCCGATTCCAACCTGCAAAACCGATTCCTCGACACCATGATAAATTGGAAGCTCACAACGAATCTCCGGAATTGTAATATATCCCATAATTCCGATTCCATCTGTATTTAAAATGCTCTGATACTGCGCATCCGATTCTTCCGACGGAGTAAAACGTCCCGCATCCGCAATAAGCGTCTGATTATATGCCTCCGCCTCTTCAATCAGCTGTTCCTTTTCCTTTTCATCCATCTTCTCCATCCTGTCAGAATACTCTGCAACCGCCTGAGTCTGATGTCTCGAATTCCAATAATTACTGATTGTTGGGTACAGCAGTAAGGACAAGCCTGTAAGAAAGATAATTCCTGCAATAATTGTTGAAATGTGCTTTCTCATGTTACAATCCTCTCCTTGCTACTGTATAGGGAATGCAGCTTATCCATTCCCTATACAACATAATTTAATGTAAAATTCAAGTCGAGCAGCTGTTACTCACCACCTGAAAGAGGTGGGAGTCTTCTCGACTGAGATAATTATTTCATTCTTTTCTTTGTAATCAATACAACGCCTGAACCAACTACAAGAATTGCACCTAAGATGTAGAACAATGTAGTTCCGCGTCCACCTGTGGATGGGAGGAGGGAGCCGGATTTGTTCTCGACTTTAACATCTTCTCCAGCCGCTATTGCTATATCATCAACTTTAATATTTCCATCTTTATCAATTTCTATTTTAACAGCTTTTGAAAGCTTGTTGTATCCATCCGGCTGTTTTGTCTCTGTAAGATAATATGTATCTGCATCAAGACCTTGGATTGTGAATTTACCTGTGTTAAGAGTTATTACTTTATCTGTTGTAGTTGCATCTCCTGTTTTTGCAACACGATATTTACCTTCTGTTACACCGCCTGTAATATCCACCAAACTAATGGGATCCGTTCCATTTGCATTTTTACTTAATGTAAATTCTGCATTCGGAAGTCCTGTTTTGTTTCCAGTAGTTTTTTCTGTATATTTAAATACTGGAATTTCGTATGTTTTAGTTGTTGTTGTTTTATGAGCTGTTTCAAGATTAATCTTTTCTCCGTATTTCAACCATGTCTCGTTCTTATTTCCTGTTGTTCCTACTGTTGCTTGTTCATTTAATGTTGCAGAGTAAGTAATAACAATTGTATCATCCTTTGCAAGTTTATCACAAAAATTTTCTTTAAATGTAACATGGAAGGTACATTTTGGATCCGCATTTTCTAAATTTTCGATGGTTACATCATAATCAGTGTCACTAACAGAAGTTGTTGTACCATCGCTCTTCTTTGTCCATTGAATCTGCACACTGCTATCTGCAAATGTCAACCCTGCATCCATCTTATCATGCAACACATAGTTCTGTGCACCTGCCTGTGCAGTAATTGTTGTCTTGAAGTTTACTGTCTGACCAATATCCGCTGTATTACTCTCGCCATACTCATCTGTTTCGCTTATTTTAGAATCTTCTTGAACCTTTTTGTCTACAGTTGGAGCAACGTTCTTTTCATCAATCTTTACTTCACCACTTTTCATTGTATCAAGAAAGCAAAGTGTTCCTACCGAAGAATCCACAAGATAATATCCTGAGTCAAGACCAGTAAATTCTACAGTTGTTGTAGTTGCTGTTGCATTAGACGTAACAGTTATATTATTAGTTGTATCTTTAGCATACGCCAATGCTTTCTTTGCGAATTTGGCAGCATCTGCACTAGTTTTCCATGTCACATAATCATCTGAATCAACATCTACATATATCCCTTTAATACCTGTTTCATTAAGAAACGCTTTCCATTTATCCGTTGCTGGTTTATACGCATAATTTCCTGTAACATCATTATAACTCTCCAAATCAAGAATTTTATAAATATTGTACGTCTGGTCTACTACAGCATTATTAATCGTAATTTTTCCAGTTCCGCTCGCCCCCGCTGCGCTTACCACGCTACTCATTCCTAAAACCATCATAATTGAGAGCATTATGGCTGTAATCTTCTTAATCACTTTCATTTTCTTCCTCCTTGTTTCTCGTTACTGCCCCCCCCCGATTTTCTTCGGAGGGTCCAGTATACTCTCTTATTTCATGCTCTTTTTACTACCTTTATTTTTTATATTTATCAGCATAAGCATTCCCGCGAAGAGTATTAATATCGCTCCTGCCAATCTGTAAATAAGAACTCCACAACTGCCTGTAGATGGCAGTTCTTTCACACGGCTTTGATTTGTAACGGTTACCGTGTCACCGTTGGTTGCACTGTTTAATCCTGTCGTTGTGCTTCCAGAATTTGTTATCGCATATGATGTAAAGTATTCCATTCCATTCACAGTAGCAACTGTAGAAGAATCTTTTATTGGCTGATCCTTATCATCAATTTCAAAAACATAATAGGTTTTTGTCAACTCCAAATTCACAAATTTATTTGATTTCGTAGTTTTTTCACCTGCATCATATGTGATGAAAATTGTCTGAAGTGGCTTACCCTTTCCGTCTGCATTTCCATATAAACCAAACTGATACATTCCACTTACTGGATTCGAATCATAACCACCTGGATTCTTAAACTTTTTCTCTACGGTAATCTCACCTTTATGGTTTGTAATTTGTAGTTCATATGTCGATTTATATTGCTTCTTAATCTGTGGATCTTTTATGCATGCCTTCACTTCCTCAGAATAATCTGATTCACCATCATTTATTTTCGGAACCATAATATAAATCGGTTTCTGATCTAGTACATACCCATTCGGTGCCTTTGTCTCTGTCACCTTGTAAATAGTATTATATTCCATCACATAATTGACGCTTTTTCCGATTCCAAAAATGAGTGTTCCGTTTTCGTCTGTCCTTCCATCCCATTCTTTACGTTCTGGTTCTGTAACTTCGCTAATGGCTCCTGTAGTAGAATCTCTGGTACAATTTACTACTTTAAATTCAGCTCCAGCCAATGATGCAGACAGATTATTCTGATCTTTCTTAATGATTTGCAGCTTCATCGTACTTCCGGAAGATACTGTTCCTCCCGCGGTGTAAGAATAATTCTCCTTTTTTACATTTGTCCCGCTGGATGGAGAATATTTTTCCCAATATACTATATTTGAAAATTCTACTTTCTGCCCTGGCGGTGCATTTATTGTTGCTGTATAGGTTATCTTGACCGGTACATTATGTGGAATTTCTATCTCCAATATATTATCATCTCGGATTGAAGCAGTAACCGCAACATCCGCATTATTATTTTTATTAACAACTTTAATCGTTGTTATATCCAACTCCAATGTAGGACTCAATTTATCAATCAACTTCAATTTTGTGCCTTCTACTGTCGGAAGTGTTTCACCCAGCTGGTTAGCTTCAATTGTAAATGTTATATTTTGTTGATCAGAAACAAATGTTTTTCCAATCTTCTGTGGTGTTATCGTTGCAGGAGATGTTGCTGTACTGATTTCCTTTCTGTCTGTTGTTCGAAGTGTAACATGGTTCGTAAATGTCTTATTTTCTCCACCAAGCAATACTTTCGGATCTGTCACCCTGCACACAACCTGTACATCAACTGAATAATTATCTCGCTCTTTTCCTGCAATAAAATCACCCAGTTCAATCAATGCCTGATTTCCTTTCACATAATAAGTAGTCTCCACGCTTATACCTGGATTATCTGTCTCAAGACTACCTGTTGTCTTTTCTGTCCATCCGTCTAGTCCACTGATTTCCTTTGAATGAATATATTGTTGTTGTTTTTGCTTGTCTCCAACCCATTTGATACGGATATATGCAAGCTCCATTCCATCTGGGATTTGCTCCAATACTTGATAACTTCCAGATAGTTCTCCTGCGTAATTCAGCTTAAATACCCATGCTGCATACTGTCCGGGACCTGTTGTTTTCTTCAATTCGCTTGCTGCGATTTTATCACTAGCTTTATTGGAGCCGTAGTCCTTGTCCGTACCATCTTGATTACTTGTTACTGTAGTTCCATCATAAGTAAATGTCTGTCCTAATTCTTTTAAGATATCTGCACCAGAATACAGGCTTTTGTCTGCTGAACCCTGGTCAATCCATTTGGTTCCGTCATCACTTGTTTGAATCTGATTTCTATATGTAAAACAATCTCGATAATTAACAGGTAATGATTGTGGTTCTGATTGCACAATAAAGTACAGCTTTTCTCCATTAAGAGAAATGGTATCTTTTGCCTTTACTGTCAATTCACTATAATTGTCAGTCCCAGAGAAATTCTTTCCATTCGTTAATTCCGGGTTGGTAAATTTATCCTTTATATCTCTAAGTATTTCTCGCAGATTCTTATATCCAGTAATCGTGCTTCCTCCCGGCAGCGTTCCTTGATAAATTCCCACCAGCGAATCTGAATGTAAATAAGAATTTTGCAATCCTGTACCATTTGAAATAGCATCTCTAAAAGATGTATTTTTTAAGATTGCTGTTCCGTCAACTTCAATCACCCAGTATATCTTTCCATTTTGCCATGTGCTCGCATCTGCTTTTGGTTCTTCATAATACCAGGCTTCTTTCTTAAGATTCATTTTAAACTGCCCGGAAATGGTTATCTCTGTTTGCGAATATATTCCGGAAATATCAATTGAACTTTCACCTTTTACAACATTTCCCGACAATGTAAATTTATTATTTACAACAGCAGAGCTAAATGTCCCGGTATTTTTAGGTGTTGCATAATATGTAAATTTGTAAGCATAATTTTTGTCAGTCCATCCAAGATCTGATGGTCTCAACGCAAATTCCGTTAATTTATCAATCTTCACCCATTTCGTTTCTATTACATCATATTTATCTGTATTTGAACTGGCTGGATTATACTTTCGCGCCTCCACTTTTACATACCCGGTATACTCCATCTTATCATTCGGAGTAAGGGTATCTTTCATTAATACCTTTGTCGCATCCCAATCACCTTGCGTTTCATTGACATTTACAGTATATGGATAACTTCCGGCCGGAACAGTAAATGTAGTATCCTGTGTTATCTTTCCGCTCGTCAGATCATATTTCGGACCAGTCATTGTGATTGTCAGAGCATCTGTTGTTCCATTTCCGACCATTTTCTGGTTCCATGTATAACTACCGACAGTTTTCTGGTTATAAACTCTGTCTATTCCATAGTCGAATTTATTCTGTACATTATCTGCTGCTACCAAAAATCTATTTTTTACGTCTATACTATTTGCTTTCATGTATGCCATTGCTTCCGGCTTTACTGTAATACTATATGTCGCATAATAACCATCTCCCGGATTTACAATAATTGGTTTATCTGAGGTTCCGGTAATTTTAAAACGAGTTGGATTTGTTGTATTTGTCCAGTTGGAAGTATAGTTATCACTTTTATCCGACCACAGCGTATCGTAATCTTCTCCAGCAACTTCCGAATATGCTGTCTCTGTATTTTTTTTCGCATATAACTTGACTGAATCACGATTGTAATACACATATCCATTTGCAAGTAACTCTGGGTTCGTATATATATCTCCATAATCTAAAAAATCACGTAGTTCAAAGTTCTTTAATGGGAAATTACTTTTGTTTTTATCCAATGAAAACTCAATTTTATAATTAATTGTGTATGAACCATCTGAATTTTTTACAATATTATTAGCATATTTAGCATCACGATTTTTCGCCATATCATATGTAATCTTCGGTGTAAATGAAGCCGTACCATATGCTCTCTGATAGTTCTTTAAAAATACATCTGCTTTATTATTGATTTCTGCTTGGTTAAGATTAACTTGTCCTTTTAGTTTTACAAAGTATGTAAGTGTACGCACCTCACCAGCTGCCATTTCGCCTATTTTCCAGACCATGCTTCCCGGTTCAGTGATTGTAGTTTCTGTTGGAACTGCCGGAATTGTCTTACCATCCGTCTTATTTCCTTTATAAATCGTACCATGCGTTTTCCCCTCTGCAACTTTCTCATATGGATTTACTCCATTTTTATTTCCTTCAAGCGCGGTCACTGTCGTTGCAATTTGTGCATAAAAATCCACATTGCTGCTATTATTTGTAAATGTATCCACTACCGAAACATCCGGACATCCGTCTTCTCCCGCCGTTACTGTAATCGTATATTCTAAATAATTTCCATCATCTCGGGAAATCACATTCTTATTCTTATTACTAACACATTGTTTATCAACAGTTACTTTTCCATATTTAGCAGTCGCATCCGGTCCAAAATCCAACGAATAATTCTTATCTGCAGTAGTCAATGTTGTTTTTCCATCCTCTGGCAACTGACTTAGTTTAACATCTCCTTCAGCATAGAACTCTCCTTCAATTACGGTATCTCCGTCAGCTTTCAATTTTTCAAGATAATCCCGTGTAAACGCAACAACAATTTTCCCGCCTTGCGGTGTAACCGTTCCTACCTCGCGCTTATTACTATCAAAAATTTTTCCTTCGGCTGTCATATTACGCAGGAGATTTGGAATATCATACGTCATTTTACAGTCATATGTTGTTAGCAACTCATTAATTGATACATTCTGATACTGAACTGTTAACTTGATTTTCGCATCACCTGGGATTGTGTTATCTGTATTTTCCTGAATATTAATCCAATTGTCCTGTGTTGCTTCACAATACTGTAAAACAACACCTTTTAAATTCGTCTTATTCGCATCTGCACTCAGATCAAACCCTTCCGCCGCCGTCGTAGTACTTCCTGTTCCGCCTTCGCCCTCTGCTGCCGGCTCGGCTGCCATCATAATAGCCTCGTTTGCCTGTGCGGTTGGTGTTTCTGCAACATTTTCAGCTTCGGTTTCATTTTCCACATCCTGAACAGAATCTGCCTCGTTCACATCCTGTGTCTTATTTTGCTCCGAATCCTGATTCTGCTCTGTGTTATCTTCCGTCTGACTATTTTGGGTCTGCGTATCTGCATAACACGTCTCGGTATGCGTATGTTCTTCTTTTCCGCAAATCAGCTGTCCTTCCGTGGAATAACATGCTTCCGTATGCATATGTTCTTCCTGACCACAAATCGTTTTTCTCTCCAACGTAAGTGCCGGGAGGATCAATGCGTAGACTGTACAAAAAACAACAACGCAAGAAAGACAGAGAATCATCTTTCTCCATCGCTTGAGTCGTGTTTTATCTTTTATTAAGTTTTTGAAATATTCGCTCCCTCTGTTACTCTGCATTACTCTACCTCTTCCGGTTTCGTATCTGCTGTGCTAATCCCTTTCTGCCTTTACCTATGATACTTTTTTATAATTCTTTTTCATTATTCTTTTTATTTACTGAATACTTCCAAACTTATTGATCGGCCAGATTCGAAATACAATTTTTCCTTCAATCTGATCCTTTGAAATATCTCCGATTGTCTCGGTTCTTGAATCGACGGATGCCTCTCGGTTGTCTCCCATCAGAAACCAATGTGATTCTTCTACCTGATGTGGAAGTTCGATGTCGCAATGTCCGAGAGATTTTTCGTCCAGATAATCTTCCGTCAGTTCTTCTCCGTCCACGGATACGGTTCCATCTGCACTGATATCAACCCACTGTCCGGGACCGGCAATCACGCGTTTTACCAGAAGTTTATTTCCCTGCCAAAATGCAACGACCTCGCCTGTTTTTAAATCATTTGTCTTTACAGAGACAACAATCTGTCCGTTCTCCAGTGTTGGGTTCATCGACTTGCCGTAAATTTGTAACACCGGCATCCACAACGTAGCTACCAATACGGAAACCGCCGCTACGACGAGCAATACCGCAATCGTTCCTCGAAGTGTCTTCCTGTAATTTGCCTGATGTCTCAATCGCTTCTTTTCATTCTCGACTTCTTCTATTGTAGGGATATTAACTGAGAGTCTTGCCTTCTTCTTCACAATCTTGGTCTCCCCTGTCCTTTTTTGCTTCTTCTATCAGTCGTGACAGCTCTTCTTCTTTCTCTTTTATCGATATAAGATATGTATCTGCTGCCATCTGTGCCGCCTGAAATACACCATTCAACTGCATCGCCGCATCCGCGATCGACCCTGCCTCCGCAATCGTGATCACTTTGGACTGAAGCTGTGCTTCCGCCTCATCCAATCGGGTCTGAAGTTCTATTTCCCGCTTCTTCATCTCATAGATCAGATCGATCAATTCGCTTCTACTCAGATGCTTCAAATCATTCTTCATACCATATCCTCAATTTTTTAATTTTTCGCTAAAAATTTCACTATTTTCACGTGAATTTTTAACATATTTTTAATATTTCGTTCATTTTCGCGTGTATTATATAGCAACTATTTTCTCATGTCAATTCAAAAATTTATTTATTTTTGGTTAAAATTTTCCAGTGTGGGGCCGAGAGACCAGTTGGGGACGGGGGTGAGCCATTGGGGACGGGGTTATCCGGCTTTTTTTGCAAGCAAAAAAGCCGGATAACCCCGTCCCCAATGGCTCACCCCCGTCCCCAACTGGTCTCTCGGCCCCAACTGGTCTCTCTCACAATCCCGCCAGATCCACCTCATAGATAAATCTCTCTGGTTCTTTCTCCGGCTGATAAAACATGCTCAGATACCAAGGATAATACTCGATTCCTTCATTCTTCATCACATTTCCCTTGCAGAATACAATCTTTTTCCCAAAACCCCAGTTTTCCACGGCAGACACTTTATTTAGTGCTGAATGTTTCTGATAATCGTTTCCTGATTTTATTTCCAAAAGATCTACTTTCATTCCGTTTTGAATCACGAAATCCAATTCTCCGTATCTTTTTGACTCAAAATAATTTAATGAGAAGCCATTTGCCTTTATGATCTGGGCAAATGCATTTTCCAAAATGCTTCCCATATTTACTTCCATATTTCCCTGTAAGAGTTCGAATTGAATATTCTCCATGCAGGAAGCACACAAAAGTCCTGTATCTCCCATGAATAGCTTAAACAGATTTCGTTTCTCGTTAAGCTGCAGAGGTGGCTGCGGCTCTGTTACATTATATGATGGAAGTGCAACACCTGCGTCACTCAGCCAAATAAATGCATTCTCATACCGGTTCATTCTTCCATTTTCATCAATCCGATTCAGGAAAAACCGCCTGTTCTTATCATCTAATTGTGAAGCAATGCTATCAAAAATTGCTTTTATTTTTATCTTTTCTGTACCTTTCGAATATTTTGATATATCCTGTCTGTATAATTCCAAAATACTTCTCTGAAGTTGTATTACGTTTCCAATATCATGTGTAGTTACATAGGTTTGTACAACATCCGGCATTCCCCCTACAACAATATACGTTGCAAACAGCTTCAACAAAGTTTCGTGCATCACCTGTGGAACTGGTTCTTGTTTTTCATAACAGGTCTGCAATGTTTTTAACGTAGATTGCTGTACTCCTTTTGCAATAAGATATTCTTTGAAATTCATTGGATACATATATGTGATTTCTTCAAATCCTACTGCATAGGACGGAACTTCCTTGTATCGAACTCCCAGAAGAGAGCCTGATTCTATATAATCAAATCTTCCGTCTTCCACAAGGAATTTCATCGCACATCTTGCATTCGGACATTCTTGTATCTCATCCAGAAAAATCAGTGTCTTCCCCGGTTCTAATTTCTGCATCTTAAATGCTGTGAGATTCTCGATAATCGTATTCGCATCTAATTTTCCTTCAAAGATCTTTTCCGCCCCTTTGTCCAAGATAAAATTTATTTCAACAAAGTGTTCGTATTGCTCTTTCGCAAACTCTCGGATGATAGTTGTCTTTCCGATCTGTCGTGCTCCAATGATACAAAGTGCTTTCTTTTTCTCCTGATTTTTCCACGAAATTAATTTCTCTGAGATTTCCCTTTTTAACATTTTTCCAGCCTCCTGATATTAGTATTGTAACATTTTTCTATGGTTATTCAATGTGTTTTGTTACATTTTTCCGAGTGAAGAGGGAAGGTTAGGGCCGGGAGTGCCGGTTGGGGACGGGGTTTAGTGGCTCTTTTTGGCAAGCCAAAAAGAGCCACTAAACCCCGTCCCCAACCGGCAC
>CAKSAJ010000036.1 GCA_934435195.1 uncultured Schaedlerella sp.
TAACACATGGAGCTGACTGTTACTAATAGGTCGAGGGCATAACCAGAACAGGTGATAGGAACAAGATGGATGAAAAACTTTGTATGCAGTTTTGAAGGTACATGTGAAATAAAAAATGTTGAATGACAGTTTTGGTTGTTGTTCAGCATTTTTTTGTATATGAAAAGATATGAAAAGGTATAAGTGATTAAAATTGTACTTAGGAAAAAACTTGTATTTCATATGAAAATAACGTACAATAAATTCGACAATTTAATAATGAAGGTTATTTGAAGAAGGAGACAACACATGAAAAGAAGAGTGACAAGTATTCTTTTAGTGTTCACAATGGCTGTTTCTATTGCACTGACAGGTTGTTCAGGTGATAAGAAAGAGACCAAGTCGAAGACGGAGAATGAACTTTCAGGAAAACCAGTCGAAGGGGGAACCATCAAAGTAGGTATATCCCAGGATTTAGACAGTCTTGACCCACATACGGCAGTATCGGCAGGAACGAAAGAGGTTTTATTCAATATTTACGAAGGTCTGGTAAAACCAGACAGTGACGGAAATTTAGTAGAAGCTGTAGCAAGCAGTTATGAGATTTCAGATGATGCAAAGACATATACATTTACTTTGCGTGATGGTGTGAAATTTCATAATGGTAATGAAGTTACAGTGGATGATGTAAAATATTCGATCGATCGATGCGCCGATACTTCTAATGGAGGACCATTAGTATCGGCGTATTCTATTATTGACAGTGTAAATATTCTGGATGATAAGACTGTTGAGGTTTGTCTGACAGAACCAAACACAGAATTTCTGGCATATATGACAACAGCAATCGTGCCGAAGGATTCTGCTGATACACTGGCAACAAATCCGGTGGGAACAGGCCCATTCAAATATGTATCCCGCAATCCGCAGGAAAATATTATCCTTGAGAAAAATGAAGATTATTGGGGCGAAAAAGCACATTTGGATAAAGTGGAATTTAAGATTGTTGCAGATGCAGATATGCTGGTAACAAACTTAAAGGGAGGTTCTATTGATATGGTTATGCGTCTGACAACAAGCCAGGCAGCAGAACTGAAAGAGGGATTCCATATTGAAGAAGGAACAATGAACCTTGTACAGGCATTGTATCTGAATAATGCTGTAGAGCCTTTGAATAACGAAAAAGTCAGACAGGCTCTTTGCTATGCAATCAATCCGGATGAAATCATGGATATGATGGCAGATGGAAAAGGTGTTCGTGTGGGTACAAGCATGTATCCGGGGCTGAAGAAATATTTTGACGACGAGTATACGAATTATTATGAGCAAGATTATGACAAGGCTAAAAAACTGCTTAAAGAAGCAGGATATCCGGATGGATTTGATCTCGAGATCACAGTAAGTTCAGCAGATCAGCCACATGTTGATACAGCACAGATTATTCAAGAAGAACTCAAGAATATTGGTGTTAATGTGACAATCAAACCGGTAGAGTGGGAAGTATGGCTGGAGGATGTATATTCAAATAAAAATTATCAGTCAACAGTTGTCGGAGTAGATGCATCAGCACTGACAGCAAGAGCAATGCTGGAAAGATTTACAACAGACGGTCATGGAAACTTTATTAATTTCAGCGATAAAGAATATGATGAAGTATTCAAGAAAGCAATCGCAGAGACAGATGATACAAAGCAGACAGAGTTGTATAAAGAGCTGGAAGGAATTTTGGCAGAGCGTGCAGCAAATGTATATATTCAGGATTTGGTAAATCTGGTAGCTATCAGTGACAAATTTGATGGTTATAAGTTTTATCCATTATATGTGCAGGATATGTCTACAATGTATGCTGTAGAATAATATGTCATGCACAGTATGACGTGCATTTCACAGTAAGAATGTCAAGGACATTCTAGATAAAAAAGAAAGTAAATCTGGCAAAAACAGATTGCTAGATGTTATATCAGGAGGGTAAGTATGAAATACGTAATCAAAAAAATTACAGGTCTTATAATCGCATTATTAATTGTCAGTATGCTTGCCTTCCTTGCTTTTGAAATCATTCCGGGAGATCCGGCCAGAACAATTCTCGGGACAGAGGCAACAGAGAGTAAGGTCCAGGCATTGCGGGAGGAGATGGGACTAAACCGTCCTTTGCCGCAACGATATGGACAATGGGTGACAGATTTCTTGAAAGGCGATATGGGAACATCCTATTACTATCAGGAACCTGTCTCAAAAATGATTGGTGATAAAATACCGATTACTATAGCAATGACAGTGATCGCATTTGTATTTATTTTGTTATTGACAGTACCAGTCAGTCTGCTCAGCGTTCGGTATGAAAATCGATTTGTTGATCGATTTTTCATCATATTTAATCAGATCACAATGTCGATACCTCCATTCTTTATAGGGATTATATTTACGGTGCTATTTGGTTTGACATTTCACTTCTTCACACCGGGAGATTATATTTCTTATACAGAAAGCATGAGTGGTTTTATTGGATATTTAATATTACCATCTCTGGCAATCGCATTGCCAAAGGCTGCAATGACAATAAAAATGTTTCGGAATTCTTTGATTACGGAAATGCATCAGGATTATGTAAGAACAGCATTTAGCAGAGGAAACAGTCCGTGGCGAGTACTGATCTGTCATGCCTTTCGAAATGGAATCCTTCCGGTTATTACATTTTTGGGAGTAGCAATTGCAGATATTATTGCAAATAGCATTGTAATAGAGCAGGTATTCGGGATTCCGGGAATGGGGAGAACACTGATCTCATCTATTTCTAAGAGAGATTATCCTGTAGTAGAAGCAATTATTGTACTGATCGCAGTAGTGATACTTGTTATTAATATGGTTACAGATTTGATGTACAAGGTACTGGATAAGAGAATTGAGATATAAATATGAAGAAAATAAGTTTGAAAAAGAAAAGACAACAGAATATATCACACAATTATGGAACAGGTCTGGCAATCACAATAGTGATGTTTGTTCTTATTTTGATTGGCATGTTATGGACGCCATACGATCCGGATGCGATGCAGGGATCATTAAAATTGCAGGGACCGAGCCTGCTACACTGGTTCGGGACAGATCAATTTGGAAGAGATGTGTTGAGCCGTGTCTTAAGCGGGGCAGGAAGTACACTGTTAATTGCCCTGGGAACAATAATAATCGGTGGCGGAGCAGGGATTATTATAGGAGCTGCGACAGGTTATTTTGGCGGCTGGTTTGACGAGGCATTAATGAGGATCAATGATGCAGTTGCAGCATTTCCAAGTGTATTACTTGCACTTGTGATAATCAGTATTGCAGGAACAGGAAAATATAAAGTTATGATAGCACTTGGAATTGCATTTATCCCAAGTTTTGCTCGTGTAGTAAGAGGCGAATATATGCGGCTTCGAGAAGCTGATTATGTGATTAGTGCAAAATTAATCGGCGTAAAAACACCACGGATTTTGTTTGTACATATACTGCCTAATATTTTGCCGGCACTATTATCAGCAATAGCAATAGGATTTAATAACGCAGTGTTAGCAGAAGCAGGACTTAGTTATCTGGGAATCGGAGTACAGCCACCAGATGCTTCACTTGGAAGAATGTTGTCAGAATCACAGACTTATTTGGCAAGTGGTCCGTGGTGTGCAATTTTTCCCGGACTCTTTTTAGTATTACTTGTTCTTGGAGTTGGATTGTTAGGAGAAGGGATTCTGGATCAATTTGGAGGTGGAAGATAATGCTGAAAGTAGAAAATCTTACCATTCGTTTCGAAGATCGGGAAGCAGGTCAGGAAGTAGTAAAAGGAATTTCTTTTTCTGTAAATGAAGGAGAAATACTTGGGATTGTCGGAGAATCGGGTTCAGGGAAAACGATGACAGCTCTGACTGTGATGGGATTGTTAAAAAAACATGCATTTCTGGATAGCGGAAACATTTATCTGGAAAATCTGGATTTGCTGCAATTAAATGAAAAACAGATGAGAGAGGTTCAGGGAAATGAAATCAGCATGATATTTCAGGAGCCAATGACCTCTTTAAATCCAACGATGAAAATAGGGCGACAGGTGGAAGAGGCGTTGAAGCTGCACACCAACATGTCCAAAAAAGAAAGACAGGAAAAAGTATTAAAAGCATTAGAAGATGTGGAACTGGAAAATCCTGAATTATTGATAAAAAAATATCCATATGAATTATCGGGCGGTATGCGTCAGAGAGTGATGATCGCAGCTGCAATCGTGTGCCGACCAAAGCTGTTGATTGCAGATGAACCGACAACTGCATTAGATGTAAATACTCAGGAAAGTATTTTGAAGTTGATGAAGAAGTTAAATCAAAAATACAAGATGAGTATTTTATTCATTTCACATAATTTACGTGTAGTAAATGAAATTTGTTCGCGAGTGATCGTAATGAAAAATGGAGAAATCGTAGAAGAGGGAGAAACAGAAGAAATATTTAAAAACCCACAACATGAATATACAAAGCAGCTGATAGAAGCAATTCCTACGCGTGTACAAAAGAGAAAAATAGTGCTGAAATAGAAAATAATGTTACATATAGTAAAAAATACATATAAATGGAGGAGAAAATAGGATGCAAGATAAAGTATTGGAATTGAGTAACGTGAATGCCTATTATAAAGATGGTAAAGTGCGAAAACAGATTCTAAATGATATTTCCTTCACGTTATATGAAGGTGAGATAGTTGGACTCGTAGGAGAAAGCGGAAGCGGAAAGACGACATTATGTAAATGTATTCTCGGGTTGCTGAAGGATTACGAAGGGAATATCATGCATTATACAAATCGGCCACAGATGGTTTTTCAAGATCCGTTTAGTTCATTGAATCCAAGAAAAACGATAGGCTGGATTTTAGAAGAACCTTTGAAAATACAAGGAAAAAGGTCAAAAGAAGAACGAAGAAAAAAAGCAGAAGAAATGCTTGAACTGGTGCATTTGCCGAAAGAATTTTACAGCAGATATCCAAGAGAATTAAGTGGCGGTCAGAGACAGCGTGTCAGCATTGCCCTGGCATTGATAACAGGGACGAAGTTTATTCTGGCAGATGAACCTCTTTCCGCATTAGATGTAACTGTGCAGGCACAAATTATACAACTGTTGAAGGAGTTGCAGGAAAAAGAACGGATTAGTTATTTGTTTGTATCACACGATTTGGATGTGGTGGATATGATATGTGATCGTGTGCTGTATCTTAAAGATGGTGTCGTGAGTGAAATCAGTTAAAATAAGCACTATTTTATAAATCAGAAAAGTAAATTTAACGTCTGATAAATAGCGTATGGATTAAAAATCTTCTTTTTGGAATAGATAATCCATAAAATGCTGGCGTGCTGACTTGCTAAGTTCACGACTGACGCCAATCTTACTTCCGTTATTCATAAGAAACATCGTTCCATCGAAATCAACTGCATGTTCCATGTTAATGATTGTTCCTCTGTTGCAGATAAAGAAGCGGGAATCCTCTATTAATGGAGCCGTAAATGTTCCAAAAGACTGTCGGATGACAAGTTCTTTTCCGGTAGTTGTAAAAATACGGATCATATGAGAAAAATGTTCTGCATGAATAATTGTTTTGAACGGTACTTGAAAGTCACTTCCATTTATTTTTATCTCAAGTATTTTCTCAGGAGCCGGAATCCGGGATAAAATCTCATCAAACAAAGAAATAAGATCCTCTTCACTATACGGTTTTACAAGATAGTGCATAGCACGGACTTGAAAACCTTCCAGCGCGTGATCTCGTGATGTAGTAGTAAAAATTAACATACAGTCTTTATTGAATTTTCTAAAATTCCTTGCAATCTCAATTCCGTTTATGCCATCCATATAAATATCCAGAAATAAAACTGTGAAGTTTTGATTTTTTGAAGCTTCAAGAAATGCCTCTCCGTTCTCATACTCACAGCAATGAAATTCTATATTTTTCTGAAGTAAAATCTTTTCTAATCGTTTTCGTAGCAGAATACGTTCCTCTGCAATATCATCAACAATAGCAATTGTCATACGAAATCCTCCCCAAATTTATATCTGTTTAGAACAGATACGAAAATCTTGACATAATGCTAGTATACCACAGAATAACGATTCGTGCCATTTTCTGACAATTCGTGCCAACAATATTGATAAAAATAGTGTCAAAAATATAATGATAGTAAATATGAATGTCAGAAAGCAAATAATACGAGCAAGGAGGAGAGCCAAATGGGGAAAATAAAAAGAATACTGGCAGTATTTTTGATGGTGATGATGATTTTTACAGAAATTCCGCTCAGCGTAAAAGCAGCGGATTCTAGTGGAAGTATGTCTACAGATATGGAGACGAACAGTGAATTATTTATTACATTGGAAGAAAATACAGAATATCGGTGGAATGTAGATAATATTGCAGAGAAAGGAAATGATGTACATCTGGATACCGGTGAAGGTAATAATTGTCGTTTCCGTCTGGATAAGATAGAAAACGGATGGTATGGAATTAAACATATTAAGGTGAATGGAACTGATCGTTTTGTAGACGTAGAACATGAAAGTACTAAGAGCGGTGCAAAGCTACATTTATGGGAAAGTAGTGATAGCAAAGTGAAAGGAAAAGAACATCGTCAATTTGCATTTTATTATCTCGGAGATGATGTGAACGGAAACAAAAGATATTATATAAAGAATAGAAAAAGTGGAAAATGGATTGGCTACGAAGGGAAACTAAACAATAATAATCCAAATATCATTCAGACAGAAGAAAAAGACAGAAAGGTCTGGATAGTCACAAAATCAGTAGTTCCGCTTACCGGAAAAGAAACCCAGGTTTTAACAGAAGGAGACACCACAGCAGTTTGTGAAATCCACCAGGCAGGAGAATTGGAAGCAATCAACAGACAAGGGAATACATCATTGCCTGGAGAATTAGTACTTTTTAAAAAGATGGGAATCGCCAGTAAATGGAAACTAGTCTGGTATCCGGAGTATCATGCATATCGGATTGAAGCAATTTCAGATGGAGAGGGAGATACAAGGTATGCTCTGGATATTATGGGAGAATCAGGGCGAAACAATACTCCGGTCAATATTTGGGATAAAGAAAGTTTCGATAGAAACCAGAACACCAGTCAATTATGGCGTTTCTTTAGACAGAATGATGGAACATATAAAATCCAGAATGCCCGAAACGGTATGTATATAAACGGGCAAACCTACAATGATGTGTTGCTTTGTCCTACAGCGTCACTTGTAGACTTGTCAATTCTGGAAGGAAGCAATAGTGAGACACAATATAATTACGCAGACGAATGGATGGCAGAAATCCCGGATGATGCGCTGCTTTCATCAGTGAACATTCCGGCAACACATGACTCAGGAACTGCTGCGGTTTTTCAGGATGCCCTTCCTTATATTTCTATGACCTCTTGTCAGTATCTTTATTATAGTGAACAGTTAAATGTAGGGGCACGAAGCTTCGACATTCGAGGAAACGCAAAAAAAGATGATGCATCAGCACAAGATGTCATGATTATACATGGTGGGGATAGGATACAGTGTGAAGATAAATATGGAAATGATCTTACATTGAAGGATATTTTTGATACAAGTCTTGGATTTTTGCAAAAACACCCAAGCGAAACAATCATTCTTACAGTAAAACCGGATGATGGTTCCGTTGTTGGACTGGAACATGCAGTTGCTGAATTTATAAAAAACAATGCAGAGCATGTTTATACTGGCGGAAATATTCCATCAATGAAAGAAGCTCGTGGAAAAATTGTATTTATGCGAAGATTTGAGCTGAGTCAGAGTTATTCAGAGGACTGGCTTGTACGTGCGATGGGACTGAATATTACAAATTGGGATGAAGTCAGTTATAGAGATTATAAATATGCATACAAAAGATATGATGATGGTATTAATCATGTCTATATCCAGGATGCCTATAATACTTATGAAGGCCTGCTCGCTTCTGTAAAATGGGATTACATATTAGGAACGATGCAACAGACGACAGAACAGGATAAAAGTCATCCGATAGACTATAATTCATGGGTATTTAATTATACCTCTTGTGCACGTGGATTTCCTTTGGAGCTGACAAAAGAAATTAATCCGAGATTATTTGAGGATAAAGACAACTGTATTGACAGCAGATATCTTGGAATGATGATGTTGAATTTTATTAATGAGCCTATGTCCAGATTAATTTATGAGACAAACTTTGGCATGAAGTTTGAGCCAAAGCTTCCAATACCGGAAATAGAAGTAGAATGTGGACAGACACTTGCAGAAGCAACCTTGAAAGGCATAGAAGGTGCTCCGGCCGGAAAATGGTTATTCAAAGATGCAGATCATGTTGTGACAGATGAGGAAGTAGCAAATCAGACGAAATTTGAACTTATCTTTCAACCAACAGATAATAAAACATATAAAAATGTTACGATGCAGGTTCCGGTAAAAACAGTGAAGAAAACAGAAGTAATCACAGCATATATCGGATGCGAAGAGATTTCTTATGGGGAAATACCTAAGATGGCGTACGCAATTGTACCGGCAGAAACTATAAAGGCAGAGGAACTAGAAACATTGTTTGCAAATGTTACCAATGAAATGAAGGTTCAGGAAACAGGTCAGTCATTAAATGAAGTGATTGACGAGGGAATTTATAAAATTGATTGTCCAGAAACAGTAGGTGGTTTCAAAGTAAAGTGGATTCATTTGAAAGAACATGATCTGGTTGTCAATCCGGTGAGCGTGACAGCGTCAGAAAATACTGTGTTGGAAAACAGTTCAGTAACAGAGAATGCGGTGGAAAATGGTTCAGTAGCAGGGAATATAGAAGAAAACGGTTCGGGAGTAAGTGTCGCAGAAGAAAGTAGTGCGGTAGCCGGAAGTAGTATACAGAGGATAGTGGTTCGTGCTGATAAGAAAGCAAAAATGTACGGAGAAAAATTGACAGCCGCAGATCTTACATTTACAATCAGTGCTTCAGAAGAAGCAAAGCTTCTTCCGGGAGATACAATGGACAGTCTTGGGTTAACTTTGAAAGCAACGACAATTGAACCTGAAAATATTCTCAGTGGAAGCACGACAGATAAAGATGGGGATGAAATTTTAGATATATATGGTGATGCAGGGAAATATCTTATTCAGAAAGACAATGCAACAAACACAAATTATGATGTAGTAGTTATTCCGGCATTTTTGAATGTATCTCCAAAAGAAGCTGTTCTAGTATGGAATGCTGAAACTTGGTATACATATACAGGAAATACATATGGAATAGAGGCAAGGGTTAAATCTGATAGTCTTCTGGGAAATGATAGTTGTGAGATAAAAAAACTGTTAAATGCAGAATGTACAGAAGTAGGAAAATACAAAGCAGTTGCAATAGGGGTGACAAATGCGAATTACATTCTTTCAGGAACAAGTGGGATACATGTGTGGGAATACGAGATTTTGCAGGCCGATCCAAGCGTAACATTTCCTGATATAACGGTGACATATGGAGACAGTTTAAAGAAAGCAACACTTTCCGGTCAGTCAGGAGAAGGCGAGTTTAGGTTTGCTGATGATACAGTAGTACTTACAGTGGCAGAGAATCAGAGTGGACATGAGATGATTTTTACACCATCTAATCCGAATTATAAAACGGTTACGTCAACGCTTCCGGTAACAGTCCAGCCAAGGAAACTTGTGATTAGACCGGATCGTGCGGAAAAGGAATATGGAAAGACAATCTCAGAATATACGTGGTCAATTATAGACGGAAATCTGGCGGGAGAAGATCAGACAGAGGATCTTGACATTGAGGTTACATTGACAGCTGGAGATGGAGAAAAGGAAAACTGCAAAGTAGGTTCCTATAATATAGTAGAAAAAACTCCGCTGGCAGCAGGCAATGCAAATTACGCAGTGTCTTTAACACCGGGAACACTGCGCATCCAGCCAAAACCATTAGGCGTTGCATGGAATACAGATGGAACTGTGGTATATACAGGAAAAGAAGCAAATGTATCAGCAGAATTTACAGGTGTATTGTTTAAGGATGATTGTAAAGCAGTTGTAGAAGGTGGAAATGCAGTGAAGCCAGGAAAATACACAGCTAATATTGTCAGAATGACTGGCGAACAGAGTGATAATTATGTTCTCAAAGGAGAAGACTCGGAATATCAGATGGAATACCAGATTGTGAAGAAAGAAGAAATGAAGCAGCAAGATACGAAAAAGCCTGATACAAAAGGAACAACAACAGGTAAACCAGTGAAAAAAGTAAAGACAGGAGATACCTTTAGCTGGATATGGATTATTACAATGGCAGGGGCACTTGTTGTGATAGGTGGAGTAGGTTATTTTATAAAAAGAAAAAGGAAGTAATTGCTATTTAGTTCACTTGGTGGCAATGCGTTCCTTACAAAAAATTGATATAAGAATTCTTGCTCAGATTCCATGAGCGGGTGACACATAAGAGTGTAAATTTTTGCTAAAAGCAAATGAATTTGAACTCAAACTTGCTGCTACGCAGCTTCAAACACGTTCGTTCAAATTCATTAACACAAAAATTTACGCTCTAAGTGTCTCCAACGCTCACTCCATATTCGCTCGAATTTCTTATATCAATTTTTTTGTAAGGAATGTATTGGCACAATTTCTGAGAGGTGTATCCGCAAGTTATAGAAAGGGCAAGTTGAGGATGCACAATTTCAATGAGGAACATCCTCAAGTTATCGAAAACGTGGGATGTAGATGCAAAATTTTCAAAGGAAGCATCCTCAAATCCCAGAAAAGGCACGATGTAGATGCAATTTAATATGATAGGCAGGCTTAAAAGTATCTGCAAGCTCAAAGAAGAGCAAGTTGTAGATTATAATGGTCAAGAAAAGAGCATCTGCAACAGCGAATATCAAGCCTTGCAGATACAACGATTGTCACAAAGGCATCTGAGACAGCAAATAAACCCAGGATATAGATACATCAGAAATCCATCATCGTTCCACCTATTTCGATCACAGTACACCACAAAGCAAGAAAAAGACTATGCAATCCAGCGAATTGGAGTCGGGCTTGCCCGACGAAGCTGAGCAGGAGTGCATAGTCTTTTTCTTGCTTGGAATTGTCGTGAACTA
Source organism: uncultured Schaedlerella sp. (assembly GCA_934435195.1). Taxonomy (GTDB): domain Bacteria; phylum Bacillota; class Clostridia; order Lachnospirales; family Lachnospiraceae; genus Schaedlerella. The sequence continues at coordinate 11,120 of CAKSAJ010000036.1, forward strand.
AACAGCAACTTAATGAACTAAATAGTAAATAAATATCTGACAATAGCACTTAAAGAGCTGAAAATTCTAACGAAAAAAATACAAAAAACCTCTTGATTTTTCTGAACAGTCTGTTATAATAATCATGTTGCGTGTGACAAATAAGATAAATAAAGATGATGCGGAATGGTGTAATTGGCAGCACAGCAGACTCTGACTCTGTTAGTAGGGGTTCAAGTCCCTTTTCCGTAGCTTAGAATCTGGATTGTCCAGATTCTTTTATTATCGGAGTGTGGCTCAGCTTGGTAGAGCGCTACGTTCGGGACGTAGAGGTCGCGTGTTCGAATCACGTCACTCCGATATTGTTATAGTATTTCACGAAGTCAAGTACTTCGTGTTTTTTTATTACGTAGAAAATTTGTGAAAGATAGGAATGTAAAATGAGTGAACAGCCAAAGTGGATGGGAAAGCATTACTCGTTTTTCTGTAATAAAGAATGTGAGTATTTTCCGTGTCATAAAACAAATCATCCGGAAGATTTTAATTGTTTGTTTTGCTATTGTCCGTTATATACTCTGGGAGATAAATGCGGAGGGAACTTTCGATATACAGAGAGTGGGATTAAAGATTGCACAGAGTGTATGTTGCCTCACAAGAGAAAGAATTATGGTTATATTATAGGTAAATACGGAGAAATCATGGAAAAGGCAAGGAAAACGGATGAAAAGAAATAAAATAGTTTCTGAACAAAAGATGATTTCAAGAATATGGATGAAGATTTTGAAAAAATCAAAAAACCAGAATTAATTTGTGAAAAACTCTTGATTTTATAAAAATACATGATTATACTTATATATGAAATTGAACAAAGAAATTCTTCGGGGTAGGGTGCAAGTCCCAACCGGCGGTATAGTCCGCGACCCACGTAAGTGGTTGAACTGGTGACTCATAAGTTTGATGAGAATTCCAGTACCGACAGTAAAGTCTGGATGAGAGAAGAAATTGATGTCATAGAGATAACAAAAACCCCGGATTTTTTAATTCGGGTTTTCTTTTTTGACAACACTTCCAAGAAGACTTTCTTTCTTTTCAAAATCTATTTGTTTTAAAGGAGAGAAAAAATGAGTACAGGTAGTAATGTAGCAACAGCAGAAAAAACACAAAAAGTAGGAGTAAGAACGTTGGTCCAGATTGGTATGCTTGCAGCAATCGCAGTGGTATTGATGTTATTTGAGATTCCACTTCCATTTGCACCATCATTTTACAAGATTGATTTCAGTGAAGTTCCGGTAATGGTTGGATGTTTTGTGATGGGACCTCTGGCAGGTGCAGCAATTGAATTTGTTAAAATTCTTTTGAACTTTGTAATCAACGGAACAACTACAGCAGGTGTCGGAGAATTAGCAAACTTTCTGGTAGGATGTGCATTGTGCGTACCGGCAGGTATTATTTATAAATATAAACGTACAAGAAAAGGTGCATTGCTCGGTATGGCAGCAGGAACACTTTTGATGGTTGTTGTAGGAAGTGCAATGAATGCATTTGTATTACTTCCGGTTTATGCAAAAGCATTTGGAATGCCAATCGATGCGTTGGTAGCAATGGGAACTGCAGTTAATTCACACATCACAAGTCTTTCAACATTTGTGTTATTTGCAGTAGCACCATTTAACTTATTAAAAGGAGTTTTGGTTTCGTTGATCGTGCTATTGATCTACAAGAAAATCAGTCCTATTTTTAAAATGAGATAAGAGTACAAAAAACAGTAGTGCAAAGAGGCGTTGGTATGCGTTGAACATATCAAGGTCTCTTTTTTCGTTTCATTTTATAATGGGATATATGTTATAATAGGAAGAAATAGAAAAAAGAAGAGGTGAGTGCGTGGAGACAAGTTTAATTTTATGTGCAGTTGTAATTATAACATGTATTTTGACAAACAAGTTGACAAACAGGATTGGAGTGCCGGCTGTTTTAGTGTTTATGGCGATTGGAATGGTATTTGGAAGTGAAGGGATTTTTAAAATTCCATTCGATAATTTTGGAATAGCGGAAAAAATTTGTTCTACGGCACTTGTCTTTATTATGTTTTATGGTGGTTTTGGAACAAGTTTAAAAGCGGCAAAGCCGGTTCTTAAACAATCAATTTGCATGTCAACATTGGGGGTTGTATTAACATCGGTGTTGACAGGCGTGTTTTGCCACTATGTATTACATATGACTCTTAAAGAAGGAATGTTGCTAGGTGCAGTTGTTGGTTCTACGGATGCAGCGTCAGTATTTTCAATATTAAGGTCAAAGCAGCTGAACTTGAAAGATGGAACGGCATCTATTTTGGAAGTAGAAAGCGGAAGCAACGATCCAGTTGCTTATATGATGACGATGATCATTCTGAGTTGGATGTCATTGAGCAATCAAAATATTGTCTGGATACTAATAAAACAGATTGGGGTCGGTTTTTTATTTGGAATAGGAGTTGGTGCACTTGCTGTTTGGAGTTTGAAGCATATTGAATTTGAAATAGAAGGAATGGATACAATTCTGATGATTGCGTTGGTATTGTTTGCTTATGCCGGCTCTGTATTACTTGGAGGAAATGGGTATCTAAGTGTGTATTTACAAGGGATTATAATAGGAAATCAGAAATTTGATCATAAAGTTGTATTGATTCATTTCTTTGATGGAATCAATCATCTGGCGCAGATTTTAATTTTCTTCTTGTTAGGATTACTTGTTTTCCCATCGCAATTATTGGGAATCGCAGGAAGTGCAATATTGGTTTTTATAGGTTTGACTTTTATCGCAAGGCCAATAGCAACTTTTTTGTTGCTTTTGCCATTTCAATCAAGCTTTAAACAGAAAACCTTGATTGCATTTTCCGGATTGCGAGGTGCCGCTTCGATTGTATTTGCAATTATGGTGACGGTAAGCCCGGTCTATACGAAAAGTGATGTATTTAACATCGTATTTTGTGTGGCGTTGATTTCTGTTACATTTCAGGGACTTTTACTTCCGGTGGTTGCAGAACGACTTGATATGGTAGATGATGAACAAAATGTTATGAAGACATTTAGTGATTATCAGGAAGAACAACAGATTCAATTGATTCAAATGAAAATGGAAAAAGATCATAAGTATGTGGGGAAAAAGATTTCTGAACTGCGGATAAAAAATATGTTGATCGTTTTGATTAAACGTGGTGATGAGGATATTATCCCAAGGGCTGAAGTGAAGATAAAAGAAGGAGATATTCTTGTACTGAGTGCGCAATCATATGAAGGGGATATTGATATGGTATTGAGGGAAGAAACGGTGGAAGAAGGAGATGGAAGAATCGGGTGTCAGATTAAAGATTTACCGAAAATGGAAGAGCGAATGATTGCGTTAATCCGACGAGAAGATGGCTCGACAGTTATTCCAAAAGGAGAGACAGTTATTCAAAAGGGAGATGTTCTGGCAATCAGTGGAAATTAAAATTTATTGTTGACAAGTTTGGAATTTTATATTAGAATGTCGACTCGTAACAAAATTGTAACATTTGTAATAAAAACGAAAAAAACGAATATAATTTATTATAACTCGTTAATCAAAGTGAAATAAAATTGCAAAGAATGTTACGAAATTGTAGGAGGAGACTATATGATTCAATATAAAAGATGGGTATCGATGGCGGTTGTTGCAACCACAGTTACAGTGATGACATTAGGTGTCAATACACAAGCTGCGGAGCATCATACAGAAATGATGTATGCATCCGACCACATGGAGATCGCATCCTTTGCTCAATTACTTCAGGATTCAGAAAGAACAGATGAGATTGTTATGGAAAATGAATACCAGGAGGCAGGATTGCTGACAAAAGAAGAGTTGGACAAGAAAATAGCAGAGCAGAAACAAGCAGAAAAAGAAGCGGAAGAGAAAGCTTTGCAGGAGAAGAAAGAAGCGGAAGAAAAGGCACAGCGCGAATTGGAGGAAGCACAGAAAAAAGAAGCAGAGCGCATTGCGGCAGAAAAGGCAGAGGCACAAAGAAAAGCTGAAGAGGAAGCAGCTGTGGCACAGATTCAGGAAGCAGACAAAGAACTGTTGGCATCGATTATTTTTTGTGAGGCGGGAAATCAACCTTACGAAGGGCAGGTGGCAGTCGGAGCGGTTATTATGAATCGTGTGAAAAGTGCGGTGTATCCAAACAGTATTTCGGAGGTAGTATACCAATCAGGTCAATTTGGCCCGGCAATGACAGGATGGCTTGACAGTGTCAGATATAGTGCAGGATATACACCAAGTGCTATGCAGGCAGCAATAGATGCAATGTCCGGAAGTAATCCAATCGGAGACTGCCTCTATTTTGATCAAGGCGGTATGGGATATCAGCTGGGAGATCATTATTTTCACTAAAAACAAGGACAGATGATTGATAGAAATTAATCATCTGTTTTGCTTTTTGTGGAAATAGGAAAATATTTTCACTGTCCAAAATAAGAAAAGAATGGTACAATGGGTTCTGTCAGGAAAAAAGAGGAGAGAAGTAGAGTATGATGCAAAAGAAAAAGAGTAATCCAATTGCCTTGATGCCTATTGTAGTATTTCTTGTGTTGTATCTTGGGTTGGGGATTTTGTTTGAGTATGTGCTGGAGATTCCGATGGGATTTTATAATGTGCCGATCGTAATCGCATTTTTAGTGGCCATACTGGTAGCTTGTCTGCAGAATCGGGCAGTTAGTTTTGATGAAAAGCTGGAATTGATGGCGCAAGGTTTGGCAGATAAGAATATTATTACGATGTTGTTGATTTTTTTGACAGCAGGTTCATTTGTAGGAGTTGTAGGGCGTGACAGTGCAGAAAGTGTTGCGTATTTTATGCTTTCTATGATTCCGGCAAGATTCGCAGTTGCAGTATTGTTTGTAGTTGCCTGTTTTGTATCGACGGCTATGGGAACATCAGTTGGAACAATCACATTGATCGTGCCAATTGCGGTGGCAGTAGCAGGTGTATCCGGATTTTCAGTTCCATTATGTGTAGGATCTGTTATGGGAGGAGCAATGTTTGGGGATAACTTATCGTTCATATCCGACACAACGATTGCAGCATGTAATGGACAAGGATGTGCGATGAAGGATAAGTTTAAAGAAAACTTCTGGATAGCTCTTCCGGCAGCAGTGGTAACGTTGATCATTATATTGGTTTTATCATTTAAGACAGATATAAACGGACAAATCCAGCAGTCATATAACCTGGTGCAGATTATACCATATCTGTTGGTATTGGCAGGTGGGATTGCAGGGATTAATGTGTTCGTGGTATTACTGATCGGAATTGTGTCCGGATCAGTTATTATGATTGCGGGAGGACATATTCAGGTGATCAATCTGCTGAGTAATATGGGCTCAGGGGCCGCAGGAATGTTTGAAACCAGTATGGTAGCTGTTTTGGTAGCGGCGATGTGTGCTTTGATCCGTGAATATGGTGGCTTTGAAGCGTTACTGCAGTTTATTAAAAAAATCTTTAAAGGAAATAAAGGCGGTCAGTTGGGGATGGGAATGCTTGTTGGAGCAATGGATATCGCGACTGCCAATAATACAGTTGCGATTGTAATGGCAAACCCAATCGCACAGGAGATGTCACGCGAATATGGTATTAAACCACGAAAGGCAGCCTCTTTGCTAGATACATTTTCTTGTGTATTCCAAGGGGTGATTCCTTATGGAGCACAGATGCTGGTTGCAATTTCCGCAGTGAATGAGCTGGGCTATGAGATATCAGCATTCCAGATTATGCCAAAGTTATTTTATCCATACTTACTGTTAGTTAGTTCGCTTGTGTGGATATTTGTTATTCCGGACAGACGGAGCAAATAGTGGGATGATGTAATATTTTGGAGAGAAAAATAAATTTACGATAGTATGAAATAAAACCTTCTTGGAATACTAAAATTAAAAAATCCAAGGAGGTTTTTGTTATGTATGAATACATGCCGATACGAGATGTGTACGCGAGAGAAATATTAGATTCCAGAGGGAATCCGACAATAGAAGTAGAAGTGCTTGCAGGAGAAAATATAATCGGCAAGGCAGCTGTTCCATCAGGAGCATCTACCGGAAAATATGAGGCGGTAGAATTAAGGGATGGTGGGGTGCGATATGGAGGAAAAGGTGTCCAACTGGCAGTGGAACATGTGAATAATCAGATTGCAGAAAGTATCATCGGGATGAATATTTTTGGGCAGAGCGAAATTGACCGAGTATTGATCCATTTAGATGGAACCTTGAACAAAAAGAAATTAGGAGCCAATGCATTGCTGGGCGTTTCACTTGCATGTGCCCATGCGGCGGCAAATGCATTACAGGTTCCACTGTATCGTTATCTCGGGGGTGTAAATGCGAAAAAACTACCGATACCGATGATGAATATTTTGAATGGTGGTGTACATGCAGATAATACATTGGATATACAAGAGTTTATGATTATGCCGGTTGGAGCAGATGATTTCAGCGAAGGGCTTAGAATGTGTGCGGAAATTTACCAGGAATTAAAAGCTTTATTGAAAAAGCAGGGGCTTAGTACAGCGGTGGGGGATGAAGGCGGGTTTGCACCGGATCTTCCGGATTCCAAAACTGCATTGCAGTATTTAAAACAGGCAGTCGAGCATGCAGGATATCGGATGGGAAAAGATATTAAGATTGCACTGGATATTGCGGCATCAGAATTATATAATTCTGATTTTAAGACTTATGAATTTCCGGGGGAAAGTAAAATGTGCGGAAAAAAAGTCATCCGTTCTGCAGAAGAATTAATAGATTATTACGAAGAATTGATGCAGGAATTTCCAATTTGCTCGATAGAAGATCCGTTGGATGAGGAAGATTGGGAAGGATGGGAATTGCTGACAGTTCGATTGGGAAGAGATGTACAATTGGTGGGGGATGATCTCTTTGTGACAAATGTAGAACGGCTGAGAAAAGGAATCGAAAAAAGTGTTGCAAATGCGATTCTGATCAAAGTGAATCAGATAGGAACGCTGACGGAGGCGATAGAGGCAATTGAAACTGCTCAAAAATCAGGATACCGAGCAATTATATCACACCGTTCGGGTGAGACAGAGGATACAACGATTGCTGACCTGGCTGTAGCGTTTAATACAGGGCAGATAAAAACGGGAGCTCCTTGCCGCTCGGAGAGAGTTGCAAAATATAATCGATTATTGAGAATTCAGGAGGAAGTGGAAAATTAATGTAAAACAGTTGAAATTTGATACAATCTATGTTACAATAAACATCGGTTTATCCGCAGGAGGTGTGAACAAATGGAAATTTTAAAAACAATAATAACCATTATATTTGTAATAGATTGTATCGCATTATCAGCGATTATTTTGCTTCAGGAAGGAAAGTCTGCAGGTCTTGGAACAATCAGCGGGGCAGCAGATTCTTATTGGGGACAGAACAAAGGACGTTCTATGGAAGGTGCACTTGTAAAGTCTACAAAGTTCCTGGCAATTTTGTTTATAGTTTTGGCTGTGGTTTTGAACCTCAGTGTATTTAACTAGAGAAGAAGATGACGAAACACTCTATATGCATATATATAGGGTGTTTTTTGTTGTATAAACCAGATAAGCTGCGTTGTGTTTGTGTAAGCTGCAGTTTTTCGGGTATAAGACAGGTTTTAGAGGAGAGTTTGAATGAGTAATACATTTGAAAAAAGGAAAAAAGTCATTTACGATTTCATCTGCGATGATTTTTATGTGCCGATGAAGTTTAAAGAGATTGCTATGATCCTTCAGGTTCCAAAAGAACAAAGGGATGAATTGAGGGCAGTCTTAGAAGCTTTAGAACAAGAAGGTAAGATATTTGTTTCAAAGAAAGGCAAGTATGCAAAAGGACAGGCGAAAAGACTGACAGGAACATTTCAATCCCACCAGCGTGGTTTTGGGTTTGTTATTCGCGAAGGCGAAGATGAGGATGTTTTTATCTCAGAAGATAATATTAACGGAGCATTTCAGGGAGATGAAGTAGAGTTTGTTATTACAAAAGAGAAAGACAGTCAGACAGGAAGACGTACAGAAGGAAAAATCGTAAGAATATTGTCACATGGGACAACACGTGTTGTTGGTATGTATGAAAAGTGCAAGAATTTTGGTTTTGTAAGACCGGACAATCAACGTCTGCTCAGCGATATTTATATCCCGGCAGGGAAAGAAAAAGGTGCTGTCAGTGGGCATAAAGTTGTGGTAGAGCTGACATCTTATGGTAGTGAGAATATGAAGCCGGAAGGATATGTGGCGGAAATCATAGGACATATCAATGATCCGGGTACGGATATTATGTCAATTGTGAAATCATTTGATCTTCCGGTAGAGTTTCCGGAGAAAGTTATGAATCAGGCAGAACGTGTGGGCAAAGACGTAAGTGATGCGGATATGGCAGGACGTAAAGACTTGCGAGACTGGCAGATGGTAACGATTGACGGAGAAGATGCCAAAGATTTGGATGATGCGGTATCATTGACAAAAAAAGGAGACAATTATAAGCTGGGCGTTCATATCGCCGATGTAACGAATTATGTACAGGAGAGAAGTGCATTGGATCGTGAAGCACTCAAGCGTGGGACAAGTGTTTATCTTGTAAATAAAGTGATCCCTATGCTTCCGCAGAAATTATCGAACGGAGTTTGTTCTTTGAATGAAGGCGAGAATCGTCTTGCACTTAGCTGTATTATGACAGTAAATCCAAAAGGTGAAGTGATTGATCATGAGATTGCAGAAACAGTGATCAAGGTTGACAGAAGAATGAGTTATACAAGTGTCGCTAAGATTCTTGAAGATCATGATAAAAATGAAATTGCAAAATATGAAGAGCTGGTTCCAATGTTTGAACTAATGCAGGAACTGTCTCATATTTTGCGTGAACATAGAAAAAAAAGAGGTTCTATTGATTTTGATTTTCCGGAGTCTAAGATGGTATTAGATGAAAAAGGAAGACCAATCGATATTAAACCATATGACAGAAATGTGGCAACAAAGATTATTGAAGATTTTATGTTGCTTGCAAATGAAACTGTTGCGGAAGAATATTTCTGGAGAGAACTTCCGTTTCTGTATAGAACGCACGATACACCAGACGAGGATAAAATGAAACGTCTGAGTACATTCATCAATAATTTTGGTTATCATATACATGTGGGAAATGAAGTGCGTCCGAAAGAAGTGCAGAAGCTTCTTGGTAAAGTAGAAGGAACACCGGAAGAGGCACTGATCAGCCGTTTGGCACTTCGTTCTATGAAACAGGCAAAATATACACCGGAGAATTCGGGACATTTCGGACTGGCAGCAAAATATTATACACATTTTACATCACCGATCCGACGATATCCGGATTTGCAGATTCACCGAATCATCAAGGAAAATATTCGTGGTTGCATGAATGATAAACGCATCGAGCATTATGAAAAAATATTGCCGGAAGTGGCAGTTCAGTCAAGTATGCTGGAACGCCGTGCGGAAGAAGCGGAGAGAGAAACAATCAAACTGAAAAAAGTTGAATATATGCAACAACGCATCGGAGAAGAATTTGAAGGTGTGATATCAGGAATTACTAAATGGGGTGCTTACGTGGAACTTCCAAATACGATAGAAGGACTTGTGCATGTGACGAATATGCGAGACGATCATTATGAGTATTGGGAAGAACAGTATGAACTTATTGGAGAACATACAAGAAATGTATATAAATTAGGTCAGAGCGTGAAAGTACGCGTGCTGGCTGTAGATAAATTGAACCGGACGATTGATTTTGAATTCTGTGACGAGGATGAAGAATACGATTCGTAAATAAAAGTCTTAAAAGGACGAGAAAGAGGTTGGATATATGGCAGAGAAAAAGCTGATTGCAAATAATAAAAAAGCGTATCATGATTATTTTATTCTGGAAAAATATGAGGCCGGAATTGTATTACATGGAACAGAAGTGAAATCACTGAGAATGGGAAAATGCAGTATCAAAGAAGCATTTATTCGAATCGAAGATGGTGAGATGTTTATTTATGGAATGCATATTTCACCATATGAAAAGGGAAATATTTTTAATAAAGATCCATTGCGTGTAAGAAAACTACTTCTTCATAAGAAAGAAATCGATAAGATTTTTGGAAAGATGAAAGAAAAAGGTAATACAGTTGTTCCATTACAGGTATATTTTAGCGGAAGTCTTGTGAAAGTAGAAATTGGTCTTGCAAAAGGTAAAAAACTTTACGATAAGCGAGACGATATTGCGAAGAAAGATCAGAGACGTGAGGCACAGAGAGATTTTAAGGTTAGAAATCTGGGATAAGATTCGCTGAAAATGATGCTTGTTCGCTGAGAATAAGATTTAAAATATTCTGAAATAAAAATAAGGACGGAGAAAAGTAAATTACTTTCTTCGTCCTTATTTCTTTTAAGTGGACCTGGCGAGAATCGAACTCGCGTCCAAAAACCCATCCCATGTACTTCTACTATCATAGTCAGTTGTTTAACATTCCCTCTGCTGTACGAGAACTAACACTCTTACAGGTTCAGTAGCTTCATAATACGCCTATTAACTCAAAGCTTTGTTAATATCGTTTCCCACATAGTTGATGCCAGATTCCCAAGGTGCGGGTGCCCCGGGGCTGACATGCAGCAATTAGGCTGCAGCTAATTCGAAATTATCGTTAGCGTTTAATTTTAAGTTTGCGATTTGACGCATCGGCCTACGGATAGCTTCTCCATCTTCAGAATCCCTGTCGAAACCAGTACAAGCCCAAAAATGAAGTGAAATTATTTTCACGCTTCTTATTCTAATGAAAGAAAATTAGAAAGTCAAGGTGCTTATCAGAAAAAATGGAAACAATTTTATAAAAAGGTAATTGATAAAAGATTACATTGCACTTTTTCTGATTCGTGCTAGAATGAGGATGAGAATTGAAGGGAAAGAAGGTATGGATATGCCGACAACATATGCACATTATCAATTCGGAAAAGATGTGATTAGAACATTACCGGGACCGCTTCAAAAAGTAATTGAGAATCATCGACAGCTTTTTGATATCGGATTATATGGACCGGATATTTTTTTTTACTATCGTATTTTTCATAAAAATCGTGTAAATGCGATAGGATATAGAATGCATGAGGAGTATGCAGATACATTTTTTGAACATGCAGCAGAAGTTATTAAGCAGTCTAAAAATAAGAGTGCAGCAAGAGCGTATATGTATGGCTTTATCTGTCATTTTGCTTTGGATAGTGAGTGTCACAAATACGTAGAGAAGATGATAGAAATGAGCGGGATTACACATTCTGAGATAGAGATGGAGTTTGACAGAGGATTATTAGTGAAGAATCATCTTGATCCAATGACATTTCTAAGAGCGAGCTGTATTCATCCAACATGGAAAAATGCAGAAGTAATCGCTGAATTCTTTGATGGAGTCAGTGCAAAAGAAATAAGGAAAACATTGAGGTACATGATTCTGTGTGATAAGCTTTTGACTGTACCAAATCCGATAAAGCGAAAGGCATTATTTTTCGGAATGAAAGTGACAGGACAATATGAGGGTGTGCATGGAATGGTGATGAGCGAGCAACCGAATCCGGCGTGTAAGAAATATTGTCAGATATTAAATGGCGTCTATCATGGAGCTGTTCCGATTGCAGGAAAGATGATTGGACAATATCAAAAGGTGCTTTTCAAAAATGAAGAAATATCAAAGCGATTTCATGAGACGTTCGGAGCAGGAGAAAATTGGCAGGAATTACAAGTTTGAAAATCTTGATTTGTTTGGAAAATAGTGTAGAATGAGAGTAATAGTTGAAAATAGAGAAGCTGTTGCAGTGAGTAGTAAATTGTAGCACGTGGCATCAGATGGAAGAAAAGGAGAATAATTATGGCAGTTGTAAAATTGACAGCAGAGAATTTTGAGCAGGAAGTGCTGAAATCGGATAAGCCTGTATTGGTAGATTTCTATGCTGATTGGTGTGGACCATGTAAGATGATGGCACCGGTAATCGAGCAGATTTCGAATGAAGAGACAGATATTAAAGTTGGTAAAATCAATATTGATGAGAACATTGAGATTGCTCAGAAGTACAAAGTTATGAGTATTCCAATGTTTATCGCATTTAAGAATGGAGAGGTTGCAGCAAAGACATTGGGAGCACAGCCAAAAGAAGAAGTATTGAAATTAGTGAAATAGTATTTGGTGACAGGTAAAATGATTTGTTCTATTTTATCGGAAATGTGATACAGTTCATTTATATAGAAGAAAAGCCTTTCGTTGTCGGTAGTATATCAAACAGGTATAATCGGACAAAGAAAGGTTTTTTCTTATGGTGAATAGGAATAGTTTTTGATAATAATATGTTTGTTGTACGTGAAAGTAGAAAAAAGATATTTTGTATACAGTATTAGTAAATAAGTTAAATTGTCTGAATTGTGTGAAATAAATAAAAAACAAGAAAAACGTTGACAATTTAAAACAGTGGTGGTAAGATAATCTTCGTCGCTGAAACAGCAGATGCAAAACAGAACATGCCGGACAGCCCTGGCGGGATAATGGAAGGTGTGAGAGGAAAATGCAATGTCAAAAGAAAGAAAAACAACTTGAAAAAAGTTGTTGACAAATAGCTGGGAGATGTGATAAAGTAAACAAGTTGTCGCTTGAAGCTGATTTGGAAAAATTAGAGAGAGCGAAACAGAAAAATAAAAAAGTTGTTGACAAACGACAAAAGATGTGATAATCTATTAAAGCTGTCGCTTGAGACGACAACAAAATAAAGAACATTGATAACTAAACAATAGACAACAGATCCTTGAAAATTTCTTTAAGAGAAACATTTTTAAGAATGGATGAATACAAATGAGGTTCGGCATTGAGCCGAACGGCTTTCACACTAAATTCGTGAAAAACCTCATTAAGTGTTCAATGCCAAAACAACAGTAAAAGGATAGATTAGCTAGAGTTAATCTTGACTAGAACAAACACTTTTAACGAGAGTTTGATCC
>CAKSAJ010000037.1 GCA_934435195.1 uncultured Schaedlerella sp.
ATAGGTTATTTGTTTTTAAAATTGCTTTCATAATTGTTCATACCCTTTCCTTATTTTTTAGTTAAAGTATAAAAAGCAAAATTAAAGATTTTATGAAGATTTCAAAATATTATATTTTAATCTAGCCGTAGCGTGTAACTTGCAATAAATGCAAAATAAAGCTACGGCATTTTTTGATTTATCCTACAATCTTCCAGTTCTGCATGAACGGGTGTCGTCGGTAAAGCAGTAACGACAGTTGCAAGAGCTAAGAAGCCCGTACACAATCGCTTTAATATCTTTTTCATAAATCTAATGCTCATTTCATTTTGGGTAATAAAATAGACGCTCATTTCTGAACGCCTTACATTGAAAAGGGATACTTTTTTACAAGTACCCCTTAAATTCAATATTTAATTTGTTGTGTTCCCACACTCTATATCAACTACTACCGAAACATTGATATAGTTCTTTATCTCTTTATTTCTGATTTTATCGCCCTCGCTTGTAAAGACGATATGCTTGAAAAAGTGCCTAAAATTAAGGATTTCTACATAGTTCGTCTTTGTAGCAACACACAAGTCTCCACATGCACCGACATCGGAAATTGATCTACCGCCCTGACTCTCTCCAGGCAATATCCTCTCTCGCACAATATCTTCAAATCTCTTGCCAATGTCGCCGAATCACAGCTTACATAGACAATTTTATCCGGCTGCATCTCTGTCATCGTATGCAACAATGTCTCATCGCATCCTTTACGTGGCGGATCTACCACAATAACATCTGCATGAGCTCTTTCTCCGCCATGTGTTTTTGCGTATTCTTCGTAGTATTTTGGCAAAATTTCTTCTGCTTTTCCAACATAAAATTCTGCATTTTCAAATCCATTGAGTACTGCATTTCTCTTAGCATCTTCAATGGCCTGTGGAATAATTTCAACTCCGTAAACCTGTTTTGCTTTCTGTGCTAAAAATAATGAAATCGTTCCAATTCCACAGTACAGATCCCAAACCGTCTCATTTCCTTTTAAATCCGCATATTCCAATGCAAGCCCATACAATTTATCTGTCTGTACAGGATTAACCTGGTAAAATGACAGTGGAGAAATCTGATATTTTACATCCCCGATGTAGTCTGTAATATATCCTTGTCCCCAAATTGTTTCATAAGAATCACCCATGATCACATTTGTTCTTTTTGTATTGGAACTAAATGTAATACTTGTCATTCCTTCCAGTTCTCGCAATGTTTCTACAAGTTCTTCAACATGTGGAATGTGTTTTCCATTGATTACATAACAAACCATGATTTCTTTTGTTGTAAATCCATACCGGATAAGAGCATGTCGAATCAGACCTTTTCCTGTGTTCTCATCGTATGACGGAACGTGATATTTTTTCATAAATGAAAGGGTCTTCTCCAATATTTCTTTATTGACTGCCACTCCAAGCGCACAGTCTGTATTTGCTATAATATCATGTGTTCTGCCCGCATAGAATCCTGTAATTGGATTTCCCTCTTTATCTGTTCCGAATGGAAACTGGGCTTTATTTCGATAATGAAACGGCTCTTCCATTCCGACAACAGGCTCCATGATTTTCTCTAAAAGTTCTGGAGAAAATCCACCGATTCTCTCCAGATTGCCACGTACTTTATTATGTTTAAATTGAAGCTGCTGCTCATACGACATTTCCTGAATCTGACATCCGCCACATTTTCTGGCAAATGTACAGACTGGTGTCACTCGATCTTTCGATGGTGTGATAATCTTCATCAGTCTTGCGTAACCATAATTTTTTTTGGCTTTCATAACTTTCGCTTCTACTACATCGCCAATTACAGCATCTTTAATAAATAATGTATATCCGTCTACTTTTCCGATTCCTTCACCATTGACACCAATGTCTTCAATGGTTACAATCGCAGTTTCATTTTTCTGCATCATGATTTGCTTTCCTCACTCAATGATGTTTTTCTAAGATTTGATTCAAACAGACGATTATATCCCAACCAGTCTGTTCCTGATTTATCTTTGAAAATCTCCTTCAATGTCTGCATCTTTGCATCTGCATTATCTGCCAGATTCAGTGCCACCGCTTCTGCCAGTGCCGGTTTCTTTGGTGAACCATATTCTAATTCTCCATGGTGTGCTACGATGCAGTGTTTCCATTCATTTGCCAGTTTTTCCGGGAAATCCGGAATTGTACGGATTGCCTCCCCTATCATCTCAACGCCTATCACAATATGCCCAACGAGCTGTCCGATGTCTGTGTAATCATTGTCTGGGAAATTTGACAGTTCTTTCGTCTTTCCAATATCATGACAGACTGCTGATGCATACAATAAGTCTGCATTTAAAATATCATACGCACTTGCGAAGTATTCACACATCTTAGTTACGCTCAAAGTATGCTCCAAAAGTCCTCCGGCAAATCCATGATGAACTGTCTTTGCTGCAGAATGTCCTTTAAAGGATTTGATGAATGCTTCGTCTTTTACAAAATAATATTCTACAGCCTGTCGTAAATATGGATTGGAAATTTTGCGAATATAACCCAGTAATTCCTCATACATACCATCTACACTTTTTTCTGAAGTCGGCATATAGTCTCCCGGATTGTATTCCTCTTCACTTGCAATACGAAGCTGTTTGATATTCAACTGTAAATTATTGTTGTATGTAATTACATCTCCGACAACTTCAACAAAGTCCTTCTCGTCGTAATCTGCAATTCCCTGAGAGTTCGGATCCCATATCTTTCCGTCCAACGTACCTGTCTTATCCTGCAAGATAAGGTTATCATATGGTTTTCCGTTTCTTGTCTCCGCTGAGCGTTTTCCTTTACACAGATAAATACTTCTGATCGTTTCACCCTCATGCAGCTCTTTAATATATTTCATTATTATTTCCTCTTTCTATCTCTATTCTTTACTTCCTATCGTGACATTATATGTCACTTCTACATATCCATTACTTCCACGGCGTTGTCCACAGACTTTTATTGTTTCTCCCACAGTACACTTTTCGATTGCTTTTGTATAAGATGCCGTTCCTGTCACAGTCATTCCTTTAATTTCCTGAATAATATCTCCATGCTGGATTCCCGCATCCATCGCCGGAGAATCTGACTGTACATTCGTAATATATACTCCAATCGGTATGTTCTGCTGTTCTGAAATTTCTTCTGTCACAGCACTTCCATACGCTCCCAGATATGGTATACTTTCTCCGTTTAACAACATCTCAAGCACTTCCTTCAAATCTGAAATCGCAAGTGCATTTGCTGTCCTGCTTCCCGTATCCTTCAGTATATCGCTTCGGATCAGTCCTAATACTTCTCCTTTTAGATTCACAAGAATCCCTGTACCGCCTTCGGCCAAAGAAATATTTGTACTGAGCACCTGACACTGGCTGTCATCAAATACCGCCTCCTGTGACTTGGAACTGATCACACCATAGCTTAAGCCATCATCATAGCCAAATATGTATCCGAGTGCAATGACAACCTGTCCTCTTTTGCAAGTATTTGAATTGCCAAATGTGGCTACTTCGATTCTCTTTTGTGTCGCATCGGAAACATTTTTCTTATCTATGCTAAACACTGCAATATTTCTATTCTTGTCTTGTTTTTTTAATGCCGCATCAGATTCTTCCTTCCCATTAAATGTCACTTTCCAATGCGTTGCTTCTTTACAGATTGAAGCATCTGTTAAAACAAGTATTTCCCTTGAATTTTCACCTACGATCACTCCCGAAGATTGGCTCAGATTCATAGTCTCTGTTGTCCAGTCCCCTTTTTCGGTCGCTTGAACTATCACAACACTTTTTTCTGCTTTCTCTGCTATAGAATACATGCTGTCCAACATCTCTTCGTAGTGTTCTGCCGCAGTCTCGGTACTAAGCTGTGAATCATCTGCATCATCTTGTGAATCATTGTCTTGTACTGTATCTGCATCCTCAACAGGTATCGTTACCTTTGTCTCATCGTGATAAAATATCTCTTCTGCCCATGGTTTGAGCGCAAAAAAACTACAGCAGGCAAAAATCCCGAAAATTATACCATACAATATATTCCGTATATATTGCATAACTCGGCTTTTCCCGCTCTTCTTTTTTGTCTTTACGGTCTCTTGAAGAAAAGAAAAGTTTTCTCCTGCTTCTTTTTGACTTTTCCTTGTATCTTTTTTCTCATCAGCACTTGAATTGTCACTGTTTTTTTCTTTCTGTTCCTTCGACATACGCTGCAGTCTCCTTTACCAAATCAGTATAACGTATTCCTGCGGATTGTTCAATATTATCCTTTCCAATGGATTGTAAATAAGCTATAATGAGGATTGGTAAAATAGTATTTTAATTAATATTTTTATAAAAAGGATAGATTATGAATCAGAAAACATTAACCAAATTAGAATATCATAAAATTATTGCCATGTTGGAAGAACAGGCATCTTCCTTCCGTGGCAGGCAGCTTTGTCGTAAACTGAAGCCGATGACTAATCTGGATAAGATTAATACGTCTCAGGAACAGACTGCTGCCGCATTTACCAGACTGATCAAAAAAGGGCGCATTTCTTTCAGTGATGCCGCTCCTGTGGAAGAATCCATGAAACGTCTGGAGGTTGGCGCAGCTCTCGGAAGCGGCGAGTTGCTCCGTATTCTCAAGCTTCTTCAAACAGCCGGACGTGTCAAAGCATATGGCCGTCATGACACACAGGATGAACTTACTGATTGTCTGGATGCCTATTTTGAACAGCTAGAGCCTCTTACTCTTTTGGCAAATGAGATTGAGCGCTGTATCATCAGCGAAGATGAAATCAGCGATGATGCCAGCAGCACACTGAAGCACATCCGACGTAATATCAATAATATGAATGACAAAGTGCATACTACCTTAACAAATCTTGTAAATGGTTCTCTTAGAACTTATTTGCAGGACCCGATTATCACAATGCGTGGAGACCGTTATTGTCTGCCGGTCAAAGCAGAATGCCGTGGAAATGTACAGGGTATGATCCATGACCAGTCTTCTACGGGTTCTACTTTGTTTATCGAACCTATGGCTGTTGTGAAATTAAATAATGATCTGAAGGAATTATATGCGAAAGAGCAGGAAGAAATCCAGGTGATCCTGGCTCGTCTAAGCGAGGATACTGCCGAATATATCGAAGAGATCCGAACAGACTATCGTTCTTTAACTGACTTGGACTTCATTTTTGCAAGAGGACGTCTTGCACTGGAAATGAATGGAAGCCGTCCACTTTTCAACACTGAAGGACGTATTTATATCCGCGAGGGACGTCATCCGCTACTGGATGCACGTAAAGTTGTTCCAATTACAATTTCTCTCGGAAAGGATTTTACATTATTAATTGTAACCGGACCAAACACCGGCGGTAAGACGGTGTCTCTTAAAACTGTGGGATTACTGACATTGATGGGACAGGCAGGACTTCATATTCCAGCCGGCGACCATTCCGAACTGGCTGTATTCCATCAGGTTTATGCCGATATCGGAGATGAACAGAGTATCGAACAAAGTTTAAGTACATTTTCTTCTCATATGACGAATATCGTTTCCTTCTTGCAGGATGTAGATGAGAATTCTCTTGTTCTTTTCGATGAGTTAGGTGCCGGAACCGACCCTACAGAGGGAGCCGCCCTCGCCACTGCCATTCTCTCGTATTTACACAAACGAGGAATCCGGGCAATGGCTACTACACATTACAGTGAATTAAAAGTCTATGCATTATCTACTCCGGGTGTTGAAAATGCCTGTTGTGAATTTGACGTAGAAAGTCTGAAACCGACCTATCGTTTATTAATCGGTATTCCTGGTAAGAGTAATGCTTTCGCAATTTCCAGCAAACTTGGAATTCCGGATTATATTATTGAAGATGCGAAAAAACGACTGACTGAACAGGACGTCTCTTTTGAAGACATGATGACTGATCTTGAGACTAGCAAACGCACGATTGAAAAAGAACGTGAGGAAATTGCTGCATATAAACGTGAGATTGAAGCTTTGAAGATGCAGACCCGTCAAAAACAAGATAAACTGGATGAACAAAGGGAACGTATCTTACGAGAAGCAAATGAAAAAGCAAACGCTATTTTGCGTGATGCCAAAGATGTTGCCGATGAAACAATTAAGAATTTCCGTAAATTTGGAAAGGAAAACATTTCCGCGGCTGATATGGAAAAGGAACGCGAACGACTTCGCAAAAAAATCAAAGATACTTCTGCTGCATCTACAATCAAAGCACAGAAGCCGAAAAAAGCTTATAAGCCGTCCGATTTTAAACTTGGTGAATCTGTTAAGGTTCTCAGCATGAATCTGACAGGAACGATTAGTTCTAAACCTGATTCTCGTGGAAATGTAACTGTACAGATGGGTATCTTACGTTCCCAGGTAAATATTTCTGACCTGGAGATTATCGAGGATGTGAATCCATACAGTCCAAAAGCAATGAAGCGAACTTCGAAGAGTAAAATCAAAATGAGTAAATCACTTTCTGTAAGTCCGGAGATTAATTTACTTGGAAAAACTGTCGATGAAGCCGTTTCTGAATTGGATAAATATCTGGATGATGCACTTCTTTCTCATCTGAACAGCGTCCGTGTCGTACATGGAAAAGGAACCGGTGCTTTGAGAAAAGGAATTCATGAATACTTGCGCCGTCAGAAACACGTCAAGTCTTACCGACTTGCTGAATACGGCGAAGGTGATGCCGGTGTTACTATTGTAGAATTGAAATAAGGAGGAATTTGAAATGGTCACAAAACAGAAAATTTTAATCGTAGATGATGATGAAAATATTGCCGAGCTCATTTCTCTTTATCTGACAAAGGAATGTTTCGATACTAAAATGGTCTATAATGGAGAAGATGCACTCAATGCATTTGACACTTATCAGCCAAATCTTGTGCTTCTGGATCTTATGCTTCCAGGCATTGACGGTTATCAGGTGTGCCGCGAGATTCGTGCTAAATCTGCTACGCCTATCATCATGCTTTCCGCCAAGGGAGAAGTTTTTGACAAGGTGCTCGGACTGGAGCTTGGTGCAGATGACTACATTTTAAAACCATTTGATTCTAAAGAAATGGTTGCCCGTGTACGTGCCGTTCTCCGCCGCTATCAGCCGGTCCGTCCGGAACCGGCTGCTGCCGAGAAGATTAAATGTGTAGAATATGACGGACTTATTATTAACCTGACCAATTACTCTGTCGTTTGTGATGGACAACAGGTCGACATGCCGCCAAAGGAACTGGAACTGCTTTATTTTCTTGCCTCATCACCAAACCAGGTATTTACAAGGGAACAATTATTAGATCAGATCTGGGGATATGAATATATCGGGGACACCCGTACTGTTGATGTTCATATTAAACGCCTTCGTGCAAAGATCAAAAATCATGATTCCTGGGGGCTTAGCACTGTCTGGGGTATCGGATATAAATTTGAAACAAAATAACTATGTTCTTATGCCGTATAGCCTTTTAGCTGTACGGCAATGATTATATAAAAAACAAGGAAGACTTATCTATCTATGAAAAGTACACTTAATTTAAAGTTTATTATTTTATATATTATTTTTGGATTTTTGAGCTTTTTTACTGCCGCCACTCTTGGAAATCAGCTTTTAATAGAGACTCTTAAAGTCAACACCGCACAAAACATGTACAAAGAGGCCAATATCCTTACAACCAATTACCTGCCTTCTTATTTTTCCGGCGAAACTACCGCCTGGTCTGTGCATACTCAGTTAAGCGCAATGAAAATCTACATGAATTCTTCTCTCTGGTTTGTATCAGAAGACGGAACAATCATTACTGCCAGCAATTGGAATAACACAAGTGCACCTTCTTCTATTGCTGACTTCGACCCGGCTGAAACCGCCGGAAATCAATATTTAACAGGTGATTATCATGGATATTTCAAAGAAGATATGATTACAGTCATCGCTCCTGTTATACAAGGATTTGATACCAAAGGATATCTTTTGATCCACACCCCTGTATCTTATATTGACAACATTTGTGGTCAGCTGATGAAACCTTTCTATATTACTATTTGCGTAATTTATATTATGGCATTTATTTTTCTGATTGGTTTTCAGTATTTTATACTTCTTCCTCTCCGACAGATTACAGATGCTGCAAAACAATATGCGCTTGGAAATCTTGAGTACGAAACTCCTGTACATACACAGGATGAGATGGGATATCTGTCGGCATCACTCAATTATATGGCTGCCCAGTTAAAGGATATGGAAGACTACCAAAAGAAAATCGTTGCAAATGTTTCTCATGATTTCCGTTCTCCTCTTACTTCTATGAAAGGGTATGTTCAGGCCATGTCTGACGGAACAATCCCGCCGGAATTATATGAGAAGTATCTCGGAATTATTTTATTTGAAACAGAACGTTTGACCGATTTAACTAACGATCTGCTCACCTTAAACGAATTTGACACAAAAGAACTTTTGCTTGATAAAACTGATTTTGACCTGCAAGAAATGATTAAGCATACCGCGGCGTCCTTTGAAGGTGTCTGCACGCCAAAACATGTTTCAATTAAATTAGTACTGGTAGACGAAACAGTTCTGGTCCATGCCGACCGACGGAAAATCCAGCAGGTACTATATAATTTAATCGATAACGCTATCAAATTCAGCGACAATGACTCTACTGTCACCGTCGAAGTCACGCTGAAAAACGACAAGATTTTTACTTCTGTCAAAGATACCGGTATCGGTATTCCTAAAAATGACCAGGGAAAAATCTGGGAACGTTTTTATAAATCAGACCTCTCTCGAGGAAAAGACAAAAAAGGAACCGGCCTTGGGCTGTCTATTGTAAAAGAAATCATACAAGCTCACGATGAACATATTAATGTTATCAGCACAGAAGGCGTCGGAACAGAATTCATTTTTTCGCTTACTCGAAGCTGAGGCAAGGGAGAGCCAACGGGGACGGGGTTAGTGGCTTTTTGCTACGCAAAAAGCCACTAACCCCGTCCCCGTTGGCTCTCCCGCCCCTCTTGGCTCTCCCTCCTCGGTTCTATTTATACAACATATTCTGAATTGATTCATCTTCCAGATTATCTTTTGTAACCCAGATATATCCTGTATCTACAACTGCTTCATTTCCACTCTGCAATACGGTTCTCGCTGCTGCAACAACGGAAGCATATCCCATACCAAATGGATTCTGCACTACAAGTCCTGCGATTTCTCCATTCTTTATTGCAGCGGTTTGTTCCTCACTGATATCAAATCCTACAAGAGCCACTTTACCTGCAAGCTCTGTTTTTTGCAATGCTTCCAGAGCAAAAATTGTTGAGGATTCATTTGTTCCAAACACACCTTTTAAATCAGGATATTTTTCCAAATAATACTGCATTACCTCATCATCTGTCATCTTCTCTACTGCTGCTTTTTGAAGGTCTTCTGATATATTTGGATCCTTTTCTACTGCAATCTTCTTTTTCAAATCATCCAACTTATCACAATATATCGTTTCTACGATTGATACAGACGGATAATTATTTTTTATCTCCTCTTCAAAACTTTTTGCTCTTTCTTTTGCTGTCTCAGAATTGGAATCGTGTACAACAAGGATAACCTGTCCTTCATCTCCTATTTCGTTGGCCAATTTATATGCTCCTGTGCGAGCTGCATCTTCATTGTCCGTCTTTACGATACACTGGATTCCTTTATACTCATTTCCTGAGTCCAGTGAAATGATTGGAATTCCATTTGCTGTTGCCAAGTCAAACTGTACACTGCATGCGGCACTGTCAATACTTGCTATTCCAACCGCATCCGGATAGCGCGACAGCTCTTCATCCAGAATATTCACCTGCTCATCAATGTCCTCTGACTTTGCCGGTGCATTATATGTAACTTTAATCTTATCGCTGCCTTTATAGCCAAGCTCTTTATTCAAATCGTCTGCGGCCTGCATAACACCTTTTTTAACATTCGTCCAATAAGATGAAGAATCATCTTTTCCAATAATTGAAATATATGTACCCGGCTCAAGATTCAAACCTTCCACATTATTATATGCTGCCGGCGATATCGCATTGAGATTCCCCTGATACGCTGGTTCTTCTGTTTCTTTTCCCGTAAATGTTGTTGTTTCCTGCTGTTTTCCACATGCACATATCATAAATGTCGTTGCCATCACAACTGCTGTAATGGTCATCCATCTTTTCTTCATTCATTATCTCCCCTTTTTATAATAAATCATTATATATGCTTTTACTGTACCTTACTTATTGTACACGATTATTGTGAAAATAAAAGGAATTTTTTCTTAAATCTTTCTTTTTTGCAATTTATACTGTAATAATTTTCTGCTTGTATATTCCACACATTTGTATTAGAATAGAGGATAACAACAGAAAAATGTTGTAATTTTTCGAAGGAGGTACATACTATGGCACGCGTAATTAGTGATGAATGTGTAAGCTGTGGTACTTGCGAAGGCGAATGTCCAGTAGGCGCTATTTCTGAAGGAGATGGCAAATACGTTGTAGATGCAGACGCTTGTGTTGATTGTGGAGCTTGTGAAGCTGCATGTCCTACAGGAGCTATTTCTGAAGCTTAAGAATCATATTATAAAGCAAAGTGATCACAAAAAAGAAAGCTTTACTCATCTGATATCAGATGGCGTAAGGCTTTCTTTTTTTATTGTTTTACCTGTTTTTCTCTATCAATATTCCTTTATACCCTCGGTTTTTGTCTTATCTGTGCAAAATTTGACGAACGATTTTCCCTCGCAACAAGTATACTCTATGCTATACTGATTTAAGGAACATGATTCATATTTATATCATTTCTATTAGACTTGTTATCCGAATATCTTAAGGAGGTATCTATATTTTATGGGTGAAGTCAGATTTATGATTTCTGAGGCTGCTAAACAAGTTCATGTTGAAGCTCATGTACTTCGTTACTGGGAAGATGAATTGGATTTAAAAATTGGCCGTACAGAAATGGGACACCGATACTATACCGAAGATGATATACAACTATTTCGATGTATTCAAAGACTAAAAGATGAAGGCGTTATGCTAAAAGATTTGAAACCTATGATTCATGAACTAACAATTGCGAAAGAAAAATTAACTGAACCAAAAGAGGCCGCTAAACTTCCGGCAAATGTAACATCCGCTGATATCACTAAAAAAGAGGTGGATTCTGCCGATGTAATTCCTATCACTCAGTTGGAACAGGTTCGTAATCTCATTGGGGATGTGTTAACAGAAGTTGTAACCGAAAATAATAAAACGCTGGAAACAAACATTAGCAAGAAAGTAACTCAGGATGTTCTGCGAGAAGTAGATTTTCTTTTTCAGGCAAATGAACGTCAGGAAGAAGAACACTATCGTAAACTTGACACCCTGATCCGCCAACAGCAGACACTTCGAAAAGAGGCCGTGAAAGATACGCCCCTCACCCGCCTTCGAAAAATTCTTACATAGGAGAGAAGCGGGGGAACCGGAAGGGACGGGGTTTAGTGGCTTTTTGCGTTGCAAAAAAGCCACTAAACCCCGTCCCTTTCCGGTTCTCCATCTGGTTCCCCTTTCCAGTTTCCCCAACTATTGATCCTGCTGTCGCAGTTCGTTTCCAAATCTTGTATACTGAGGCATCCATGCCAGTCGCACTGTACCAATCGGGCCGTTACGCTGTTTTGCAATAATAATCTCAGCAATGTTTTTGTCTTCCGTATCCGGAATATAATAATCTTCTCGATAAATAAACATACATACGTCGGCATCCTGCTCGATGGCTCCGGATTCACGCAAGTCGGACAACATAGGACGCTTATCTGTTCTGGATTCTACTGCACGGCTCAACTGCGAAAGTGCAATAACCGGAACATTTAACTCTCTTGCCAGCCCTTTAAGCGAACGTGAAATCTCTGAAATTTCCTGCTGACGGCTCTCATTACTTCTTCCGCCGCTTCCACTCATCAACTGTAAGTAGTCAATAATGATAAGATCCAGTCCCATCTCCATCTTATACTTACGACATTTTGAACGCATCTCTGCAATTGAAATGCCGGATGTATCATCGATGATCATTTTCGATTTTCCAATTCGTCCTGCTCCTTCTATCAGCTTCTCCCAATCTGTATCTTTTAAATTACCGGTTCGAAGCACCTGGGCATCTACATGAGATTCCAATGAGAACAATCGGTTAACCAGCTGTTCCTTCGACATCTCAAGACTGAATATTGCAACTGCCAGATTCTCACGAAATGCAACATGCTGTGCGATATTTAACACAAATGCTGTTTTTCCCATAGAAGGACGGGCAGCGATCAAAACTAAGTCCGAACGCTGCAATCCAGATAATTTATAATCTAAGTCTATAAAGCCGGTTGGAATACCGGTTACTGTCCCCTTCGTCTTAGATGCTTTTTCAATTACATCCAACGCATTCAACACAACCTGCTTAATAGGAACATATTCTTGTACATTTCCCCGTTCAACTAACTCAAAAACCTTTTTTTCTGTCGTTTCCAGAATCTCCTCAAGCGGACGATTTTCCATATAACAGGTATTGGCGATTTCTTCATTAATCTTGATCAGTTTTCTTAATGTCGATTTCTCCTGAACAATCTGCGCATAATACTTTACATTTGCAGAAGTGTCAACATTCATCAACAAATCACGGACATACTCCATACTGACAATTTCCGGCGGAGCATTTTTTTCTTTTAAATGCTCCTGCAATGTAATCAGATCAACCGGTTTACCCGAATGAAACATCTCCACCATCGCATCAAACAAAATTCCATAAGCAGTCTGATAAAAATCTTCACCATGCAAAATCTCTGATGTCTCCATAATTGCATCTTTATTCATCAGCATGGCTCCTATGACAGCCTGCTCTGCCTCTGTACTATGCGGCATAATTCTTTTAATTACTGCTTCTTCCATACATTCCCCTTAAGAACGCCTTTATTTTTCTTCTTTTACTTCTACTGTCACTTCAGCTGTTACCTCAGGATGAAGCTTTACAGGCACTTTATGTGTACCAAGTGTTTTTAATGCATCCTTCAGCTGTACTTTCTTCTTATCGATCTCCAGTCCTAACTGCTTCTTTACCTCTGCTGCAATCTCTTTATTTGAGACAGAACCGAATACTTTTCCACCTTCTCCAACTTTAATTGCAACTTCAACTTTGCCGGCTTCCAACTGTTTTGCAAGCTCTTTTGCAGCTTCAAGATGCTCTTTTGCAACCTTTGCTTCATTATTCTTCTGAAGCTTAAGATCATTCATATTTTTTCCATTAGCCTCAAGACCAAGCTTCTTTGGCAAAATAAAATTTCTTGCATATCCATCGTTTACATTTACGATTTCACCTTTTTTTCCAAGGGATTTTACATCCTGTAATAAAATAACTTTCATGTTAAATATCTCCTTCTTCTATCATTTTATCAATCGTCTGTTTTAACGCCTTGATTGCTTCTTCCATGTCGGTATGATCAAACTGAGCACCGGCAGCAT
Source organism: uncultured Schaedlerella sp. (assembly GCA_934435195.1). GTDB lineage: Bacteria > Bacillota > Clostridia > Lachnospirales > Lachnospiraceae > Schaedlerella. The sequence goes on from CAKSAJ010000037.1 coordinate 13,509, forward strand.
TGATATGCCCGCCTCCGCCAAGCTTTTCTGCAACAACCTGAACATTTACCTCATCAATAGAACGGGCACTCATATAAATCTTGCCCTCATAAATAGTCAAAACAAAAGACGCCTTGATTCCGCTAATATCCAACAGCTCATTTGCAGCCTGTGCAGCCAGAACAGTTGGGCTTTCAACATCACTCGGACACTCTGCGATTGCAAACTCCTTGCGATATACCTCTGCCATACGGACAGCTTCTGCCTTCGCTCTATATGAATCCATGTCATCTCGGAACATCTTACGGACTCTTGTAATATCCGCACCACATCTTCTCAAAAATGCAGCGGCTTCAAATGTTCTGACACCCGTTCTGTTCATAAAGTTTCTCGTGTCAATCATGATTCCTGCATACAGACAATCTGCCTCAACACTTGGAATCTTGATATCATCGACAATATACTGCAGCACTTCTGCTACCATCTCGCAGGCAGACGACGCATACGACTCTACATAAGACAAAACTGCATTCTCAATTATATTACTGCTCTGTCTATGATGATCCAACACAGCAATTGTCTTCGATTTCTTAAGCAGCTCCGGGCACTCTGTCATCTGAGGTTTGTTTGTATCAACCACAACGATCATCGTATTATCATTGATATAATCCAGCGCTCTCTCTGATGTCAGGAAAATATCATCCTCATATGCAGTACTGTCCACAATCTCATCATATAATGGACGAACAGAACTTGGCACACTGTTCATAACAATATGCGCTTTCTTCTTCAATTCCTTTGCAGCTCGATAAATTCCCATGCAGGCTCCAAGACAGTCCGCATCCGCAATCTTATGTCCCATAACAATAACCTGGTCTTTGGCAACAATAAATTCACGCAACGCTTCTGCTTTGACACGTGCTTTCACACGTGTATTTTTTGAAGTCATCTCTTTCTTACCGCCAAAATATGTGATGCCATTGCAATCTTTAATTACTGCCTGGTCTCCCCCTCTTGCAAGTGCAAGATCGATTGCTATACGGGCATAGTTATAACTCTGAGCATATGTTGCTGTATTTAATCCTAATCCAATACTTAATGTCGCTGAACGGGCATTACCAATATTGACCTGTTTTACCTCTTCCAACAACGAAAATTTATCTGCTTCGAATTTCTTATAGCTTTCTTTTCGGATTACAATGAAATACTTGTCCTTCTCCAGTTTCTTGACAATTCCATCTACATCTCCGATATACTTGTTAATCTTTCGATCAATCAATGCGATTAATAAAGACTGTCGCACTTCCTCAACACTTTCCATGACTTCGTCAAAGTTATCAATATAAATGAGTCCCGCGATCATACGCTGGTCTTCATTCTCTTTGATATACTCATTCAATTCTGTAACATCTGTCATGTAAACCGCAATAAAATACTCCTGTTCTTTCGGGATCTGGAGCACTTCTTCTTTCTCACTGAATCCTTCCATCGACACCTTTCTAAGTGTCACCTGATAATCGCGTTCCTTGTACTGTACTTGTAATTCCACCTGTTCCATATTCTGCTTTGGAAATACACCGCGATTCAGCTCCGGAATCAGTTTGTTCATATACTTTTCCCACTTCTGATCTACAAACAGTTCTTCAAAACTATCATTCTTCCACAATATCCTTCCATCTGCCATCAATATTGCATACGGAATTGCAAGTTCCTTCAAAAGTGTATTTTGGATTCCCTTGTACTGTGTGGAAAATTGGATCATGTCCGCAAGAATTAATGAGCGATTGTAGAAATACAGCACGCCTACAATTACCATATAAATGATGACAAAGACCGACATCATTAAGCCGGCTTTCCGGTCTACCATATACATCCATATATTCATAGCGACCAGAAGAATTGTCATAATGACCGGCCACTGCATATACATACGCAGCTGCCCTTTTAAACGCACATTTCTATTATCCATGAAACTTTCCCTTTCAGGCTATACTCGTCTCTCCCCTTGAGTATGCACGTAAATATGTAATTATTCTGTATCCGTTCACGAATGAACAATCTTATTACCCCATTATTGAGTTCTAGTATATCACTTTTTACACATTTAATCCACTGGGATTTTTTCGCATCGGACTTCTCATAAAATCCCCTGAACCTTTTGTCATATGCACGACAAAAAAAGAGCTGCCACACAAATGTATGACAACTCTATCATTTCAATTAGTCCTGAACGTATGGCATCAAAGAAATATACTTGTGAAATCCTCCCATCAGATTCCATCAGATGCTATCCTGCCCATATTTCTAGGTTTTGTAACGAATTCAGATTCTATCTGAATTCGTCATATATTGTCTTTTCCAAATCAAATGGTGTACTTTTTGGTGTAAAAATTGGTGTACAACATTTTCTGTAAATACTTCTTTGCTTCCCTCATATTATATCACACTATTCAGGAAATTACCACTGATTCTAATATAGACATTTCTTTTTTTGTTCTACTTTCACTGATATGTGTATAGATATCCATAGTAGTGTTAATCTTTGCATGTCCCATAATCTTCTGTAATATTTTAGGATCCATTCCAGCTTCATAACATCGACTTGCAAATGAATGTCGCATTATATGTGGTGTAAAATCTTTCAGATAAACCGGTTCTCGATTTTCCTCTTTTGCCAAAATATCTTCTTCTGTTTTTTGCACTTTAATAATACGCCTTATCTCAATATTAACAAGATCCGCATAATACGGATGTCCATTCTGCGTGCAAAACACAAAATCCGAATATCCGTTTATCTCAATATTACACCTTATACTAAGTGAATCTAAATATTGTTTCTGCAATTTAAATGCTTTTTTCACTTCTGGAAGCATTGGAACTTTTCGAATCGCATTTTTCGTCTTTGGAGTATTGATTAAATAACGATTATTATTCTCTGTAAGAAACTTTGTTTTATGCAGTGTCTTATCAATATTAATCGTCTCATTTTCAAAATCAATGTCATCCCAAGTAAGAGCCGTTAATTCCCCCACTCGTAGCCCTGTTCCAAATGCAATCGTGAACATCGGTTTATATCGATCAAAAAATCGATGTCCATCAATATATTCAAAAAATCTACTCTGTTCCTCAACTGTTAACGCTTCTTTCTCCTTTGTCTGAGGTGTCTCTATTTCACGCAATACGTTATAAACTGGATTTCTATGAATTATATCATTATATACCGCCTGTTCAAGCATGCAATAAATAATATTGTTGATATACTTCACAGTTCCGATTGCTAACTTCTTTTCTCCATTTAGAAGATTATTGTAAAACGTAATCATATGTACTCGTTTTAGTCTATTTACTTGCATGCCTCCAATCGTATCTGCCACATACCATTTCCAATAGCTTTGATAATTATAAAGCGTAACAGGTTTCAATTTATCTTTTTTATAAATATCAATCCACTTTTTAAACCATTGATTCATAGTAATGTTCTCAAGATTGCTATAAATCCCGTCATGAAATGAGGTCTGTATTCGATTCACTCTGACTTTAAGTTCCGCTAAATTCTTTCCATAATATGTATACCGCTTTCCATTAAATGTAAACCTTGCCTGATAGCGACCATCCGATCTCTGTGAAAATCCATCCGGCAGCTTACGTCCTTTATCATCTACTCTCTTGGTAGCTTTTGCCATGTGTACCTCCTCATCACCGGCAAACTTATAATAATATACATCTTTTATTATACGCCTGTTCAACATTGTGTCAATTCAGTTTCTATTCACTTATGCTATCCAAATACGTTTTTACTTTTTCTACATTTACCAGAACTCTTCTTCCTATATAGATTTTTGCTTCTGCCTGTTCTACAATTTTTGTTGCAGTGTGTCTTCCTGCCCCTACATAATTCATAAACTCCTCCATTGTCATTGTTAACGGTTGCTCAACACCTGTTCTCTTTGTTGTAACGTTCATCACTTCATCTTCCTTTCTCTTTTTGTTCTTTTTAATAGCACAGATAAATATTCCCAGCAAACATTTATCTCTAATATCAAATGGCATCGTGGGCCGACCGTAATAAGCAGCCCACACAATTTATCTCCGTCCCTTGCCATCGGGAATATATACAGCCAGTTGGTCACTGTCATATCATCATACCGCACCCTATCTCACGGTATGCTGATCTCAGACGCTACTCCGAGCTGCAGATTCCTCATCTGCAGAAGTATCATTATCGTCCTCTTTTTAAATAAATCCACCACAGATTTATCCATGCAAAATGCCGCTACCATACCTTTCGCTTCTTCTACTACGATTCCTTGCTTTTATCCATTCGGACAGGCATCTCCTGGCGAAGCTGATTGTTTTACATCACATATTGTGTTTCGGATTATGTACTCGCATATATTGACTATTCAGTTTTTATTGAATCTTTTATTGATTCATTAAAGAACACCTTCTGCAAAGATACGCTTTAATGAACCAATAAAGTCATCTGTTTTTACTATGCATCCATTGTTCAATTGGCTTTTTCATCGATTCCATTGTATCCAGCAAAAAATGTATTTGCTGATCTTCCATCTCACAAATTAACCTTTGAAACCGCTCAATTTGTTCTTTGGAAGCATCTGGCTTTTGGTCTACCATCAATAAATCATTTGGAGTAACATTCAAGGCATTGCATATCTGATAACAATATCCTAATGTCATATCCCTTTTACAGTTCTCAATTTGATTTACAAATGCATGGCTTACTTCCGCTCGTTCCGCCAGTTCCTCTTGTGTCCAGCCCTTTTTCAGTCTGTACTTTTTTATATTTTCTGCCACAGTCCGCATTTTCATATGTTCTTTCATCTGATGTTCTCCTGATACATCCTATTTTATTTTGCCTCACCAGAAAACTCCACCGACAGCTGCAAATACTTTTGTAACCATTGCAAATCAACTTATGTCAGCATTTACTCTATACTTTTATAACCGCAACTTCTCGACAAGTTGTCGCAAAGCACATCACAAACTTTTACTTCTCGACAAGTTGTCGGGAATTAAATATCTTTTACCCTTAACTAAAATTCAGGTGCATCACAAGATAGTTTTTTACCATCTTGCAATGCACCTGAACACCGCATTTTCTTACATATTTTGTTTTTACTTCTATCCGCTTTCTCAATACGTTTTCATACTTCAATTTTCCCATTCATATTCTCGCTTCTTATGTTTCATAGTGCATTGTAGTGGACTTTCCCTCTCCATCACGACTACATTCCTAATAAACCGTGTCTACTGTAAACTATATGTGAGGTGAACTAAAATGGACAAGATAAAAGAAAATCTCGGAATCTTAATCCGTGAAGCCCGTGAAAAGGCCGGGCTCACACAATATGAATTATCAGAAGAACTGGGATTAGGAGACAAAACAATCCTTAACATTGAAAACTTTCGTGGCAATCCTAAATTTGACAGTCTGTATCCTCTTGTCAATTTCCTCAAGATTCCGGGCGATAAACTGTTTTATCCGGATATTGAAGAACACGAAGCAAACAAGCAACAGCTTCTTTTGGAAATTCAATCTTGCAGCGACAACGAAGCCGCTGAACTTCTTCGAGTTGTACGCTATATGCTCGAAATACTCCGCAGACAGCCTTCTGATTTTGAATAGTCAAAACCAGAGTCATCGTCTAACAATATTTCACAGATAATAAGGATAAAGAATTATATTCTAACGCTCTTCTTTATCCTTATTTATTTCTGGTAACCACTTTTTCTGATTCTCTTTCCACTTAAAATACCAGTACCAACGAAACATTTCCTCTATTTTATCTTGATAGCGTTGCTCAATCTTGGTTTTCTCCAAATAATCAGTTACTCCCATTTTCAGCATATTTAAAATATCAGAAACGCCGCTTTGACCCATCAATGCAAGAATCGGAACGCTCTGCATACTTTTTATACGAATGAATAAACGATAATCAGCTTTTTTAATTTGTTTGATATCCATATCTATTACAACAAATGCTACTGAATGTCTTTTCAAAAAATCTTCCAATTGTGCAATTGAACATCTTTTAACTTCCATTCCATGATGTTTCACAAACTTTACAGTCTGCATATACAATTGTATATCCCTGCTCACCAATAAAACTGTCATACTTCCTCAAATTTAAATAAGACAAAGTCTCAAATCCCTTTGTCTTATTTATAGGTCTATCCGTTTTCTGTTATCAAATTTTTGTTTCCATTTTCCGATAATCATAGATGCCACTATTACAATCATTGTCAATGCACTTAAAGACAAGTACTTTTCTCCATCTACAGCAAACAAAATTATGCTCCCAAAGAATATTCCCCTTAAAATCATATTCAATTTTTTTTGAAAATATTTCTTCGCATTCGCCTCCAACGGTCGATTCGCATGTTCTACTGGTTTGATTATCTTTATCATCAAAACCATACTCAGTATAATAATAAGAGATGCAATCTTTGACAACTGATAATTCTTTGCTGCCAATAATACACCTGATTGCACAACACACGAACAAAAAAAGCATGCCCAAAAGCTATCCAAATGCAATCCCCCAGCATAAGACCTCACTAGAATAAAAATGCCTAAGAATATAGCATATTCTAAGACCATATGCATTTTTAACGCTATAAACAAGCTAACCACTATACAGGAAACCATCTCCATTGCGGTCTGGAATCCAAAACAGTAAATGTCATAGGACTCCTTTCTTATAGCACCTTTATCCAAAATGTAGTCTGTTAATTTAACTGCCAATCGGTACATCCTAATATCTTCTCAACTGTTCCATTTCTTCCGGCATCTTTGGCTGATGATAGATAAAATAGCATCTGCTGTTTGCTGCTAAAAAGCTAAATACTAATGCCAATCCAGCCAATGAATTGGCAACTTTGATGTGCTTCATTAAATAATTTTTCTTTTTTTTCATAATCTTCACCTCCACTATCAACATATTATCAAATCTTTTAGCCGAGGAGACCATTATGTAATTTTTCCGGGTTTCCATGTAACATTTTCTATTTTCCATACAACAATATTTTTAATGTAAATATATTTTCGTTAGAGTCAATATGCATAATCCCATTATACATTTCCACCGCCTTCTGAATAGATTTTAACCCAATCCCATGATTAGATGCATCAGGTTTTGTGGTTATCAATCTTCCCCCTCTTTCTCTTTTTAGACTTCCATTAAAAGAATTAATCACAACGATAGAAAGATTATTTTGAACATACTTTATCGCCAATTTTACACTTCTCTCTTTTTCCGCTAATTTACTCGTAGCTTCTATCGCATTATCCAACGCATTTCCTAAAATCACACACAAATCAGCATTGCTAAAGTTCATTTTAATAGGAATTTTTAAATCAATACAGAATTCTATCCCTTTGTTTTTTGCAACAGAATACTTATAATTAACCAATGAATCTATTGTATTGTTTCCACTCCGGGCAATTCCAAATGACTGTATGCCGCTTTCATCAATTAGATTTTGAACATACTCCAGAATTTCTTTATTTTTCTTATTTTCTGCCAGCTCAATTAACGGAAATAGTTTCTGTTTCATATCATGGCTTACATTTCGAAGATTTAACATGGCAATTTCTCTTTCATTCATATGAATATCATATAATTCAATTTGCTGTCTATAAACAGTATTTAGTCTACAAAGTTCTGTTTCTTTCGCCATATTGTTATAAACGAAAAATATAACCACATTAATCCCCAACAGAATAATGGATGAAACAATAGATTGTATAATCATTCCAGTTGAATTTTGTTTATAATTCAGAAAAAACAAATTTGCCACAACATAAATGCTCCCCAACGGGATACATACAATTAACAAACTATATTTTTTTGAGATTCCATTTTTCGATGCGTTATGTAAAAGAAACCGCAAAATGAGTATTGTAAAAAACAACAGGCTCTTTGAAATTAATGAACCTGCTGTCATTGGAATCATATAATCAATACCTGCCACCATGAACACAAGACCACACACCGTTTCGAATAGCATAGCAATTGAATTAAATGTCACCGCAAATATACACTTTTTCAAAAAATCTCCTTGATATGCACACCCTCCAACAAGTACAGACAAAACAACAACCGTTAAAATATTGGAATACGGAGTTTGTCAAGCAAAGTGTGTAAATTTTTTGATTTTTTATCGGCGGTCAAATTAGACCGCCGATTTTGCATTATT
>CAKSAJ010000038.1 GCA_934435195.1 uncultured Schaedlerella sp.
ATGGCAACAAATACATTTGAAAGAAAAATAGAACTTAATACACCGGAATCTATAAAAAAATTAGCTGATATTATGAAATCAGAAGCACCAGTAAAGCCGCTTTCCACACATCCTTTTTCAACGACAGAAAGAGATAGGAGTGAAAAATTATTAAAGCAATACTTATCCCGTTAGGAATGCTGATAAATGAGATGAAAGAAGGCAATGAGCTGTCAGAACTCTTGTCTTCTTTTTCTTGTGAGAAAGATGAAGATATAGAATATTTTCTTCATAATAGAGCTATAGAATTTGAAAAGCTTTCAAAGGCGCGTACATATTTAGTCCTTAATCAAGAACAACTTGAAAATAAAGAAAAACATTTAACAATATATGGTTATATTTCGCTTGCATTGAAGATATTATCAGTTCCACAGGATATGTCAAATCGCATGAGAAAGGAATTAGATGGATTCAGTGCAAAGATACATGGAGAACAGATTAGCGATTTTCCATGTTATTTGATTGGGCAATTATCAAAGAATTCAAATGTCAAGTCGGAAGGAATATCTGGAAAACAGTTGATTGATTTTGCAAGTGATATTATTGCAACTTCAGTAGAGGCAGTTGGCGGAAGATATATGATGATTGAGTGCCGAGATGAAGAGAAATTGATTCAATTTTATAAGGATAATTATTTTAGTGAAGTCGCGAGGATTCCGGATGAAAACCAGCCGATGGTGCAGATGATACGGAAAATTGGCTAAGAGATGGAATAAAGGAATTATAATTATGTGTAGAGTTATAGAAGAAATGAGAAAAGAATATTAGAAACTGGCAAATTTACATATAATATATGAAAACAGAATAAAGAGAAGATTACATAGTCGATTGGTTTACTAAATCAGTCGACTTTTTTCTGCCTAGTATACTTCCTAACTTTAAGTAACAGGATTCTTAAAAAGAAAAGAAATATCACAAAAACATATTGACAAATACTTTTATAATGATATAATTTGATAGTCAAAATATTTTAAAACAAAAATAAATGACAGGAAAAAGTTGCTGTTCATAAATGAGCTAATCAGATGATTATGACCGGTAACAGGAAGAGGACTATGGTAGGAAGAATAAGTGGAACAGGTTCCTATATTCCAAAAGAAGTGTGGGATAACCAAGTGTTAACTCAATTGGTTGATACCAGTGATGAGTGGATACAGGAACGTACTGGTGTGGCGAGACGCCACATAGCGGGGAAAAATGAAACAACTGCATATATGGCAGCAGAAGCAGCAAAGAGAGCGCTGGAAGATGCCGATGTCTCAGCGCAAGAGATTGACTTAATCTTGGTTGCAACGATTTCACCCGGCAGGATCATGCCGAGTACATCATGTGAAGTACAGGCAATGATAGGGGCAAAACGCGCTACGTGTTTTGATCTGAATGCAGCATGTACAGGATTCTTATTTGCACTGAATACCGCGCAAGCTTACATCAAACAGGGAATTTATTCTAAAGTCTTGGTAATTGGTACAGAGAGCTTATCAAATCTGGTGAATTGGAAAGACAGGGGTACATGTATTTTGTTTGGTGATGGAGCCGGTGCAGTTGTGCTAGAGGCATCAGAAGAAGGAAGATACGCACAGTATACACAGTCTATAGGATGTGATGGAGAAGTTTTAACGGTTGACTGCCGCAATCAAAAACAATATGAAAGTCAGCCTTGTGCAGAAGAAACATTTATCCAGATGGATGGACGTGAAGTATTTAAATTTGCGGTATCGAAAGTACCGGAGGCAATTGGAGAACTGTTAAAACAAGAAGAGAAAAACGTAGAGGATATTTCCCAATTTATCTTACATCAGGCCAATAGGCGGATTGTACAATCTGTTTCCAAACGAATGAAAGTGGACATAAAATATTTCCCAACAAATATGGAAGAATATGGAAACACATCATCGGCCAGTATCCCGATTCTATTGGACGAGCTAAATCGAAGTGGAAGACTAAAAAGAGGAACCTATCTTGTTCTTGCAGGATTTGGAGCAGGGCTGTCATATGGAGCAAGCCTGATCCAGTGGTAGTAGATAAATAAGGCTATCAAATTTAAAACAAAATGGAAATAAAAAGGAGATTAAAATCATGATGGAAAGAATTAAAGAAATCGTAGCAGATTCATTAGGAGTAGACGTAGATTCATTGACAGCAGAGACAAGATTCAAAGAGGATTTAGAAGCAGATTCACTTGATCTTTTTGAAATGGTAATGGCAATCGAAGAAGAGTTTGACGTAAAGATCGAGACAGAAGAATTAGAAAATATTAAGACACTTGGAGATATCGAAAAAGAAGTAGAAAAATTGCAGGCATAGAAAATTTGATTGATGCAAAGTAAGAGTGCAGACATACGGGAGGCAATTAATTATATGAAAACGGAAGTTACCGAATTACTTGGAATTGAATATCCAATCATTCAAGGCGGAATGGCATGGGTGGCAGAATATCACCTTGCCGCAGCAGTATCTGAGGCAGGCGGACTTGGCATTATCGGTGCATCTAGTGCACCGGCAGACTGGGTACGCGAGCAGGTCAGAGAGGCAAAGAAACTGACAGATAAACCATTTGGAGTAAATATTATGTTGCTCAATCCAAATGCCGATGAAGTTGCAAAAGTAATCGTTGAAGAAGGCGTACAGGTTGTTACAACAGGTGCAGGAAATCCGGAAAAATATATGGAGATGTGGAAAGCAGCTGGTGTGAAGGTGATTCCGGTGGTTGCTTCCGTAGCGCAGGCAGTCCGTATGGAACGATGTGGAGCAGATGCTGTTGTTTGTGAAGGCTGTGAAGCAGGAGGTCATATCGGAGAATCTACAACGATGGTGCTTGTTCCACAAGTAGCAGATGCAGTTTCAATTCCGGTTATTGCAGCAGGTGGAATAGCAGACGGCCGTGGCGTAGCGGCAGCATTTATGCTCGGTGCAAAAGCTGTTCAGGTAGGAACTCATTTTGTTGTTACAGAAGAGTCACAGGTTCATGAAAATTATAAAGAGCGTATTCTGAAAGCGAAAGACATCGATACTAAGGTTACAGGAAGAACAACAGGTCATCCGGTGCGTGCACTTCGCAATCAGATGACAAGAGAATACTTAAAGAAAGAAGCTGCCGGAGCATCTTTTGAAGAACTTGAATTAATGACTCTGGGTGGTCTTAGAAAAGCTGTTGTGGAAGGAGATGTTACGACAGGAAGCGTAATGGCAGGTCAGAGCGCCGGTATGGTAAAAGAAAAAATGACTTGTGCACAGCTTATCCAGAAGTTAAACAATGAGGCAGAATATTTATTGAAAGGAACGAAAATCCATGAATAAACTTGCATTTATTTTCCCAGGCCAGGGAGCACAAAAAGTGGGCATGGGTAAAGATTTCTATGAAACATTTGATAATGTAAAAGAAATATTTGACAGTGCATGCGAATGGCTTGACCTGGATATAAAAGCACTTTGTTTTGAAGAAAATGATAAGCTGGATCTGACAGAGTATTCGCAGCCCGCATTAGTAACCACTTGTCTGGCGATGGCAGATGTATTAAGAAATAAAGGAATCGAACCGGATATTTCGGCAGGGTTAAGTCTTGGAGAGTATTGTGCTATTGCAACAGCCGGTGCAATCAGCGTGAAAGATGCGATTACGACGGTAAGAAAACGAGGAATCCTTATGGAGCAGGCAGTTCCGGCGGGGCAGGGAGCAATGGCAGCGGTTCTTGGTATGACAGCGGAAGAAATTGATGAAGTAGTCGACTCGATTTCGGATGTCAGTGTGGCGAATTATAACTGTCCGGGACAGATTGTAATTACAGGAAAAAAAGAATCCGTAGAAGAAGCCGGCGAAAAATTGCAGGAAGCAGGAGCAAAAAGAGTGGTTCCGTTAAATGTAAGCGGACCATTTCATTCAGCAATGCTAGAAGAAGCGGGCGAGAAACTTGCAGATGTATTAGAAAAAGTGACAATTTCTGAATTACAAATCCCATACGTTACAAATGTAACGGCAGAATTTGTAAATGACCATCAGAAAATCAGAAGTCTTCTGGCAAAACAGATTTCATCACCTGTAAAATGGCAGCAAAGTGTAGAGGCAATGATAGCAGAAGGTGTAGATACTTTTGTAGAAATCGGACCGGGCAAAACACTTGCAGGGTTTATGAGAAAAATTAATCGTAATGTAAAAGTATACAATGTACAGACGATAGAGGATATCGAGAAAGTTGTACAAGAATGTAGTAGAAAATAGAGAGGTTACAGACTATGTCAGAAAAGAAAATTGCAATTGTAACAGGAGCATCCAGAGGAATAGGAAAAGCAATTGCCTTAGAACTTGCAAGACAGGGCATTTTTGTTGTTATAAATTACAATGGTTCAAAAGAAAAAGCAGAGGAAGCGTTGAGAACAATCCAAAATGAGGGTGGACATGGAGTGATTTATCAGTGTAATGTGGCTGATTTCGAGGCATGCAAGACATTTATAGAGGATATTGTATCAACTTATGGAAGGATTGATATTCTTGTAAATAATGCCGGAATTACAAAAGACGGTCTGCTGATGCGTATGAGCGAGGCTGATTTTTCTGAGGTAGTCGATATCAATCTGAAAGGAACGTTCCACTGTATTCATCATGTGGCACGTCCAATGTTGAAGCAGAAATCAGGAAGGATCATCAATCTTGCATCGGTAGTTGCTTTACATGGAAATGCAGGACAGGTAAATTATGCGGCATCAAAAGCAGGAATTATCGGCATGACAAAATCCGCGGCAAAAGAGCTTGCATCCAGACATATTACAGTCAATGCAGTTGCGCCGGGATTTATTCAGACAGATATGACAGCGGTACTTTCTGAAAAAGTAAAAGAATTAACGAAGACACAGATTCCAATGGGAACATTTGGACAACCGGAAGACGTAGCAAAAGCAGTAGCATTTCTGGCATCTGAGGAAGCTGGATATATTACAGGGCAAGTGCTGTGTGTAGATGGCGGAATGGCAATGTAGAAGAGTACGAACAATAGATGGAGGCATTATGAAAAGAAGAGTAGTAGTAACAGGGCTTGGTGCGATTACACCAATTGGAAATGATGTAGAATCTTTTTGGAATGGCATCAAAGCCGGACATGTTGGAATCAGTGAAATCACGCGATTTGATACAACAGATTACAAAGTAAAAATAGCTGCGGAAGTAAAAGATTTTTCGGGAAAAGATATCCTTGGATTTAGAACAGCAAAGAGAATGGAATTATTCTCACAATATGCAGTTGCAGCAGCAATGGAAGCTGTAAAAGATGCAGGTCTTGATATGGAAAAAGAAGATCCGTTTCGTGTCGGCGTAATCGTTGGATCCGGAGTGGGAAGCCTGCAGGCAGCGGAAGCCGGAGTAGAGAAAATCCTGACAAAAGGACCATCGAGAGTGGATCCGTTAATCGTTCCTAAGATGATTACAAATATGGCAGCAGGAAATGTATCTATCGCTGTAGGTGCACGTGGAAAATGTACAAATGTAGCAACAGCATGTGCGACAGGTACACACTGTATCGGGGATGCATTTCGTGCAATCCAGTATGGCGATGCAGATGTAATGTTGGCAGGAGGAACAGAGAGTTCTATTTGCCCAATTGGAGTGGCTGGATTTACCAGTCTGACAGCATTGTCAGAAAGCAACGATCCGATGAGAGCATCGATTCCATTTGATAAAGACAGGGACGGATTTGTCATGGGTGAAGGTGCAGGAATTGTAGTTCTGGAGGAATTAGAACATGCAGTTTCAAGAGGGGCACAAATTCTTGCAGAAGTTGTAGGATACGGTGCTACAGCAGATGCTTTCCACATTACATCACCGGCAGAAGATGGAAGCGGTGCAGCACGGGCTATGGTGGATGCAATGAAAGAGGCGGATGTAAAGCCGGAACAGATTGAATACGTCAATGCACATGGTACAAGCACACACCATAATGATTTGTTTGAAACACGTGCAGTGAAGGTAGCTTTTGGCGATGCAGCATCGAATTTAAAAATCAATTCTACAAAGTCTATGATTGGACATTTGCTTGGAGCAGCAGGAGCAGTAGAATTTATTGTCTGTGTAAAATCTATTTTAGACGGATTTATCCACCAGACAGTCGGAACTCAAGAAGTGGATGAGGAACTTGATTTGAATTATATGGTTGGAGCACCGGCAGAACAGGAAATCACATATGCAATGAGCAATTCACTTGGATTTGGCGGGCATAATGGAAGCATATTGATTAAAAAATATGAAGCATAAAAATTCATTTCATATAGTGTATACAGAGTGATATGTAAGGGGATAAACATGGATTTTGAACAGATTATAGAATTAATAGATCATGTCTCTGCTTCGGAATTGTCTTCTTTTCATTATGAAAATGGAGACACAAAAATTTCAATGAAGGCAGGGAAAAAAGTTGTGTTTGGAACAAATACAACAGAAAAAAATGTAGAACAGATTATTTTAAAAGATGACACAGTAACAACTATACAGCAGGAAAAGAAAGTAGAACCAGAGGGAAAAATCATTAAATCTCCGTTGGTTGGAACATTCTATGCAGCCCCTGCCGAAGATGCACCTGCATTTGTAAATGTTGGTGATACAGTAAAAAAAGGACAGGTTGTTGCAATTGTTGAGGCAATGAAGCTGATGAATGATATTGAAAGCGATTTCGATGGAAAAATAGTCGAAATTTATGTGGAAAATGGAGATGCGGTAGAATATGGACAGCCGTTATTTTGCATTGAGTAGAGGTCTTGATAAATAGCAGATGGAGGAAATGTAGATGAATCATTTAGATGTAAAACAGATTGAGGAAATCATTCCTCATCGACATCCGTTTTTATTAGTGGATTATATTGAAGATTATGTACCGGGGGAATATGCTGTCGGATATAAATGCGTAACATTTCGTGAAGATTTCTTTAAAGGACATTTTCCACAGCAGCCGGTCATGCCGGGTGTCCTGATCGTAGAGGCACTGGCACAGACCGGAGCAGTAGCAATTCTTTCGCAGGAAGAAAACAAAGGGAAGATTGCCTTCTTTGGAGGGATTGATAAATGCCGTTTTAAAAGAAAGGTTGTCCCGGGAGATAAGCTTCGTCTGGAAACAAAAATTATCAAACAAAAAGGACCGGTAGGTATTGGAGAAGCAATTGCGACTGTTGATGGAAAAGTTGCAGTAAAAGCAGAATTGACATTTATGATTGGATAAGGTGTTGAAGTATGATTCAGAAATTATTGATTGCCAACAGAGGAGAAATCGCGGTGCGTATTATTCGTGCATGCAGAGAAATGGGAATAGAGTCTGTAGCTGTTTATTCAGAGGCGGATCAGGAAAGCCTTCATACACAGCTGGCAGATGAAGCAGTCTGTATCGGACCGAGTGCTTCATCAGAGAGTTATTTAAATATGGAAAGTATTATCAGTGCGGCCATGGTGACAGGTGCAGATGCAATTCATCCTGGATTTGGGTTTCTGTCTGAAAATGCAAAATTTGCTCAGTTGTGTGAACAATGTGGAATTACCTTTGTAGGACCAAATTCTTCTGTAATTCAATGTCTTGGAAATAAGCAGGAAGCCAGAAACACAATGACACGTGCAGGTGTGCCTGTAATTCCGGGAACAGATGAGGCTGTGCTGGATGTGGAAACAGGATTAAAAGAGGCAGAAAGAATTGGTTATCCGGTTATTATCAAAGCAGCTCTTGGAGGCGGCGGAAAAGGAATGCGTGTTGCATATTCAGAAAATGAATTTACAAAAGCATTTCAGACAGCACAAAAGGAAGCAAAGATGGCATTTGCAGATGAAACCATGTATATAGAGCATTTTGTAGAACATCCGCGACACATTGAATTTCAGATTCTGGCTGATTCAAAAGGAAATGTAATTCATCTTGGAGAGCGTGATTGTTCTATCCAAAGAAATCATCAGAAGATGATAGAAGAATCTCCTTCGGCAGCGGTTTCTGAAGAATTAAGACAGAAAATGGGAGAAGCAGCAGTGAAAGCTGCGAAAGCTGCTCATTATGAAAATGCCGGAACGATCGAATTCTTATTAGAGAAAAATGAAAAATTTTATTTTATGGAAATGAATACTCGTATACAAGTGGAACATCCGGTAACAGAATGTGTGACGGGATTGGATCTCATCAAAGAACAGATAAAAATTGCGTCAGGAGAAACCCTTTTAATCACACAGAAAGATGTTAAAATCCAGGGACATGCGATTGAATGCAGAATCAATGCAGAAAATCCAAAGAAACATTTTCGTCCTTCTCCGGGGCAGATTACAGAGTTACATTTACCGGGTGGTCAGGGAATTCGTGTAGATACGGATATTTACAGTGGCTATCATATTTCACCATATTATGATTCCATGTTGGCAAAGTTAATTGTCTGTGGGAAAACGAGAGAAGATGCCATTGCAAAAATGCAGAGTGCTCTTGGCGAGGTTATCATAGAAGGAATTGATACAAATGTCGATTATCAGTTTGAGATACTGCAAAATCCAGATTATCAGGCAGGTAATTTTGACATCGAATTTTTAAATACGCATGTAATTGCAGGAGTAAATATCAATGAAATTTAAGCATATGTTTAAAAGAACTGCTGTGAAAAATGATGCAGTAAATGAGAAGAAAACCAGATTTTCAGCACGAAAACCAGAAGTACCGGATGGTTTGATGAAAAAATGCAATGCTTGTAAAAGTGCAGTATTTGTAGAAGAGGTTAAGCAAAATAATTATATTTGTCCACATTGTCAGAACTATTTTCGTATGCATGCATATCGTAGAATTCAAATGATTGCAGATCCGGATAGTTTTGAGGAATGGGATAAGGGATTGCAGACAAGAAATCCGTTACAGTTTAAAGGATATGAAGAAAAGCTGGATAAATTAAAAGAAAAAACAGGCCTGGATGAGGCTGTTGTTACAGGTAAATTAAATATTAACGGAACACCTACAGTAGTGGCTGTATGTGACGGGCGTTTTATGATGGCGAGTATGGGAGAAGTTGTGGGAGAAAAAATCACACGCGCGGTAGAGAAAGCGACAGAAGAAAAACTTCCAATTATTATTTTCGCATGTTCAGGAGGCGCCAGAATGCAAGAGGGAATTGTATCTTTGATGCAGATGGCAAAGACCTCAGCAGCCTTAAAACGTCATAGTGATGAAGGTCTTTTATATATCAGTGTCCTGACAGATCCTACGACGGGTGGAGTGACAGCAAGCTTTGCAATGCTTGGAGATATTATTTTAGCAGAACCAGGTGCTTTGATTGGTTTTGCCGGACCACGCGTGATTGAGCAGACAATCGGGCAAAAGCTTCCGGAAGGATTTCAACGTTCAGAATTTTTATTAGAGCATGGATTTATTGATGCAATCGTAGAGAGAAAAGAAATGCGCTCTACTTTATCAAAAATCTTAGATATGCATATAACAAAAACAGAACAAAATACTGAATTAGTAAAAAAGAAAGAACAGATGCAGACAGCGGTGGAAACGGACTTAGAATGTCAGGATAAAATGAGTGCATGGGATCATGTGCAGCTTGCAAGAGATAAAAACAGACCGACAGGAAAAGATTATATTCAACTACTGTTTTCGGATTTTGTAGAAATGCATGGAGACAGATTGTATCGAGATGATCCGGCGGTAATAGGAGGAGTTGCAAAATTTCACGGAGAGCCGGTAACGATATTAGTTCAGGAAAAAGGACATGGCACAAAAGAAAATATTGCGCACCGTTTTGGAATGGTGTCTCCGGAAGGATATAGAAAATCTCTTCGTTTAATGAAACAGGCTGAAAAGTTTAACCGTCCGGTAATTTGTTTTGTTGATACACCGGGGGCGTTTTGTGGGCTTGAAGCGGAAGAAAATGGACAAGGAGAAGCAATCGCCAGAAACTTGTATGAATTGTCAGGATTAAAAGTTCCGGTATTATCCGTTGTGATCGGTGAAGGTGGAAGCGGTGGAGCCCTTGCATTTGCAGTCGCAGATGAAGTCTGGATGATGGAACATGCAATTTATTCTATTTTGTCACCGGAAGGCTTCGCTTCTATTTTGTGGAAGGATAGTAAGCGAGCAAAAGAAGCGGCGGATGTGATGAAGATGACAGCACAGGATTTAAAAGCTCTCGGAATTATTGAACAGGTTATCCGAGAAGAAGAACCACTCACCAGAGAAAATATGATGCAGCTTGAAGATAACATGGATGAGAAAATAAATTGTTTTCTGAAAAAATATAAAGCATTGTCAAAACAAGAATTGGTTCAACACCGATATAAACGATTTCGCAATATCTAAAAAATAGTGGTTTCCATCTTGTCAACGTGTTATACTATATTGGATTAGAGAAGATAAGGCATATTAAAATAGAAGTGAAGTATTCGAAAAAGAATATGTCTTGAACAATAGAAAAGACAGGAGAGAACGCTGTGGATAACCGAAAGATAATAAACGATGTTCTTGTACATTTATTTAATGAGATATTGCAACTGGAAGAAGAGGCAATTATTACAGAAGAATATAAAGATATCACCAATAATGATATGCACATCATTGAAGCGGTTGGACTTGACGGAGGAAATATGTCCTCTATTGCGGCAAAGTTAAAAGTAACAGTTGGTTCCTTGACGACTTCTATGAATGGGCTTGTAAATAAAGGATATACTGAACGAAAACGAGGAGAGAAAGATCGTCGTGTCGTAAATATTTATCTGACTGAAAAGGGAAGAAAAGCATATCATCATCATGCAGAATACCATGAGCAGATGACAGATGCAGTGATGAGACAATTAAATGAAGAAGAGATAGGAGTCCTTGTGAAGACATTAAATGGACTCAGCGAATTCTTCTATCAATACGAACAAAAAGAGAAGCGGGATTAATCGCTTCTCTTTTTGTCTTAGAAAATGTAATATAATGGTTAGATACTATCGTTTCTCTTGATATATCCAGGCTGTTCCGGTGTGCAAATTACTTCTTTTGCATGAATCAGTTTAGCGTACTTATCAATGATCAGATTTTCTGCATGCACATCTTCACCGATTGTTACATTTGGAAGTACAACACAGTTCTTTAACACAGCCCCTTTCTTAATATTACATCCACGTCCGATAATACTGTTCTCAATATCGCCTTCAACAGTGCATCCGTTTGAGATGATAGAAGAGCGGGCACTGGCTGTTTCTAAATATTTTGTTGGGCAAGAATCACTGGTTCTTGTATAAATTGGCCAATCCTCTTCGAAAAGAAGATTTCTTGTTTTTGCATCCAGCAAAGAGAGGTTTGCATCGAAATAACTCTTTAAGTCAGTAACAGCGGCAAAGTATCCACGATGTGAAACTCCACGTACATCAAAGTCCTGACAAGCATGATTAACTACTTGTGGAAGAGTGTACAGTGCAGAATGTGATGCCCCTTTCTTAAGTAAATCGATGAACAAATCTTTTCTCATAACATAAGTATCCATGAAAATATTGCGGTTTTTTGCAGTTGCGCGGTTCTTTTCAATAGAAAGGACACCTTTTTGTTTATTCAAATTCAAAATATCACAATTGAAAAAGCTCTCATTTGCATTATCTACTGTATGATAAAGTAATGTGATATCTGCTCCGGATTCAACATGTTTATTCATAAGATCATCAAAATCCTGCTTAAATATCATGTGGCTAGGAGCAATGATCACATAGTCAAAAGGATTTTCTTCTATGTAAGCTAAGTTATCTAAATATGTTGCAATATCAGTGTCATACAATGAATTCTTTCGTTCACCTTCAGAAAATAGTATATGAAGATGTCCACGTTTTGAATTGATATTATAATGACGACCTGTACCAAGGTGTTCTACTAAAGAACGCGGTTGTTTGTTAAGAAAAACTTTGATTTGATCCATTCCACTGTTTGTCATATTTGAAAGTGGAAAATCAATCATTCTATATCTTCCTAAGAAAGAAAATGCTCCGATTGAACGGTAATCCTGAAGTCCTTCCACATGGATCTGACTTCTGGAGAAATTAATGATTCCTAATGCGTCACACATATTATTCTGCCCCCTTTACGCGTTTTGCTACAAGTTCAATATTTTCGCTGTCTGCGCTTCCAACAACGGCATCTTTACCAATGTGGACACCATCTGCGACAAGGGCACGGGTTACAACGGCACCTTCTTCAACAACAACACCAGGCATCAGTACACTGTCAATAACTTTTGCACCGGTTGCTACTTTTGCACTCGTAAATAATACAGAGTTTGTAATCTCACCATCGACATCGCATCCCTGAGTAATAAATGCTTTGTTAATATTAGCATTTGGTCCTACAATATGAGGAAGAGTAGTAGAATCCTCTGTATAAATCTTCCATGAAGGATCGTTGAGATCTAATTCGTTCTTAGGATCAAGTAAGTCCATGTTAGCTTCCCATAAAGAATCAATTGTACCTACATCTTTCCAGTAACCTTTAAATTTATATGCAAAGAGACGTTTTTCATCTGCAAGCATCTGCGGAATGATATCTTTACCAAAATCATGGCTGGAATTAGCATCCTTCATATCTGCCTGTAACATCTTACGAAGCAGCTTCCAGTTGAAAATATAAATTCCCATAGAAGCAAGGTTGCTCTTTGGATGTTCTGGTTTTTCTTCAAATTCAATGATACGTCCGTCTTCGTCAGCATTCATAATACCAAAACGGCTGGCTTCTTTCATTGGGACTTCAATAACGGCAATTGTTGCGTCAGCATTGGATTTAATATGATAATCCAACATCTTTGCATAATTCATCTTATAGATGTGGTCTCCGGAAAGGATAAGAACATATTCCGGATTATAGTTGTTAACAAAATCAATGTTCTGTGAAATAGCATCTGCAGTTCCACGATAAACATCCAGATCAGTGTCTGCTTTCTCACGTGGTGGAAGTACATAAACACCACTGTTTTTTGCATCCAGACCCCAACGTCTTCCTGCAGCAACATAACTATTCAAAAGAATTGATTCATATTGGGTAAGCACTCCTACAGTATCGATTCCACTGTTCGCACAGTTACTAAGTGGAAAGTCAATGATTCGGTATTTTCCCCCATAAGATACTGCCGGCTTAGCGACTTTGTTTGTCAAATCATGAAGACGACTACCGCGTCCACCAGCTAAAATCATAGCAAGCATATTATTTTGTTTCATTGAGTATCCTCCCATATTGCTTTTTCATAAGATAAATATATTATACTATGAAATAACAGAAAATACCATATAATTTGAGAAAAAATACCAAAAAATTTTGAAAAATAAGGAAAAAGATATATAAAAGATACAAAAATCCCATTTAACTATGAAATTGTAAAACTACATAGCTAATGGGATTTTTTTGTTAGAAATTAATTATCAAAATCATCTTCAAACGGGTCATCATAGTCATCTGACGGATCGTAATCATCAGAATCTCCTCTGGATGCAATTGTAAGAATCAAGAAAATTACTGCAAGAACAAGCCCTGCAATTGCACAATACAAAAGGTTGGCTTCTCCTTGGCGTTTCATAAATGCATATACACCGCCACCAAGATATAAAATCATTGGTAAAATGAAAGCAAAAACAGAATTCGACTTCTGCATAATTAATAATAACAGTGCAGATACAAACATACATGCTGCAAGAATGGCATAAGTCATACCGGCAGAAGCTGTATCACCGGACAGAATACCATCCAGACCTGCCATTAGTGCAGAATAAACACAGAAACCAAAGCCTCCGATAGAGAGAATTCCTAAAATAACACGTAAGACGCGGAATCTGGCTTTTGGTTCGTATTCATCATCCAAGTCATCATCATCGTTCATATCATCATATGCATTCATTGTACGCTGCTTCAAATCTGAAAGATCATCCGTGTTAGAAATCTTGTTTGATTTGTAGGATGGATCTGTTGAAAGCATATCTTCATAACCTTTGCGCATTGCACGTTCTCGCTTTGCACGAACGTGCTGAGGAGGGATATTACCATATTTTTGCTCTTCTGTAGTTTCAGAAGCAGAAGAGAGAGCTGTCTCTTCTTCAATAGGACGGCGTTTTTTAGGAGTGGCTTCTCCATCAGCTGTGCGACGTTTCTTAGGAGCTCCGTCTTCATTGACAGGACGGCGCTTCTTAGGAGTGGCTTCTCCGTCAGCCGGACGACGTTTCTTAGGGGTTCCGTCTTCATTGACAGGACGGCGCTTTTTAGGAGCGGCCTCTCCGTCAGCCGGGCGACGTTTTTTAGGAGTTCCGTCTTCATTAACAGGACGACGCTTCTTAGGTGCATCTTCTCCGTTAACAGGGCGAGTCTTTTTAACCGCCTTTTTCTCTTCGTCTGAGCGAGCAGAATCAGCTTCTTTTGCATCTTCAACCGCTTTCTTAGCTGCCATTTTCTTTGCACGTTGTTTATCTAAATTCCACTGCTTTTTACAGTCTTTGCAAATCGCATACTGATTCATAATTGGTTCACCATTCTCATTGGTTCCAACTTGTTTCTGCTGTAATATAACATCTTTTCCACATAATGGACACTTCATATGTATACTCCTTATTTTTTATAAATTTTCTACAACATGAACATTATAACATTTTATGAAAGCAAGAACAATGTTAAAATAGGTGTTATTTTGAAAAAATTGTGAAAAAGTATGGTTAATTGTCGAAAGGTGGAATTATATTTCAAAGAAAATATTTAAAATATTTGCATCTTTAGAACTTTATTAAGATAAAACAGTGGATTTTATGAGTTTAATGTGTTAAAATATTAGATAGTCTTTGAGTAACAAAGGAGTACGGCATATGAGTAAAAAAATAAGAACAGAGGCAGTAGACTATTTGTTTGATGCAATTTTGAGCTTGCAGGATAAAGAGGAATGCTACACATTTTTTGAAGACATTTGCACAATTAATGAGTTGTTGTCTCTTTCACAAAGATTCGAGGTTGCGAAGATGCTGAGAGAGAAAAAGACATATCTTGAGATTGCGGAAAAGACAGGTGCTTCTACAGCTACGATCAGTCGAGTGAACCGGTCATTGAATTATGGAAATGACGGATACGATATGGTGTTCAGACGACTTGAGAGTAAAAAAGAAAACTAAAGACACAAAAAAGAAACGAGAACTGTTCCGTGTGTAGCAGTTCTCGTTTTTTTATTCTTGTGGATGTACTTCATCCAGCAATTTTTCAATAATTTGCTTTTTGACGTAAACATCAAAACTGAGATCGCACAGCAAAGAAAATAGCTGTAGCTGCTCTTTGTCTTCATCAGGAACATCAGAAAAAGAATTCTCAGAACGAGCAAAGGTTGTTTTTAACTCTTCCTGCAGAGAATCAATTCGTGATTTCTGGACGGAGCAGATCTCTTCATAAATGTCTGTCATAGATATATTTTCATCAGTATGAAAATACTTTTCTGTAATAGGTTTTAATAAAGTTTCAATATCTTTAATAGAAAGAATATTTTTAAAATAGTAGATAAAGATCAATACTAAGACATGCTCTTTGGAATATTTCTTCTTATCCGGTGGAGGCAGAAGATTATTCTTTGTGTAATTGTTGATCATTGTCTTCGTTAAAATCTTATCTTCATCATAACGCTTGGTAGAAGAAAGTCCTTCTTCCATTAAAGTAGTAACCTGATCCATGTACAGATTCATATTCGGAATCTCAGTAGAGTGGATATAATCAATGCGTGAAATACTATTTAAAATACTGTTTAAGATATCATTGGAATCTATTGTCATTTTATCACCTCAATATAGCTATTATATAGTATTAAAAACTAGATGGCAAGTATTTTTGAAAATGAATTTCAGATGAAATTTATGAACTTTAAGCGTGAAAATGTATGTGTCATATGTTAATATAATAATATTGTTTATCGAGAGATATGCAGCTATTTATAATGTAAGAAAGCACGAACAGAGAACTGGAATTTAAAGGGAGCAATAAAGGATGATATATGAACCATTATTCAAGTTGGAACGAACGGGAGTACAGATTCATTATTATACAGGAAAAGGGAAATATAATCCGGTACATTGGCATTCTGCAATAGAACTGATATACGTATTAAATGGAAATGGGTCGATCATGATAGATGGAAAAGACTATCTGGTTGTTGCAGGAGATTTTGTAGTGCTGGATTCTAACCAGATGCATGAAGTTAAGGCAGCAAATGCGTCAATGATGGTGGTAATCCATTTTTCAAGAAACAGTATGAAAAACTATGTATCAGATATAGAAAAATATCGCTTTTTCTGCACTCGGGAAAAATTAAAAAAAGAACAGTTGGAGGCATACCTAAAAATATGTGAGATGTTAAAAGGATTGCCGCCGATGTATGTGATGCATCCTGTCGGATATCGGTTGAAAAGTCAGGCTATTGCGATGGAAGTATTCTTTGAGCTGCTGAATCATTTTGCAACAAGAGAAGAACATGTACAAACTTCAGAGCGCAATACGATATTAGAACGTCTGGGAGAAATTACAGAGTATATAGAATTACATTATAAAGAGCAGATTTCATTGGAAGAGATTGCGTCGCATTTCTATTTGAGCAGAGAATACTTTAGTCGTTTTTTCAAACAGAATATGGGGGTGAATTTTTTGAGATATGTCAATCAGGTGCGATTGATGCATATTTATCAGGATATCTGCAATACACAAAAAGGAATTTTGGAGATTGCAGAAGAGAATGGATTTACGAATTACAAATTATTTAACCGAATGTTTCATGAGATATACGGATGTTCTCCGAGAGATGTGCGAAAGAAGTAGAAATTCTAGTTGACAACAAAGAACGTGCGTTCGATAATAAAGACAAGAGTTTGGGTTAAATGAAGATAAGATGGGAGAGTTTTATGAGTATATATGATACATTGAATGAGCAGCAAAGAGATGCTGTTTATCATACCGAAGGACCACTTTTAATTCTGGCAGGAGCCGGTTCTGGTAAGACCAGAGTGCTGACTCACAGAATTGCATATTTAATAGAAGAAAAAGGGGTAAATCCTTGGAACATACTGGCAATTACATTTACGAATAAAGCGGCAGGAGAGATGCGTGAACGAGTAGACAATCTTGTTGGATTTGGTTCGGAAAGTATATGGGTTAGTACATTTCATTCCACTTGTGTAAGGATTTTAAGAAGATATATCGATCGCATCGGTTATGATACTAATTTTACAATATATGACAGTGATGACCAGAAGACATTGATGCGTGATATATGTAAGCAATTGAATATAGATACAAAGAAATTTAAAGAGAGAACATTTCTTGGAGCAATTTCGTCAGCAAAGGATGAGATGATAACACCGGCAGAATACGAGGTGAATTCAGTCGGAGATTTTTCAAAACAGATGATTGCAAAAGTATACTGGGAATACGAAAAACAACTTCAGGCGAATAACGCATTAGATTTTGATGACCTGCTGATGAAGACAGTACAGCTTTTCCAGAAGGATGCAGAGGTTTTGGAGTATTATCAGAATCGATTCAGATATATTATGGTGGATGAATATCAGGATACGAACACAGTGCAGTTTAAATTTGTCAGCCTTTTAGCAGCGAAGTATCAGAACTTATGTGTAGTAGGAGATGATGATCAGTCCATTTATAAATTCCGAGGAGCTAATATACAGAATATATTAAGTTTTGAAGAGAAATTCAAGGATGCAAAAGTAATAAAGCTGGAACAGAATTATCGCTCAACAGGCAATATTCTAAACGCTGCGAATGCAGTGATCCGCAATAATCATGGGCGAAAAGATAAATCTCTTTGGACGGAAAAGGGCGATGGGGAAAAAATTCAATTGCATGAGTTTGATACAGCATACGATGAAGCTGAATTTATTGTAAATCAGATTAAGAGTGGATGCACAAAAGGAAATCATTATAATGATTACGCAATCTTGTATAGAACAAATGCACAGTCCCGTATTTTTGAGGAAAAATTTGTGGCAAACAATATTCCATATAAAATTATCGGCGGGGTAAATTTCTATGCAAGACGCGAGATTAAGGATTTGCTTTCATATTTAAAGACAATAGATAATGCGAGAGATGATCTGGCTGTTCGAAGAATTATTAATGTCCCGAAACGTGGGATTGGTCTTACAACAGTGAATCGTGTGCAGGATTCTGCCCAGATGAGGGGAATCGGATTTTATGAAGCACTGCAGGGTCTGGATCTGATTCCGGGAATTGGAAGAAGTGCTGCAAAACTAGATTCATTTGTTGCGCTGATTGAATATTTCAAAGGCAGACTTGGAAAAATCAGTTTGACAGATCTGTTAAAAGAGATTATTGAGATGACAGCATATGTAGAAAGTCTTGAGGCAGAGGATAAGGAAGATGCACAGTCCAGAATTGAAAATATTGATGAATTGCTCAATAAGGTGGCAACTTATGAGGAAGTCTGTGCAGCAGAGCAAAAAGAGGTCTCATTAAGCGGATTCCTAGAGGAAGTAGCATTAGTGGCAGATATTGATAATTTAGATGAAGAACAGGATTATGTTGTTTTGATGACATTACACAGTGCGAAAGGATTGGAATTTCCGAATGTATACCTGGCAGGTATGGAAGACGGATTATTTCCAAGTTACATGTGTATTGATAATCCGGAAGATTTGGAAGAAGAAAGACGTTTGTGTTATGTAGGAATCACACGCGCAGAACAAGAACTTGTACTGAGCTGCGCAAGAATGCGTATGGTGCGAGGAGAGACACATTATAATCGAGTATCCAGATTTGTAAAAGAAATACCAGAAGATTTGCTCGAAAAAGAAGAGAAGCTGTTTTCTGTTAAAGAAGAAAAAGATTCTGCTGTTCAAACAGCATTTAAGCAGGCAAAACAAGCATTTACACAAAAACCATTTACTACATATGCATCACCTCTTATGACGGGAGCAAAGCAATTTGCAGTGACAAAAGAAAAAGGCCTTGATTATACAATCGGAGACAGAGTGAGACATATTAAATTTGGTGTAGGAACAGTAAAAGATATTGTAGAAGGCGGACGAGATTATGAAGTGACAGTCGAATTTGATACTGCCGGAGTAAAGAAGATGTTTGCTACATTTGCAAAGTTAAAAAAGGAAGAATAAAGTTATTCGCTTTTCTGTGAATTTTTCAATGAATTTAGTAGTAATCTGAAAATGATAGTGTTATAATATCAGAAAAGAACTCTACCAAGAAAAGGGAAAGGGCGTGTAAGATATGAACAGAGTAGAAGAGTTAATTGCAGAGACAAAACTGAAAGAACTTTTAAACAAAAAGGAAGAAGAAAAACCATGTAAAGCAATCCTTTGGACATTGGCAATTATCGGTGCGGTTGCAGCAGTAGCAGGTATTGCCTATGCGGTATACAGATTCTTTACACCGGATTATCTCGAAGATTTTGACGAAGATTTCGATGATGATTTTGATGATTATTTCAGTGATGAGGATCAGATCTAATCAGTTTGAAAGAATTTGAAGTTATCAGACATCAAATCAGAGGTAAACAGTAACGGCTAAACATAAGGACAGGATGTGGTGGTAAGGTACCGCACCCTGTTTCTTTTTGCTAGAAAGAGAGTGTTATGAAAAAAGGACAGATATTTGAAGGAATTATAGAAAAAGTTGAATTTCCAAATAAAGGAAAGGTATACGTGCCGGAAGAAGACAGATATGTAATTGTAAAAAATGGGATTCCGGGACAGAAGGTGAAATTCATTGTCAATAAATTTAAAAGCGGTAATGCGGAAGGAAGGCTGTTGGAGGTCTTAGAAAAATCAGAAAAAGAAACAAGAACTCCGGTCTGTAGCATTTTCCCGGCATGTGGTGGATGCATGTATCAGACAATGTCTTATGAAGATCAGATGCAGATGAAAGGGGAACAGGTCAGAGAAATTTTGGAATCGGCCATGGCACCTGGAAAAACATTTACATTTGAAGGCGTAAAGGCAAGCCCAAAAGAATTTGGTTATCGTAATAAGATGGAATTTTCATTTGGAGATGAATATAAGGACGGACCATTGTCATTGGGACTTCATAAAAAAGGAAGTACTTATGATGTATTAACAGCATTAGACTGTAAATTGGTACATCAGGACATGAATAAGATTTTAATGTGCGTATTAGAATATTTCCAGAAGTTAGGTGCTAGCTATTATAAGAAAATGCAGCATATTGGATATTTACGTCATTTATTGCTTCGTCGTGGTGATACAACAGGAGAAATATTAATCAATCTAGTGACTACAACACAGGAGGATTATGATCTTACACCATTAGTAGAACAATTGTTGGAATTACAGTTAGAAGGTAAAATCGTAGGAATTCTTCATATATTAAATGATTCGCTGTCAGATGTAGTGCAAAGTGATGAGACAAGAGTTCTCTATGGGCAAGACTTTTTCTATGAAAACCTGCTTGGACTGGAATTTAAAATCACACCATTTTCATTCTTCCAGCCTAACTCTCGAGGTGCAGAAGTATTATATACCATCGTGCGAGATTATATCGGAGATATCCATGACATGACAGTATTTGATTTGTTTAGTGGAACAGGTACAATTTCTCAGGTACTTGCACCAGTTGCAAAAGAAGTAATCGGAGTGGAGATTATCGAAGAAGCAGTAGAGGCGGCAAAAGAGAATGCAGCACGGAATGGTTTGGAAAATTGTCGCTTTATTGCAGGTGATGTATTCAAGGTGCTTGATGATATAGAAGAAAAACCAGATGTAATTGTATTAGATCCACCAAGAGATGGCATTCATCCAAAAGCACTTCCGAAGATTTTGGATTATGGAGTAGATACAATTGTGTATATTTCTTGTAAGGTGACAAGCTTGGCAAGAGATCTTGCGATGTTCCAGGCAAGGGGATATGAAGTTGTGAAAGCGGTTGCTGTAGATCAATTTTGCGAAACAGTGCATGTGGAGACGGTAATTTTGTTGTCCCGAAAGGCTCCAGATGCCGAAATTAGGGTAAGATTGGATATGTCGGAATTAGACATAACAAGTGCAGAAAGAAAGGCAACATATAAAGAGATACAGGAATATGTGCAAAATAAATATGATCTGCATGTAACAAATTTATATATAGCACAAGTAAAACGTGAATTTGGAATTATAGAAAGAGAAAACTATAACACAGGTGAAGGCAAGGCAAAAGTGCCACAAGTAACTGCTGAAAAAAGGGAAGCTATTATAGATGCACTCAAATACTTCCAGATGATTGAATAAAAAAGGCTATACAGAAAAGAACTCCTTCGGGGGTTCTTTTTAATTTTTGGAAGAAAGTTGGCTTTTTATAAATCCCTATACTTAATATCTCTTAATAGAATTATCTCATACAGATAGATGTACTCTTATACTTCTTAATCTGAAACGAATAAAGCAGTTGTACAACGAATTATATAAAGAGAAGAATATAACAAAGTTCAGAAATACAAAAATCTCTATTGAAAGAAAAGTTGCAGCATGATACTAT
>CAKSAJ010000039.1 GCA_934435195.1 uncultured Schaedlerella sp.
AGCTTAAACAATGAGAGGGAAAAGTCCTAACTGGCTGTTAGGTGTCTTAATCCCTACAACTTATATATTAGGAGGAGGACCAATGGGGACGGAGTTTAGTGGCTTTTTGCTTGCAAAAAAGCCACTAAACTCCGTCCCCATTGGTCCTCCTTGTTTTACCTCTTGAAGAGCGTCAAAATGTTTTGACCATCTTTGTACTCATAAGAAATTTCATCCATTATCTTTTTCACCATAAAGATTCCAAGACCGCCAATTTCACGTTCTTCCAACGGTAAACTAATATCCGGATCTGCTTTTTCTCTAGGATCATATGGGCGTCCATTATCCGTAAACTGCAAGATCACCTGATCATTTGTCGAAGCACATCCGGCCTTAACGCTGGTTGCGCCACTATAATAAATAATATTAGATAAAATTTCATCCACAACTACATTGATCTGCAAAACTGTTTTTGCCGGAACTTCTGCCTCGGAAAGAATTTTGTCAAAAAACTCTGTCACCTCCGGCAGTTTGTCCAAAGATGGTTCAATTTTGATTTCTTTCAAATCCGGCAATATATTTTTTATTTCGAGACACAGCATGGTAATATCATCAAATTGTTCGGCCTCGCCGGCAAAAGATTTTACATCTTGATGTACTGCTTCTAACAGCTGACTGCATGAGCCTGTTTTAGCTGTATTAAGAGCAGCTACCATTCTGTCCGTTCCATATAGCGTGTTGGACAAATTGATTGCTTCCGGCACACCATCCGTATAAACAAAGAGCCTGTCACCTGCATTCATTTCCAGCTCATATTCTTTATATCGAATATCTTCCATACCGGCCAGTACAAATCCATGTTTATCTTTATAAAGCTCAAATTCTCCGTCTTTACGCATAATCACCGGATATTCATGCCCTGCATTTGCACATATCATTTTTCCGGTAGATATTTCCAGAATGCCAAGCCAGACGGTTACAAACATTTCAGCATCGTTATTTTCGCAAAGCTGGTTATTCACTTTTTCTAACACGGCTTTCGGAGACAATCCGCTCTGTGTCGCTGATTTGATCAATGTTTTTGAAATCATCATAAACATTGCCGCCGGGACACCTTTACCGGATACATCTGCCATTACCATTGCTAAATGATCGTCATCCACCAAGAAGAAATCATAAAAATCACCGCCGACTTCTTTTGCAGGAGTCATAGATGCAAAAATATCAAATTCATGCCGATCAGGAAATGCCGGGAAAATACATGGAAGCATGGACTCCTGGATATGTTTTGCAACATCTAATTCCGCTCCGATACGTTCCTTCTCAGCAGTTATTTTTGAGAGATTTGATATGTAATTTTGAATTTCCTCCAACATAAAATTAAAGGAATCGCTCAAAGACTCTATCTCATCTCCGGTCTTGATTTCTATACGCTGATTTTCAAAGTTATTTGTCTCTGTGATTTCCTGTGTAAAATCAGTAAGCTTTCCAATCGGTTTTGTCACCATCTTTCTAACGAAGAAAATGTAAGCGACAATGGTCAACCCAATAATTGCAAAAGAAATTAACAGCATATTGGTCAGCACAGAAATTAAGTATGCCCTTACTTCACTCATATCAAGTATATACTGAATTTCTGCGATTGCATTTCCTGATTCATCAAGGATAACCGATACCCCTGTATAGTTGTATCCATAATCATTATCCGTGACAAGGGGTTTATCAAGTCCCTTATTCTCCGAATATCTTTGCCAGATGGTGATATACTTCTCCATATCTGCCGGGTCATCCGGATTCGCCGCATCAACATAAAGGATATCGCTTCCGTAAGGAATCTGGTTTGCAGGATCATCTCCCATTTCTTCGACCATAGCGTCAATATAAAAACAAACACTGTCTTCATCCGGAACTACAAGCGAAAGAAACGTAACATTACCATCTTTTTTCAGCTGGTTGAAAAGTTTGCACATTTTCTGATACTCCGGCGTCTGATTTCCGCCATCCGAGAGAATTGTTTTTACATCTTCTACATTAATCATCGCAGCTATCGCATTACAGTTTGTCATCACACGATTCGCACACATTTCCTCAAGGTAGGATTTCGACGTTGCATAACTAAAAAGTGATGTCGCAATTGTAAGTATCAAGCCTACAATCCCCAGTGAAATGATAAATTTAGGCAAAAGTTTCATTTTCATCCTTCATCCCTCCTAAAGTAATTTGTAGTAAATCTCCGCATCGCAGCTGCATCTTCCTTTACAATGAGGACAGATTAATTCCATATCATCGTACCAAATTTTTTTCGTTTCCGTTAAATAGCTGAACTCACACTTTGCAAGCGTTTTTCCTAGCGGGAGGAATCCCCCGGGTCTCCAGCATACAATGAAGGTAATGTCTATACCAAGCGTTTTCATTTCCTTCAATATAAACCGCATCATTTCTACCGCAAGCTCATTTCCCCGATATTCCTTCTTGATTCCTACAGACTGTATCTTTCCCACTTTTTTATTGAAATCGGAATATACCTCACGGAATACATTTATATCTAATTTTGAATATGTTGCTATCTCTTCTTCATTTGTAAGAAAATAATAAATATACCCAATTGTTTCATCCTTTTCATTTTTCAGTAAATAGAAAAACTTTTCTTGATCATTAAGCGTTGCAGCAATTTCCTCTGTTGGATAAAGATTCTTTCCCACACATTCATCGCTCAAAAAACTCGCTTCCTCAATTTCTTCTTTTTTCAGTGGTCTAAGATAAAATCTCATTCCATTTTCAAGAGTAATCGTATACATTATTCACCGTCTTTCGTGCAAGTCAATATTTTTATTCCCATAGAGATTGTTGATTTCTTCTGCAGAATTAGACGTTTTAAAGTCTTATAATGACAATCCAGCCATTCTGCCCACGATTTATATTCTTCATTTTCCGGCTCTGACTCTAAAAGTAACAATACATCTTCCGGGAGATAGCTAAAAAAAGTGGTAAAGATTGCTTTTTTCTTTTCACGTTCTCTTCCTGATGCCGAAACACACTCATGCCAGACACAGATATTTTCATATCCACACTCCGGAAGTATACTGCAAATACTTGCTCCGACCTCACGATTGCCTGAATATTTATCTTTCCTCAACATTTCCAAAAACTCGCCCAACAGCCCTTGTTTATCATGGCTCAAATAGAAAGCCGAATCATTTGCCTCGATAATAACTAATTTCCCTTCTGTTTTCAGAAATGGACGAATGGATACAAGTAATTTATTCACATCGCATAAGTGCATTAAAACAAATGAAAGATAAATCACATCAAATCCATCTATCTGTTCTGTCTTCATTATGGCACGAAGTTTTTCTGTAAAATCATCTGCTTCCACATCAAACGCATAGAACGAAAATTTTTCATCACCATAAGATTGTTGTGCTTTTGTGGCAAGTTTCTCATTATATTCCAGTCCGAGCACTCGTGATACTGCCTCCGAAGAAAAACGTTCCACTGTTTTCATTCCATCGTTACATCCGATATCAAGCACAGCTAAATTTTGTCTTTCAGAAAAAATCTGCTTAAAAACAGGAGTCTCATAGCACGCCAGGAGGTTGTTTTGAATACGAAGTCTTTCCATTTCTGTTTTTTCCTGAAAAACAAGTTGATTTTGCACTGCTGTTTCTCCTTAAATAATCAAATATAAGTTGTTAAATATCATTTTCCGCTGATAATCGCAGTATTTTGTTTTCTTTTGAATAAGCTTTAATACGCCGGAATCTATCTCGTCCCCATCGGACTCAAAAGGATTATACAGACTGACATTGTCACGGATACGAAGAATATAGTCGCCGTCCTTTTCCAGCAGTTTGATTGAAATATAATACTCCTTGTTCGACGCACTTCTATTACTCAGTCCATATTTAATGATATTTAGCAGAATCTCTTCACAAATAAAGTTGATGACAAATGCCTGCTTTATTCCGATTTCCCACTCCTCACAAATCCGTTCAAGGTCTTCGGATATCTGTGTCATGCTTTCTGTCTCTATGCGGTAACTACACTCCATACATTTCCCTGTTATTCCGTATTTTTCTGACACATATTTCTTAGATGAATGGAATATATATACAATAACAATGCCCACTGTGCAAAAAATTTCTGTACATACATAAGAAGCAGAAAGACCGACAATAGTTTCTCTTGGAATCAATATTATACCACTCACAAGCAACAGGAAACAATTTCGAATCACGGACATTGCCCCTGCAAGTTTTGCTCTTTCAATGGATTGCCAGAACGCTGTAATGATCATATTAATTCCCATAAATATCATACTAAGTGCAAATAATTTCATTGCCATAGAAGCATTTTCAACAGCACTTATGTCCCTGATGCCGAAAAATTTTAAAATAAGATTTGAAAATACTGCACATAAGGCTGCAAGAACACCGCCACCGAAAACAGCAACCATCAATGCTTTTCTAAGTACAATAAAAATACCGTCCACATCCGATTCACCCACGAAAAATGACGTTACCGTTGAGAGTGCTCCCGATGCTCCTTCAAATATGCCTGCCGGAATTGTGCTAACCGTATAAATCACGCCATAAATGGCGACATAAATTGCTCCTGATTCACCACCATATCTAAGAAGTAGTGTATTGAACACAAGCATAACAACCGCACCGAAAATATTTGCAGACCCCATACCAAACCCATTGTATACAAATTTCCAAACGTCTGAAATTGATGGGCAAGCTAATCGAAGCTTTAATAATCTGTCTTTTTTCATAAAATGAATCAACAACACGAGAACACCTAATGTTTCTGCAATGCAAAGAGATCCAGATGCACCAATGATTCCTATACCAAGTACCTTCATAAAAAACAGATCCAAAGAAAGATTGGTCAGGATTACGATAGCTGATGCGACAGCTGCAAGCTTAGGATCACTGTCCGTACGAACAGATACCGACAGAATATGGTACATTACAAATATAGGAGCTGACCACATGACAACTGTGAGATACTGTTCTGCCAGAGGATAGAGTTCCTTAGTTACTCCTAAGAAAGAAAAATATGCATCCTTGAAAAGAATCGGGCACAGACACAACACGCCAATAATAAGCCCCACCCCAAGCTGGGAATGAAACACACGATTTGCACCACGAATATCTGATGCTCCCAGAAGTCTGCCAATCTGTACATTTGCACCTACCCCTATCGTAATACCAAACAATGCATACAATAAAAAGACTGGTGTAGAAATATTGGCAACTGCAAGACCTTCTGCTCCTACCAGATTGCCTACAAGAGCCGCATCCACAATCGTGCAAATTGTTATTGCAAGGGACGCACAAATGCCCCATATTAAAAAATATCTATATGCGTCACTCGCAAATTTTGTATCCATAAACGCCTCACAAATTCTTTAATCCGCAAAATCCTATTCCTCATTTTTTCTTTTGCAGAAGTCTTACTCGATTGTTAAAATATCAGAAAATCCAGTAACTTCAAATATCTCAGAAATTGTTTCATTTGCATTGCGTACTATCATCTCACCTTGCTTGTTCATTATCTTTTGCGCTGTAAGAAGCACGCGAAGTCCTGCGGATGAAAGATATTCCAAATCAACAAGGTCCAATATCAGCATTTCCACCCCATCTATATTCTGTTTCAGTTCTGCTTCAAACTGAGGGGCTGTAGTTGTATCCAATCGTCCTTGGATAGCAAAAATCAATTCATTTCCATTTTTTGTTTTCTTTATTTCCATAACCGTTCTCTCCTTTTTTCAGTATAATTATAATTATTTTAACACCTTTCCTGGCTAAAGCCAATAACAGAGACGAAATTTTTTCAGCCAATAGGGACGGAGTTTTGAAGCCAACAGGGACGGAGTTTCCGGCTCTTTTTGCTTGCAAAAAAGAGCCGGAAAACTCCGTCCCCGTTGGCTTCCCCCGTCCCTGCTAGTCACATCTGATACTTTTTCAGATCCACCTTTCCATCTATAACTTCCACACCATCTTCTCTCAAAAGTTCTGCCTGCACATCCGCTCCGCCAAATGCAAATGCTCCGGCAAGTTCTCCTTTTGCATTCACAACACGGAAACATGGAATGTGCTCTGGATCTGGATTCTTGTGAAGTGCATTTCCAACAGCTCTGGACATTTTTTCATTTCCTGCCATCTTCGCAACCTGACTATAAGTTGCCACATGCCCTTTCGGAATCTGTTTCACAGCCTCATAGATTCTTTTCGTAGGGCTGTCTGTCACAAGGTCATAGCTCTCACCGATCATCTGTTTAATATCCTTATCAGGAACAGATCCATCCAAAATAATTGTATTCCAATGCTCTTTGTTCTGATGATATCCTGGAATTACCGATGGATACGCTGCACGCCAGAAATCTCTCCATCTAAAATCAGTCTTTACATTCAAGCAAATCTTTTCGTCTTTTTCATAGATCCACAAAAATATCTTTTTACTTGGCTTTACACGGATTACTTGCCATCGTTGGTCTTTGAAGGGTCTGTCTTCGTAGCTGTCCTGAAAAGTCAGGCCATAAGCAACTGCTTCCTCTCTTGTTTTCATCTTATCTCACCACTCTTTTTTTATTTACTCTAAGCATAAAGGATATTTTCCAAAATGAACACCCCTTGGAGCAAAGTTTGTCACCTATTAGAAACGTGCACCGCAAGGCACACGTAAAAAAACAGGAACAAACTCTGCTCCTGTTTTTTTAACTATATTATGTTCTTACAGCATAGCTCCAAAATCTGTTATAATTGCCTGTCCTGTAATCGCCTTTGATTCATCACTTGCAAAGAACAAAATTACATTTGCTACGTCTTCCGCTGTACAAGATGGCGTTCTAAGATTGCTGTGTGTTGACATTGCACCAATCATATCCGGATCAAGTGCTGCCGGATTTGTTCCTGTTGTCATTGGTGTAATAATATTTCCCGGGCAGATTGCATTACAACGAATGCCTGTTGCCTGGAAACGAAGTGCTGTATGCTTTGTCACACCTACGATTGCTGCTTTTGATGCTACATAAGCAGCTCCGCCGCATCCCTTTACTCCGGCAATAGAAGCAACATTTACGATAGATGCTCCTGCCTGCATCTTCTGTGCTGCTGCACGCATGCAGCGCATAGTTCCTTTTTCGTTCGTCTCTACGATACGATCAAGATCTTCGTCTGAGAATCGATCGATTGGTTTCAATCCTTCCTCAAGGATTCCTGCGTTATTCACAAGAATGTCTACCTTGCCATACTTTTCAATCACGAGATCCATCAGTCGCTCCGGATCTCCTTTCTTCGAGATATCTGTTGAAACAGCATAAACTTCTCCGCCTGCTGCCTTAATCTCTTCTGCTACTTTCTCCAGCGCAGCCTCTCTTCTTGCTGTGATAACAACAGTTGCGCCTTCTTTAGCGAACATTTTTGCTGTTGCTTCTCCAACCCCTGAGTTACCTCCTGTAATAATAGCTACTTTACCTTTCAAACGATCCATTTCAAAGATCCTCCTTTGTTGTTATAGGTAAAATTATACAATTTTTCTTTCTGTTTTTCAATCTCTTTATATACATTCTACATTTTAATATAACTTAAAGCCCCAGTTTTTCTTCCAGTTCTTTCTTGATGTCATACGCGCTAAACTGCATTGGAATCTCATAATCTTCCTCCGGGCTGTGCTGTGGATTCCATACCTGTGCATAGAATGGATTCTCTTTCGCCATCTTTGGATATGCCCAGGAATTCTTCATACATTCCGGACACCAGTGACCACCATGAAGAACTGCATTGACTGACATTTTGAATTTATGTCCGGATGCACACTTCCATTCAACCGGTGTATAAATGTCTCCTGCATGGTCTTCTTCATAAGAACCGCCACGGAACTGCGCTGCCTTCTCAAGATCATTTACATCAAGATTCTCAATTCCCTTTTCTTCGTCATAACCATGATCCAATGGTCTTTCCGGTTCTTCTGCCGGGTGATAGAGTTCAAATGGTTTCACATTCTGTTTTTCTTCCAGAGAACCGAAGAATGCCTTGATCCAATCCATCTCCATGTTCTCTTCCATCCAGACTGTACCTGTCTTCTTCGCTGCGATTTCTTTATTATGTGCATGCATTGCTTCAGCTGTCGGCATCATAGCTGCGATCATTGGGTTTGCCATCATTCTTTCCATCTCATTCTTTACAGCGCCCCAGTAAATCTTAGCCGGCATCTGACGGAAATGAAGCTGCTCTTCCAGTTTGTCAGCATCCAGGTAATACTGTCCGTGGAAGTTGAATCTTGCCACATCCTGCGGATCATAAACATCTTCATATTTGATTCCCATTGGTTCCAGTGAAAGTCCTGCCATCTCCCAGGTTGCCAGACGGTAGTCCTTACCTGAACTTAAATTGTATGCCTTACGCCAGAAGCTTTCATCAACCCAGTCTTCACAAAGGTTTGCCATACAGATACCAGAATCAAGTGCTGTACTCCACTCCAGTACATTATTTGCAGGCTGATGGAAGACGATTGGCTCTTCTCCTGCACCCTCTGCACTTGGATGCTGTCCTGTCTGACGGATGGATACCCAGTATTTCAGTCCGCTTTCAAAGACTGCTGCCTCTGAAAATACTTTTGATACTGCATAGTAATCATGGATAGACGGATTCATTGGGTCTCCGATTCGTCCAAACTGTACCGGATCAAGTCTGCTTCCTGTCATTGCAACTGTTCCGACATATGCGAAATGTACCTTGTCCGGATCTGGCTGCTCTTTGATTGCCTTGATGATATTTAATGTAGAACCAATGTTTGTATACAATGTCTTCTCCGGATATTTGTCAGCTGCTGGAGATACCATTGCACCGATATGGAGTACATAATCTGCTCCATCTACACATTTCTTGATCGTATCATAATCTGCCATATCTCCCCAGACAACTTCAAGTGACGGACACATATA
Source organism: uncultured Schaedlerella sp. (assembly GCA_934435195.1). Taxonomy (GTDB): domain Bacteria; phylum Bacillota; class Clostridia; order Lachnospirales; family Lachnospiraceae; genus Schaedlerella. Next base: position 8,933 of record CAKSAJ010000039.1, read on the forward strand.
TTTCTTCAGAAGCTGACGGTTTTTCTCTGATGGTCTTGCAAGGATTCTTGTCTTGAAACGATTGTTTCTGGATAAGAGCTGCTTCATTGTCTCTTGTCCCATTGTTCCTGTTGCACCTGTGATAAATACGACCTTTTTCGGCTTGCTCACATATTTATGTTCTTCCTCTTTATCAAAGTTAAGTGCCGCATCAAAAGCTTCTCTTACCGCGTTAAGTGCACGTCTTGCCATTCCGGCATCACCAATCTCATAATAACCGATCTCAAGATCATTACACATCTTTTCCAATGCACTTCCGTCACGTTTTCTTGCTCCGACAGCCATCACTGCGTAATCACATGGGAATTCAACTGTTTCTCCATCTTTTTCACCAATAACCTTGCCATCCTGGATTTCTGTTACTTTCACTTCTGTTACCGGAGTGATTCCATCCTGATAAATCTGCTCTGTCACACAGATTTTTCTTGTGCTTCCCATATCTGCACAGAATTCTTTCATCATCTCAAGAACTGTAACTTTAGCACCTTTTTCTGAAAGATACTCTGCAACTTCCATGCCGACCATTCCGCCACCGATGACTACAACATTTCCTTCTGCCTTTGCTTCGCCGTCAAGAACTGCATGAGAATCTACAACAAACGCTTTATCATTTCCCGGAATCGGAGGTACGATCGGTGCTGCACCGATTGCATTGATAAATGTATGTGGTTTGATCTCTGCAATCATTTCAGGAGTTACCTTTGTATTCATGCGGATGTCAACGCCAAGGCGTTTTGCTTTCTCTGCCATAGACAGAACTGCTGCTTTCATCTCTGCTTTTCTTGGAGCTTCTCCTGCTGTCAGGAACTGGCCGCCAAGTGTATCTGTTGCCTCACAAAGGATCGGATTATGCCCTCTCTTCTTCAAATAATAAGAAGAAAAGTGTACACCTAGTGTACGCTTTAAATTAACGATTATAAAACATTCATATTTTAGGAGAAGCATATGAGAATCCAGGAAGTTGTCAAAAGAACAAATCTTCAGAAAAGAACAATCTACTTTTATATAAAAGAACAGCTGATTACACCAGCCTCCAATCAGGAAAATGGTTATCACGATTTTTCAGAAGAGGATGTCTCCCGCCTTATCTTGATTCGGAAACTAAGAGATGCCGGGCTTCCGCTTGCCGATATTCGTTCGATCTTATCGAATCTGAGAACAGCTCCTTACTATCTCCATAAGCAGCTTCATCAGCTTCAGACACAGCTGCTTACTACCGAAGAGACAATCAAAAGTCTGGATGAATTTTCAACCTCACTTCCGGTCTGTCATTCCTTTGAGCAGCTTTTCGATCATCTGGAAGGAATTGAATTCAAGCCGGACTTCAGCAAATATCATGCACAATATACTTCACGTGATGCAAGATTGATTGCCCGTTATCTCTGGCAGTCTTTTATTGATGCACCAATGACAGAATATCGTCAGTTTCTCTGGCAGAAGATCATGCAGACTACATTGGAACATATCGATTCCGACTTAAAAGTTATGGCACAATATCTACAGGCTCTTTCCCCTGAACAATTGGATGCTGCCAATGTAAATCAATACCTGCGCAACCAGAAGATTATTGCACTCACACCGGAAGACTATCCTGATTTTGTGGAAGAATTGAAGAATTCTCTCACACTCTTTGCAACTGATGAAATGCAAATAAAAAAATGGCGATTACTATATCGTCCGCTGATTCGCCCTACCACTTTGTTTGCATTCTCGACCAGCCATTTGCTGCTTGAGTTTCATCCAGATTACCAGAAATATTACAATAATATTCATGCGTGCTGCATGATGCTTAAAGATTATCTGGACAGCAAAGAAGGCGAGTAATTCAGAGCCCTTCTCACCACTGCTTTTCAAGATAGTTATGATTTTGAAGGAAGCAGTTATGGGGAACTCGAAGTTGCTGCCGCTTTTCATAAGAGTGTGTATAACATGATATCTTTGGAAGACCTTTAGGGACGGGGAGGCCGGTTGGGGACGGGGTTTAATGGCTTTTTTTTGCAAGCAAAAAAAAGCCATTAAACCCCGTCCCCAACCGGCCTCCCCGTCCCTAATCGGTCCCTATATCAACATTTCCTGTTCAATTTCCATATTATTTTCTAAAATGCATTGCTTCAAAACTTCTAATTTTCCAGCATTCAACATTTCTAGCTTTTCCCGTTTCTTACTGTTTAGCTTAATACCTTTTCCGTTTTTCAATGCTTCTTCATAAGATGCGACATCCATTTTCCATGGAATCAGCTCTGGAAAAATATTTTTCTCGTTATATATATAAATCTGTATTCCACCATAATCCATATCTCCCCAATGATAACATTGAATCTCTTTCGGCGCTGTCTCCATCAACATTTGCAAAAAACGAACTTCTTTTGGTGAGAAATAACCATGACAAAAGATATACAAAATCTTGGGATTATATTCCATACTCTCATAATTTGCTTTATTCTCAATTACAATGATTTTTTCAACACTATTTTTCAAAATTGGTCTTGCATGCTCTAATGTCTGTGCATTGAGCACAGTTCCATAGTAGTTTGCAGAAGTATCTATTTTTTCTTCGCTCACTATACCATTTTGATTTATCAGACAATACTCTACGGCACCTTTCCATTCTAATGTCTGGGAGTAACTTAATATTCCATGTGCCGCCAGTATCTCATCATCTGACATGCCATCTTCGTACAGAGGAGAGTATTTCAAAGCTTCGATAACTGCACCTTGATAAATACGTTCGAACACTTTAGATGGCGTAATATCCTTTTGCTTTTTAAATACTTTGGAACTGAACACTCGTTTCCACTCCGGTTCTTTCAAATCTGCTAATGCTTTCAAACACTTTAGGAATTCTTCATCCTCGGCTTTAGCTAATTCTTTCGTATTTCCTTTATTCAACTGTTCCAAAACATAGTTACAATAGGTGGACAGACAGCTTTCAGATACATCCTCCTGCAGTTTGCCTATTCTTGAAATTGCCCGCAACTGGCGTTCTCTAGGATCAATGATCCCGATCAGTTCGCATAATCTTGGAATTACTTCTACCCGATAATCAATCTTCGTGATATCTGTATTCATTTCTCTCCAGTCAAAATGCAGATATTCATCTCCACCCAACATAGGAATTCGTTCCAAAATTTTCGCCTGTCTTACTAATTCATCTCTGCCACCTACTTCTTTCAAAACATTCCCATCTACCCTTGGATGCTTCTTTCCAAAAAGCTTTCCTGTGCGATAGTTCTGTCCATCTGTCTTATCAATCAACCATTTTGCTAATAGCAAATTTTCTTCGTTCCATTCCATATCCTACCCTCTGATTACATTGCAAGCAAAAAAGCCACAAACCCCGTCCCTATTGGTCTACTCCCTCAACCATATTGAGGTAATCACCTTTGTCTATATGCATCATAGATACTTGATTCTGGTGCCTTCTAAATCCATATACGCAATCAACGTTCCGAATCAGTGATTGTAAACGTTCATCCGGCACACATACAATTAACTGAAGTTCCAGTTCTCGTGCATAATGCAGGCACACTTCACTTCGCTCTTTATCCATCTTTGAAAATGCTTCATCAAGAAGTACCAGCCGGATTTTAGAATCACGATTCGTCTGTTGCATATAGAGCATTGCGAAACCTGCAAGTAATGCTACATATTTTGGGTTCTGTCCCTCTCCTCCCGAATCACGACCTGCCATATCGTCAACTGCATTTTTTCGAATAAGACCATTTTCGTCTTCAACCTTTTCATACATGCTGAAAGTAAGATAATTACGATAATCCACATACTGTTCCATTTGCTGGCGATACTGGCTTAATAACCTTGCATCTTCCTCTTTTGGAGGCATGAATTTCTCTGTCAGCCGTTTGATATCTTCTTCATATTTCTGATAAAATTCGTCCTCTCCAAGACTTAACTGTCCTTCAAAACCATAATCATCAAATACTTTACTGTCCAGTTCCGGTGCCATAAGCATCTCATAGAATTGTCCGTTCTCGTTCTGCGCTGGTATGATATCAATCTGATAAATGCTGTCCGAGAACTTAATCTTTGCAAGCAAACGGTTAATTTCTTTTCTGTGTCGGTAAGCTGCCTTGATTTCTCCATGAATGGATGCGATCACATTTTCACGCAATGTATGGTAAACCAGATCATATTGCTTTTGGAATTCATCCTTATATTTCGGTTCAAAATCCTTTCGACACTGATTCAGCACTCTGTCATACACATCATTTTCATGTTCTATTCCAGTAAAACCATAGGCCGGATAACAATTATTGAACTTATTTCTGCTTCTTTGCAGTTCTTCTTTCTCCGTCTTCTCTAACGTTTCCAGATTATTTTTTTCATCTATCTTTTTCTTCTTATATGAAACTCCACTCTGTACCTTTAATGCTTCTGTGACTTCCGTCTGCAGCTGCTCACTTACAATAAATCCTTCTGTCAAGAAATTTATCTTTTCAGAAAACGTCCTAATATTACTTTCGATTTGCCCCTGCGTCTTTGTATACTGCAGTACTTCACTTTGAATTCCTTCCAGAATCTCTGCATTTTTCTCAAGCTGTTCCTGTAACTCCTGCTTTTTCTTCTTCAGTTCAACAGTCCGGTCACCTCTTTTCAGTTCTTCCACTTCCAGACGTAATCTTTCCTGTTTATCATAATAATCCTGAAGCTGTTCTGCTGCTTTTGAAAGATGTATGATCTGCTCTGTGCTCTGATTCAAACACTCAAATTTCTGTGCAGCACGCAATGCTGTCTCGACACGTCCGTCTTCTTCGACTTCTCGTTTCAATTTCACTGCCTCTTCTTCCAGTTCAAGCAGTTTCTCCTTTGAAACCTTTGTTCCGATGCAGGCATATTTTTCATAATCGTTCTTTCTTAAATGTCTGAAAATATAATTGCTGTAAGAATAACAGTCCTTTGTGACACCATCTCTTGTTTCATGAAGTTCTTCTACTGTCTCACATTTCTTAATCCGTCCCAAGTATCGCTTTAGACAGGTATCCACATAAGCTTCTTTTGTGTGCACACATTCATACAGCGTATTCCCGCCTGCATTCGGATTGTCTCTTACGATTGCCGCAGTGTCCATGAGATCAATATCCTCGATTCCCTTTATCTGCTTCATCCGTCGAAATGCTTTTGCTGCATCCAATGTATACGCAGGTGCTGTCACAAGACTATATTTCACACGTCCCAAACGTCCTTCGATTGCATTCTTCCACTCTTCATCTATGATATCAAACAAATCTGCAAAAATATTTACATGGATTGTTCTTCCATACTGCGTGCTGAGCATTGTCTGCAGCTCCTGTCTTGCACGCTTCAATTCCGGACGATAAGGTTTTCTGTCATTTTTAAGATCTTCCACCATCTCCTTCTTCTCTTGCAGTTCTTTTTGATTCTCACGGATTCTTTCGCGGACTTCACTTAATTCTATATTGATATTGTCGAGTGCGTCATTCAAATATTGTTTTAATTTTTCTATCGATGTTTCCGTAACTACACCTTGTCTGATATCGTCAATCTGATGCAAAGCCTGATTACTTACGTAAGCACTCACTTCTTCATCTTCTTCCCATGCTGAAAGTCCTTTTACGATATCCCGCCATTGTTCTGAATTCGTCGCCAGAAGCATGATTGTATTCTCAATCTCACCTAGTTCTTTCTCTTTCTGACCATAATCGCTTGCTTTCAGTTCTGCCTCTACTTCTACCTGCTCTTTTGTATAAGCATCTTTCTCTGCTAAATATATTTTTCTCGTTTCTTCTTTTTCCTGAATTTTACTGAGAATACTCTGCAGATCATCTTCTTTCGATTGCAAATGAGCCTTACAATCTTCAATTTCAATATATTTTAAAATCTGTTCCACACGAATCTTATCCGCTCTCGCATTCTGCAATGCTAAGTTATGCTGACTAATCTCGTCAAGCATTTTAATCCTCTGCTCCAGATCTTCCACACGTTCCTTAATCTCACGATAAGCACCTAGCTGATCACTGATTGTTGAAACAGTATCTTCTTTACTTTTTGGAAACATATAGTCCTTGATAAACTGTCCGGTTCCGTTTGTCATTCGAAGTGCGATTGCACTTTTCTCCATCGTCATCATACGGCTCGGCTCTACATAGCCAAAGATCACATCATAAACTGTTTTCAAATAGGCTTCTTTAGACGGATACATGCGATTCACATCCCCGCGGCCTCTGTTGTCAGCTGACTCTACTCTTGCCGCCACCAGCTTTTTAATCTTTGCAATCGTATATGGCACACCTTCTTCAGTCAAATATTCATCATCCGGTATCTTTCCCGAATGACTGAAGAAACAATATTTTCTGATATCCATATCTGATTTTCCGACCTCAAATGCCACACCGATACAAATATACGTATTTTTCCCTGTGTCCTTAATTTCCAGCACAAGCTGTGAGCAGAAATCCTGATCTGCTCTATTGAAAGAGCCATCCTTCTGCGCTCCTCTAAGATAGCTTAGGACACTACGTCTGTTTTTCGCATCATCTGCTGCTTTATTTAAAAATGTGGAAGATATGCTTCCATATAAAATAACCTGGATTGCATCCATAACAGTAGACTTACCTGATCCGCTTTTTCCACTGAATAAATTCACATACTCGTGAAACTCCATCACCTTGTGACTAATACCACCCCAGTTATTCATTAACATTCTGGTAAATATTTTCTTCGACTGCTTCTCCTTCATCTTCCACACCTCCTTCTTCTATCTCTTCCTTAGGTTCTTGCTCTATGATTTCTCCCTCTGTAATATCTTCCTCTGCATACTGTTCTTCCTGATATTCTTTGATCAGCGCAGTAATATCCATGCTTCCGCAGTACAGATTGATTGTGCTGTAAATATAGATTGGAGTCTCATCCTCTACATTCTGGATAGCACCAGGCACCTCAATGATCTGATGTTTACTCATCACATATAAGGCTTCTTTCCACTCACTCATTGTAAGCTTATAATTGATCAGATTCGTATTCTTGCCATATTCACGAATCTCCGCAAGATTTGTCACAGTAGCTTTCAGCCCTTCTCCTAAAATCTTGTCTCTGTAAATCAATTTGATCAGTAAAATTACTTTTGTCACTGTAATATTTACTTTTTCTACTACAATCCCCTCTCCCTGCAGACGAAAAATATGTTCCTGCGGATCGTGCACTAATTCACAGTTTGAAATAGACAGATAATCTTCAATAAACTTTCGGTGTCTCATGCATATCTCATAATGCAGATTGTCTCTTGGAATCAATGTCACCGGGTCATATTTCATCTGTAAAATACATGTCTGTCTGAATAACGCAGCAATTGTTTTCTTTAAATTCTCAGCTTCTGTCACTGACAATTCTTCTATATAATTAACCATCTAATTCTTCCACTCCCTCTATCGTAAGTTTTGAAAATCTGAAACCGGATTCATTTTCCATCTCATGCATCACTTCTATCTGTGCCTTACTATCCGCAGATTCAGTTGCATTTTGCCATACCATAAATAATTTCTCCAGATCCTCTATTGAATGGACAGTATCTTTTGTCACTGTAAACTTACCATTCTGTTCATTTTTCTTTCGGAAATCTCTGATTTCCTTTTGCGTATACAGTGGTTCCAGGACAAATGCTGTCATATCCTCTCCCTGCGATTTTTCAGGTTTTACCGCCTGTGGAGTAAACTTTTCTTTTTGATTCTCACGTCTTTGATACAGGCTCTTCTCTGTCATAGCCTTATATGGCTCTGAAAATTTGATTTTCGAGGACAGCTTATTCAATATTTCTTCTGACTTACCGCTCTCATTGATCAGATTGATCATTGCAACTGTCTGATCTTCTTCCATTACGCCTTCCATCATAATATAACGGATTCTTGCAGCTGCGCGGCTTGCAAATACAGTCTTCTGCTCAATCAGCTTATTATATCTGCGCTCAATTACATCAAACTCTCTTGAAATTTTATAAAGCATGTCCAGTGCCTCTTCACAGAGCTCTATCATCCTTTGCAGACGATAATATTTTCTTGTATTCTTTTCTTCATTCAAAATCTCTGTTTCAAACGAATATTTTCTTGCTTCTGTCTTTTCCAGATTCTCTTCGATCAATTCCTTTACAGCCTCTTTGTATCGATAAAAACTGTCTGTCGTAGTCAATATCGCATACTTTCTGCTATCACTATTATTAATCTCTTTCACCAGCACTTCCTGAATTCCAAGGAAGCTTCTCTGCTTTGACAATTCATCAAAATATCCTCTCATTCCTTCCTGCATATTTGCAAGCATCTGCAAAAGTGCTCGTGATGTATGAAGTGCACTTTTTAAAATATCGTTGTTCTTTTCTTTATCTAAACTATAAGTATACAGATGACTGTATACTGTAAGCACGCTTTCTCGTTCCTTACTGTCATTTTCACTGTATAACTTTTGGAATAATTCTACAAACAGCTGACTATATTCCGGAAATGAAACAACATAACTATTCAAGGTTTCATCATAATCCCGTCTAAGCCATCCCCAGTCTTCAAAATGTTTCAGACTGACTGATGCCATATTTGCTCTTGTGATTAGTTCTCCTTCCTCATCAACTCTTGTCTCACTCCAATCGAGTGACATCTTCGCCAATCGTTCATTCATAATCATCTGACACTCACGTTCAGTAAGTCCAAGAAGAGAAAAAGACTGGCTGCTCTCCTCATAAAGTGCAACCAGAAACTGCATATAAAATTCCATATATTTACTTCCAAATATTTTATATAACTCTTTTGGAGCCTTCTCAATCAGCTTCATCTTTTTTATTAATACTCTCCTATCTTTAATGTTATAACCTTTTTCTTTGTTTATTATAACATGTTTTCCCAACAATCGGGAAGCTAATTAGGGACGGGAATGAAGACCTTCAGGGACGGGGATTAATGGCTTTTTTGCAAGCAAAAAAAGCCATTAATCCCCGTCCCTGCAGACTGTCCGATAAGTCACTTCTTTCCCATTTTATTCTGTGATGTTGTATAATAATAGTAACAGATTCTTATGAGA
>CAKSAJ010000040.1 GCA_934435195.1 uncultured Schaedlerella sp.
ATAGGTCGAGGGCATAACCAGAACAGGTGATAGGAACAAGATGGATGAAAAAAACTTTGTATGCAGTTTTGAAGGTATACTTCAATAAAGATAATCCTCGATAGCTCAGCGGTAGAGCATTCGGCTGTTAACCGAAGGGTCGTTGGTTCGAACCCAACTCGGGGAGCTTAGAAGAACATCTCATAGATTTATGAGGTGTTTTTTTATATATTAGGAAAGCACTTTCCTAATATATAAAAACCGCTCCGCTAAGGATGCACACTGCGGCGTACAATGTAGGTGTCGCAAGCGACCGCCGCAGGCGCAAGAATGTGCAAGGCACATTCTTTGTTCTACGTATTTTTTTGTTAGCCTTGAAAAGTATATTAACCTTGTGATATAATAGGTATATAGGATTGGAGGAATATTATGAAGATATCAACAAGAGGACGTTATGCAATTCGTGTAATGTTAGATTTGGCAGAACATAACACAGGAGAATATATTCCATTGATGGATATAGCAAAAAGACAGGAGATTTCAGAAAAATATCTGGAATCAATTGTAGCATCATTAAGTAAAAATGGATTTGTTCGTTCACTAAGAGGAAAGGGTGGCGGATATCAGCTTGCAAAAGCTCCGGAAGAATATACGATCAGGAGTATTTTACAGCTTACAGAGGGATCATTGGCACCGATTTCATGCTTGGAGGATAATCCGAATTTATGTGAACGTGTTACTGTGTGTAAAACAATTAAAATGTGGGAAGGTCTGTATAAGTTAATTCTTGATTATTTTGATGGAATTACATTGGCAGATTTATTAGTGGATTCTACGGATGTAGGAAATTATATCATTTAATATAAGACAAATGGATATAAGTGCGTTATAATAGAAAATATAAATAACGCGGAGGTGGCAGATGAAGAAGAAAATAGCACTGCTGCAAGGGGGATTCAATGGAGAAGTAATGAAGTATGCTATTCGAGGAATTCGAAAACGTATACAAGAAGAAGGTGCTGATCTTTATATATTCAGTTGTTATGGCGGAGAAAAAGAAGATTTATTGTACAATCAGGGAGAGTATCAGATTTTTTCATTATTAGATTGTAATGAATACGACGGATTTCTTATGGCATCAAATAATATTACTTCAGGAGAAGAGAGGGAAAAATTACGTAAGAAACTGGTTGCTAGTGGAAAACCTGCAGTTAGTATGGAACACGAGTTGGATGGTCTATATTATGTCGGATGTGAGAATTATCGAACTGTGAAAGAGATAACATTACACATGATTGAAAAGCATGGGTGTAGAAAAATTTATTTCATAGGCGGACCAGAAGATAATTATGAATCACAAAAGCGAAAAAAAGGTGTTCAGGATGCAATGGATTTAAAGGGATTGCAATATGAAGAAGCCTGGTTTCGAAATTACAACTACACATATCATGACGGATATCAGGCCTTTTATGATTTTCAAAAAATGGGCTTGGGGGTTCCGGATTGTGTTATCGCGGCAAATGATGAGATGGCAATAGGATATTGTGCTGCAGCCGGTGAGCAGGAATTGCATGCACCAGAGGATTTTAGAATCGCCGGATTTGATAATTTGAGAATTGCAAGTACATATCGTCCAAGCCTGACAACAGTAGAACGTAAAAAAACAGAGACGGGGTATCAGAGCTGTGATGTATTGTTCCGTTTGATAAATGGTGAGGATGTTCCTCAGAAAACAACTTTGAAGGGTGAGGTAGTCTATCGTTCAAGTTGTGGATGCACAAGTCATGAAGAAAAACACCAAAATGGAAAAAGGCATATAATCGAAACGATGTTAAATCGGAATTATGTACAGAATAATTTTCAGATTTTGCAAAAGAGACTGGTTCAAAGTGAAAATTGGAATGAGTATGCGAATACATTGGCAGAACATATAATAAATAATATTCCGTGTAGTGCAATGTATATATTGCTTAATAGAACCGAACAATTGGAACAGCATACAGGACAAATCCTCAACAATCAAGAATACGATTCAAAATTAATTGTGATTTTTGCATTGGAAAACGGGAAACTGGTAGAGTATAAGGAGTTATTTGATATTTCAAAACTAATTCCGGGAGAAGAAGAGGATGATGAAAAAGCACATGCCTATATGATTATGCCGGTTCATTTCCAAGAAAAAACAATTGGCTATTGTGTACTCAAGGACAGTTTTCAAATGATTGATGATGAAAGTTTATTTAGCGGGTCACATTGTATCAATATGTCAATGCAGGTTATGATTGAGAGACTGGCATTGAAGCAGATGAATCGTATGTTAGATGAATTGAGTGCGGAAGATGCTATGACAGGAGTTTACAATCGCTTTGCTTTGTCAAGGCATGCGGAAAAGATTTTGCAATATGACCGGCTTGAACAGAGAGAAACTTTGATACTGTTTAGTGATATTAATCGTTTGAAAATGATTAATGATACATATGGACATAAAAATGGTGATATTGCGATTACAACTGTAGCGAATGTTCTCAAGAAGGTTTGCCCGAAACATTCTGTGGTTGTTCGTTATGGTGGAGATGAATTTGTTATCGTAGTTTCAGGTGGTGACTGTAACAAAGGGCTTAGTATTAAACAGGCGATTTATGAAGAATTAGAACAGGAGAATGAAATCCTGGATATTCCATTTCAGATATCTACAAGTGTAGGATGGGTGTGTGCGAAACCTGATGAAAAATTATTACTGGAAGAGTATGTAAAACAGGCGGATAAAATAATGTATCAGGAAAAGAAAAAAACAAGATGACAAGACAGATGTAAAACATTTGCTTGCAAAAAGTTTACATTTGTTATACCCTAGAAGAGATATATGTGATTAGTAGTGGAAACGAAAGGTATAGAATAATGAGTGAAACAGTTGTAGAGCAGATTAATCGTTTGAAAAAAGAGAAAAATGCAGTAATTCTTGCACATTATTATGTAGATGGAGAAGTTCAGGCTATTGCAGATTATGTGGGTGATTCTTATTTCCTTGCAAAAAAAGCAACAACAGTCGATGCAGATGTAATACTTTTCTGTGGAGTATCATTTATGGGTGAGAGTGCAAAGATTCTTAATCCGCAGAAGAAAGTAGTAATGGCAGATAAAAACGCTGACTGTCCTATGGCACATATGGTGGATGAATTAAAAATTAAAGAAGTAAGAGAACAATATCCAGATGTATCGGTTGTATGTTATGTGAATTCAACAGCAGAGATCAAGGCATTATCTGATGTGTGTGTGACATCTTCCAATGCACTTAAGATTGTTAAAAATCTTCCAAATAAAGACATTTTCTTTATTCCGGATAACAATCTTGGACGATATACAGCAGAGCAGATCCCGGAGAAACACTTTATATTTAACGATGGATTCTGCCATGTACATAAAAGTATCCATAAAGAAGAGCTTTTAAAAGCAAAAGAGGCAAGACCGGAAGCGGTTGTAGTTGCACATCCAGAATGTACATCCGATGTATTAGCAGAAGCAGATTATATCGGAAGCACATCTCAGATTATTGATTATGTGACAGAATCTGATAAGAAAGAATTTATCGTCTGTACAGAAATTGGAGTATTCTATGAATTAGAGCAGAAGAACCCGGAGAAAAAATTCTATTCCGTAGGACATCGTCAGTTCTGTCCAAATATGAAGAGAATTAGTCTGGAAGGGGTAGCTCAGGCACTTGAAACATTGGAGCCGGAAGTAGAATTGCCAGAAGATTTGAGAGTGCAGGCAGAACTTCCATTGAAGAGAATGTTGGAATACGCACAGAAATAAAGACAATAAAAGTGAATAATGAATAAAAATAAGTGAGACGGGGTAAAAAACCTGTCTCACTTATTTTTATTGAAAGTATATTGTAACTAAATACCTATTGTAATCTGCGCTGGATATTATCCTTTATTTATCAGAGAGCTGTGCGTATTGGATTAGCAGGAGCTACTTTACAAAATAAAAAGAATGTGATATTGTTATCATAAATTAGCACTCGGCAAAAAAGAGTGCTAACAAACATGAACTAAGATTTTTCGATATAGAAAGCAGGGTGAATGATATGATCGTAGTACCTATTTATGATATGATCATTTTGCCGGGAGTAACATTTTACTTTAAGCAAGATGTGTTTCAGGAATTAGAGATAGAAGATGTGAAAGAGGGAGAAGAACTGATCTTTTTATATCAAAAAGAGGATAAGGAGAGACAGAGCCTGACGGCGGAGGATTTTTATCCAATTGGTGTAGAAGGAAAAGTGGAAGGGATTGACAGGGATGGTAATATCAATGTCCGAACATTTCACAGAGTAGATATTCATAATATAGAAGTAACAGAGGGAAATATTTCGCTGGAAGCAGTGAATCGGGATGAGATAGAAGATATCGATGCACAGGAGTGTCAGATGCGTTTTGAAAAAATGCGTACTTCACTGCTTCGTTTCGCACAGGGATTTCAATGGGGTGTATGGGCCAGAAGTTACATATTGCATTGGAAATCGATAAGTGAAGTTGTATCTGCATTGTCCAGCTATCTGAATCTGACAAATGAAGAAAGATATCAGATTGTAGAGACGGATGTGTTGTCACAGCGTATAGAGAAGATGGAACACGCTGTGTATGAGTTTATAGAAGTGACAAGAGTTGGAGAAGAAGCAGAGAATGCACAACAGGAACGTCATGAGAAAGTATATCGTGAGGATGCAATTAAGAAACAGATTGATTTTCTGCAACGTCAATTAGATGAGATGCATCCGGAAAATGTATCAGATGTGCGTAGATTTGAGCAGAAAATAGAAGAATCCGGCATGAATGAGACTGCGAGAAAAGAAGCTGAAAAGATTCTAAACCGTATGAAGCAAGAGGGAAAAGACAGTCATGAATATGGCATGCTCTACGATTATCTGGATTTTGTAACGACACTGTCCTGGAAGAAAGAAGAAGTAGAAGCTATTGATTTGGATAAAGCGGAAGAGATTCTGGACGAAGAACATTATGGACTGAAAAAAGTAAAAGAAAGAATTATTCAACAAATTGCAGTTATGCAACTGAATAAAAAGCAGTCAGGTTCGATTTTGTTATTTGTCGGGGCACCGGGAACCGGTAAGACGAGTATTGGTCAGAGTATTGCAAAGGCATTACACCGAGAGTATGTGAGAGTCAGTCTTGGTGGCGTAAGAGATGAGGCAGAGATCCGTGGTCATAGAAGAACCTATGTAGGGGCTATGCCGGGGCGCATCATGGAAGGAATGAAAAGATGTGGAGCATCGAATCCGGTTATGGTATTGGATGAAGTTGATAAGCTGTCAAAAGATTTCAGCGGAGATCCGGCAAGTGCACTGCTCGAAGTATTAGACCCGGAGCAGAATAACAATTTTACAGATCATTATTTGAATGTACCATATGATTTATCAGATGTATTATTTGTCTGTACAGCAAATTCGTTGGATACAATTCCGGAGCCTTTACTAAATCGAATGGAAGTAATACAGTTTCCGGGATATACAGCAGTGGAAAAATTTCAGATTGCAAGAAAGCATTTGCTTCCGAAAGCAATGGCAGGAATGGGAATTAAGGCTAAGAATCTGAAAGTGACGGATGATGCAATTAGAACAATTATCCAGGATTATACGGCAGAATCAGGCGTTCGAGGACTGAAGAAACAAATGAATACATTGTGCCGTTATGCCGCTGTAAAATTGGTAAAAGGGGAACAAAAGAGCATTACAGTAAATCCAAAACGACTTCGTGAATTTTTGGATCAAAAGCCAATCCATCATGAGAGTATTTTAGAAGAAAAGCAGCCGGGAGTCGTTACCGGACTGGCATGGACGTCAGCCGGCGGCGAGATTTTATTTGTAGAGGCGATGTTTACAAAAGGAAGCGGGAAGATTCAGGTGACAGGTCAACTTGGCGATGTTATGAAAGAGTCTGTTCAGATTGCGGTTAGTCTGGTTAAATCAATGTATCCGGAATCAGCAGCAATGTGGAAAGAAAATGACCTGCATATTCACGTTCCGGCCGGTGCAGTACCAAAGGACGGACCATCAGCAGGCATAACACTGACAACGGCATTGACGTCATTGGTGACAGGTAAAGCAGTCAGTCCTCAATATGCGATGACAGGAGAAGTTTCATTGCGTGGAGGGGTAATGCCGATAGGAGGTCTTCCGGAGAAACTTATGGCAGCGCAGAGAGCCGGAGTGTCGAAGGTATTTATACCATATGAAAATGTAGAAGACCTTGAAGATGTTGCAGATGAAGTAAAAGAAAAGCTGGAGATCATACCGGTTAAAAAAGTAAAAGATGTATTAAAACGGTTGGGACTATAATGCGGTCCCAACCGTTTTGTTAAGAAAAAAGTATTCATTAAGATTAAGGTAAAAGTGCATACATAACTACGAAGTGGCACATACTTCCACCCATTACGAATAAATGAAAAATTTCATGACTTCCGAAATTTTTATGTTTACTGTTAAAAATCGGAAGCTTTAATGCGTAGATAATACCGCCAACAGTATAAATAATGCCGCCTGTCAGAAGCCATATAAAGGAAGTGCGGCTCATTGAGTTTAATATCTGAGTGAAAGCAAGAACACATGTCCAGCCCATTCCGATATAGAGAATGGATGAAACCCACTTCGGACAGTAAACCCAGAAGGCTTTAATAAGAATACCTACGATAGCGAAGCTCCACACAATGGCCAGGAGAATAAGTCCGGTTTTTCCTTTTAATACCAATAAACAAATTGGTGTGTAGCTTCCTGCAATTAATACGGAAATCATCATATGATCCCATTTTTTCAAAATCGTATTGATTTTAGCAGAAATATCAAATGTATGATAAGTTGTACTGGCTGCATACAATAAAATCATGCTTGCAGAGTAGACTGCAAGTGAGATAACGTAAATACGGCTAGGTTCGCGAGCAGCTTTGATCAGTAATGGGACAGCTGCAAAGATTGCCATTAACATTCCTATAAAATGAGTGATCGCACTGCCAGGTTCTTTAATATGATGTTGTGATTTCATGATTCATTCCTCCATTCTTTTATATCAATTGAAATATATTCATGTTTGTTAGATTATATGAATAGTTAACATACAAAATAGAATTGAATAACGTTACATGTAGTTTTCAAAACTACATCAAGCATATGCTTATATTATACCCATAAAAGAAAAAATGCAAGAGGAAAATAAAACAGGATGCGAAAAATGTTATTACATTTTTCGCATCCTGTTTTACTATAAGAAAAGATTATCCATGAATTCTTGTTCCGGCTTTTCCATGTAAACCGGCTTTTAATTGGTCAAGAGAAGTAATCAGAGCCTCGCGACCTTCTTTCTGTTCGATAAATTCAACAGCAGCTTTAAATTTAGGGAACATATTGTAAGTACCGAAATGTCCGGCATCCATATATTCTTTTGCCTGAGCAACGGAGATAGAACCAAGTTTTTCTTCAGCCGGAGTGCCCATGTTAATACAAACCTGATCTACGCTTGTAAGGATAATAAGGAGATCAGCGTTGACACCTTCTGCAAGCTTACCTGCGGCAAGGTCTTTTTCAATAACAGCACTGGCACCGCGTAAGTGATTATCCTGTTCCAGAACAGGAATACCGCCACCGCCACATGCAACAACTAACTGGTCGGCATTAAGCAGAGCATTGATAGCGTCTAATTCTACGATTTTAACCGGATTTGGAGCGGATACAACTCGACGGAATCCTTTACCCGGCTCTTCTACTACATAATTTCCTTTTTTGCGTTCTTCATTGGCATCTTCAGCATTCATGTAACGTCCGAGTACTTTTGTAGGTGTATAGAAAGCTTCATCATACGGATCTACAATTACCTGTGTCAGGACAGTGCTGACTGTACGATAAATACCGCGATTCAATAATTCCTCGCGAATTCCATTCTGCAGGTCATATCCGATATAACCCTGACTCATAGCTGAGCAAACAGACATTGGTGCAGATGTATAATTATCATGAGTTTTACCAAACTCATTCATAGCAGTATGTATCATCCCGACCTGAGGTGCATTACTGTGAGTGATCGCAACCTGATAGCCTTCTTCAATTAAATCAGCAATGGATTTGGCTGTTTTAGCTACTGCAATTTTCTGCTCCGGTAATGTTGTGCCAAGTGCTCTATGCCCCAATGCAATAACTGCTCTTTTTTTCATAATTTTGTTCCTCCGTTTCGTCTAAGCAATGTAAGAAAATTCTTTCTTACATAATAAATTGTCAGAAAGAAAAATGCAAGATGTAAGTATTCATTCGGGAAGAAAAATGTTATAATAAAAAAACGTGAGTAAGAATGGAGGCGAGCTTGTGAGAAAACTGCTTATTTATTTAAAAGATTATAAAAAAGAAAGTATTATAGGCCCATTGTTTAAATTGTTGGAAGCAACGTTTGAATTGATCGTGCCGGTCATAATGGCACACATCATAGATATTGGTATCAAGAATCAGGACACGCTTTATATTTGGAAAATGGGTGCCGTGCTTGTAATATTTGGAATTTTAGGGCTGACATGTTCATTGCTGGCACAATATTTTGCGGCGAAGGCAGCAGTTGGATTTGGAACTGCACTCAGGCATGATTTATTCTGGCATATTGAAAATTTGTCACATGCAGAGGTTGATAAGGCCGGAAGTTCAACATTGGTTGTTCGAATGACAAGTGATGTCAATCAGGTACAGTCAGGGGTGAATCTTGTATTACGACTGTTTTTAAGATCACCGTTTATCGTTGTCGGCGCACTGGTTATGGCATTTACAATTAACTGGAAGGCAGCAATGGTATTTGTTGTGACCGTTCCGCTGTTGGCGTTCGTTATCTATGGAATTATGGTTATTACGATTCCTTTATACAAGAAGGTTCAAAGAGAATTAGATGAAGTATTATTGACAACCCGTGAGAATCTGACAGGAGTTCGTGTGATTCGTGCATTTCGTACTCAGAAGCTGGAGCGGGAGACCTTTGAACATAAGAGTGATGTGTTGATGGCTATACAGATGCACGTCGGCAAAATTTCGGCGTCATTGAATCCATTGACATATATTATTGTAAATGCCGGGATTATTGCAGTTATCTGGTTTGGTGGAATTCAGGTAAATGTAGGCGATATGACGCAGGGAGAAGTAATTGCACTGGTAAACTATATGACACAGACATTGTTGGCACTTGTGGCCTTAGCAAATCTGATCATAACATTTACAAAAGCATTGGCATCGGCAGGGAGAATCAATGAAGTGTTTGCAATGAAGCCGGGCATTGTAGATGGTAATGAGAAAGAGTCAGCAGTGCAACAGACAGAAGAACTAAAAACAGCTGTAAGCATGGAAGACGTAACATTTTATTATCAGGAGAGTAAAGAGCCTGCTGTGGAGCACATTTCATTTACAGCAAAAAAAGGTGAGACAATCGGAATTATCGGTGGTACCGGTTCTGGAAAATCAACATTGGTAAGTTTAATCCCGAGATTTTACGATGTGACAGAAGGACAGGTGCTTGTCAATGGAAAAGATGTCCGAGAATATAAAGTGGAGAATCTGAGAAGCAAAGTCGGCATGGTTCCGCAGAAAGCAGTTTTGTTCCATGGAACAATTCGAGATAATATGAAGATGGGACGAGAAGATGCCAGTGATGAAGAAATTTTTGCGGCACTTAAGACGGCACAGGCATTGGAAATTGTAGAAAATAAACCTGGTAAATTAGACACGGTGTTAAGTGAGGGCGGAAAGAATCTGTCAGGAGGACAGAGACAGAGACTTACAATCGCAAGAGCATTGGTCCGCAATCCGGAAGTATTGATTTTGGATGACAGTGCATCTGCATTGGATTTTGCAACAGATGCTAATTTAAGAAAAGCAATTGCGGAAGATACAAATAATATGACGGTATTTATTGTGTCTCAAAGAGCTGCGTCGATTATGTATGCAGATAAGATCATTGTATTAGATGACGGACAGATGGTTGGCTATGGAACACATCAAGAATTGTTGAAACAATGTGAGGTATATCAGGAAATCTGCTATTCTCAATTTTCAAAAGAGGAGGTGCAGGACCATGAATAATCAGTTGGAAAAAAAGAATCAGGATACAATGAAAAAAGTTTTTAAGCTGATACGTCCGTATATGCATTACCTGATTTTATCATTGATTTTTGCAGCAATTTCTGTAGCACTGACTTTATATGCACCAATCTTATCGGGAAATGCAATTGACTTGATATTGTCAAAAGGACATGTAGATTTTGCCGGTGTATTTCAGATTTTAAAAAAGTATGCGGTTGTGATCATTCTGACAGGTGTGGCACAATGGTTTATGAATTTATGTAATAATAAAATTACTTACCAGGTAGTAAAAGATGTTCGAATCCGGGCATTTGTAAAATTGCAGGAACTTCCGCTAAAATATATTGACTCACACCAGTATGGTGAGACAATCAGCAGGATCATAACAGATGTAGAGCAGTTTTCAGATGGATTGCTGATGGGATTTTCACAGTTATTCACAGGAATTGTTACGATTGTGGGGACATTACTCTTTATGTTGACGATTAATGTGAAAATCTCCCTGGTTGTTATCTTGATTACACCAGTGTCATTGTTTGTTGCGAGCTTTATTGCAAAGAGAACCTATACGATGTTCAAAGCACAGTCAGAGAAGCGTGCAGAGATGACATCGCTTATTAATGAGATGGTCGGGAACCAAAAGGTAGTACAGGCATTTGGATATGGTTCAAGAGCTTTGGAAAGATTTGACGAGATCAATGCAGATTTGCAGAAGGTTAGTCTGCGCGCGATTTTCTTTTCATCAATTACGAATCCAAGCACTCGTTTTGTAAATGGACTTGTATATGCCGGTGTTGGAATCACAGGTGCGTTAAGTGCAATCCGGGGATATATTTCCGTAGGACAATTATCTTGCTTTTTAAGCTATGCAAATCAATATACAAAACCATTTAACGAGATTTCCAGCGTTATCACGGAGCTTCAGAATGCTGCGGCATGTGCGAGAAGAGTGTTTGATTTTATAGAAGAAACACCGGAAATTCCGGATTCCAAGCAGGCGGTTGATTTACAACAGGCAGACGGAAGTCTGGAGTTAAAAGAAGTATCATTTTCATATAGAAAAGATGTTCCGTTGCTTCAGCATCTGAATCTGCAGGTGAAACCGGGACAGAAGATTGCTATCGTAGGTCCGACAGGATGTGGAAAGACAACACTGATTAATTTGTTGATGCGTTTTTATGATATTGATGCAGGGCAGATTATTGTCAGTGGCCATGATATTCAGGAAATTAAAAGAGACAGTCTGAGAGAAAATTTTGGTATGGTTTTGCAGGAAACCTGGCTCAAATCAGGGACTGTTGCAGAGAATATTGCATATGGAAGAGAAGGAACTTCAAGAGAAGAGATCATAGCGGCAGCAAAAGCAGCCCATGCCCACAGCTTTATTAAGAGAATGCCGGAAGGGTATGATACGATGATCCAGGAAGAAGGAGGAAATCTTTCGCAAGGACAGAAACAATTGCTTTGTATTGCAAGGGTAATGTTAAATTTACCACCAATGTTGATTTTGGATGAAGCAACGTCATCCATTGATACACGTACAGAAATCCGAATCCAGAAAGCTTTTCATCAGATGATGGAAGGAAGAACGAGTTTTATTGTAGCCCATAGATTATCTACAATCAGGGAAGCTGATGTGATTCTTGTGATGAAAGATGGAAATATTATCGAGCAGGGAACGCATGACGAATTATTGCAGGCAGGTGGATTTTACAAGCATTTGTATGAAAGTCAGTTTGCGAAGTAACATTTGTGAGATGAATAAAACTAAGAGTCACATTTTTACATTGGTGACAGTTGTAAGTATTGCAGGAATTGTTGGATTTTTACCGGTTTCTGCAATGGCAAAAACTGAGAATAAAATCGTTGGAATAAAAAAAGAAAGTACCGGTAATTTGACTCGGATGGATCTAACAGCGATACTAGAAGGTATAAAACCAATCAGTAGCATTAATTCCAACGAAGATTCAAAAAGTAAAAGTACACAAGAAAAAAGTGAAAAAAAAGAGTTACCAAAGTCATATATAATTCAGGGATTCCCAATCATAAACCAGATGCCGGAGTTACCGACAGGATGCGAGATCACAGCAATGACAATGGCATTGAATTATTATGGATATCAGGCAGATAAAGTAGAGATGGCAACACAATATTTACCGGTGTTATATGAAGCAGAAATATATACCGGTGAAGATGGAAAGATTTATGGGAGTGATATAAATCAATATTTTATAGGGGATCCTACTACTGTTAATGGAATCATTTGCGGAACAGGGGCAATTGTTACAGCAGTAAATCAATATTTGGATGAGAATGGAAGTACGATGCGGGCAATCGCAAAAAAAGGAGTATCACCGGAAAAATTATATCAATGGGTAAGTGAAGATACACCCGTGGTAGTGTGGTGTACCATAGATATGGCAGATCGTTATGAAACAAGTGGATGGTATACAGAAAATGGTGATTATGTTGAGTGGAGCCAGAATGACCACGGAGCGGTGTTGATCGGATACGATGAGAATCATGTCACAATTGCAGACCCGATAACCGGTGTGGTTGAATATGACAAGGCACAGTTTGAGTCTGTTTTCAAATCGAGAGGCAGCCAGTGTGTAATATTGGTGTAGTAGAAGGGTATTTATCGGCGGTTGTTCCATGAAATCAATTGTGCTATACTATTCAAGTATTAAATTCCTTGTTAGGTCTGACATCTCACGGAAGACTTATTGAGGAATAAAAGGGAGATTAAAAAATATGCTTACAGTAATGAAATTTGGCGGAAGTTCAGTCGCTGATCTGGAACACATCCGCAATGTAGCAAAACGCTGTATCGAAAAACAGCAGGCCGGCAGTCAGGTTGTTGTTGTTCTTTCCGCAATGGGCAAAACAACAGATAACTTAATTGCAACAGCCAAACAGATTACTGAACAGCCGTCCAGAAGGGAACTGGATATGCTGCTTTCAACAGGAGAACAAGTATCTGTATCGTTGATGGCCATGACGCTGATC
This sequence comes from uncultured Schaedlerella sp., assembly GCA_934435195.1. Classification (GTDB taxonomy): domain Bacteria; phylum Bacillota; class Clostridia; order Lachnospirales; family Lachnospiraceae; genus Schaedlerella. Next base: position 13,106 of record CAKSAJ010000040.1, read on the forward strand.
CAGATGGGAGTCAGTGCAGTATCGTTAAATGCATGGCAGGTGCCAATGCATACAACGTCAACTTATCAGAACGCACGGTTTAAACGAATCGACTCAGAGCGTATCCGAAAAGAACTGGATGCCAACAAGATTGTAGTTGTAACAGGATTTCAGGGGATTAACAAATATGAAGATATTACAACTCTTGGCCGTGGCGGATCGGATACAACAGCAGTTGCTTTAGCAGCAGAACTCCATGCGGATGTCTGTGAGATTTATACAGATGTAGATGGTGTCTATACTGCAGACCCACGTATCGTGCCGGATGCACAAAAGATGGAAGAAGTTACTTACGACGAGATGCTGGAAATGGCTTCTCTTGGGGCAAAAGTCCTCCATAGCAGATGTGTGGAAATCGCAAAAAAATATGGCGTGGAACTCTTAGTATGCTCCAGCCTGAACCGAAATTCCGGAACAATTGTAAGGGAGAATACAAAAATGGAAAAAATGTTAATCAGTGGTGTAGCAGCCGATAAAAACGTAGCTAAAATTCGTGTTGCCGGACTCGGAAATGACCCGGACAGCACATTCCGTCTCTTGAATGTATTAGATAAGAATAACCTTAATATTGATGTTATGATCCAGTCACTTGGCAAAGACGGAACAAAATCTGTTTCATTTACAGTAGCTAAGCCAGACCTTCTTCGTGCGTTAGATTTATTGAATGACAACAAAGATTATCTTGGAATTAAAAAATTAGATTCCGATGAAAAAGTTGCTAAGGTATCTGTCATTGGTGCGGGTATTCGTTCACATTCCGGTGTCGCTGCCAAAATGTTCGGGGCACTGGCTAGTATCGGTGTAAATACAGAGATGGTCACTACTTCAGAAATTCGTATTACAGTTCTGATCGATGAAGAGTATACAGATCTTGCAATGCGTAAATTGCATGAAACGTTTATTAACTAATTTTATAAAAACAGAGTGACATGCTCCCTTCTAGGTTGACAAATAAGAAGTTGTCGCTTAGGTGGGAGCATTTTACATGTAAAAAAATTCATTCCGGCCAACAAAACGCATTGCGAGCACAATGCAAATATAGTATAATGTTAAAAACGCATTGCGAGGAGAATGATTATGAATATTGCAATAACAATTAAAGAGTTACGTGAAAGTGTAAATATGACTAGAAGAGAGTTTTCAGAACATATAGGAATACCAGTTAGAACTCTCGAAGACTGGGAAGCTGCAAGACGAACTCCACCCGAATATATTCCTAAACTCATTGCATATCAGTTAAAATATGAGGAATTAATGAAAGAAAAGGAGAAAGAAAATGAGTGATAATTTGGGGGAATTTATTATATATCAAACGGAGGATGGGCTGACAAATATAAATGTTAAGATGTATGATGAAACAGTTTGGTTAACTCAACAACAGTTAGTAGAATTATATCAGTCGAGTAAAGCAAATGTCAGCGAACATATAAAACACATATTTGAAGAAGGAGAATTGGAAGAACCATTAGTTGTTCGGAAATTCCGAACAACTGCAGCGGATGGAAAAAATTACAATGTAAAATATTATAATCTGGATATGATAATCTCTCTTGGATATAGAATTAAATCGAAAGTTGCTACGCAGTTCCGGCGTTGGGCGACTGAACGACTTAAGGAATATATGATTAAAGGATTTACCATGGATGATGAAAGATTGAAAGGAAATGGTGGGGGGAATTATTGGAAAGAATTATTAGAGCGAATTAGGGATATTCGTTCTTCTGAAAAGGTACTTTATCGGCAAGTTCTTGACTTATATGCAACAAGTGTAGATTATGATCCTAAAAGTGAAGAATCTATTCAGTTTTTTAAGATAGTACAAAATAAACTTCATTTTGCTGCGCACGGACATACGGCAGCAGAAGTGATATATAAACGTGCAGATGCCCAAAAACCATTTATGGGATTAACTTCATTTACGGGGGAACTTCCAGCACTAAAAGACATTGGAATTGCTAAAAATTATTTGAAAGAAGATGAACTTAAGATTTTAAATAATCTTGTATCAGGTTATTTTGATTTGGCTGAAATTAATGCTATTGAACATAAGCCAATGTATATGAGTGATTATGTTTCACAATTAGATGCAGTGCTTGTGTCTGGTGGGAGAAAGATACTTGAGAATTCTGGAACAGTGAGTCATGATAAAGCAATGGAAAAAGCAAAAACAGAATATAGAAAATATCAGGAAAATATAGTATCTCCAGTTGAAGAAGCTTATATGTCAACTATCAAAGATGTGAATATAATTGTAAAAAAAGAAACTAGAAAAAAATATTAATATGAGGAGATGAAACATGGGAATCGAATTTCAAATTTTGGATGCCTTACAGAAAATCCATACGCCAATAATGGACAAGTGTATGGCAGTAATTACAAGTTTGGGAAATGCAGGAATTATCTGGATCATACTGGCAGCGGTGTTATTGATTTATCCGAAGACTAGAAAGACTGGAATTATCGTAGCAGCTGCATTAATCGTAGATTTAATATTGTGCAACGTAATCTTGAAGAATCTGATTGCAAGGACAAGACCGTATGATATAAATACTGCTGTACAGATTATTATAGCGAAACCACATGATTATTCATTTCCTTCAGGACATACGGCAGCATCCTTTGCTTCCGTTGCGGCTCTGTATTTGGCAGGTGCGAAAAAAGGATGGAAAATTGCAGGTGTTTTGGCAGTATTGATTGCATTTTCAAGATTATATTTTTATGTACATTTTCCGACAGATGTGCTGGGTGGAATTGTGTTTGGAATCCTGTCAGGTGTGATTGGATATGAGATAGTGAAGAAGAAAATCGGGTGAGTCAACGGGGACGGGGTGCCATTGGCTCTTTTCAAAATTCTGTGGTTTGTTGGATTTGCGGTATTCAGCAGGTGAAAAGCCTTTGTATTTTTTAAAAACAACAGAAAAATGACTCTGTGTTTTGAACTGAAAATAGAAAGCAATTCTCCCAATAGAGTAGTCCGAAAATTTCAACATATTACATGATGCTTCAATTCTGGATCGATAAATATAATCCATAACAGTACAGTGAAGATATTGAGGAAAAATATGTAATAGATAATCTTTACTGATACCGACTGCATCTGCTATAATTTCTGGATTTAATGGCTGATTCAAATTTCGCATAATAAAACTGGTGGATTTTGAAATATAAGGGGACATATTTTCAAGTGTATTCTTTTTCTTGACCAGAGAAAAATATTGCTTATAAATAATTAGATATAATACAGAACCAGAATGCTGGTGAGACCAAAATTGAGATACAGATGGAGAGCGGAGAAAGTATTCTGGTTCTAAGAGATTCTGGAGTTTCTCTATGTAAGAAAGCTGACTTAAATCAGAGAAAAACGATAAAATGCAGTGAAAAATGGAAGATGTCATTATGCAAATCAATAGATTATCCAACATTTTGCAAGAAGATTCGGAAAAAGAAATGTGACCTTAGCCGGATTTATTTTATATGCAGCAGGTGGCATGATCTGTTGGATGCATCCGACGAACATGACAATTATGCTGATTGGACAGTTTATCAAAAATATCGGCGGTCTTCCTTGCTCTTATGTATTTATGGCACTGTTTGCAGATGTTTTGGATCATATGGAATGGAAGACAGGATTTCGAAGCGATGGACTGGCAATGTCTGTTTACAATATTATTGCAGTGGCAATGGCAGGTGTCTGTACAGGATTATTTAATGGACTATTGGCAAGAAACGGTTATGTGGCACCGGAACTTGTAAATGGCGTGACGGTAGCTGCAATTCAAAATGAAGCCGTTAAAAATGTTATTACATTTGGATATGTAGGTTTTGAAGTGATCACAGCAGTAATACTGGTGATTTTATTGATCTTTTTAAATGTTGAAAAGGATATTGATAAAAAACAGGAAGAAATTAAAGAACGACAGTAAGAGACCTTCAGGCAGGCTGTCCGATAATATCGAACAGCCTGCCCGCTCTTTTTATGCCAACTCCAAAGTTGAATGATTTAGTTGCT
>CAKSAJ010000041.1 GCA_934435195.1 uncultured Schaedlerella sp.
GTATCGCACTTTTACATAAAAATAAAGTGCGTAAGTTTTGGTTACCGGTAACTTACACACTTTATTTTACACTCCCAGTATTGTCGTCGCCCGTTTTTGGATTTTTCACCGAAGTTTTTGTTCCACTTGCGTCTTCTTTTTTTACCTCTGTTTTTGGGGATTTCGGCTGTTCTTTTGCCGGCTGCTCAGGTACAGCTGGCGTTACAGGTACAGTTGGTGATGTCGGTTCTGTGGACTCTTTGGTTGTCTGGATCATAGTCTGCTTTGATGCACTTGCGGCAATTGCATCGGAACCCTGTTCAAAGAAATGAATCAGCAACTCCTCACAACAAGAATATTCTCCGATTTCCGCTGCCTCGGCAAGTGCTGGATAGCTGTCAGAACCTGCTAGATAATTATTAACTGCTACGATGTATTCTTTTGTATTATCCAGCTCCTGACCATCTTTTTTTACAGAAAGCACGCGTGAACCCTCCGGCTGTGCCGGATCAAAGCTGACGGTGATTCCGCCAACTTGCAGATAACTTCCGCTGTCATTTGGCCAGGCATCCCACTCGCCGCTATCATTTGCGGCAATACAGTTTTTCTGAATGGTAAGACTGGTCTCAAGCATATTCCTGATCTGTGCACCGGTTAGTTTTTTTGTTACCACATAGTTTCCATAAGGGCTGACATTAATGACATCTCCGTATGTAATCGTTCCGGCTGCGACAGAAGCGCGGATACCACCGGCATTTTCAAAGGCTATATCTGCACCTGTGGCAAGCAGATATGCATCTGTTATGACATTTCCAAGGTTTGTCTGCCCAATACGGATATGTTCCCAGACACCATCTAATTCCACCGGAGAAGTACCGATGACACGATTTAGTGCTGTCTCGTTTTCTGCTTTAATCGCATCCAATATGGCTGTTACGGAAGCATCCTTTGGATAGTTCTGTGCTGCGGCATAATCAACAGATGTCTTATTATAATCCACATGTACACTGCCATCTGCATCTAGTGTACAGTTCAAATCGATTAACCCCACGGTATTCAGATAATATCCGCTTTCCGATACATAGGCCTTTGACCCATTTGGGGTCGTCACGGTTTCGCTAAGTTCAATATGCTCATGTCCGCACAGCCACAAATCTACACCATCCACCTGTGCAGCCATATTTTTCGGATTAAGCGTGTGTGACAGCGCAATCACTACATCACAGCCCTCTGCCCTTAATGCAGCAGCTTTCGTGTTTGCATAAGCGATTGCATCCTGAAATTCCAGTCCCTCTACATTGGATGGTGTTGTTTTATCTTTCATATTTGGGTCACTTACGCCAAACACACCGATTTTTAATGTTTTCCCATTTTTAGTAATCTCCTTTACAAGTGCATCTGTATCAAAAAAGGAGGTTCCATCTGCGTTTTTGATATTTCCGGATAAAATTTTGACATTGGCAATTCCGCCAAGCTCTTTCAAACGATCTTTGCCGTAGCTCCAATCATGATTTCCGGTGGTCATTGCATCATACCCACAGGCTTTCATCAGTTTTGCTACTGATTCCCCCTGTACCAGTGTTGCAATCGGCTGTCCGTGAAAGATATCTCCGGAATCAAGCATCAATGAACCGTCGGCTCCTGCCGTAAATGTCTGTGCAATTGTGCTTAGTCGTTCCATTCCAATCACTTGATTGTAATCATCCTCTTCTACTCGTGCATGAATATCATTGGTATGTACGATTTTTACATCAAATGTTGTACTTTCGGATGCAGTCTCATCCTGTGCATGTACCGGCATTGCTCCCAATAGTCCGAAGACTATCCCAAATGTCAGCAAAAAAGTCATTATCTTTTTCTGTTGTTTTTGTAATTGCTTCATCTTACTGCTCCCTTCATCTTACTGCTCCCTTCATTATATTTCTTTCTTCGTCTTTACGTAACTGCATTCAAAATTTATAGAAATATAATTACCTGCATAATCATATATTATCACATTTTCTCTAATTGTATAATCATAATTTTGCTACTGTGACCAGCACCCTCTATGTCACCAACTCAATATTATGTCAAAAATCCACGAAAAACCGCAAAATTTTTGTCTTAAAATGTTACATACATCCCTTCGGACAAGCATATAAAAGATAGTAACAGTTCGGTCATAGGTTTATGTCAGGACTGTTAATAGAATGTGCCAAAGCACATTTCTTTTATGGATTTTATGTCCAATTAAACTGTGATGAAGGAGGGAGAAATATGCGAGGAGAAGGAAAACGACATTTGATATTGAAGAAAATTCTTGCATATGCACTTGTCCTGACAATGATTTTAGGAATCTGGACAAGTGTATCTAATGCAGCTGAACAATCTGATTTTAATGTCGAAGAAAACACAATTGAAGAAGCAGTAGATGTAACACCAGACGCAAATGCAATTGAAGAAGCAGTAGATGTAACACCAGACGCAAATGCAATTGAAGAAGCAGCAGACGTAACATCAGACGCAAATACAATTGAAAAAGCAACAGATGTAACACCAGACACAAAGCAAATAGAAGAGATAACGACAAACACAGATAGCAACTTAACAGAAGATACCACCACGCAAACAGATGCAACGACAATTCCGGATATTGCTGTAACAACAAACACAGATACACCTCAAGATGCAGAACTTGATACAACCACGGCCAAGCCATCTACACTTGTATTATCGTCTGACGAGAATACGGCACCGGCGCATCGTAAGTATATCAAGTACAATGGAGAAGATTCTTACACGCTGACCTTGGATGTAACAGGAAAATATGATTCAACATTGAACAAACCGAAAATCGATGTTGTTCTTATTGTTGATACATCTGGCAGTATGAATGAGCCGATGGGAGAAAAGTCAAGATTAAAGGCTCTGCAGGATGTAGTTACAGAAAAAGGCGGCTTGAGTGATTCCATTTTCAACAATGATCAAATCGATGCGAGAATGACAGTTGTAACATATTATGGGTTAGAGGATTATCGGTATGATGCACCATGGGATGATGCACCATGGGATGATGCAACCTGGGTAAACGGAGCATGGGCGACAACAAAGTCAGAAGTAGATCAGATTGTAAATGGGATTCGCGTAAATAAAGAAAAATCCGGAACAAACTGTCAGGCTGGCTTGCGTACTGCGAAGGAGGCTTTGGCAAAGGCAGATAGCAGTGCACGTAAGATTGTAATTTTTCTATCGGACGGACTTCCAACGTACAGGTATGACAACGATGGTTATACGATAGGAAACGGAAAGACAGATTCTAAGAATTACAATGCGAATGCGGCTTACAATGAAGCAGCTGCGATGAAAGGATTGGATCAATTTTATACCATCGGATTTTCTAACAGTGCAGACAGCACATTTTTGAGTACGCTGGTGACAAAAGTAAATACAACTTCTACTAAAAAATATTATTCCGCAGCGGACGCAGATAAATTAGCGGAGGCATTTAAACAGATTACGGGTAATCTGACGGAATACACTTGTAGAAATGTAGTGCTTACTGATACATTGAGTGACTATGCAGAACTGGAAAACGCAGCACATCTTAATCCGACAATAAAAGCAACAGCAAGTGACGGAAGTGAGGTAGATTTATCCGGCGTTGATATTCAGGTGACATACAATGAAGAGACACGCACAGTAACAGCAACATTTCCAACAGATTACAAATTACAGAAAGATGTGACTTACGCTGTCAGCTTCAATGTCAAACCTACAGCAAAGGCATATGATGAATATGCGGCAAATGAAGACAGTTATGGTGGAGTTGTCGGGAGTATGAACAGTGATGCATGGGATAATGATACAAGCTCAGGCAAAGCAGGATTTTACACAAACGATGCAGCAACCTTGACATATGTTTATGGAACAGGGGATGCACAAGCTGAGACAGTGGATTATGTGGAAAAACCGGTGCTCCAGGTGAATTCTCTGACTATTCCGGTGAATAAAGTGTGGAAAAACACAGCAAAGAGTGAACAAGTTCCGGTAAAAGTTGAATTGTATCAGGATGGAAAGCTTGCACCATACAAAACCTTGACATTGAATGCAGACAATCAGTGGAGAGCAGCTTTTCAACATGTGGCAAAGCATCATCAGTATCAGATTAAGGAACAGGCTTTGGAAGGATTTGTCAGTGCAGTGTCAGGTGATTCGACAAGTGGATTTACAGTGACAAACACGAAGCTGCCTAGTCTGTTTATCAGCAAAACAGTGAGCGGTGAAATGGGAGATGTTACAAAAAAATTCCCATTCCAGATTATATTGAAAGATGCGTCAGGAAACCCGATCAATGGGACATATTCTTATCGAGGATTCATTTTGGACGATGTAAAAAATGTTACGGCTCCAAAAGACGGAACATTAACATTTGAGCAAGGCGTTGCAGAAATCTGGTTATCTCATGGACAAGGGATAGAACTTCAGCAGCTTTCACTTGGAACATCCTATACCATAATAGAAAAGTTAAGCGATGCGGAAGGCTATCGGGTCAGTTTCAATGGAATCCATAAAAAATCAGCAGATGGAATGTTAAATGAAGATGTGAGGATTAATGTTACAAATGAAAAAGAAAATATTCCACTGACAAATGTAGCCATATTTGGCACAAATATGATACCAGGAATCCTTCTTGCAACAGTGGCACTATTTGTATTGGCTGCAATTTCAAAATTGTTTTATGGAAAAAAAGATAAAAAGCAGGATAAGTAATTGAAAAGAAAAATTATATTTCTGATTACAAAAGCTGGCGTGCTGAGTTTAATATTGTGGCTGTTATTTGGCGTCTGCTTTTCCATTTTTCAAAATAGTGACGAGGAAATGAAGCCGGCTATACGGCAAGGGGATTTGATCGTGAGCTACCGGTTGGATAAAAATTATACATTTCATGACGTGGTGGCAATTATACAAGATGGAAAAAAGCAAGTGGGCAGAGTCGTAGCGGTGGAGGGTGACATTGTAGATATAGATGGCGAAGGATTGAAAATCAACGGGATGTATATTCAAGAATTTGAAATTCTGGAAAAAACAGAACGCTATGCCGAAGGAATTTCATTTCCGGTCACCTTAAAAAAAGGAGAAATATTTCTCTTGAAAGATGCGAGAGAACATGCAACAGACAGCCGCATTTACGGGGCAGTAAATAAAAAAGACACGTTAGGAAAAGTCGTCACATTAATTCGGCGAAACAGATTATAAAAAATGTAAGTAAGTCAAAAGGAGTAAAAGACTATGAAAAAGAACAATTGGAAATCAATGGTAGGATGCACTGTGGCTACAATGACGATTTGTATGGGAGCAACCGCTCTGGCAGCAGATACAAATGTATTTATAGGAAATGGTGCTGTTAATGGCACGAAAAATCAGCCTTCGGTAAATGATGTTGAAAGTGATGTGAGCAATGTGCCGGAAACAGTAGCGCAGATTACAAAAGAATTAAAGCTTGCAGAAGGCATTACAATTCCAAGAGCGACATTTCATTTTACAGTCGACAAAATTACTGAGGACGCACCAGAGGCAGAAATCGAGAGTGTAAGTTATAATGCAGAAGATTTAAAAGGCGACTTATCAGAAGGCGTTTATAAAATCAACAAAGCAGGCAAGATTACATTTGGCGAATTTCCACATGCCGGTGAGTATCAGTATCATGTGCAGGAAACAGCAGACACATACAATACTGCTTCCGGTGAAGTTATGACATATTCCACAGAGGCATACACGATGCATGTATATGTTATTAATACAGAGAATGGCGGAACAGAAGTCGAGAAAATTACAGCTTCAAACACAGCAGGAGACAAAGTGAGTGAAATGAATTTCGAAAACATTTATATTAAAAATGACGCCTCACTTACTATTTCAAAAACAACAGCAGGAAAGAATGCAGACCGAACAAAAGATTTTGCATTTACATTAACATTTACAAAATCAGGTACAGCAACGAATGATACTTATGAAGGAATGATTGGAAATGAAAAAGTAGAATTCAAGGCAGGAGAAGCAAAGACATTTGAACTTCATGACGGAGAAAAAATTGTATTCACCAATATTCCGGCCGGAACACGCTATGCCGTAACAGAAACAGGAACTGCATATTATACACCTTCTGTAGAAGTAGTTGAAAATGGAGTCAAAACAGTAGATACAAAGGCAGTCAAAGGACAGAGTTTGTCATCAGCAGAAGCGGGTGCAACAAATCTTGTTGGAGAAGGAAATAATAGCGCAGACTTTACAAACACTTTCGATGATGTTCCAATTACAGGTGTTATTCTTGAAAACCTGCCATTTACAATTCTGATCGGAGCTGCAGCAGTGCTTCTGGCAATGGGAACATTTGTAAAAAGATTCAAAAAAGAAAAATAAATAAAATGTAAAGATGAATGCAGTTGGAAAATTATGTATTTGAGATTGTAGATAAAATATTAAATTGCATAGCAGGTATGATTGGATTACTTCTGTTCCTTTATGCCTGCTATACGTGGTGGGACACACAGCAGATTTATGAAAATGCATCCAGCACAAGCTATTCTGTTTATAATCCGAAAAATCAGGAGTCGTTTGAAGAACTTGTAAAAATAAATCCTGAAGTGATTGGCTGGCTGGAGGTTGAGGACACGAATATCAATTACCCACTGACACAAGGGACAGATAATTCAAAATATGTAAATATGGATGCAAAAGGAAATGCTTCATTGTCGGGGAGCCTCTTCTTAGACTGCAGAAACCATCCGGATTTTTCAGATTTCAATAACATTATATATGGACATCATATGGCAAAAGAAAAAATGTTTGGAGAGCTGGAATATTTCTCGGGGAAAAAATATTTTCAAAATCACCGATGGGGAAAGCTGTATTATGGAGGAGAATACCAAAAAATAGAATTTTTCGCATTTCTTGAAACGGATGCCTATGATTATACAATTTATAATCCGGAGGTGAAAGAGGAAGACGAAAAAACAGCATTGTTGGAGTATATTGACCAATATGCGATACAAAAAAGAAAATGTAAGGTGACAGCTTCCGAACATTTGCTTGTGCTTAGCACCTGTACATCGGGAGAGACAAATGGGAGAGATATTCTTATTGGGAAAATAGTGGATGTAGATAACTAGAAAGACGCTATGCCAACCTTGACGGCTATATAAAAGTGTGTAATGATAGCCTTATCAAAACACTGGGAGGAAGGCATGGCGACGATCATATTTCATATTGATGTAAATTCAGCATACTTGAGTTGGACAGCAGTAGAACAATTGAAAAATGGGGCCGAAGTAGACTTGCGTACAATACCTGCGATTATTGGCGGTGATCAGAAATCTCGTCACGGAATTGTACTTGCCAAGTCTATTTCTGCAAAAAAATATGGCATTCGTACAGGGGAACCGGTGGCGAATGCCTTTCGTAAGTGTCCAAATCTCGTAACAGCAGCACCAAATCACAAGATGTATCGGGAAAAAAGCCGTCAGTTGATGGATTATCTTAGGACATACACAACAGAAATCGAGCAGGTCAGTGTGGATGAATGTTATATGGACTTTACGAAAATCGCAGATAAATTTGCATCGCCGGTGGCAGCAGCATGTGAAATAAAAGATGGAGTAAAAAACAAATTTGGTTTCACCGTAAACATTGGTATTTCCTCAAATAAACTTCTGGCAAAGATGGCATCCGATTTCGAAAAGCCTGACAAAGTACATACATTGTTTCCGGAAGAAGTTCCGTTGAAAATGTGGCCTTTGCCAATAAATGAATTGTTTATGGCTGGAAAATCAAGCGTGGATACAATGAAAAAACTGGAAATCAATACGATCGGAGATTTGGCAAAAGCAGATCCGGCATTGATCGAACTTCATTTAAAAAGTCATGGTCGTATGTTATGGAATTTTGCAAATGGAATCGATGATTCACAAGTACAATCAAAACCATCAGAGGCAAAAGGAATCGGAAATTCAACGACACTTTCAGAAGATGCTGCAACTTATGAAGAGGTTCAAAAAGTATTCAAAAGCCTTGCCCAAAGTGTTGGAGGCAGGTTGAAAAAAGCCGGACAGAAAGCAATGATGATCAGTATGGAAGTAAAATATCACAACTTCCAAACAATGTCACATCAAAGACAGCTTTCAAAACCGACAGACAAAGAAGAAGAAATATATGATGCTGCATGCCAGTTATTTTTAGAATCATGGAACGGAGAGCCTGTGCGGCTTCTTGGAATCAGGACAGCCAAACTGATCGATGCGTCGGAACCGGAACAATTATCCATATTCGATATCAAAATACCCGATGAAAAACATAAGAAACTCAATAAAGCAATGGAAGAAATCAGAAAAAAATTCGGAGATAGCGCAGTGATGAAAGCAAGTGAGATGAAATAAGCCAAAATAGAAGTGAACAGTAACCACTGCTGAAATAAGAAATTGAAATAATGCGAAAATTGATAGAAAAAACAATGAAATTACGTTATAATATCTGTATATAATCAACGTGTATTTAAAATGTGAAATACAATAATACGAGCAGATGGGAGTGACAATTATGACGAACAACACAATCATTACAATCGGCAGACAATTCGGAAGTGGTGGACATGAAATCGGAAATCGATTATCAGAACGACTTGGAATTCCACTTTATGATTACAATCTAATCCGTATGGCGGCACAAGAACTAAAGATTGATCCCCAAAAAGCCCAGGAAGTAGATGAAACAATTCTTGGAAGATATATGGCTTCCGCAGTATCCGGAACAGGCTCAGGAGCATATATACTTTTTATGAACGGGACAGAATATGAACAGCCATTATCAGAACAGATATTTGAGATGCAGTCCAAATTGATCGAAAAACTCGCAGAACAAAGTCCGTGTATATTTGTGGGACGATGCGCAGATTACATATTAGGTGATTACTCAAATTGCATTAATACATTTATCTACGCATACAAAGAAGATCGTATCCGAAGAATCATGAAACTGTATGATTTGAATGAGAAAAAAGCATGGGAAAAAATCAAACGTGTAGACCGTACAAGAAAATCATACTATGAAGAACATACAGATCGTGAATGGGGAAGCATAGAAGCACATCAAATGATGTTCAATTCAAGTCTTATGGGAATTGACGGAGTTGTAGATGCATTAGAAGGAATCTACAAAAAATGGGAAGCATAATAGTTGTTGTTCACCATTCTTTATAGAAATACATTTTGGAGAAGACAGTCAAGTTGGCTGTCTTTTCTAATTGACTTTCCAAAACAGGCAAAGTATGAGATAATATTCTATGGTAAAAACAAGAGAGAAGGTGACTCCGGTGATTTATAAAATAGGAGAACGTTTAGTTCCCATTGAAAATGAAACCTGGGAAAAAGAAAGACCGGCTGCGGTTTTTCTGACAGATTCTGCACATGCAGAAGAAACCCTGAAAAAAGCAGGGATTGTATATGATAACGAAATCAAGCTTGCAAAGATTGGTTTCTGTAAAGTAGAAAATCAACATGAATGTATGGTAGGAACCTTGTGTATACCAAAACTTCTGGATGTGTTGGGAAACAAATATAGAATGTATTTTTTTGTTAATCAGCTTAATGTTGTAATTGTAGACGATGATGCATTTGCATATAAATTGATACAGCGGATCCAAAAGAAAAAAGCAAGACAGGCAGATACAAAAGAACGTTTTATTTATAATTTTTTTGCAGAGTTTATGAGCAGAGATCTGGAAATACTGATCGCATATGAACGCCGTCTCTTACAGATGGAAGAAGAAGTGACCCGCGATGAAGTAGAAAGCTTTGAAAATGAAATGATGCCGATCCGTAGAGAACTTTTAAATTTAAGAAGCTATTACGATGAGATCATGGACTTAGGAAAAGAGCTCGAAGAAAATGAAAATGGAATTTTCCTTGAACGTCATTTAAAATATTTCGGTACATTGACAGACCGTGCCGACCGTCTGATGAGTAAGACACAACATTTACTGGAATACGCACAACAGGTAAAAGAAGCTTACCAGTCACAGATTGCAGCAAGACAGAATAATAATATGCAGTTCTTAACAGTGATATCAACAATATTCTTCCCATTGACCCTCATCACAGGATGGTTTGGAATGAACTTTTACGATATGCCCGGACTGAAAAGCGGATACTACAGCGTGTGCGTGTTAAGTGTTGTAGTTGTTGTAGTCAGTCTGCATTTCTTTAAAAAGAAAAAAATTATTTAAAAAGAGCATTAAAAAACAAGGAATAGAAGCATGGAACCATACTATTACAGCAAGATGAATAAGCCAAAACAAATCGTATATCATTCCCTTATGCAAGGGCTGAATGAATTGGCAGATGAAATTAAAATACCTTATCTGGAAGGAAATGAATTATATGATGTATTCTTCCAACTTCGCCTCGATCATCCGGAAATATTCTGGGCAAGTGGATTCAAATACAAACATTATATAGATTCTTCCAATTTGATTTTTATCCCGGAATATTTATTTGATAAAAACAAGATTAAAGAACATCAAAAAGCAATGAAAGCTCGTGTAGAAAAATTGTCAAGAGCGGCTTCAAACTATTCCGAATGGGAAAAAGAAAAGTATGTGCATGATTTTATCTGCGAAAATGTACGATACGATAAATTAAAAAAATCATATTCACATGAAATCATCGGACCATTAGGTCAAGGAGTCGGAGTCTGCGAAGGTATTGCAAAAGCAGTAAAAGTGTTGTGTGATGCATTAGGTGTCTGGTGTATCATTGCAATTTGTGGAAATAATCCAGAAAAAGGAATTAAATATCGTCATACCTGGAATATTGTGAAAATCAATGGGAAATATTATCATCTTGATACAACCTTTGACAATACGCTGGGGAAAGAAGAAACTTTTGGTTCCGAAATTCGATACGATTATTTCAATCTAAGTGATAAACAAATCTTTCGCGATCATGAACCTGTTCTCGTATCTGTACCAAAATGTGAAGACGGAGAACATTTCTATTATAAAGAAAAGAAACTTTCTTTTACAAAAAAAGAAGATGTATATAAAAGAGCATTGCAGACTGCAAAAAAAGGAAAAATATTTACTATGCACTGGCGTGGCGGATATTTAACAAAAGAAGTGTTAGATGAACTAATAGACTTAATTCAAAAAGCCGGAGAAGAAAAGCAGAAAAAGGCGAAGATCAGTTTGAATTGGTCACAGGCAGTGCTGAGATTTACCTTTGCGGAGGAATTAGTTATGGCAGAGATTACAATGGAAGAGGCAAATGAAGGTGAACGGATTGATTGTTGATGAGCAAGATTGCACAGGTATTTCTTATGTTTAAATGTTTCGAAAAAAACGTCTTGACTAAAAGTCATTTTTCGTGTATAGTACCTCTTCGCTATATCAAAAATAATTGCATCCACAAAAGGTGATGCAGTTAACATAAAAAAGTGAAAGGAAGGATACCCCATGACATTTTATCAGGAATTACAGTTAAGCTCTGTAGGCTCAAAACAATTGATCAAAAACACACAGGACAAAAAAGAAAAACGCCGTCACATACTAATCTACAACTTTAAAGTATATCTTGTAATGGCATTTTGTTTTGCATTTGTAACAATATTCAGTCAAATATTCGGTTCGGACAACAGTGTGGCAGGAGTAACCATATTACTGGCGGTACTTGTTCTTCGTCAGGCAGATTTCGGAATCCGGACAAGTCATGGAATTCTCAGTATTGGAGGCATTTTTGCTATATTAATGATAGGACCAAGATTAGCAAATATGTTGCCGCCATTTATGGCATTTGGTGTAAATATAATCTGTATTCTATTATTAATGATTTTGGGATGCCATAATGTGATTATGTCAAATCATTCAACCTTTGTATTAGGATATTTATTATTGTTTGGATATGATGTAAGCGGGCAGTCGTACAGACTTCGTGTGATTGGATTACTTGTCGGAATGATAGTCTGTATGGCAATATTTTACAAAAACCAGAAAAACAGACTATATCGCAGAACATTTCTGGATCTGTTTCGTGAATTTGATCGTTTCTCAGCAAGAAGCAGATGGTATATCAGACTGACACTGATTGTATCATCAGCAATGTTGATCATGACACTTCTTGGACTGCCAAGAGCAATGTGGGCAGGAATTGCATGTATGTCAGTGTGCATGCCATTTACGGAAGATGCAAAAGAACGTGCAAAATTAAGAGGTATATATAATATAGTAGGAAGCTTGATTTTTATCGCGCTATATCTCGTATTGCCAGAATCGATGTATCCGTATATCGGAGTGATAGGCGGAATCGGAGTCGGCTACTCAGCCGGATATGCATGGCAGACCGTATTTAACACATTTGGAGCACTGTCTATTGCAGCAGGAATGTTTGGAATGCCTGCTGCCGTAGCACTTCGTATTGGTGCAAATGTATTCGGTGCGGTATATACAGTAGTATGTAATCAGTTATTGGCACGAATAGGGAAGAAACAAGCAGTTGCTGCTTAAAAATCAAATGGCAAGGTGAGTATGCAATCCAGTGAATTGGAGTTTGGATTTTCAAACGAAAATGAGGAGGATTACAAAATGATTACTGGGAATAATAAATTTGAAATCTCCGATACGATTCTTAAATTAGAAGAATTATTAGATCAAGGGCAATTTGAATTAATGTCCGATCAGGTAATAGATGGAAAATTAAAGGCAGTTTATTTAATGAATGACGCGGTGGAGAGCTTTCTGGTATTTGAACAGGCAAGAATAACCGGAGTGTATCAAAAAGAGTACGAAGGTGAGGTAGAGGCGTCGCTTTCAATACATCAAAATCCAGACACAGAGAAGGAAGAATTTATACTGGTTGTTTATCAAGGTGACACGGTATGTACTCTGTTCTTTGTAGATATTGCTTTAGAGACACATTTGTATGATTATGGAAAGGTTGGACATTTTTGGGTAGAAGGATATGAATATCTTCGCCAGCTAGAATACCGACTTGCGATTTTAAGAGATAAACGAGATTATCTGGGAGAAGTGTACTGTAATGAGGTAGAATTAAAATTAGCCCATCTTGCAGAGTTTCCACCATTAAATTACTGCTGTTATCCTGCAGTACCAGAGAAGTATATTGTACCAAAAGAAAATCCATGGATTCCATCAGAAAATGCGATTCGTGTGATGATGGGATTAGCAAAGCAGACAGAAGATAAATCATTACAGCATATTCTATCGTTTTATAAGAGACATTCTTGGAAGTGGGTAACACGATGGATAGCGGATATGCTCCATAAAAATGTACACGCTGAAGTGGTTGATTTATTAACGGAAGAATTGACAAAAGCTGCGTCAGATTATCCAGAAAGAAAATTTGATGAGAAAGAAGAAAAAGAACACAGAACTCTTTTAGAACGTGCAAAACAAGAACAGAGAAAACTAAAGGAACAGGGAATAAAGGCTGATATAGTGCGAGAAGAACCATTTATAACATCAAGAGATTCACTCAGGTATAAGGTGTATTTGATGGAATGGCGGTCGAAACGGGGAAATCGGATTGTAAAAATTAAAGAAATAAATAATTAAAAAGAGCATGTCTCGATTGGAAAAATAGCATTGTGCTACTTAAAATAATCGAAACAGAGTTTGTCAAGCAAAGTGTGTAAATTTTTTGATTTTTTATCGGCGGTCAAATTAGACCGCCGATTTTGCATTATT
>CAKSAJ010000042.1 GCA_934435195.1 uncultured Schaedlerella sp.
TAGGTCGAGGGCATAACCAGAACAGGTGATAGGAGAACAAGATGGATGAAAAAACTTTGTATGCAGTTTTGAAGGTATACTTCAATAAAGATAATCCTCGATAGCTCAGCGGTAGAGCATTCGGCTGTTAACCGAAGGGTCGTTGGTTCGAACCCAACTCGGGGAGCTTAAAAAGAATCCATAGCTGTTTTTTAACTATGGCTTTTTTTATGAAAGATGATTATCATAAGAAAAGTGAATTTTTTTAAAGAAATCACTTGCAAAAACAAAAAGATTATGGTAATATTTATTTCGGTCGCTGATAGAAGTGATAAAAAAGAATTTGGCTCCATGGTCAAGCGGTTAAGACATCGCCCTTTCACGGCGGTAACACGGGTTCGATTCCCGTTGGAGTCATTTGCACAAAGTGCAATTGAATAAAAGGTATATTTGTTCAAAGTATAGGCAATATGCCGATGTGGCTCAATTGGCAGAGCAGCTGATTTGTAATCAGCAGGTTATCGGTTCGAGTCCGATCATCGGCTTTGTTCCTGAAAGGGACATATAATGGACCTTTAGCTCAGCTGGTTAGAGCAATCGGCTCATAACCGATCGGTCCTGGGTTCGAGTCCCCGAAGGTCCATTTAATTTAATAAGGCCCAGTGGCTCAGTTGGTTAGAGCGCCGCCCTGTCACGGCGGAGGTCGAGAGTTCGAGTCTCTTCTGGGTCGTTCGCACTGAACACTTAATGAAGCATAGCTGAATTTGGTGAGAAAGTGCATAGTGTGGTATGGGATCTTAGCTCAGCTGGGAGAGCATCTGCCTTACAAGCAGAGGGTCACAGGTTCGAGCCCTGTAGGTCCCATATATATAGTGCGCGCGTGTGGCGGAATAGGCAGACGCAAGGGACTTAAAATCCCTCGGGAGCGATCCCGTGCCGGTTCAAGTCCGGCCACGCGCATTATATTAGAAGACTTAAGCATTAGCTTAAGTCTTTTTACATTTTATAAGACATTAGATTAAATATTACAGGAGGATAATGGCATGAGAAGAATGGAATTTACTATGGATAGACCAGGATTGGTTGAGATTGGACAAGAAGTAAATGTAATTGAAGGAAAATTACCTAGTTCATATTATTATACAATCGAACATGCAATTGCAATGAGCGGTAATTATCGAAGTTATGAAAGATTAAAAACACGTCATGGTAAAGTGGTAGATATCCAAATGGGCTTGGAAGCAAACAGTGTTATTTTAGAATTTGATGAGTAAAAAGTTATAGTGAAGAATAAAAAGATTCAATAATATTTTAGACGAAAAATAGATGAAAAAATTGAAGAAATTGAGTTGACAAAGTTTATTTGAATGCTATAATGAGGGTCAGAAGATAACACGATGACGAGACGAGTAGAATGTGGAACGTTTCAGAGAGAGATGAATATGCTGGAATCATCTTAACGGGAATCATTTGAAGACTACCTCCGAGTGGCCCTAATCCGGTCCGGTGATTCCGTTATAATCATGAATGAAGTGGTTTTAGATAACAGCGTAATTGTTATCATCTTGAAAACAAAAAGGGTGGAACCGCGGATATAAAAGTAATCAGACTTTATCCGTCCCTTGCATGTAAGTGCAGGGACAGATAAAGTTTTTTCTATTTTTAAAGAAAAAGTTTTTATAATATGTAAAATCCCTGTATTAAATGCTTGAAGTGAATATCAAAACAGGAGGAAGAATGATGATTATTACATTAAAAGATGGATCAAAAAAAGAGTATTCAGAAGCAAAAACAGTAATTGATGTTGCATACGATATTAGCGAAGGTCTTGCAAGAGCAGCATGTGCCGGAGAAGTAGATGGTGAAGTTGTAGACCTTAGAACAGTTTTGGATAAAGACTGTGAGCTTAATATTCTTACAGCAAGAGATGAGAAAGGTTTAGCTGCACTTCGTCATACAGCATCACATGTAATGGCAGAGGCTGTACAGAACCTTTATCCAAATGCAAAAGTTGCAATTGGACCATCAATTGATACAGGATTCTATTATGATTTTGAATGTCAGTCATTTACAAGAGATGATTTGGATGCAATTGAAAAAGAGATGAAGAAAATCATCAAAAAAGGTGCTAAGATTGAAAGATTTACAAAATCAAGAGAAGAAGCAATCGCATTTTTCAAGGAGAAAAATGAACCTTATAAAGTTGAGTTGATTGAAGATCTTCCAGAAGATGCTGAAATTTCTTTCTATTCACAGGGAGATTGGGTAGATCTTTGTGCAGGACCTCATTTGATGAGTACAAAGGGTGTGAAAGCATTTAAATTGTTATCATCTTCAGGAGCTTACTGGAGAGGTGATGAGAAGAAACCAATGCTGACACGTATTTATGGTACAGCTTACGCTACAAAAGACGAACTCAAAGAGCATTTAACACAGTTAGAGGAAGCAAAAAAACGTGATCATAATAAACTCGGACGCGAGATGAAATTATTTACAACAGTAGATGTAATCGGTCAGGGACTTCCGCTTATTATGCCAAATGGTGTTATCATTATGCAGGAGTTACAGCGTTGGATTGAGGATGAAGAAAGCAGACGTGGATATGTTCGTACTAAGACACCATTGATGGCTAAGAACGACCTCTACAAGATTTCAGGACACTGGGATCACTATAAAGATGGAATGTTCGTATTAGGTGATGAAGAGAAAGATAAAGAAGTATTTGCCCTTCGTCCAATGACATGCCCATTCCAGTATTATGTATACAAAGCAGAACAGCACAGCTATCGTGACCTGCCATTGCGTTACGGCGAGACATCTACATTATTCCGTAATGAAGATTCCGGAGAAATGCATGGTCTGACTCGTGTTCGTCAGTTTACAATTTCAGAGGGACATTTGGTTGTAAGACCTGACCAGATGGTAAAGGAGTTCAAGGATTGTATTGCATTAGCTCAGTATTGTCTGCAGGTACTTGGTGTAGAAGAAGATGTAACATATCATCTTTCAAAATGGGATCCTTCAAATAAAGAAAAATATATTGGTGAACCAGAAGTTTGGGAAGAAACAGAAGGTCATATTCGTACAATGCTTCAGGAACTCAATATTCCATTCGTAGAAGATGTCGGAGAGGCAGCATTCTATGGACCAAAGGTAGATATTAATGCAAAGAATGTATACGGAAAAGAAGATACAATGATCACAATCCAGTGGGATGCATTACTTGCAGAACAGTTTGATATGTATTATATCGATGAAAATGGTGAGAAGAAACGTCCATGCATCATTCATCGTACATCTATCGGATGCTATGAAAGAACACTGGCATGGCTGATTGAGAAATATGCAGGTATGTTCCCTACATGGTTATGTCCGGAACAGGTTCGTGTAATTCCTATTTCAGATAAATATCATGACTATGCAGCAAAAGTCGAAGCAGAACTCAAAGCGAATAACATCCGTTGCTCTGTTGATCAGCGTTCAGAAAAGATGGGATATAAGATTCGCGAAGCTCGTCTGAACAGAGTTCCATACATGCTGATTGTTGGAGCAAAAGAAGAGGAAGAGCAGAAAGTTTCTGTAAGAAGCAGATATCTCGGAGATGAAGGCGCGAAAGAGTTGAATGTATTTATCGATGCAATCAAAGATGAGATTCAGAAAAAGACAATTCGTAAGATTGAAGTAGAGGACTAAGTTGCTGTTTAATTCATTAGATGGTGATACGGTTTTATAAGAAACATCGGATATGAATTTCTGTTCAGACTCCGTCAGCGGGAAATACTAGAAGACCAGAATTATTACGAAAAACAGAGCTTAGAAACCAGCAACTCGGGCTATGCCCTCAAACAGCAAGTTTCTAAGCTCTAACGTAAAATTCTGGTCTTTAAGTATTTCCAATCGCTTTCTCCGTATTCACTGAAATTCATATCCGATGTTTTCTAACAGTACGTTATCGCATATTTGATGAATTAAAGAGCTAAGCTTTGTTTGGTAGGTGTTGTGGATATAATTTTAGTGGAGATATCTGCGATGACGGATTTTCGGAGATTGAAGATGCAGAATTTTAATGGGAGAGTATCCGCAAGGCATAGAAAGAGCAGGTTGATGTAGAATTTTGCTGGGAGGTATCTGCAAGTTATAGAAAGAGCAAGTTGTGGATGCATAATTTCAATGAGAAGCATCCGCAGGGCATAGAAAACGTGGGATGCAGATGAAGTATTTGCGAAGGTAGTATCCTCAAGTCCCAGAAAAGGCAAGATGTAGATGCAATTGTACATGACAGACAGGCTGAAAAGCATCTGCAAGTCATGAAAAGAGAAAGATGTAGATACATTGGTCTAAAAAAGAGCATCCGCAACAATGAATATCAAGGTATTGCAGATACAACAGTTGCCACAAAGGCATCTGCAACGGCGAATATTAAGCCAGTGCAGATACAACGGTTGCCACAAAGATATCTGCAACAATGAATAAGTGAGATGTACAGATACATGAGGTGCCAGAAAAGTGAATCTTTCTGTTCACCCGATCTATTTCAACCATGGTACACCAAAAAGCAAGAAAAGACTATGCACTCCAGCGAATCGGAGTCGGGCTTGCCCGACGAAGCTGAGCAGGAGTGCATAGTCTTTTTCTTGCTTTTCGCTATGATACCGTATCAATGGGTGTAAATTGATGTCACAATAACATTTCATGTAAAAAATAATTTCAAAAAATTTCTAAAATAATGTCCGATTTTATCTCTCTTTTACAATTATTTTGCAAAATGGCGGTCATGTGTTTTACAATGCTCGTTTATATTTTATTATGTATAGATTGGAGGAGTTTATGAATAAAGACAATAGTATTCAGAATAAACAATCAAAAAAGGAAACTAGTCCAGACAACAGCGGAAGCTGGATTGCTATTGGACTATGCTTAGGTATAGTTATTGGGCTTCTAACAGATGATATGGGACTTGGAATATGTCTGGGGGTTATGATGGGGGTGAGCATCGGCCCTGCAATTGATGCACTGAGAAAAAATAAAAAATCACGGGAGCATAGGGACGATGATGAGAAAGAATAATGTGTTTCGCAAATATGTACCATCGCTTCTGTTATTTTTGTTATTTGAGATAGTAGCAATCACGTTGTTGATTGCTAAGAATAACCTATTTTATCTGTTGAATTTCAGCCACATCGGAGGTTGTCTTGCGTTGGGGACAGCACTATTTACTGCCGGAAAACGCTATGCCTGCGGGTCTGCCCCATGAACGTGGAAGTCAACAAGGAATTCTACAAGCAGAGGAACAGGACGGAGTGCATTCTCTGCTATGAGTGTACAAAAGCTTGCCCTAAAAAGGCGCTGCATTAAAATAAAACTGAGGTGCAGCTATGAGGATATAAAAACCTTGAGTAGAATGGATTTTTTATGTGTTAATTATTGCTAAATTGAAGTCAAGTTCCTGTTTACAATAGTTTCAAATTACGATAAAATATCCTATTAAGAGTATAAAGTTTATAAAATAATAATTACAGAGATATTTATTAGAACAGGAGAAATAAAATGCTTGGGCTTAAACCGATTAAAACACTACCTATTCGTGAGAAAATCGCAGCAACATTGCGAGAGGCAATTTTGTCCCGGAAGATTCCGGCAGGAGAGATTCTGACATTGGAAAGTACAGCACAGGAACTTGGTGTATCCATCACACCAGTACGAGAAGCCTTTCAGATTCTTGCAAGAGATGGTCTTTTGGAACTGAAACAGAATAAAAGAGCAGTAGTTGTAGGAGTGACAGAAAAAACAATCCAGGAACATTTCCAAATACGAGCAGCATTAGAGAGTGAGGCCTGTGTTCTCTGCTGTAAGAACAAAATTGATCTTAAAAGAATCAATCAGATTCTTAAAGTTTCCAGAGAAGTGATTGAGGATGGCGATTACGATAGTTATGCCAGTCTGAACCAGACACTTCACATGGAACTATGGCTTGCAGCTGGAAATGACAAACTTCAAAATATGTTATCAGAGCTATGGAATGGACTTTCCAGAGGAATGAAGATGAAGGAAGAGGAACATGTACGCAAATCACTTAAAGAACATGAAGAGATTGTCGAGTGTATCCGTAGCGGAAATGAAGTAGAATGCTATCTTAAAATGCATGCTCATATCGAAGAAAGCTGTAAAAATTTTCTTCTTCAACACGCTTGATTGGTAAAAATGAATAAAAATCAAGCGTTGATTTTAAGCAAAACGTCGAAAATGTCAGATTATATTGACAAGACCGACGTTTTTATTTATTCTTATTTGTATACAATATAAAATATAAATAATAAAAAACAAAAGGAGAGGTAAAATGAGTAACAAAAATATCATTGTTAACACTTCTGAGCCAGGTCCAGGAATTCTTGGCAGAGGAGATATGTTTGCAATCGCAGTAGGAATGGTAATTGGATCAGGAATGGTAACTCTGATTGGACCGGCAATGGCATATACAGGATATTCTGTATGGCTGGCATATTTAACAGCAATTGTTATGGGATTTTTTATGGTATTTCCATATATCATTCTGGGCGGAACCATGCGAGTGGCAGGAGGTCCATATTCTATTGTGACGAATCTTTCAGGTGTCAGCGCCGGTGGTTTAGTAGCCTATACAAAATTAGTAACACCGATTCTGAACAGTTCTTTTGCTCTTGCATTGGGACTGTATATTAATAATCTTCTTCCAAATATTACAGTTAAGGCAATTGCAATTGCAGGTGTTCTTATTCTGTTTGTACTGAATCTTCTTGGAATGGATATTTTTGCAAAAGTCAGTAAAGTACTGTCTACAATCCTTCTGATTACAATGGTGTTGTATGTTGTTTTTGGACTTACACAGATCAGACAGCCGATTTTTGATTTTTCTGGTGAAAAAATGTTTACCGGTGGATTCAAAGGATTTATGCTTGCTGCGCTGCTTCTGATCAATTCTGCTAATGGTTATTACAATATTCTCTGGTATGGAAAAGATGCAAAGAAAGCAACTAAAGATGTTCCATTTGCCGCAATGTCCTGCGTACCATGT
This sequence comes from uncultured Schaedlerella sp., assembly GCA_934435195.1. GTDB lineage: Bacteria > Bacillota > Clostridia > Lachnospirales > Lachnospiraceae > Schaedlerella. Next base: position 7,031 of record CAKSAJ010000042.1, read on the forward strand.
CTTTTGGTTATTTATGTAGGACTGGCTATGGTAACCGGAGGTGTTCTTCCACATGATGAGGTAGCAGGTGTGGAAACGATTCTTCCGGCAGCACAGGCAATTCTGCCGTCAGTAGTCTATAAGATTTTCATGATCGGTGGACCAATCATGGCAATCATTACAACACTGAATGGAGTATTCAATGATGTTAGATACCCAATTGCACAGGCAGCTAAGGATGGCTGGCTTCCAAAAGGGATTCTGAAGGAAAATCGTTTTGGCGCACCATTTTTAATCTATACATATACATTGATTGTAGTATTACTTCCGATAATCTTTGACATGAGTATCGTAACAATCACAAATATTTTCCAGGTGATTACATTTTTCATGAATGTAACCGTTGTATATGCAATTTCACGTCTTCCAAAGAAATATCCAGAAGCATGGAGTAAAAATAAATTCCATCTAAAAAAAGGTGGTCTCTATGCTTTTTGTACAATCAGTATTATCATATATACAGTAATCTTTATGAAAGGAATCTTCAGTATCAAGCCGGCATATGCAGTTTCTGCAGTTATCGTGATGGTTGCATTGATCCTGATTGGAATTTATCTTACAAATAAAGGTGGTATCCGTATTGAAACATCTATCTGGCAGCCGTCTGAGGAGGAGAACAATGAATAGTATATTTACAAGAACAGAGCTTAATCCAATAAAACTGGCAGAAATGCTGGAGGAACTTGAGAATACAGTGGAACTGCATAGCATATCTGTGCGCTACAAAGGAGAGACTGTTCTGGAAGGAGCCTGGGCACCTTTTTCACTGAGCGATCCACAGATGATGCATTCACTGTCCAAAATAGGAACCAGCATCTGCGTTGGTTTTGCTTTAGATGAAGGAAAACTTCATCTGGAAGATCATTTTCTGGAGTATGTAAGAGAAGAGTTACCGGCATCATATGATGAAGCTCTGGAAGATATTACAATCTATGATCTGATTACTATGCAGGCAGGATCAAAAGAGTGCTGCAACAATGTATGGTTTTCCAGAATCGAGAAGGACTGGGAGACAAACTGGTTGAAACAGCCCAAAATTCGTGAAGACATCGGAAAGGCTTTTCATTATGATTCCGGATGCAGTTATACACTTTCGAGAATCGTGTCTAAAGTTATGGGAGAAAACTGTCTGTCCATCATGCAGAAGAGAGTTTTTGATAAAATGGGATTTGGCAGAATCAACTGGTTGACAAGCCCGGAAGGTCATAACACTGGCGGCTGGGGAATGTATTTGACTGCATCACAAATCTCTGCGTTGGCACAACTCCTGCTTCAGAAAGGAAACTGGAAAGGTGAACAGCTTGTGCCAGCCTGGTGGGTTGAAGAAATGGGAAAAATGAGAGTAGAAATTCCGGGAGATGAAAAGAAAGCACTAACACATTATGCTTATCATATAAAAGCAGGAAAAGAAATTTTTGCAGCGGAAGGTGCATTTGGCCAGTATCTGATCTGCTTCCGTAATCTTCCGGTGGCGATTGGAATTACAGCTGGTGCACGGGAATATCTTGCAGCAGATATTTGCTTGAAGTATATGAAGGAAGCAGTTTCTGAACCATGCAAAGAGGAGCAATTGGAGGCGGCAGAGAAAACACTTCGCGCCAAGCTAAACAGTCTGTCACTCGTCCAACCAGAGGGGACATTTCGAACTGCCAGAAAAGAAGCTGCAAAATTATTTGACAGAAAGATTCTTTTTACAGAAAATCCACGAAAGATTGAGAGCGCAGTGTTCACGAAAGATGGCCACAGAGTAAAGATTGAAGCAGTAATCAATGGTGAACAGAAAACACTTTATGCTGGTTACAAAGTATGGAAACGTAATGATCTTTATCCGGATGATCATACAAAAAGATATCAAAATGTAGCCTATGCAATGGATGCAGAAGCATTGTATCTGTCTGTGGGACTTATAAATACTTCTTACAAAGAAGAATACTGCCTGTGGGTAAATTCGCAAGACAAAGTCATTGCAACCTGGCATCCAAATGTAACTTACCTTCCGGAGGAACCGGATATGATTTGGAAATTCACCGGAACTTTCGAGTAAAAATTAAGAGGGAAATAGTCAGAGCAGTAACTGTAACCTTGGAGGGTGTTATAAACAGGAGTTTTATCAAAAAATAATAATACTAAAGGATGTGTCAAGGTAATGGAGAAGTTACCGTAGCACATCCTTTTTGGGCTGTTTTCATAAAAAAGGAGTGAATACGGATTACGAATGTCCGTTTCATTAAAGGAAGGAGCAAGATGAAGCAATTAAAAAAACAATGGAATAAGGTAACGGTACTTTTGCTGACATTTGGTATAGTTTTTGGATTATTTGGGGCAGTGCCGGTACAGGCACAGGATGCAGTATCTTATGCAAAAAAGGAAGCTGCCGCGTTAAAGGCAGAGGGTTGTGACGTGGTGATTGCATTGCCTATACGCTTGAACCAAGGACTTCCGCTGCTTTTGTTTAGAAGATGTTTATATGATATTTTTATTGTCTGTTTAACTGGGAGCAGTTTTATTTTGCACGATCAAGAAACGGATCGTTTGGATTAAAGATGGAAATGGATGTTGCTCCATCAAGTGCACACTGTACCTGGATGTATGTTGCACAGTTTCTAAGCTCTAACGTAAAATTCTGGTCTTTAATTATTTCCAATCGCTTTCTCCGTATTCACTGAAATTCATATCCGATGTTTTCTTACAGTACGTTATCGTATATTTGATGAATTAAAGAGCTAAGCTTTGTTTGGCGGGTGCTGTGGATATAATTTTAGTGGAGATATCTGCGATAGTGGATTTTGGGGAATTGAAGATGCAAAATTTTGATGGGGAGTATCTGCAAGTTATAGAAAGAGCAAGTAGAGGATGCATAATTTCAATGAGAAGCATCTGCAAGTCATGAAAAGAGAAAGATGTAGATACATTGGTCTAAAAAAGAGCATCTGTGATAGCGAATATTAAGTAAGTGCAGATACAGGAGGTGCCAGAAAGGCATCCGCAACAATGAATATCAAGGTATTGCAGATACAACAGTTGCCACAAAGGCATCTGTACAAGCAAATAACCACATGATATAGATACATCAGACACCAGAAAAGTAAATCCTTCATCGTTCCACATCTTTCAACCACGGTACACCAAAAAAGCAAGAAAAGACTATGCACTCCAGCGAAGCTGAGCAGGAGTGCATAGTCTTTTTCTTGCTTTTCGCTATGATATCGTATCAATGGGGGTAAATTGATGCCACAGTAACATTTAATATAAAATATTTTGAATTTGGCAGAGTGTTGATTTTGATTCTGTTATAATTTGCATCATAAACAGGAACTGATTGTAGAAAGAGGTGTTTTATGAGTGGGCAAGTATTAGAAAATGATAGTCCGGATTTTCTTAAAAAGATGTATCGATATTATGTAGAATCGGATAATTTTTTGAAAGAAAGAAATAAAGAGATTGATGAAAAAATTATACAAGCATTTCGGCAGCATTATAAGGGGTCAATAGAATCAATGGAAACTTTTCGAGATGAAATATTTGGAATTGTGATGCAAGTTCAGGAAGTGTATTTTTGTGAAGGTATTAAATGCGCTCAAATGTTGCAGACAGAAAAGGTAAGAAAATCATTTTAGAATTGTAATGATTTATTAATAAGAGTATAATTATCTACAACTAAATAAAATATAGTTACAGACATACGGATGAGGGAGGAAAGAAATGATTACAGAAATTAAGGAAGCACTACAAGATTTTAGGGAAAATCCAATGGAAGGGCTAATATTTTTACTTCCAGTGGTTATACTTGGCATTTCGATTGTCAGTGGAATTGTAGGATATGTATCATTTATTAGGCAAAATGGATATAAAAATCAATTTGCAGTGATCAAATCAGAAGGGATTATGGAATCTTTTACAAAAGGTACAAGTACATTCGGAATAAAAGGACCGATAGGAACAACAATAATAATTTTGTTGATAATTCAAGTGCTTGTAATGTTGATCGCATATTTCATAAATAGTGATGGTAATGCAGCAATAATTACAGACATAGTAGGTGTCGTTGTGTTAATAGGGGGAATCTGTTTAACTCAATGGCAAGAATATAATTGGGAAACTAGTTTTATAAGAGGAATAATAAGTTTTATAGGAAAGTATAAAGAACTCGATATAGATCATGTAGAAGAAATTGTATTAGGGTGTATGGGGATAGCCGCAATCGCATTGATTATTGGATTTGGCATTTTATTAGCAAGAGAATATGAGGAAGGCGTGTTGCTGACATTATTTTGTGCAGCAATGAATTATATCGCAATACCGCTGATAATTTTATTTTTGGAAAATATCATTCCATTGCTAATATTAATTGTAGTGGGTATTATAATTGTAATTGGACTTGTAACAGGATTAGGAGAAAGTGGAGGAAGTTCAGTGGGAGAGAGTAGTGTAAGTAGGACAGAATCAAGAGAACCAAGTAATAGTCGAAATACTACTTCAAAGAAAGCAGAACCAGAAAAAACGCAAGAAAGAAAAGCGAATAGTTCTTACATAGAAAATTACAACGAAGCTGGAGGAATTTATTTACATAAAGTAAAAAGCAGTTGGGGAGAAGATTATATAGAGTTAGATAACTCTACTGTAACGCGCCGTATTTGTAGTATTAAAGCACTGGAAAAAGGTGAATATCATATTTACGATAAAAAGAGCGGAAGAGAAATAACTTCGGCAGAGATTCCGTGGAAGAAATAAACAAAGGAATTTGGTCAAAGTTTGTCTAAAATTTTTTATAATCCAGATATACAAACAGTAATAAAGATTCAAAAAGGAGGCACACATGATTACAAACGAAACGAGAACATCAATTTAAAAAATTTTTAAGAGAAATGAAGGGCTTGCGAAAAGCAAGCCCCGAATGAATTGAACCTTCAAATATGCCACACCCATCATAACTTCATTACCAGTGAGGATTGGGTGCGCGGTCGAAAGAGGAACAAATGAACAAAAGCAGAGGTTATTTCAAGAAGAGAACCTGTGGGAGTTCATCTAAGCGGAGACGTGAAGATGGTGTTAGTTGACACCAAGAGTTTTTTATTCGGTTGTGGCACTTTGAAGATATCGTTGCAGACTGAAAATCACCTTAACGGGTGATTGAGTGTAGAAATACATTTGTGAAGGGTTCATTGATGTTTCGATAGGCGGCCTCAACGCAGAGGAGGAACGGTTGATGCCTCACCCGAAAGGTGATGATACACAACCGAAACCGATGACGCATCAAACCGCATGGGCACTGTTGCATGAACGCCCGGGTATATGTGAAAAGCATATATGGAATCAAATCACAAGCAAGTAGCTAAAGGCAAGCTTATTCAACAGTGAGGTCTTGTGGCTGGTGAAAGCTAGACAGGTCTACATCAGTAAGGATTTCTGCCTACAGTGAAGAAATTTATATGTAGGGTCCATGGAATATGAGTTTTGCCGACGGGTAAAACGAGAGGGATACCTCGACAAGATGTTCTGTGCTGACAGTTGTAGCTGTAAAGGTATTTTCAAGGTCTTCGGGTGACCGAGGGCATATTTGAGGGTTCAATTTTTAGATTGGTGTCACATTTATTGGGAGGACAAAATGGAAAAGAATTTTATTGATGAATTTATTCCATCAAAAGATACAAGAGCTTATTTGCATAGCATTCATCATG
>CAKSAJ010000043.1 GCA_934435195.1 uncultured Schaedlerella sp.
TTCTTTAGTAAAGAAAAAGCGGAATGTGAAAAGCGATTGGAGCAAATTTCTTCAAAATATAATAAAACTTTTCAAAATTCATTTTAAGCTCTTGATAACAGATAATTATTTTGAACTTAAATTGATATATATTGAAAAATATCTAAAATCTGTATGTGTTTACTTATTTTAAATTCATAAAGATATTGTTGTTTAAGTGCGTTTGTGTTAAAATAAAAACAGTGAGGATGAGGATATAAAATAAGGAGGAGAAAAGATATCATGAAAAGAAAAAAAATAATTACTTTGATTGCCGCTGCATTGACATTTACCATGACTGGCTGTGGCAGTTCAACCGCAAGTGCAGTATCAGAATTAACAGCAGAAAGCAAACCGGCTACCCAGTATACGATTGATGCAAATCAGGAAGTTTATGCATTGCTGGATTTTGAAGATACTGCGGAGTTTGAGAATGCGACCAAAGGTCTGCTTGCTTCTCCGGATACTCTGGAGATTTGTGATGAAAACGGGAAGGTTGTATGGAGTCAGAAGGCATATGCTTTTCTGGATCAGGACGCTCCGGATACAGCAAATCCAAGCCTTTGGAGAGATACACAGCTGAATCATATTTATGGCCTTTTTGAAGTAACCGATGGAATTTATCAGGTGCGTGGCTATGATATGTCCAATGTCACATTCATAAAAGGTGATACAGGATGGATTGTAGTAGATCCATTGATGAGTGTAGAGTGTGCACAAGCGGCTTTTGCCCTGGTGGAAGAGAATCTGGGCACTTTTCCTGTAAAGGCAGTGATCTACAGCCATTCCCATGTTGATCATTTCGGTGGAGTCAAGGGAATTGTTTCGGAAGAAGAGGTACAAGCCGGCAATGTGCAGGTAATTGCACCGGAAGGCTTTGAGAAGCATGCTGTCAGCGAGAATATTTATGCAGGTACTGCTATGGGACGAAGAGCAAGTTACCAGTATGGAACAATGCTTGAGGGTGGTGAAACAGGATCCCTTGCCATTGGTATTGGTATGGGACAGTCCAAGGGCAGCACAAGTTATATTTCTCCTACACTTGAAATCACACAAACCGGTGAGAAGCATACCATTGACGGAGTGGAAATTGAATTTCAGCTTACTCCGGGCACCGAAGCACCGGCAGAGATGAACTTCTGGATTGGATCGAAAAATGCTTTGTGGATGGCTGAAAACTGTACAGGAACACTCCACAATCTGTATACACTCCGCGGAGCCCAGGTGCGTGACGGAAACGCATGGGCAGAGTATATCATGGAATCTCTGGCTCTTTATGGTGATAAGGCAGATGTGGTATTCCAGTCCCATAACTGGCCACATTGGGGAAATGATACCATTCAGGAATATATGACCAATACTGCAGCTGTATATAAGTTTATTAACGACCAGACATTGCTCTACATTAATGAAGGTTATACGGAAACAGAGATTGCCAATATGATCCAGCTTCCAGAGGAACTGGAGAAAGTCTGGTATACCCGTCAGTATTACGGTACAGTTTCTCATAATTCGAAGGCAGTATATGAGAAATATATGGGCTGGTATGACGGTAATCCTGTCCATCTTGCTGAACTTACACCATCGGATTATGCCCAAAAGCTGGTAGAATATTTCGGTGATACAGATGCTGTTCTTGAGAAGGCAAAGGAAGATTTTGAAAAGGGAGAATATCAGTGGGTGGCTCAGATTACCAATACGCTGGTTTATGCCGATCCGGAAAATATGGATGCACGTTATCTGTGTGCGGATGCATTGGAGCAATTGGGATATCAGGCAGAATCAGGTCCATGGCGCAGTGCTTACCTTTGTGCTGCACAGGAACTGCGAAATGGTACAAATACCGATGATGCAACGCGAAGTAACGGTAACGGTGATGTTTTCTTACATATGACACCGGATATGATTCTGGATTATCTGGGAATTTTTGTAGATACGACGAAGATTCCAGATCTGACCTTTACAGCAAATATTATATTGCCGGAAGGCAATTATGTACTCCGCGTGAAAAATGGCGTACTTCTTTATCAGAAGGATGCACAGGATCCGGATGCAGATGTAACATGGACTACAAAACGTGCCGGACTGTTGTCTGTTGTTCAGAAAAACGCAGAGAATGTTGCTGCTTTGATCGAACAGGAGGGTGATGAGACCTGCCTGACACGATTGATGGATGCGATTACTGTTACGTCAGAGTATAAATATTTTAATATTATTGAACCATAAAGTTTTAAATGGAAGGATAAAATTATAGCAATGACATAACATCCTCCCTACTTACTTTGTGACAATTATATAACGTCCTTTATATAGAAATATGCGGTTTTAAGCCATTTTCGTGGCAAAAAAGCCGCATATTTTTTCGCCATGCGTGCAAAAATCCGTCCGGTGGACGAATTTTTGTTGTGGTAATGACTTGATATCTTCGGGGCGGTTGTGCCTGAAAAGTAGTTTGTCAAATGTTTAAGCTTAGACAAAAATATTGCAGATATAAAAAAAGTATACTACAATAGATACACAATGTGTAAAAGCAAAGGCGGAAAAGATATGGAAATAAAAGATCAAATGAAAGAACTGCGGGAAAGCACTGGAATGAATAGAAAAGAATTCTGTGAGTATTTCGGAATTCCTTACAGAACCGTAACAGAATGGGAAAGAGGAACAAGAAAAATGCCAGATTATGTTTTGGGTTTACTGACATATAGGATTAAAATGGAAAATTTTTCAGGAAAGGAAGAAGTGAATGAAGAATAGGATAATTAATGTACAAGATGTACCAATTTCGATTTCGGAACAAAAAATGGATGATTATATTTGTATTACGGACATTGCGAAAGCAAAAACAGGAGAATCACGTAGCGCAGATGTTGTGAAAAACTGGCTGCGAAATAGAAATACATTAGAATTTTTAGGAACGTGGGAAATGATTTATAATCCGGATTTTAAAGTGGTCGAATTCGACCACTTTAAATCTGAAGCGGGTTTACATACATTTGTATTAAGTGTTGCAGAATGGATTAATAAAACGAATGCTATAGGATTATATGTAAAGCGTGGAAAATATGGTGGTACGTATGCGCATAAAGACATTGCTTTTGAATTTGCATCTGCGATCAGTCCGGTTTTTAAATTATATTTGATTAAAGAATTCCAGCGGTTGAAGGAAGAAGAAAATAATTTAGAACAAGGGGAGTGGAATGCGAAACGTTTTCTGACTAAAAATAATTATTTGATTCAGACGGATGCAGTAAAAAATTATTTGATTCCGCAGATGAGTTATAGAGAGAACTTACAATGGCTGGCATATGCAGAAGAAGCAGATATATTAAACGTAGCGTTGTTTGGATTTACAGCAAAAGCGTGGAGAGAAACTAATCCAGAGTTGGCAAAAAAGAATAATGTCAGAGATTTTGCAACCATCAATGAATTGACAGTGCTTTCTAATTTGGAATCTCATAATGCGCAGATGATTAAAGAAGGAAAAAGAAAAGAAGAACGGTTTAAAATCCTACAGGAAATTGCGGAATATCAGTTGAATGTTTTGAATAGGGCAGAGCAGATTAAAAGGATAGAGGAGTTTGATTAAAATGACAAAAGAAGATATAAGTAAATTATCGAAAAAAGAATTACAAGATATTGTTTTAAAAGTACAGAAAATATTATCGGATAAACAGAAAGCAGAATTTCGAAAAATAGTTGAAGAATATGAGTGTCCATCAGAAAACAATAGTTTACAGGTAATGCAGGTGAGAATGTCGGATGATCTTGTGAATGAAAAAATGATACAAATACAGGATTGGAAGGATCAGATTGATGAAGGAGAACTTTACCTTGATACAGAAGAATATGAAGATTATTCTGATGGATACTGGGAATCAGACTGGATTACAGAGTATTACGATAATCAGGAGATAGGAGATAAGATTCAGTATATGATTCAGTTTGCAGAGGATTGTGTCGATGACAGACGCTATCAACAAGCGAATGAGATATATGAATGGCTCTGGGAAATGTCTGTTTTTACGGAGGATGAATATGGAGATCCAGTAGATCTGGAAATGCTAGAAGAAAACAATCTGATACATACCGACATGAAACGTCTGGCATTATTGACATTATATACGGATTATCAGATTTTACCTGCAAATAAACGAGCAGAAGATATGTATTCATATTTTGTGTACGTTACATTTAAGGAATTGCATATGGAAGAAGTATTTCATGTTGGAAGAGAAGAACTGAAAGATACAGAACAATTCTGGGAAGATTGGATTGAGCTTCTAAAAGAGAAAAAAGGAGATACAGAATCCAGACTTCTGAAAGAAGCTGTTTTGTATTGTAAAGGAATAGATGGTTTGTATGAAATGGCAGAAGAAAATGCATCTGTACATCCTTCGTTGTATTTATCGGTGATGGAACAATATGAGAAAGCGCATTTATATGATCAAATAGAAAGAGTCGGTGAAAAAGCACTGAATAAAGTGGATATTACTCTGACAATACGAAGTAAAATTGCTTTAAAAGCAGCGTTTGCAGCATCCTGTTTAAACCATGAAGAAAAAATGATGCAATTTTGCTGGGAGAGCTTCGTTTCTGATTCTACTGTAAAGAATTATTTAAGGTTGTTTGGCACAGAGAAAATAGCAAAAATTTATGGAATGCGTGGAAAAGAAATTTTGAAAAACCGATTGGAAGGCCATCAAAAGTTTACGTATAGAAATTCAGAATTGAAGCAGAATATAATTAGTGATTGTGAATATTATCAATTAGCATTTTATAGCGGAGATTTCGATACTGTAAAGAATATTTCCAAAAATCCGAAAGAATCTTTGGGATGGAGCGGTTCATTTATAGATTATGGAATCAGATTATTTTTACTTTACTTATATAGTCGTCCGCTTCCTTCCGACGCTGCAAAAAACATAGCTTTACGAGTGAGATTTTCAGATGAAAATCTGCGAAAAGATTTATTGGAATTTGAAACAGAAATTCAAAGAGAGTGTCAGGAACATAAAGTAACGGAATTCTGGAATTATTTTCAGAGATGGAAAATATATTTTCCGATGGAAGAGACAGAACGTGAAAAATATCTGACATGGGCAGAAAATATTGTGTATAAAAGAGCGGATGCAATTGTATCCGGACAGCATAGGAGCCATTATGGTGAAGTTGCAGCACTGCTGGCTATTGTAGGTGAAATAAAAGAAGATATGGGAATGCAGGGAGCTAAAAGATATATTTACGAACAATACAGAAAAAAATTTCCAAGACATTCTGCTTTCCAGGGAGAAATGAAAAATTATTTCAATATATCAAAATAATATATTTTTTATGATAATATTTCCGATGTCTCAGAACAAGGAAACATCACACAAGATGTTTTAATGGGAAAGTGGAACGAATGGAAGTTTCGAAGTCTTTCGAGGACGTTTGTCCTGATTAAATCAGGCTTGCTTCTTGAAAAAAATGTGATAGAATAAGAGATAGATAAATATTTGATACCAGAGATTTGAGCAAGGTAGATAAAACGGCGGAGAGTCGTTTTATTTGCTTTGCTCTTTTGTTTACTATACGAATCAAAAGGAGAGAAATGAATATGTTTGATGTTGTTATTATTGGTGCGGGAGTGACAGGAAGTGCGATTGCGCGTGAAATTTCCAGATATAAGTTGAAAGCGTGTGTAATTGAAAAGGAAGAGGATGTATGTAATGAAACATCCAAAGCAAACAGTGCAATCATTCATGCTGGATTTGATGCAGTACCGGGAACAGAAAAAGCAAAACTGAATGTAATAGGAAATTCCATGATGGATCAAATTGCAGAAGAATTGGATATTCCATTTAAAAGAAACGGTTCGTTGGTTGTGTGTACGAAAGAGCAAGACCCGGAAGGGCTTCAAATGTTAATGGAAAGAGGAAGGAAAAATGGTGTTCCGGATCTTCAAATTTTAAATAGAGAAGAATTGCTGAAAAAAGAGCCAAATTTGGCAGATGATGTAACATGTGCATTGTGGGCTCCGACAGGAGGCATTGTCTGTCCATTTCATATGACGATGGGATATGCAGAAAATGCATACGAGAATGGTGTTCAATTCTTTTTGAATACAAAAGTTGAAAAGCTGGAAAAGACAGAAGCAGGATTTACAATTCGGGTTCATCATGTTGATAATGGTAAAGATGAGAACATTGAGACAAAAATCGTTGTCAATGCTGCCGGAGTTTATGCAGATGAAATCAATAATCAGCTTTCAGACAGAAAACTTCATATTACTGCTCGTAAAGGGGAGTACATGCTTTTGGATAAGACAGTCGGAGATTATGTAAAGAGTACGATTTTCCAGCTTCCGTCGAAGATGGGAAAGGGGGTACTTGTTACACCGACAGTTCACGGTAATTTGCTCGTGGGTCCTACAGCGGTAAATGTCGAAGACAAAGATGCTGTAAATACGACGATGGCTGGATTGGATCAGATTGCAAAAGTTTCTTCTCGCAGTGTTAAAAATGTTCCATTTCGTCAGGTGATCACTTCTTTTGCGGGGCTTCGTGCACACGAGGATGGCGATGATTTTATTATTGGTGAAGCACCGGATGTAAAAGGACTGATCAATGCAGCAGGTATTGAATCGCCGGGACTTTCTTCAGCACCGGCAATCGGTGTTGCAGTTGCAGAGCTTGTAAGAGATATTTTGAATGTAGAAGAAAAGCCTGATTTTAATCCAATTAGACATGGAATATTAGATCCGGATACGCTTTCTTTAGAAGAAAGAAATCAGTTAATTAAAGAAAATCCAGCTTATGGAAATATTATTTGCCGATGCGAGATGATCACAGAAGGAGAAATTTTGGATGCAATTCACCGTCCACTGGGTGCACGTTCTTTGGATGGAGTGAAGCGTCGGACAAGAGCCGGTATGGGACGCTGTCAATCTGGATTCTGTTCTCCGAAGGTTATGGAGATTTTAAAAAGAGAAGTTCCGATGTCAGTTGATAAGATTGGAAAAAATGGTGTTGGTTCAGAGTTTATAGTGGGTGAAAATAAAGAACTGGAGGATGAATAGGATGAAAGCATATGATTTAATCATAATCGGCGGAGGTCCGGCAGGTCTTGCGGCAGCAGTTGCAGCAAAAGACAATGGAATAGATAGCATATTGATTTTAGAAAGAGATAAGAGTCTCGGTGGTATTTTACAGCAGTGTATTCATAATGGGTTTGGCTTGCATACATTTAAGGAAGAATTGACAGGTCCGGAATATGCAGCTCGTTTTATCGAACAAGTAGAAGAGCGCGGTATTGAATATAAATTAAATACAATGGTCATGGACATTTCGCAGGAAAAAGTAGTAACAGCTACAAATCGAGAGGACGGAATTTTACTTTTGCAGGCAAAGGCGATTATCCTGGCAATGGGATGTCGTGAGCGTTCCAGAGGAGCACTGAATATTCCCGGATATCGTCCGGCCGGAATTTATTCTGCCGGAACAGCGCAGCATCTTGTGAACATGGAAGGGCTTATGCCGGGAAAAGAAGTGGTCATTTTAGGGTCGGGTGACATTGGGCTGATTATGGCAAGACGAATGACGCTGGAAGGCGCGAAGGTCAAGGTAGTTGCAGAGCTGATGCCTTATTCCGGCGGATTGAAGAGAAATATTGTACAGTGTCTTGATGATTTCAATATTCCATTGAAGTTAAGTCATACAGTTATTGATATTGAAGGTAAAAACCGCGTGGAAGCTGTCACAATTGCGAAAGTAGGAGCAGACCGCAAACCAATTCCGGGAACCGAAGAAAGATATACTTGTGATACATTACTTCTTTCTTGCGGGCTTTTACCGGAAAATGAACTTTCAAAAAGTGCGGGGGTTGAGCTTTCACAGATTACTTCAGGTCCTATTGTAAATGATTCACTGGAAACCAGTGTGGATGGTATATTTGCTTGTGGAAATGTATTGCATGTGCATGATTTGGTAGATTTCGTATCGCAGGAGGCTTCGGCAGCAGGAAAAAATGCGGCCGCTTATATAAAAGCTGGAGAAAAAGATGCACAAGCGATGATGCTTCCAATCAATCCGGAAGGTGGAGTACGCTATACAGTTCCATCTTTTGTAAGACCTTCTGAAATGGAAGAAAATTTGACAGTTCGATTTCGTGTGGGAGATGTGTTTAAAAATAAAGTGATTGCGGTATATTTCGATGAACAACTCATAATGAAGAAAAAACGCCAGGTAATGGCACCCGGAGAAATGGAACAGGTGATATTAAGGAAAAAGAAACTGGAAGAATACCCGGAAACAAAGCAGATTATCATTCGGATTGAGGAGGCGTAAGAGATGAAAAAAAGAGAATTAATTTGTATCGGATGCCCGATGGGATGTCCGATTGTTGTAGAAATGGAAGATGGGAAAGTTCTGTCTGTCACGGGAAATACATGTCCGAGAGGAGAATCCTATGCAAGGAAAGAGGTAACAAATCCAACTCGTATTGTAACTACTACGGTCCGGGTTGACGGAGGAAAAGTACCGATGATCAATGTGAAAACAGAACAAGATATACCGAAGGATAAAATTTTTGAGTGTATTGCTGCACTTCGTGGAGTGACAATGAAAGCTCCGATTCATATAGGAGATATTATTTTGGAAAATGTAGCAGGTACAGGAGTCAATATCGTTGCTGCCGGAAATGTGGAGTAAAATGAAAGGCAAACCTAGACGAATACAAAGAGGGAACGTATAATAAAAAATAATTCTATTGAACAGATATGATTCAAAGTCAAATACGAGGAGTAAACATATGGATTATAAATTTTTGAATGCGTTAGAAGCATCGCCGGTGATTACTGCAGTGAAGGATGACGAAGGTGTAGATGCCTGCCTTAAGAGTGAAAGTCAGGTTGTGTTTATTTTGTATGGAGATATATGTATAATTTCTGAAATTGTTTCCAAAGTGAAGAAAGCAGGAAAACTGGCTGTGGTACATTTGGATTTGATCAATGGTTTGGCTTCTAAAAATATTGCGGCAGATTTTATCCGAAAATATACAGAGGCAGATGGTGTTATTTCTACAAAACCGACAATTATCCATAGAGCAAGGGAATTAGGACTGCTTACAGTGCTGAGAGTATTTCTGATAGATTCTATGGCGTGTGAGAATCTAAAAACCCAGGTAAATGCAGCAAAACCGGATGTTGTAGAAGTACTGCCTGGAATGATGCCGAAAGTGATAGAAAATATCTGTCCCACATTGCCAGTGCCGGTAATTGCCGGTGGTATGATTCGGGAAAAAGAAGATGTGATGGCACTTCTTAAGGCAGGAGTGATAAGTGTTTCCTCTACAGATCCAGATATCTGGTTTGAATAATAAAATGAAATAAAGATATAAAATATGCCGAAGGAGTTGTGTTGAAAAATACAACTCCTTCGGCAGTTATTAGTTGTTTTCAGGTAATATAAGAGGAGAAATAGATACTAGTACACGTCCAAATAAACGGGCAATGAATCCTACCAATAGTGCGGCTATGATAGTTCCTTCGCGAACGCCTTCCAGATGATGGGTAAAGATTAGGGATAAAATTATTGCAATAATAGTCATAGAGACATCAAATACAACTTTTGTACTTCCGAATTCTCGATCCCAAGTCTGAGCTACAGCTCGAACAAATGATTCTCCGGGAAGCATGGCAACATCTGCAAGTACTTCAGCATAAACACCGAATCCGAGAATAATACAGCCAATTAGTAAATAAAAGAGCTTCATACTGTAAGATTTCGGATTTACAAATGAAAGCAAGAGCATTGTCCAGTCAATAAAATATCCAAATAAAATAGAAATCGGAATCTGTAATACATGCTCTAGTTTGAAGTTTTTTCTAAGAATTAATAATTGTAATACAATTAAAATAAGACTAAAGAAAATAGTAAAATTTCCAAGTGTAAAAGGAAAATTGAGACTCAATACATAAGGTATTGAGGAAATCGGGGATGTTCCAAGGTTGGCTTTTGTAACCAGACTTACGCCGAGTGAGCTGATAAATAGTCCAACCATAAATATGATATAGCGTTTTAGTTTATTCATGATTAAATCTCCTGTTTGCTTAAATTTTCGTTGATTTTTAGAAATGTTTTCATAAAGGCGTCTCGTTCTATGTCGGAAATGCCATCCCAAACTTCTTTTTCAATTTTAGAAAATCCCTGTTCTACTAATTTTTGAAGTTTTTTCCCGGATTCTGTCAAAAATATATAATATGTTCTGCGATTCCCGTTTAACATACGGCGCTCAATTATGCCTTTCTCTTCCATGCGATTCAAAATAGAAGTCAATGACCCAGCTTCAATATGGCAGGCGGCAGCAATCTCTTTTTGGCTGGCTCCATCATAAATCTTTAGGTAGTCTAAAACTTTTGGTTGTCCAAGAGTCAGACCGGAATCTTTTAAGTATTCCATAAGATGTTTTTGAATCATCATATGATTAGACATAGATAAATAGTGAAATGGTTTATCCATTAAAATGCTCCTTTCTGAATAGTTATAATTCAAACAGTTTCAATTATAACTATCAAAAAAGAAGAAATCAAGAACAAAATATTAATTTTAGAAAAAAAGATTTCGGCGGGGAAAAAGCCATATTGCATGTACCAGGTATATTCCAGATGGAACAAAAGCAA
The DNA here is from genome assembly GCA_934435195.1 of uncultured Schaedlerella sp. Lineage (GTDB taxonomy): Bacteria > Bacillota > Clostridia > Lachnospirales > Lachnospiraceae > Schaedlerella. The sequence goes on from CAKSAJ010000043.1 coordinate 10,676, forward strand.
GAAGAAACAAATATGTATACCCTGCTGAATTTAGTGTTGGTAATATTATTAAATGAAGCGCAAGATAAAGGCAGGATATAGCAGCAACAAGATTGCATAAAACAAATCTCCATCCTAATAAGCCGAATATGGAAGCAGAAAGAATAAAAATGAGTGTAATCGTATCAATCGAAATCGGTAAATGAATAGATGAATATTTTGCAGAAAACAATCCTAGAATTCCGTAAAATAAAAGTGCAACGTTAAAAATTTCCATTAAACGGAAAGGAATGCTGTAGAAACGGTTAGTAGGACAATTACTCCATAAATCTACATCCAGTTTTTCAGCCAGTTCAATTGCAGATTTTGTAAATGTTATATTAGTCATAACAATTACTTTGTCACAATCATAAAAATTTGCTCCTGCATAAGCCTCCTGAATTGCTTTGTTACCGACAGGGTACGTGTAATATTTACACTGTATGCCGTATTTTTTTCCGTGTTTATATGCGATAATGTCAATCCCTTGATCACAAGAGCTTTTTGTTACTTCAATTTTCTTAAAATGTTTCTTCTTTAAAATTGTGGCACATTGAGATTCAAATTTATAGCCATCCATATGTAAGCTTCTCCTATAAGTTATTTCAAGAATGCCTCTGCAATCCTGCCAGAGGCTATATCAGATGGGAGTTATCTCACATCTGATATATTATATGATGTTTAATCGTTCATTTATATAAATTAAAAATTTTGAATTATCATATAGAAAGAGGATAACATATTTTTAACGACAGAACAAGTGTTCTAAAACACGCTTTGTGACGATTTAGAATAGAGAGGGGCGTAAAGGTGCATCTTTATATCAATTGTTATAAGAATTGGTAATGGAAATGTAGTTTTAAGGCCGTGTAAAAATTAATGTAAAAAAATGTAAAAATATGGTTGACAACATAGAAAAGTATGTGTTATTATAACTGAGCTGTCGCAAACAAGACATCGAGAGAATGAACTTGAAGCGATAAAGCAAAAAATAAAATTAAAAAAGTTGTTGACAAACAGCGAAAGATGTGATAATCTAAATAAGCTGTCGCAAACGACAACAAAGAACATTGATAACTAAACAATAGACAACAGATCC
>CAKSAJ010000044.1 GCA_934435195.1 uncultured Schaedlerella sp.
TCTTCCGGATACTCTTCGTCCTCGTACTCGTCTTCATATTCCTCTTCCGGATACTCTTCGTCCTCGTACTCGTCTTCGTATTCCTCTTCCGGATATTCTTCATCCTCATACTCTGGCGAATCAATTTCTGTTTCCTGTTCAAAAGCCTCTTCTTCCAAAGCAATTGCATCAACCTCGTCCGAAATATCATCTTCCATATCCGGATAAAGATCTCCAAGCTCGTCTGAATAATCTTCTTCTGCTTCAAACGATGCAAAACGATCATCCATAATTCTTTCAAATTCCTGAGTATAACCACCCTGTGGTTGAACAGCTTCCAGACTTTCTTCTTCCTCTACTGGAAATTCATCAGCATATTCGTCTTCATACTCATCTTCATATTCATCTGAGTCATCTACCCTTAACATGTCCATTTCCTGTTCCATGTTATCTTCTGGCATACGCTCCTGTATTTTGGAAGCAGATGTGCTGCTTTCTGACATTGGTTCTTCATCTTCTCTTGGAATTACACCTTCAATCTCGTCTATCAGACGTTGTATGTCTGGCGGTAAGATTGGCTCTCCTGTCTTTCTTTCTACGCTCATTGTTTCCTCTTTCTCAGGCTCTGCCTGCTTGATATCCTTCACAGACTCAGCTTCATTCAATACTTCATCTATTTCTTCTACTGATTCCGCTTTATTATCCGAATTTTCTTCAACTGCATCTACGATCTCATCATCTGACCATTCTTCTGCCGAATCTAAATTCAAAATATCTTCTTCTGATATTTCCTCTGTTTCTTCGGCTTCTGGCTCAACAATCTCCTCGGCTTCCGGCTCCTCTTCGATGATTTCTTCCTCTTCCGGTTCGATAATCTCCTCGGCTTCCGGCTCTTCCTCGATGATTTCTTCCTCTTCCGGTTCGATAATCTCCTCTGCTTCCGGCTCTTCTTCGATGATTTCTTCAGCTTTCGGTTCTTCTGCAATGATTTCTTCGACTTCCGGTTCTTCTTTGATGATTTCCTCAGCTTCCGGTTCAATAACTTCCTCTGCTTCTGCTTCTTCAAATTCTTCCGCTTCTGCCAAAGCATCTTCTTCATCCCATGCAGCAAACAATTCTTCCAAACTCATTCTTGCTGTCACTTGATTATCCAGCTGATCTTCTTCCTCATCTTCCGGTTCAATATATTTTGCCTCAAGAACCTGTTCTACTTCGAAAATTTCATCCTCATCTATCGTTTCTTCCTCGGCATATTCTGGCTCAATAACTTCCTCTGCTTCTGGCTCTTCCTCGATGATTTCTTCCTCTTCCGGTTCGATAATCTCTTCTGCTTCCGGCTCTTCCTCGATGATTTCTTCCTCTTCCGGTTCGATAATCTCCTCTGCTTCCGGCTCTTCCTCGATGATTTCTTCCTCTTCCGGTTCGATAATCTCCTCTGCTTCCGGCTCTTCCTCAATAGTTTCCTCAGTTCCACCATACATAGCTATTATCTCTTCCGGCGACATCTCTACTGTATCATCCAGATTCATTGGCAATGTATCATCCAGATTTACTGTCGTTTCAGGTTTCGATTTTAGTTTTTTCATACTAAGCTCTTCCAAATCTGAATCAACCTTGACATCTTTCACTGCTTCCAGCGCTTTTCTCTGTGCTCGCTTCTGTTCTACCTTCTGCACCAGACTTAAATCTACAACATCTTCAATGTCTTCAATTGCATCATTCAAATCTGACAAATCATCTTCTTTTTTCTCAGCTTCTTCGTCTGAATTTTCTTTAGAAGTATCATCTGAGCCACCTATGTGTAATAAAGCCTTCAATGCCTCATCTAAACGCATTGTGTTACCGATTTTTTTCTTCTCTGATTGTTTTTTCTCAACTTCCGCTTCCGTTTCTACTTCAACGGAATCTTCTTTTTGATCAAGCGCTTCTTCTTTCTGTTCCTTTACTTCTTCGGAAGATTCTGTTCTTTCTGCAATTTCTTCCGACTCTTGTTCTTCTTTTTCTACTGGCGTCTCTTGCTCCGCAGTCTCTGTCTCTGCTGCTTTTCTTATCGCCTCTGTCAATGAATCAATTGAAGTAGGCTCAAAAGAATCTGCTTCTCCTAAAATCTCAGCTTTCGCTTTTGCACGAACCTCTGCTTTTACAACATCTTCATCTACAAATTTGTTCGCTAAAGTTTCTTCAACTACCGGAATCTTAATATCCGGTTCACTCTCTGCCGATTTATCTGAATCTGCCTTTTCCTCTGTCTTATCTGTTTCTTCCTCAGTCTGCTCTTGTGTTGGAGTAACAGATTTCGCTGCCACCTTAACGCCATTCTCATCTACATTATTTAAATCAGGCAATTCTTCTGTAGTAGTTCCCGGCTTTTCATATCTTCTATTATACTTTTCCTGCTGTGATGGTGTCAGCGGTTTATAACGCATCTTCAGTTCCATTGCCTGATATACATATTTTCCTTCGCTGAACCATAAAATCAGGTCATCACACTCTTCCAGACACTCCGTAATCTTGCCTGCCCGTTCGTATAATTTAGCAAGCTCATATGCCCACTCTTCCACATACTCTGCCTTTTTAAATGATTCGAGTGCATCAATCTGTTGCTCAATCGGAGCTCTCTGTACTTTTAAAATCTGGTATTTTAAAATATACTGATTTGGATCCTTCGGTGCAATATGAAGGAACTCATCATAATAATCTATTGCCTCATCTACATTTCTTGTTTTCAATGCAAGTGTACATAGGCGATATACGATTTTTCTACTTCCTTCTGCCCTATGATAAGCAATTTTCAAGACTTCGAAACTCTTATGATAATCTCTGCTTTTTTCATATATGTCACTTACATTCATCAGCATTGTAGTATTACGAACTCTTCGCCAGTCAATACTGTCTGCAAGTTCTGCTGCTCTGCTGTATGCACCATCTTCCATCAGTTCAAGCATTTGTTCTGTCTTCAGCTTATACTCATACTTGTCCACTGTACTCACCTCGTAAACTTACTCTGTCGTTTCTTTCTCTAAATTATTTATACTCTCTTAAAATGTATCCGTTTCTTAGTACTTCTTATTGATTTTGTAACTCAATATTTTTTATATTTATCCTACTTATAATTATCAAAGGGTAGACTCCCCGATAATCATTTCTTAGTTTACCATAAGTGCTTCACAATGTCAAAAAAATGCATCCACAATTGACATTGCAGATGCATTTTCTATTTCTTTTTCTCTATTCAATTTTTTATTATTTTATTTCCGCGTTATCTCCCGGATTATTCTTTCTATAACTGTTCAATACCTGCAGTACCCTTACTTCGATATTCCAAATACTTACTTAATTATTCCATCTATAATCAGGTATCTCGCTATTTGATCTGATCTTCATCTGATGTTTCTTTACACATCTTATGAAATCTTATCTTATGTGGTATCTATGTTCAATATGTCTGCTGGATTATTGTAAAGGTCTCTTATTATTGGACCTTTCATCCGCCATACCACTAACATATTGAGTTGTAATCGAACTAATATCGTCCATTGGACCTCTACCTCCTACTCTATAATATTTCCTTCTTTCGAATTGCCTATAGTTTAACACGCAGATCTTGTTTTGTCAATATTTTATGCGTTTTTATCTTAAATTTTCTTTCTTTGTATTTATATTGTTTTATTTTTCTGATAATTCATCTATCTTTTAGCTATCTCTTCCCTTGCTTTGGAAACCGCATCAACAAATCCGTTCTGGTCAATATGCTTTGCAACATAATCTGCCGCTTCCTGCACCTCATCCATCGCATTTCCCATAGCAATCCCAAATCCAGCCGCCTGAATCAACTCTATGTCATTCATACTATCCCCGATTGCAATAATATCATCCCAGGATGCATGATAATAGTCCATAACACACTCTGCACCTTTAACCTTTCCATTTTCTTTTGGAATCATATCTGCACCACCAAGCTCATCCCCCATACACAAAAGCTTTGTCTCTGGGAAATGCTCCTGTACGTCAGCAATTGCTTCTTTTGTATCTGCCAGAAACATAGACGGAATCTGTTTTTCATACAATGCCTTATATGCCTCCCCGCTCTTTGGTAATAACTGCTGCTGTTTTGGAGATGCGATTTCCTTGAATCTCTCAATGCTGGAAGTACACCAATCATTACCCTGACCGGATAACAGACAATAGTTCTTTTCTACAACGTAATCTAATATTCTTCTCTGTAATTCCTTATCAAAATATTTTTCTTTTACTAATTTCCCTTCTATCTCAACAATCGCGCCATTTGCACTAACCAGACAATCCGGAGTGATACGTCCTTGAAATTCTTCTGGAAGTGAATTATTTCGAAATGCTCTTCCACTTGCAATAACTAATTTATATCCGTCCTTTTGCAGCTGCTCAAGTGCACATAGTGTACTTTCCGGAATCTGCCAGGTCTGATGACTGAAAATTGTATTATCATAATCTATAAAAAATATTGGTTTCATTCGTTTCTTCCCCTTTCGCTTGCTTTACCCAGTTTGAAGTAATTATAACGCAGATTTATATTTAGTCAAAGAAAAAGAGACCTCCATTTTTAGGAAGCCCCACAAAAAAGTCAGTCTCTTTTCTACTATTTTTTAATTTTCTTTATTTCTTGTATAGCTTCGAATTGCAAGAAGCACCAAAATCTGCAGTGCAATTCCGATTACCAGACAGATAACCGCATTCTGTATCACCCCGGCAATTATATATGTGATACACGAAACAGCAGCAACTGTCATTGCATATGGCAACTGTGTTGATACGTGATTTACATGATTACACTGAGCTCCTGCAGAAGCCATAATCGTTGTATCTGAAATTGGCGAGCAATGATCTCCACATACAGCTCCTGCCATACAAGCTGAAATGGAAATGATCATCATTGTTTCATTTGTTCCCTGGAATACAGCAACTACAATAGGAATCAAGATTCCGAATGTTCCCCACGAAGTACCTGTTGCAAATGCCAGGAAGCATCCTACAAGGAATATAATTGCAGGAAGAAGATTTAACAACCCGCCTGCTGCCGAATTCATGATTGACGCTACATATTCAGCTGCGCCAAGGCTGTCTGTCATTGATTTTAATGTCCAGGCAAATGTAAGAATCAATATTGCAGGAACCATAGCTTTAAATCCATCCGGAATACAAGCCATAGAATCTGAAAAACGCAGAACTTTTCTTACTGCGTAAAATGCAATTGTGATTACCATTGCGAAGAAGCTTCCAAGCATCAGTCCAACAGATGCATCACTTCCGGAAAATGCTTCTACAAATCCGGTTCCTGAGAAGAATCCACCTGAATAGATCATTCCTATAACACAGCAAATAATAAGTGAAATGATTGGGAATACCAAATCTATTACTTTTCCCTTATTGTAAATAACATTTTCCTGTGCACTCTCATATGGTCTGTCCTCTGTTGTGTAAAGATCTCCCACAATTGCATTGTCCTCATGCACTTTCATCGGACCATAATCTTCTTTTGCCAGAACCAAAGTTACCATCATAATAATTGTAAGGATTGCATAATAGTTATATGGAATTGCACGAATAAAAATCGAAAATCCGTCCTCACCTTTTACAAATCCTGTTACTGCAGCCGCCCATGATGAAATCGGTGCAATAATACATATCGGTGCTGCTGTTGCATCAATTAAATATGCAAGTTTTGCACGTGACACATTGTGACTATCTGTTACCGGACGCATAACGCTTCCGACTGTCAGACAGTTAAAGTAATCATCAATAAAAATCAAAATTCCAAGTGCGATTGTTGTAAGCTGCGCACCTGCCCTTGTCTTAATATGCTCTTTAGCCCAACGCCCAAACGCTGCTGACCCTCCTGCTTTATTCATCATGCATACCATAACACCAAGGATGATCAAAAATATCAGAATACCCATGTTATAACTGTCAGTAAGAACACCTACTAACCCATCTTGAAATACATGTAATATCGTAGCTTCCGGTTTGAACCCCGCCCAGAAAGCTCCTCCGATCAAAACTCCAATAAATAACGAACTATACACTTCCTTTGTAATAAGTGCCAATACAATCGCAATAACCGGAGGCACTAACGACCAGATTGATGCATACATTGCTGGTACATACTCTGTGGATGTGTCTGCTGCAAATACTGTCATTGAGCTAAAGCATAATATGCACATTGCAACCAGAAGCACCCCTCCCATTTTTCTCTTGTTTCTCATTTTTCCTTTCTTCTCCTTCTCCAACCATTTTTAGACAAAGAAATGCCGCTGGCATCTCTTTGTTGGTGAGTCGCCCGCGGCATAAATAAATCAAAAAATCCATATATCCTCGATAGCTCTCCACACCTGTGACAGTCCGGAGCATATTCTACATCCGGCCCAGGAATCATATCAGGGAAATATCATTCCTTCGGCGGTTTCTCCTTTCTCCCACTGACAGTCTTCCCTTAACTATTGCCAGCCGGATACTCTTATCACCGCGCCTCTATCAAACATTTTATATAATAGCATATTTTATTTTTAAAAACTACCCCTATTTTGTACCAAAAATACGATCCCCGGCATCTCCGAGTCCTGGGCAGATGTAAGCAGCTTCATTCAGCTCTCTGTCAATATGACCTACATACAACTGAATATCTGGATGTGCATCCATCAGACGTTTAATTCCTTCCGGCGCAGCGATAATAGCCATGAACTTAATCTTCTTACCGCCATGCTTTTTAATAAAATCAACTGCTGCAACTGCTGAACCTCCTGTAGCAAGCATCGGATCTGTAACAACGATTAAACGTTCTTCAATCGGATCCGGCAGCTTACAATAATACTCATGTGGCTCGTGTGTCTCCTCGTCACGATACAGACCAATATGTCCAATCTTTGCTGTCGGTACTAAAGCCTGAATACCACTTACCATTCCCAAGCCTGCACGTAAGATTGGTACAATAGCAAATTTCTTTCCCGCAATCTGAGGTGTCATGCATGTTTCAATCGGAGTCTCAACCTCAACATCTTCAAGTGGCAGATCCTTTAATGCCTCATATCCCATCAGCATTGCGATTTCTTCTACGAGTGCACGAAATTCTGCTGTTCCTGTATTCTTATCTCTCAATCTTGAAATCTTATGCTGAATCAGCGGGTGTGTCATCTCAATTACATTACTCATTTTCTAAGTCCTCCATTGTATTTGTACCTTTTATTATAATGATTTTTATGTATTGAAACCACCTTTTTCTATTCAAGTCGAACATCCGTGAGACTTGGCGCGTGATTCTGGTCAGCGAAGCTGACATATTCCTATCAGAATCACTGCGCATCCTCGCGGAGCGTTTATCTCAGTCGGAGATTGGACTCCCACTGAGACAAATTTGCTATTACTCATCACCTGAAGAGGTGGGAGTCTTCTCGACTGAGATAAAATCGACTCCAATTTCTGCTTAACCATATGTTTTAATGGCACAAATCACTCTGCAATCAGCCTCTTTTGACGGCATATTTATAACTCCATTTTCATTTTCTAATAACAACATAGTATTATCGTACATGCCATAAATCCTGAAATTTTCTTCCCACATGACTGGTTCTTCACCTTCATAACACCATTCGCCGCCTGTACGTCTAGTCTTTATTTTTAAGTAAGGATGACCATCCTGCTGTACACAATGCCACTCTCCCTCATAAATTTCATAGACAATATCGCCATATGTATCCTCGTCTGCTCCGTATTCTTTCTCACACCAGGAAATTCTTGCATACCCATCATTTAATAATTCCAGAAAATAATCCCCATAGGTGTTCGATTCTCCCACGCCTACTCTGATTTCCCAGCTCGTATCTGTCAAATCAGCCTGTTGTATATCTTCGCTTACACTTCCATAACAATCTTCAAATCGCCTTGCATCACAAGCCTTATAATCTGTAAAATCTTTTGCCTGCTCCACACCGCTCTCTGTTGTCGGTATCCAGATACGGCCATCCATGTTCATCATCGGAGACCAGTCTGCCTGATAACCAGCTTCATTTCCCATAGAAACCAAAACTTGACCAATTCCTTCAGCAGCTCCATTACACATCAGTAAAAATGGTTCTCCTGTCTCTGATTTATATAGATTTTGCTTCGTTTCCTGCACACCCGTTTCATAATTCATCTCCATTAGATTTACATCGACCGGATCATCTCCACTTCGTGGCACAATACAAAAAAGCTCTGCCGGACCATTCCCGCAGATTCGTTCATTGTCAATCTTCTCAATAAAAAGCATCTCACTTAATAATTCCGGATACCTAAGCTTAATCCAATCCTGCACATGGTCCACATAAGCATCTTCCACATATCCGAGATAAGCCACCGCAAACTGTTGAGATGTTCCTTCCATACTCTGCCGCAGACTGGCAAGCGAATACTGTGCCTTTGTATTTTCATCATCTTCTACTTTTGTTTCAGGACTTTGAGGCTTCTCTTGCTTTCTTTTTGTAGAACTATTCGGATTCGACTGCCCTATCGAACCACTTTTTTGCTGACAGCCCGTCAAGGCTGCCAGCATTGTCAGACAAATCATTCCCGTAATAATCTGCCTGATTCTCTTTCTTGCAATACTCATCCGCAATCTTTCTACTGAATATCAGCATCATCAAATGGATCTCCGCACTCTGGGCAGAATTTTGGCGGATTCTTCGGATCTTCAGGTTCCCAACCGCATTTATCACAACGATACAATGGTGCCGCTGCCGGTTTTTTTGCTCCACATTCTGAACAGAACTTTCCTTTATTTACTGCTCCGCACGAACATGTCCATCCCGCTTCCTGTACCGGTTTTGGACTACCACATTCCGGACAGAATTTTCCTGTAACTGTTGCGCCGCATGCACACTTCCAGCTATCTGCTGCCGGTTTTGGTTCTGGTTTCTTTGAACCACATTCCGGACAGAACTTTCCTGTAACTGTTGCGCCACATGTACACTGCCAGCTGTCCGCTGCCGGTACTGCCTGTGGAGCCGGAGCCTGTGCTGCTTGTGCCGCCTGTCTTTCAAGCTCTTCTCTTCGTCTTGCTTCCTCTTGCTGAGCTCCCATTGCAAATAAATTCTGGGCATTCATTCCGCCACCAGCATTCATAGCCATACCCATACCGATAAAGCCATTCATAGCACCGCCTTCGTTGCTGGCTGCTGCCTTCATCGCATCTGCCTGAGCTCCTACCATAGTTGCCGCTGCCATTGTTGGATTCTGAAGCATTGCTGTACGCTGTGCCTGTTTGATCAGCTCTGCATCTTCTTCCGGAAGTGTCACCGAACCAAGTGCAATACTTACTACCTTCAGTCCACGAAGCTCACTCCATTTTGCTGACAGTGTTTCATTCATAGCATTTTCCAGCTCTGTATTATGATTTACAATTTGATTCGGACGAAGCTCCATATCAGAAAGCCGTCCAAATGCCGGCTGCAAAGCACTGATAAACTCTGTTTTCAACTGGCTGTCAATTTCTTCTCTCGTATATTCATTCTCCACATTACCGCATACATTTGTGTAGAACAACAATGGGTCACTGATCCGATAAGAATAAACACCCGAGCATCGTACTGCTACATCAATATCCAGACCTATCTTAGAATCTACAACACGGAATGGAATTGGATTTGGCGTACCGAATTTATTATCAATCAACTCTTTTGTATTAAAATAATAAACACGCTGATCTTTACCTGTATCGCCACCAAATGTAAATCGTTTTCCGATTGTTGCAAATGTCTTTGAAATACTATCTCCAAGATTACCGGAGAAGATACTTGGCTCTGTAGATGTATCATATGTAAACTGTCCGGATTCTGCACATATCTCCACTACTTTTCCCTGTTCTACAATAATCATACACTGACCATCTGCCACAGCGATTCCACTACCATTTGTAATAATATTGTCATTCCCTTTTGTATTAGAAGAACGAGAACTGGTCTGCTTCTGTCCTTTCCTCACCATGACATTTTTATCCATCGCTTCACAATAGAAAAACTCTTTCCATTGATCTGCCATTGTTCCTCCTACTGCTCCTGCAACTGCTTTAATAAGTCCCATATACCTATATCTCCTTTCATAGAATAATTCGCCTATTATTATCTTACACTTATAATAAGTTGAAATCCACATAATTTCACTATCACTTATGCTAGTAAGTGAATTTTGATGGTAAAAAAAGAAATACCGGTGCAAAATCTGCACCGGTGTTTTTACTTATTTTACCTTATTCATAATCATTAAGTATCCTTGTACAAGCAAATCCGTTACTATCAGCACTATAACTGACCATATCAAACACTCTTTTACATTAAATCCGGAAAATGCAGCGAAACCACAAATCGCATAATACACACCGATATGCACGGCATATATCTTAGATATTTGTTTTGAATAATAACACAATTTGTTATATCCAAATTTCCATTTTTCTATCATCGGCATAATCCAAAATGCAATTGCAAATACAAGCATGATACTGCAAAAGCTTCCGACTACTTTTGCCAGTCCCGGCGTTCTGTACTGTTCAATCATATAATTAAAAAATCTATCAACTGTAGGATGTGTTATTATGCAGCATGCAAACCATATCACCGCTATAATTCCACATATGATACCACTCTTTTTATAAAAATCCCCTTTTTCATCTTCAGGAACTCTTCTGATTACTTTTCCAAAAACGTATCCTAAAAATACATAACTTAAATATGGAAAGAAACAAAAGCTTGTTTCACCTTTTCCACCAAATGTCATATCTAAAATCCAGTTAAGTGCCTGATTATCAGAAACTAATGTCTTTGTAAATGGTGATACGATTCCTACTATTACAGCACTGATTACATAGCCACTGATTTTTACATTTAATTTTCTATATATCGCAAGCACAAGATAACACATACCTGATATAAAAAATATATTTACAAATGTGAGTGCTGCATACATGTTTTGTGCATATAATTCTCTGCTGCCTGCGACTTCTCCTGTAATCATATTTCTGATATTGAAACTAATTAGCAAAGCTGCGGCATAACATAAGTTACTTAATCCTTGATATAACAACAGTCTCACACCATTTTTAACCATATCTTCAGGCTTAGAATGTCGTGTAAAAACACTTCCAAATCCCATGGTAAACAAATATAAGCAAGCACCTGTCGGCATAAATAATGCAAACATAATCTTATGTACATTCGATTCTGCTGCTTCCACGCCTGCAATTGTCTGAAATGAATGTATAAACACTATCATGATCATCAGGAAACCTTTTACCAGATCAAGTTCCCGCTGTCGGCCTGTATTCACTTCTCTGTCCTGTAAAGATAACATATTTTTCACCTCTTTCACTGTTGTACCTATTATTAGTGCATCATATTTATCGTTATATGCTTATACAATCAGTTTATCATTGAGGCATCCATTGTTCAATTCTGTTTTTATTTTTGTAAAATGTTTCATCCCCAAAAAAAGAAACTCAATCTATTTACCAGTAACTCCAATTATCACCGCCTCATAAGAACGCAATATATTTCCTTCTCTGGCATCCTCATAATTCCGGATCCAGACTTCCCCGTCTTTCCACTCATCAAGCAATGGGCAGCTAA
>CAKSAJ010000045.1 GCA_934435195.1 uncultured Schaedlerella sp.
ACTCCCAGTTGTATTTCTTCTTCTCGATTCTCTGTCATTTTTCCCTCAGTATGTCCTGCTGTCGTCCCCTCATTTCCTGCCCCGACACAGATTACTGTCTTCCAGACATTTGATATCTCGTCTAAAAATCGCTCTAGCAGTGATGTTCCATCATGAGAACCATAAGTATTTCCAAAGCTGATGTTAATAGCAACCGGCATTTGATATTCAATCGCTTTACGTACTGCGTAATCTACTCCCTGCATTAATTCGGTCGTTCTGGGAAATCCATCTTCACTTGTATTTCTCATCTTCACAACAATCAGCTCACTCTCCGGTGCCACACCAGCTAACACCCCACCACTTGCTCTTCCATTTCCTGCTGCAATACCGGCCACTGCTGTTCCATGTCCGGATATATCCTGCGTTGCCACAATTGACTGTCTGTTTATAACACTTTGTTGGTTTAAGGCATCGTTAATCTGTTCTCTGGTATATTCCACTCCGATCACATATCCTTCCGGCGGTCTTTCTCCCTCCCTTGAAATCAATGACTGATCCCACATTGTCCGAATCCTTGTCGTTCCATCTGCATTTTGAAAATCCGGATTTGCATAATCGATTCCAGAATCTATCACTGCTATCAACACGCCTTGTCCATATAAAGAAAGACGAGTGCTCTGTACCTCTTGAATACAGGACACTCGTCTCCCATTCGCCACTTGAAAAAATAATCGTTTTGGCTTTTCTACATAATTCACTTCTATAATCTGCGACAATCGTTCTATCAATGATTCTTTGATTGTAATAATTGCATATCCATTTATTAACTCCACAACACTGCGGGCAAGTTCCCGAACCTGCTCAAGACTTCCTGTATATTGTACAATTAAAGTCCATTCTTTGTCGGTAGAGTTATATCCCACATCAAGATTCGATGAGTTTTCTCGCTCCGTTTCGGTTGCATCCAATGCAAGATTTAATAAATTCTCGAGTTTTTGACTCGTCATGATAAATTGCTCCGATTGCTTTTCTATTATTTTCTATATTTATTCGGTAATTTACAATTTATTCCGTCAATCCCAACAGCTATTTTCTTGCCGATGCACCACAATTACAGATTGGATTTGCATATAAAAAGAACCGGGAATTACTCCCGATTCTCAATGACTTGCTGCAGTATACATCCCACTGCATCTGAAAATTCGCTGATATTTTGAATCTTCACCAAATCGTGGCCGAATATTTTTCCGGCCACCGCTCCTCCACGCTCGCTTCCCATGAAGATTCCTATGACCTGCATTCCTTTTCTCCTCAATGCCTGCACTTCTTTTGTCGTATCCTGAATAGCAACCAAATCTGTATATTCGTTGTTTTTGTAAAATGCGCCTTCTCCTGCATCCTGGTCATCTTGCGGACTTGCATCCGTAAGTACAAGCAATATTTTTTTCGACTTTTCACTTTTTTCTGCCAGATGTCCTGCTGCCCGAAGTGCCAGTCCGTCTCTGTTGTTCCCTGCTGCTACATATCGAAAAATCTCATCGTCTTTTTGATTTTCTTCATAACTTTTGAAAATCCGCATCACAGTGTATCCCCGAATACTGCAATACGAATAAATCTGTGCCGGAATCTTGCACATTTCCAAACTTCTCGCCAGAATATACGCCTGTGCTGCGATTTTTTCCTGCATCGGTTTACGCGACGAAGAAGCATCTATCATAATATCCACGGAGAATCCCGGTATCTCTACTTCTTCCTTCTTCTCAAATACTCTCGGGTTATCCAGATAGATGGCTTTCCATACTTTTGATGGACAAATTTTCCCGTGGGTTGCCATCATCGGAAATGTTTCATCTTGTGTTTCCAGACATATTTTCAACTTTTCTGTCAATCTACGGATACTGTTTCGATAAACCGCACCATTTTCCTCAAAATACTTTTTATTCTTTTCGTATTGCTTCTCAGAATCCATCTGAAATTCTACTATCTCTCGGTTTTCTTTTCTACTTTTCCACGACTCTTCCCTGAATAAAGCAGCTGCTATCTTTCCCTTTGTAAAAAGCAAATGACTATTTTTATGATTTCCAACACATAAAAGCTTCTCCACCTGTTCTTGCTGCCGCTCTGTGTATATACTTTTCCCAAAACAGCTTTCTACATACCTCCCGGCATCTTCTGCATCACCATGAAAAGTAAATTGGACAAGGTAATGTTTTACCTTCTCCATCGTGCCGGCTTTTCCTTCTGTATCCCCATTCGCATCCTCATAATTCTTAGCTCTCACATAAGTAGCACTTACCTTTCCAACCGAATGAAATGCCCCAACTACTTTTTGTAGAAAATATGTCCCCTCTTTTTTTGAAACCAATGCCGGTTTATACGTAAAATATGCCCAGAAAATTTCCTCTGTGCGTTTTAATATCTGTTCTGTCGTCATCTCTTCTGTAAAAGAGAATGCATGTAAAATTGCAGCATCCTCTTCATTTAATCCAGCATCCATGCCAAGTATCTCTCTGCAATGTCCATTTCGTATTTGCTCGATTCTGGAATATTCTTTATTTTTTCGATAACGATTCAAATTTTCCTGTGCATATTCCTGCCGAAGCTCCGCCAGAGCTGAACGTAAGTTTTTTTCCTTTTGATACAGTGCATTCTCAAGTCCGATCCACAACAAACCCTCATACAATTCTTGCTCTTTTCCGGCAAGCATATTAAAAAATGTATCTATTTTTTCCTGATTGTACCACTTATAAGTCAAACCGATTATCATATTCAGATACATATCTGCTCTTCCATCTGGTGAAAATGCCAGATAAAGCGGCTCCAGTTCATAATTTTCCGCTGCTGTCCATATGAAATTTCGTGCACGTTTCGCTTCTCTGATATCCTGCTCTTCCATCATTGTCCTCTTTTTTCTTCCACTCAAAAAATCTGCGAAATCTTTTGTCGTATACATAGCAACAGAAGCCCTGCAACTGACGTCACAAGGCTTTCTAAATTAATCTGTAAATATATCTTTTTTCTCTGTTTTTCGTGAAATCCTTGCCCGGATGGTATCCCGTATCAATGTCTGTTCATAAGGATCAAAGGATTTGTTTGTAATTCCCATATCCAATGCCGTATAAATGTCCAGCCCTTTCTCCATCAAACCAATTGAGCCTAATAGACCTCGCAAATCCAGTGCTTTCGAAGATATCTCGGCATTTTCACATTTCTTCTGTAAATCCAAAAATACTGCTGCCAATTCCTCCGAAGCCTCTTTTCTGATATCTGGATATTGATTGCAGATCAGTTTCACCAGGCTTTCTAATGATATCATTGGCATCTGGATTACCGCAAAACGAGATACCAATGCCTCGTTCAATTCTTTTGTCCCTGAATATCCGTAATTCATCGTTGCAATAAATCTTGTCGCAGGATGAAGTTCAATCCGCTCATACCCTGGGACATCAATTGTTTTACGAAAATCCAATGTTGCATGCAACACAGCCATCGCTTCACTTTTTGCCATATTGATTTCATCAAGCACTGTAAATCCGCCTGTCCTGGCTGCGGTGTACACCGGTCCCGGACGAAATGTCACTTCCCCGTTTCGAAATGTATCCATCCCGATCAAGGATGCAGCATCCATATTCACATGAAATGACACATCCCAGCGTGGTCTGCCAAATACTCCCGCTAAATTTTCTGCGAATATATTTTTTCCGGTTGCTTTATGTCCTACCAGTAAAATATTTTCTCCGCACAAAAGTGCAGTGACCGCCTGCTCCCATACATCCTTACCATAGTAAAACTGCTTCGGTAATGGGACTCTGGAAGCATATGCTTCCTCTACCGGGTAATTCTTTCGAAATTCTGCTATCTCATTAATCAGCTCTTGCCTGATTCCAAGTTCACTTAATTTTTCTAACAACTGTCATCGCTTCCTTAGTTAAACCCTATCAATCTTCTGGCCACAACATATGCCATTGAAGATACTTTTCTTCCTGAGCGTCCCGGCAGATTCATTGTCTGTCCCAAAATTCCATATCGTATCTTCATAAATACTCCATAATCCTTTTGTCTTAAATACTGCCAGAGTTCTTTCTTCTTCTCCAGATTCTCTTTTTTCTTAGAACGAATACATAAAATTGAAGATACCGTCATCATGATCGCAAGATAATTCAACATGTACTTTCTTAATTTTTTACTCTGGATTCTGCGCAACTCGTACATATCAATCATCATCTTTGTCACGAAAATCTGCTGATCTATTCTACTGATCATCACTTTCTCATTGACAGACTGGTCTTCTCTTCCAATAAAATAGCGATAGAAATCTACATTCATATAATACAATGTCCGTACATGTGGAAGTGGATAATATACGTAAATATTGTCCACATAAAATGTATGCTTCGGCAAAGTCAACTGACAAAGCTTCAACATATCTGTACGATAAATAACAGAATGCATTAAAATATACTGTCCGATATGGAACTGTCCAATCTCGTCCCATTTCAAAATCTGATTTTCCGGAAGTACATTGTCATAACGGATTACTTTTTTATGCTCCATTCCAACTTTCTCATATACATAGTTTGCAATGAGCATATCTACTTCCTGCTCTTCTTCTTCAAAATTTTTGAGTACATTCAGAATTTTCATCAAAGAAATCCGATCCACCCAATCATCACTGTCTACCACTTTAAAATATTTTCCGCTTGCATGTGATAATCCAGCATTTACAGCATCCCCATGACCACCGTTTTCTTTATTAATAAGCTTAACAATTCCCGGATATTTTTCTTCATATTCTTTTCCAATCTCAGCTGTACGGTCTTTTGACCCATCATTTACAATGAGAATTTCAACATCTTCGCCTCCCGGAAGAATGGATTCGATTGCCTGTGCCATATAAGCTTCTGAGTTGTAACACGGAATCGCAAATGATATATATTTCATTATTCTACCTCTATCTTTTTCTTTTATACTCTCACAAGTATACTCCAGATTCGCTCATTTTCCAACAAATTTCTTATAATATGTCTCTTCTGACTTGTCAACTCATATTTCCAATGTTACTATAGGGGCATGAATTTTAGGAATTTTTTTATAATTATTATTGCCGGTTACAGTATATATATGTATCATATCCGGCAACGAATCATTTCATTGGAGGACATAATACTATGAAAAAAAATGCAATTGTCGGTCAGTCCGGGGGACCTACCGCAGTAATTAATGCCAGCCTGTACGGAGTTATCTACGAAGCTTTGAATCGTGAGGATGTATTCGGTAATGTTTATGGCATGATCAACGGGATTGAGGGTTTCCTGCATGACCAGCTAATGGACATGAAACCTCTGGATGCATCCGGAGAACTTGAATTGATCAAAACAACACCGGGCTCTTATCTTGGTTCCTGCCGCTATAAACTGCCGGAAGATTTAAACGACGCTGTTTATCCGGAATTATTTGAAAAATTTAAAAAATATAATATCGGATACTTTTTCTATATTGGTGGAAATGATTCCATGGATACAGTCAGCAAGCTTTCCCGCTATGCTGCATCAGTCAACAGTGACATTCGTTTTATGGGACTTCCTAAAACCATCGATAATGACCTTGTACTCACCGATCATACACCTGGTTTTGGAAGTGCCGCAAAATATGTTGCTTCCACAGTAAGAGAAATTGCCATTGACGCTTCTGTTTATGACAATAAACAATCTGTTACGATTGTAGAAATCATGGGACGTCATGCCGGATGGCTTACTGCTGCCAGCGCATTGGCAAGAAAATTTGAAAATGATAATCCGGTGTTGATCTATCTGCCGGAAGTTGCATTTGACCAGGATGCATTTATCGAAAAAATAAAATCAAGTCTTGAGACAACTTCCAACCTGGTTGTTTGTATTTCAGAAGGCATCCACACTGCCGACGGAACATTTATCTGTGAGCTTGGCAGTGAGGTCGGTGTAGATACATTTGGTCATAAGATGCTGACCGGTTCCGGAAAGTATCTGGAGAATCTGGTTAAAGAGCGCCTTGGAGTTAAGGTTCGTTCTGTTGAATTAAATGTATCCCAGCGTTGTTCTAGTGCAATGCTCTCCAAAGCTGACCAGAAAGAAGCCATTGCTTCCGGTTCTTTCGGTGTCACTGCCGCAATAAAAGGCGAAACAGGAAAGATGGTCGCATTCAAACGCCAGTCTCCTCTCACACTTGATGCAGACTACGTGTTAAATTATGCAACAGAAGATGTAAATGAAATCTGTAACAAAGAAAAGACTGTCCCTCTGGAATGGATTTCCGAAGATGGATCTGATGTTACAGAAGCTTTTCTTGCATATGCAAGACCTCTTGTTCGTGGAAATGTTTCGGTTCCAACTGATGAAGATGATCTTCCGAAATTTGCATATCGTAAATAATCAAAAAAGAATGTGCCGCGGCACATTCTTTTTTTGATTTTTTTATTTCTGTTTACGCCTTTTTAATCTGCGGACAATTTTTCGAATAAGGAAAATAAGCAGAACAATAAGTAAAATAATTACGATAACAACTCCAACTATCATCGCAAAATACTTATTCGGATGCTTTACCAGATTGATTATATTTTTACTGTCATCTACAACTTTACGTCCATGTGTTGTTGCATAATACTCCGGAACATTTGCGATTCCATCTCCATCTGTATCATCAAAAGACTGCATATATCTTGCGATTGCATCCCATGCCTTTAATTCTCTGTCGCCTTCCATGATTGCCTGATCTTCCAGGTTTTCTA
Organism: uncultured Schaedlerella sp.; assembly: GCA_934435195.1. GTDB lineage: Bacteria > Bacillota > Clostridia > Lachnospirales > Lachnospiraceae > Schaedlerella. Next base: position 6,746 of record CAKSAJ010000045.1, read on the forward strand.
TCGGATTTCCATCCCTATCTTTCGGTGTGATTGCCAGTAAACCATATGACATATCCATCACTGACCCAAGCATTTGTCCCGTATAAAGGTCTGTCACTACATGATATAATTTATCGTCTTGGATCTCTACTCTCTCACCATCTGCATCTGTCAGATAGCAATCTGTAACCTTATTTAAAATCAGCCTGTGTGGATTAAATGTAAAGTTTAATCCGCTGCAATACAGTCTTGCAGTTGTCATAAAATCCGAAATTGAAGCATCTAATTCCGCTGCCAGCTTTAATTCTTTGCCTGTCAGATACGCACTGATCAGAGGATATCCGGCAAGTCCGTCTTTTCCGATTCCCAGTGAAAATGAATTATAAACTGCCTCTACTGTAATATCACCTTTTGTATACGTATCTCGGACTGTTCCACTCGGAACAACAGCCACATCTACTGCATCTCCATCATAATATTTTGAATTTTCAACAGCATATACATAGGCATCCGACATGATATCTCCAAGATTTAACTCTTCATGTTTCGTACCCATATCTTGCAAACTATTAAATTCCACATCATTTTCTGCAAGAACTTCCGCTCTTGTATATCCAAAATTGGAAAGGTATTTTTTATCTACAGTATCCATCAATGCATCAATCTTCTGTTGTGTTTCTTCATCTGCTTTTATCTCATCTGATACCGGGATTAATTCATACGATGTTAAATCCCATCGGCCGTCTTCTTTCTGTGTCAGCGAAAGCGAACCAAGATTTCTTCCATATTCCCCACAGGACACAATGTATGTATCTCCATGTTGAATTGGCTCGTCTAACTGAGAATGTGTATGTCCGCTAATGATCAGATCAATATCCGGCACTGCCTTTGCAATAAGCTCATCCTCCGACTTATCTTCGTCATCCCAGGTTCCGCTATGAGATACACAGGCAATCATATCCACTTTCTCATTTTTCTTAATTTCTTCTACTGTTTGCTTTACTGCTTCTACCGGATCTTTAAAAATCAGTTCACATGTCGGTGCACATGTCAATGCGTCTTTTCCAAACACCCCAAGCACCGCTATCTTTACATCACCTTTTTGAACCACCACATAATCTTTTACACCATATGTCTCGAATGCTGATTTTATCTGACTTTGCCCCTCGCTTAAACCAGCGTCTTCCATCGCATCCCAATCCACATTACACACGACCAGATTCGGTACTGTTTCGCCGGAATTCTTTGCCGCTTCCAGCATATTTGCAAGACCTTTTGAGCGATAATCAAATTCATGGTTTCCCAATGTCGTCACATCGTATCCGAGATATCCCAACATACGAAGTTCAGCTGCCTCCGTATCATATACTGCCTGGATCAGCGTTCCCATCGAAAAATCCCCGCCATCCAACAAAAGCGTATCCGGATTGTTCTTCTTTTGCTCGTCAATCAATGTCTTGATTTTCGCAAAACCGCCCACTTCTTCCTTCTCACCATTGATAACTGTTGAGAAGCTGTTTAAATGTGAGTGTGTGTCGTGGGTAAATAATACATCCAGTTTCTTTGCCCCATCCACTGCCTGGACCTGAAAGCCCAACAACAATGGAATCAGCATTGTGACCGAAAGTATATATACCACTACCTTCTTCCATTTTTTCATATTGCATTTACCTGCCTCTTTTTATAATATTTATTAATTTTATCATTTAATCGAGGTAATAGCAATAGACCGCTGAACCAATAGGGACGGGGATAGTGGCTTTTTACTTGTGTAAAAAGCCACTTATCCCCGTCCCTACTGGTTCATCCTACTGGTTCATCCATGAACATTCTTTTTTCGGATTACCGGTTCCGGTGCTGTTTTCTGATACCTGCAGATACTAAGCAGTAATCCAAGCAAAATATAAGAAGCCAGGATTCCTGATCTTTCCGTCCCAAAAAATGGACAGTAGATTCCCATCTCACCAACTCCGCCCAGATTCTCTAAGATAAAAACAATTGCCTGAATCAGGAACAATGCCGTGCATCCTGTTCCCATCACCATTCCAAGCTGGTTCTTCTGATTTAACGAAATCTTGGCAAACCGAAGGATCAGAACTACCAGACAAAGAACCAACAGAATACCTGCCAGGATTCCGTAAGCAGCTACCACACTGACAAGCAGATGAACACTTCCGTCTACGTATGTCAGAAGTTCTTTAAACTGCGGATTGCCATGAAATGCGGAACTCCCGGAAATCATTTCCCGAATCACATTGACTCTTGGGAAATCTACTGCATAATCACCGATCGAGAAAATAGCCGCTATACGCTCTTTCTGGTAAGCCATACCAAAGCACCAGATTCCTCCTGCAAGCAGAACCGGTATCAGAACGACTACTACTCCGATTCCCGTAAGTACTGCCTTTTTACAAACCTGGAACCAGCCTTTATAAACAGCCGCCGCCAGAACCACACAATAAATCACTTCCAGTATCATTGCCGCGATCAGACTCTGGCATCTTTTGATCAGAAAATAAGATGGAATGATCATCCAGAGGATTGCTTTTAAAATTGCCCGATATCCCTGACTTCTGTAACTATATAATACCGCTGCAAACAGCGGAATCGTCAGCCATAGTAAATCAATCAGATTCAATCCAAAATTTCCGAACGGGATTATGATATATCTTGTTGATCCATTTATTTGCGCTCCGGCAACCTGCAGTCCAACTAAAAGTAAAACCTGATATGCGATCAAGATTGATTTTGCATAAACTGCAATTCTTGTATAATCCATATAGCAAATACCAATCATAAGCACAAGTCCAAATAAAAGTGCCGGTACTTCCATCGACATATGCCAGCTCGATGACACTCCTGTCCAGAACAATTCTTCTGTTTTTCCTGCACTCTGCTCAATGCCCAGAACAGTCTGATACATCATGCTTCGTAAAAGATAGCCTGCAAGACTTAATCCAATGATCAGTGCGATCGTCCCCCACGCCATTGTCGGCCGGTGGATTCTGTCCATCTCAAGCCCGACTTCTACCGGGTCTCCCATCTCTCGGATTGCAGCTTCTTCCGCTTCTGTCTGGCTCATTCCCTCTCCCAGGAATTCCTCTTTCTGATCCTCAATGTGATCATTGATTTCCTTTTCTATCGTCCCTCTTGCCATCTTACAGCGAATCTGTTCTGTTAATGTATGCAAATACTCCTCTCGTCTCATCAAATATCACCCCTTCTAACAAACTGCTGCATTTAGCACATTCACTACAGCCGATGAATAAATTTCCCATTCTTCTTTCTTCTCTGCTAAAACTTTCCTCCCTGTTTTCGTAATACTGTAATACTTACGAACCTTGCCGCCAACCTCTTTCTCATAGACCGTCAGATATTTCTTATCTTCCATCCCATGAAGTAATGGATATAATGTTCCTGCCTTTAATTCAAATACATTCTGTGATTTCTCCCTCAAGGTTTCAATCATCTCATAACCATACATATCCTTTTCAGATAAAAGCTTTAATAACAACATTGTTGTGCTTCCTGATACCAGACTTCTGTCAACTGCCATAACAATTCCTCCTATCTTCTGATTTTACATTAACTGTATACGTCTTAACATTCCCACTGCGAAATGAAACTCATCTTGCAGTAGATATATCGGTCATCTATATATCTTGGCTTGATTATATATCGACTATCTACATATGTCAATAAAAGAATACACAATTCTTTACATTTTCAATATATAAAAAACAAACAGGCAGTAATTGTAATCGAACAATAAAAAAAGACCAATGAATACAATCATTGATCTTTTCCTTCAGTGAGCGTGCGGGGATTCGAACCCCGGACAACTTGATTAAAAGTCAAGTGCTCTACCACCTGAGCTACACGCCCATATTAAATTATTTTGATTAACCGAACCTGTATAATCGGCAAATTTTCTTTTGAAAAGGGTGGGTAGTGGGACTCGAACCCACGATATCCGGAACCACAATCCGACGCGCTAACCAACTGCACCATACC
>CAKSAJ010000046.1 GCA_934435195.1 uncultured Schaedlerella sp.
ATCGAGGAAGTTACTATGAAAAAATGTAGATATTGTGGCAAAGAATTAGATAGTAATTTGGAATTTTGTAGCAGTGAGTGCGAAAACAGCTATAGAAAGATAATTGAAAAAGATAGACATAAAATTAAGTATTTCATTTCGGGCATTATTTTAGGGTTTTTAGCTATGTTTTATGGTGTTGTGTCAAGCCGCAATTGCATGATTGGAAGTGGAATTATAGTAATGGGGGTCACTGTTGTTGTGCTTCCATTTACTACTCCAGAAACAACTGCTTTATTTGGAAATAAAAAGGCGAGATTTATCGGAAGAATATTAGGTATGATACTTATAGCGGTTGGAATATGGGTAGGGTTTATTTGATGACAACTTCAGTCTTTAGAGCAAATTAATCAGAAGTTGAGAGGAGATTTCTATAATGTTTATATTTTTATCTGTGTGTTCACTTTTAGTACCGTTATCTATGATTATATTGGGATATACGTGGAAAGATAAGCCTCCTAAAGATCGGCAGGGAAGTTCGGGATATCGAACTACTATGTCAAGGATGAATGATGAAACATGGAGATATGCACACAGATGTTGGGGCTGGATAAACTTTGTTTTAGGAATCATTCTGGTGATACTATCGATTTTTATTTTGATTTTAACGAAAGATAATACAAACTTTGAAATGATTTCTGTTTATTTGGTGTTTTTACAATTAGGAATTATGGTGCTTACAATTATTCCGACAGAATTTTTGTTGCATAAGCATTTTACAAAGCAAGGAATGAAAAAATAGCTAACTTCCAATTGGCGAAAACGAAAATCGGAATTTGGAGGAGAGTGAAAAAATGAATATACATGAATTTTGGAAAGCAGTTCTCGTTCAAGATGAGAATGAAATTAGAAAATATTTTCATGAGGATGCATATGTAAATTGGCATTGTACAAATGAACATTTCAATCTGGACGAGTATATTATTGCGAATTGCGAATATCCCGGAGAATGGAATGGAGTGGTTGAAAGAACAGAAGAAATAGGTAATTTACTGGTAACAGTTGCTAATGTATATCCGAAGGATAAGAGTGCTTCATTCCATGTAACGTCATTTATTAAAATTGTTAATGATAAGATTATTTCATTGGATGAGTATTGGGCTGATGATAGTGATGCTCCGCAATGGAGATTGGATAAGCATATTGGAACTGTGATAAAATGAAACTTCCAATTTGTCGAACACATGAAAATTTGAAGTTTCGTAAGGATTTTTAAAACTGTCTCATTGTATGGTTTTGTTTATTAAGATATGATTGGCTTGGAGGTGATACATTATGGCAAATGAAGATAAAAAAGATTTTAATGCTATGCTTATGGATAGCAAGGATATGCCAAAAGTTCAAAGCATAACAGATGAAAAGAGCATCGAAAAATATGGTGGAGATAAAATGTATTTTGCCCCACCTATTGACTACGACAAAGTAATGCGACTTGTGCCTTGTGGAAAATTACTTACAGTAGGTACAATAAGGGAGTTCTTTGCTAAACAAAATGGTGCTGATTTTACAGAGCCAATTACAGCTGGAATTTTTGTTTCGATAGTCGCATGGGCGAGTTATCAGCGTGCAGAAGATAAAACCCCTTATTGGAGAACATTAAAAGCAAAAGGGGAATTAAATGCAAAGTATCCAGGAGGCGTTGAGGCACAAAAGGAGATGCTTGAAAAAGAGGGACATATCGTAATCCAAAAAGGTAGAACCAATATTAAGTATTATGTTAAGGACTACGAAAAAGCATTATTTACATTGTAATAGATAATGTGAAAATTCCGTCCCTACTGGCTCTACAAAATAAAAAACCCATGCATTCACATGGGTTTCTGCCTAGTGCGGAAGAAGAGACTTGAACTCTCACAGGATAAACTCCCACTAGAACCTGAATCTAGCGCGTCTGCCATTCCGCCACTTCCGCTCGACAAGTGATAGTATATCAATAATTGGGTGGTTTGTAAACCCTAAAACTCTAAAAAAATAAAAAAAGTCAATTTGTTTAAAAAATACAAAAAATCAGAAAATTTAGAAAAAAAGTAGGAATGTAAAAATTATTGTTATTTTTTTGACCTTTTCAATAAAATGAGGTACAATAACACTTGTAGCAAAAAATGAAATCGAGTCAGAATACTTGAATATTTATTAGGAGGGAACAAGTAATGGCAAGAAAAACATTAAAAGAGCAAAAAGCAGCTAAAGCGTTAAAGACAGCAGAACAGACAGCGTTAAAGAATGAGACAGCAGCAGAGGCAACAGCAGAGGCAGCAGCATCTTCTATAAAAGAAACAAAGACAACAGAGACAGTAAAAGAAGAAGTTAAAAAAGTTGAGACTAAAAAAGTTGAGCCTAAGAAGGTAGAAGCAAAACCAGCTCCAAAGGCAATTTCAACTCAGAAAGACACAACAAAAGGAATTGAGACAAAAGCAGCAGTTCTTGTAGATGCACCGGCAAAAGAAGAGAAAGCACCTGCAAAGAAAACAGCAGCAAAGAAAGCACCTGCAAAGAAGACAACAGCAAAGAAAGCTGAAGTAAAAACAGAGATGTTCCTTCAGTTTGCTGGAAAAGAATATACAGAGAAAGAAATCTTCCAGAAAGTAAAAGACGTTTGGACAAAAGTTCTGAAGAACAAAGTTGGTGATTTGAAAGACGTTAAGATTTACTTAAAACCAGAAGATTCAGCAGCTTACTATGTAATCAACGGAGATACAACAGGTAGAGTTGAACTGTAAGATTAAATAAGAAAAGAATATAAGATTATACATAAGAAGAGAAATGGTATTTCTAACAAGGGTACTATTTCTCTTTTTCATTTTTTTATATTATCCAATTTCAGTAGAAAAGAGAAAGAAAATGGAGTAAAATTAATGTGTTGAGATTAGAAGATAGATTAAAAGGATGGTGACAAGATGAGTTATGCTATTTTAAGTAATGATGAAAAATATACAATTTTTAGTTATAAGGGATATGTGATTCGATTTAAAGCCCCCTATTCTTTAGAATGTTATACGTCAGTAAAAGAATGGGATAATGGTTATCTTGTTGTGATGGCAAAATATACACATAATGTAGAAAGCGAAGAAGAGTATATTGATTTAATCCCTATACTTGAGGACTTATATATTTCACCGAAAACATTTTTGAAATCAATAAAGGAGGTAAAAATAATAGATGATAAACATAAAAAAAATTGCTGATGAAGCAGATATGATAGTTAATGGATATGTATCTTAAGTGGGCTCAGTATAGTGAAAATGGATTTTTCGGGGAGGTTTAAGATGAATCGATTAGAGCAGCAGCTTCAATTTATTTTGGAAATTGATAAAGTAAAAAAGATTATACGTCAGACACCGCTTTCAGATGCATCACGCAAGGAGAATGATGCAGAGCATTCCTGGCATATCGCATTGATGGCATATTTGCTTCAGGAATACGCAGAGGAACCGGTTGAAGTATCAAAAGTAATGTTGATGGTACTGATCCATGATCTGGTGGAGATTGATGCGGGTGATACCTATGCATATGATGAGGAAGGTGCAAAGACAAAGGATGAGCGGGAAAGAAAAGCAGCTGACCGTATTTTTGGAATGTTACCGGAAGAGCAAGGAATGTATTTAAAAGCCCTGTGGGAAGAATTTGAAGCGTACGAGACAGCAGAGGCGAAGTATGCACATATGCTTGATAATTTCCAGCCATTATTGTTAAATGATGCCGCTGGTGGAATTAGTTGGACAGAGCATCAAGTGAAGAAATCACAAATTTATAAAAGAAATGAAAAAGTGGAAGAAACATCTGCTGTGATCTGGAAATGTATGCAAGATAAAATAGATAAGCATATTCAGGCAGGTCATGTTTTGGATGAGTGATGTAAGTTGGGCGTCTTATAGACGTATCGGAGATTAATACAAGGGGTGATATGCGATGTATGAGAAAGAAACAGAACAGTTGCAGAAAATGATTGACGAAAGTCAGAATATTGTCTTTTTCGGAGGTGCAGGAGTATCGACGGAGAGTGGAATTCCGGATTTTAGAAGTGCGGATGGTATTTATCATCAGTCTTATAAATATTCACCGGAACAGGTAGTGAGTCATTCTTTTTTTATACAGCATACAGAAGCTTTTTACGAATTCTATAAAGAGAAAATGATGATGCTGGATGCAAAGCCGAATGCGGCGCATAGAAAGCTTGCAGAACTGGAAGCAGCAGGGAAGCTGAAGGCAGTTGTAACACAGAATATCGACGGACTGCATCAGGCAGCAGGAAGCAAAACGGTATATGAATTACATGGGAGCATTATGAGAAATTATTGCATGGATTGTCATGAATTTTATGATGCGGAATATGTGAAAAATTCGGATGGGATACCAAGATGCAAAAAATGTGGAGGGATTATTAAACCGGATGTTGTTCTTTATGAAGAAGGACTGGATTCTGCAACGATTCAAGGCGCTGTAAATGCAATCAGTCAGGCCGATATGCTAATCATCGGAGGCACTTCATTGGTCGTATATCCGGCGGCCGGATTTATTGATTACTTCAATGGAAAATATTTAGCAGTAATCAATAAATCGGAGACCGGAAGGGCTGTGAGGTCGAATTTGACAATTTCAGCCCCGATTGGAGAAGTAATGGAGAAAATTATAGTTAGATAAGAAAAGTCGTTTATATGGTTTCGTGGGAGGCAATCCTGCGGAACCATTTTTGCGGAAATTCAAAAACAAACAAAATACCAAGTACAATTGCAACGGCAATTTTTAAGGTTAGAAATCCGCGGGCAGAAGCTTTGGCAAGCTGGTCTGTCACTACATAGTAGGCGGTCCAATAGATGCCGGCTCCGGGAACCAGTGGGAAAATGCCGGCAATCAAAAAGACTGTTACCGGACAATGGCGATAAACTGCACTGAGGCGGGAGAGGAAAACGACAAGAACGGTCGCAAAAAAGGTAGAAGCGAAAAGTCCGCATCCAGAAAGAAGCAATTTATAACAAAGCCATCCACATCCGCCGATTATACCGCAGTTTACATAATATTGTTTTGGTACTTGGAAAAGCAGGGCAAACGCCATTGTACCAACAGCAGCGTTAAGAAATTCAAAAAATAAATGCATAGACATAACGCAAAGGTCTCCTTTGTAAATATAAGTGTTGAGTGTCATATTGATTAAATTTTAAGGAAGAAGCATACTGCCGACAATCTGGTGATATCCGATTATAATAAGTCCTACTCCCATGGCAATGCTGAAAGTAACAAGAAGAGCATCCAGCATTCGAACAGCTCCGGCGATATAATCCTGGTCTGCAATGTCGCGGATACCATTTGTAAAGGCAACACCGGGAACCAATGGGATAATAGCACCGATGATAATCTCATTTAAATGATGTCCAAGCCCCATTTGGTAAATGAGTACAGCGATTAAAGTTACGACCATACCGCCGGAAATATTTGTTGCGATTTTTGAGAGGCGTCCCTTTACAAGACATAATAAATAGACATATAAAAGCAGTCCGGCTATAAAAGAAACGATACTATCAATAGCATCACCGCCAAACAGATAGCAAAAGCATCCACTTCCGATACCGGAAGCAAGAATCTGGCACCATTTGGCCTTTGCAGGTGTTTTCTGGATTGTCTGGAGCTTCTGATATGCTTCAGTGGGACTGTAAATGCCCTGCTCAATTTCGCGGGATAATTGGTTGACGGCTGTAACGCGATCTAATCGTGTCGCACTCAGAGGGATGTGTCTTACCCAGGCAAAGTTCTGATCAGAATTGCTGTCAGCAGTGAGAAAGAATCCACTGCTTAAGACAAAAGGATCACAAGATTCAATACCATAGGCATGGGCAATTCTGTTAATTGTCTCTTCTACACGAGATATCTCAGCACCGCTTTCCAGCAGGATATCGCCTGCAAGAGCGGCTGTGTTCAATGCCATTCGATTGTCTTCTTTTTCAAAAGTTTCCAAAATAAATTTCCCCCAGTTATTCTTGTTTTACAAAAAAGCGGATACAAAACGGAAATAGAATCCGAAGTGTATCCGCATCTTTTAAGATTATAGCACATTTTTTACAATTAATCCTGATATAATTTCATTCCCATCCAACCTTTCATATGTCTGAGCATTTCATCGTCAGGATCGAACAAGACAGTACAGAGAGTCTGATTCAATGTAATGATGATAGCATATGTGTTGGCATTTGCATTTCCGGAAGAAAAATCATAGCGTTTTGTTGTGTGGTAAGAGTCCAGTCTGTGTGAATTTTTCGGCGCTATAATTTCTGCATGCTGAATATCAATAGAAAGCTTGTCTTTTCTATTTGCTTTGCTGTAAATCGCTGCAATATCGAGTTCATGGTTTAACAAGTCGTATTCATATTCCACGTTAAAACGAGGAAAGATAAAGTAATAGGCAAGAACACCATATAAAGCAGCTAACATAAATGCAAAAAATCCTAAAAACGGAAATCCAAAGAGGATAAGAATCAGGATTGGGAGAAAAGAAAGTACACGTAAAAGTGCAGTCTTTCCGGTTGGTTTACGAGTTACCAGTTGTTCGTAATAAGTGTCATTCATCTTAAGAATTCCTTTCTGACTGTAAATAATTTATAACCATACTTGCAAGCTTGAAGGTCATAGCATCTTCGAATTTGCGAAGGTCGAGCCCCGTTTTTTTCTCTACCTGGTCAAGCCGGTAAATAAGTGTATTGCGGTGCATATGTAATTGGCGGGAAGTCTCGGCAATATTTAAGTTGTTTTGAAGAAATCTGGTAATTGTTATATCTGTTTCGTTATCAAACGAATCAGGAATATCATCACCAAATATTTCGTGTAAAAATCCTTCGCAGATTGAAACTGGAAGCTGGTATAGTAAGCGTCCGACTCCAAGTTGGTTATACGGAAATACAGTTTGTTCTGAATAAAATAAATTTCCGACCTTCAAAGCGAGATAGGCACTTTTATAAGCTTCTGAGCATTCCGAAAGGGAATGAAAGCATCCGCTGTAAGCCACCTGGATAAAAGAGAGAGCCTCCATATTCAGTGTATCGACAATCGTACGTGCAATCTGTAAAAAATCGTTTTCTGTTTCCGAATCCTTTACAGGACGAAGGACGACCATGCTGGATTCGGTCAAAGGAACCAGATAAGAGTGCGTCTGTGGTGGAAACAGATTCTTTAAAATCTCCGGAATTGTTTCGTCCAGAGAACCTTTGGTTTTTAATAAAAACAGTATGCGCCGCTCCTCAAGATTGATATGCAGTCTAGGAGCTCTTTCTAAAATATCATATATCGGAATCGTTCCGGTTACAAGCCCTTGTAAAAAATGGGTCTTGTTATATTTTTCCTGATAAGCATTACAAAGACAGCGTATCTGTGTGAGTGCCTGTATTTCCTCTTCCTCTGTATCAGCTTTTACATCCAGGGTGATGCCTGTAAGTTGTCTGAGATTTCTTAATGCATGTTCAAGTTCTGTGCTATGTTTCATGAAAGCCTCCATTTATACCTCACTAAGTGTTGCAGATAAAGAGACAAAGGGAGGAGTTGTACAAAAGTACAACCCCTCTCTTATATGTAACCTCGTAATCACTTGATTCTTTGTGATTACAGGGCGAACTCTTTCTTTTATAATAAACTACTAGTTTGTAATCGTCAACTCAGTATCTTTGTCAAAGAGGTGAATCTTTTCCATATCAAGAGCGAAGATTGCATCATCTCCTGTTCTCAGAGTTGTACGTGGATTAACACGTGCTGTCATCTGAGTTCCCTCTAAGTCGAAGTACAAGAATACTTCTGCACCAAGCAATTCGTAAACTTTGATCTTAGATTTGATCACGCTGTCAGGAGAGTTGCTGATAAATGCCTGTGAATCATGTACATCTTCCGGACGAATACCAAGAACAACAGTTTTTCCGTCATAACCGCCATCGATCAGAGCCTGTCTCTTAGATGCTGGAACTTTTAATACATGCTCGCCTACTTTTAATGTAACATCATTTCCATTTACATTAACAAGTGCATCCATAAAGTTCATCTGAGGTGATCCGATGAATCCGGCAACGAACTGGTTACATGGTGTATTGTAAAGGTTCTGAGGAGTATCTACCTGCTGAACAATTCCGTCTTTCATAACAACGATTCTTGTACCAAGTGTCATAGCCTCTGTCTGGTCATGTGTAACGTAGATGATTGTAGCACCTAAATTCTCATGCAGTTTAGAAATCTCAATACGCATCTGAACTCTCAGCTTAGCATCCAGGTTTGAAAGAGGCTCATCCATAAGGAATACCTTAGGATTACGAACGATAGCACGTCCCATAGCAACACGCTGTCTCTGTCCACCGGAAAGAGCTTTTGGTTTACGATCAAGCAGTTTCTCAAGGTCAAGGATTCTTGCAGCCTCGCGAACTTTTTTATCAATCTCATCTTTTGGAACTTTACGAAGCTTCAGACCGAAAGCCATGTTGTCATATACTGTCATATGTGGGTACAGAGCGTAGTTCTGGAATACCATTGCAATATCACGGTCTTTTGGCTCTACGTCGTTCATTTTCTTTCCGTCAATTTCAAGAACACCACCGGAAATATCTTCCAGACCGGCGATCATACGAAGTGTAGTAGATTTACCACATCCTGATGGTCCTACGAAAATGATGAATTCTTTATCTTCGATTTCAAGATTGAAATCTTTTACTGCGTGAAATCCGTTTGGATATACTTTTTCAATTCCTCTTAATGATAAACTTGCCATTTGAAATAGCCTCCTTAAAAAATATAATAATGAGTGTTAAAAATTTGTGTTTTGTTTTGTTCTGAGATAAGTATACAAATAAAGCGGGAAATGAACAATATAACGAGTAACCAAAAAAATAAGAGAGGGATGTACATTTTAACCATAAGGGAAAATTGGATGTCCGGATGCGGTAATATTTGACGGAAAGATAAGAATCCGTTACAATGAGCCTTAGAACACCTTATTTTAAGTGTTCAGAGTAAGGTAGAAAAGAGGATGAATGATTATGGCAAATCCAATCGTAACATTTGAGATGGAAAATGGCGACATTATGAAAGCAGAACTGTATCCGGAGATCGCTCCTAATACAGTAAATAACTTTGTATCATTAGTTCAGAAAGGATTCTATGATGGACTGATCTTCCATCGTGTTATCCGTGGATTTATGATCCAGGGAGGATGCCCAAACGGAACAGGTATGGGTGGCCCGGGATATTCAATCAAAGGTGAATTTTCACAGAACGGATTCGAGAATAATCTGAAACATGATCCGGGAGTGCTTTCTATGGCACGTGCAATGCATCCTGATTCAGCAGGATCACAGTTCTTCATCATGCATGAGAAATCACCACATCTGGATGGTGCTTATGCAGCATTTGGTAAGATCACAGAAGGAATGGATATTGTAAATAAGATTGCTGAGACAGCAACAGATTACAGTGACCGTCCACTGGAAGAACAGAAGATGAAGAAGGTTACAGTTGAGACATTCGGTGAAGAATATCAGGAGCCGGAAAGAGCTTAAGGAAAGCGTAAAAGATAAGAAGAGCTGCCGTTTCTATGATGAGAGTTATAGAACGGGAGCTTTTTTCGTCTCTTTTCGGAGAATGCTTTACAAAAAAGCCGTCATATTTTAGAATAAGGAACATGAATGTTTACTGATTGCCTTTTACAGGTAAACAATAAGCATGTGTGCCGTATAAGGCAAATAAATAATGGAGGCGCGGCCTTATGGAGATGATACAGGCAGAAGAGCTTGTTTATGAATATGAAAAACGAGATGATGAGGGCAATGTAGTCGGAATGCATCGAGCTGTAGATGGTGTGGATATGGATGTCAGACCGGGACAGTTTGTTGCGATTCTTGGACATAATGGCTCTGGAAAATCTACGCTTGCAAAGCATATGAATGCAATACTTGTTCCTACAGGAGGAACGATGTGGGTGAACGGGCGTGATACGAAGGATCCGAATGAGCTGATGAATGTACGTCAATCAGCCGGGATGGTATTTCAGAATCCGGATAACCAGATCATAGGAACTGTTGTAGAAGAGGATGTCGGATTTGGACCGGAGAATTTAGGCGTTCCGACAGATGAGATATGGAAGCGAGTAGAAGACAGTCTCAAGGCTGTAGGTATGTTGGAATATCGTAAAAACTCACCAAATAAATTATCAGGCGGACAGAAACAACGTGTGGCAATTGCAGGTGTGATCGCGATGGAGCCACAGTGCATTGTGCTGGATGAACCAACAGCTATGTTGGACCCAAATGGAAGAAAAGAAGTGCTTCGTACAGTTCATGAACTTCGTAAAAGAAAAAATGTAACAGTTATTTTAATTACACATTATATGGAAGAAGTAGTAGATGCAGACTGGGTATATGTAATGGATAGCGGACATGTGGTGATGCGTGGAACACCGAGACAGATTTTTAGTCAGGTTGACGAATTGAAAAGATATCATCTTGATGTGCCACAGGTTACGATGCTTGCAGAGGAACTTCGAAAGAGAGGAATGGATATTCCGAAGGGAATACTGCACCGTGAAGAACTGGTAGAGTATATCAGATGTGAGATGACTCCCATCTGATATAGCCTCCGGCAGGATTGCAGAGATGCGCAGAAGAAGTATGTCATGCATTGCATGACGCGCATCTC
>CAKSAJ010000047.1 GCA_934435195.1 uncultured Schaedlerella sp.
AAAGCAGAGTTGCCAGTAGAATTAATCGATGTAGTGAATCAATTGCTAGAATTAAAAATGAACTCTCCAGAAGTAAAGTTGGTTAAAAGAATTTCGGAAATAAATGAATATCTTGATGAAAGTATTCCGAGTATCAAAAGGGCAGTGAGATTACTGGAAGATAGTCTTACACCAGATTGGAATGAGTTGAATCAATTGTTTTTGCAAGAACTAATGAAGTAGATGTAACTTATAAGCTGTAAGATTTTGAAAAAGAGAAATCTTATGGCTTTTATGAAAACAAATCTTGTTTCTGATAAAACTGTGCATATTATTTTTTGAAGTTGTGATGCTAAATTTGAATTACAATGTCCCTCAGAATGTCCCTCAGAAAAAATGGAAATGACGGTAGGAATAAGTTTCAAGACTGTAAAATGTCACATTAATTGGTATTGAAAAATCAATCGTAAAAATTTGCGATTGATTTTTTGTGTGTTTATGCATATAATTCAATCATTAGAGTGGAAAGGGATATATAACAATGATAAATTGTAAATGTGACGTAAAAAGAGTCACGTTTATAAAAAGATGTTTTGCAGGATTCATCGATTTAACATTTAAGTGCATAAATGCAGTGGAATTGCATAAAATAATAAAGCAGACCTAACCAAGCATCTGGCTCAAACCGGTTAGGCTTTCGGCGGAGTGTTACGATAAGCACTTCGCCATTTTTATTTTGATAAAGAACATCCACCTTTTACATATAATCGCACAATTTGAACGAAAAAAGTCTCATGATTATGTGTGTGATAAAACTTATTAGATGATATAATCTATAAATACAAAATTGGAAAGAATATTTGGGGATTACAGGAATCCATTTTATTAAATCTATCTGACTGGGAAACAGTTTGTTGTATCGGCTAAAAAAATAGCGCGGCAAGCAAAAAGAGAATGGAGTTTTTGCCGATGATGTGTTATACTAATCAGTAGATTAGTACGTTTTGGATTTGGGTTATGATGGAGGATTGTAGATGAAATACCTTTTAGTTGCTGATGTAGCAAAAAAATGGAATATGTCAGAACGCAGTGTTAGAAATTACTGTGCACAGGGGCGTGTGAACGGTGCGTTTCTTACTGGTAAGATATGGAAGATTCCAGAAAATGCAGAGAAACCAGAGCGTATCAATAAGAAAAAAGAAGAACCGATTACGCTACTGGATATTCTAAAAGAGCAGAAGGCTAGTAAATATTCAGGTGGGATTTATCATAAGACCCAGATTGATTTGACCTATAACTCTAACCATATGGAAGGAAGCCGCCTGACACACGATCAAACCAGATATATATTTGAAACCAACACTATTGGTGTAGAAAAAGAAGTGCTGAATGTGGATGATGTGATCGAAACAGCAAATCACTTCCGTTGCATTGACATAATTATTGATCATGCGAAAGCAACTTTGACGGAGAAATTCATCAAAGAACTTCATTTGGTTTTGAAGAATGGCACCAGTGATTCCAGAAAAGATTGGTTTGCTGTTGGTGATTATAAGAAACTTCCGAATGAAGTTGGTGGCAGGGATACAGCCCTTCCGGAAGAAGTTGTCGATAAAATGAAGGTCTTGCTGATGGAATACAAAGCCAAAGAAGAAAAGAACTTTGAGGATATTCTGGACTTCCATGTGAAGTTTGAGCGGATTCATCCATTTCAAGATGGAAACGGTCGTGTGGGCAGATTGATTATGTTTAAGGAGTGTCTGAAATACAATATTGTCCCTTTCATTATTGAGGATAATTTGAAGATGTTCTATTATCGCGGATTGAAGGAATGGGATAACGAAAAAGGTTATCTGACTGATACCTGTCTGACAGCACAGGATAAGTATAAAGCGTATTTGGATTATTTTAGGATTGGGTATTAAGCAAGCCGATTTCCAAAGTATCAAACGCTTGCTCCAAAGTGTCATTTTGACACTTTGGAGACAGTGCAATGGGTAAAACAGCATTTTGAAAAAGGCAAGCAAAGGGTTGAATTATAAATGGAGAAAGCGGATATGAATGACAAAAAAGGTGTAATATACATTCTCACAAATCCTTCTTTTCCAGATTATGTGAAAATAGGATATGCAGATGATATAGATAAACGATTGAAACAATTGAATCGCAGCGAATGTATTCCGTTCGCATTCCGAGTATATGCGACATACAAAGTGAATTCAAGATTGTCAGATTTGAAGTTACATGCGATTATTGATAAGTTGAATCCTGATTTACGTTCTGTTGATGAATTTAATGGTCAGAAAAGAGTGCGTGAATTCTATGCAATGAAGCCAGAAGAAGCATACGCAATTTTGGAGGCAATGGCAGAAATTCATGATTGCAAGGAGAAGCTAAAGTTAGTTGTTCCAACTGATGTAGAAGCACAGGAGGAACAGTTGGCACAGGAAATTGACACCGAGAGCCATGAAAAAGCGGAGAATTTTTCTTTTACGAAATGTCAGATTTCTGTTGGAGAAGAAATTGAATATTATGATGATCCAAGTATTACGTGCAAGGTTGTTGGGGACAGAAAAGTGGAGTATCAAGGGAAAGAAATGTCGTTGACGGCTGCTGCAAAACTCATATCTGGAAAGAAATATTCAATTGCAGGTCCGAGATTTTTTAAATATAAAGGTGAGTGGTTAAATGATATTAGGGCTCGTATAGGATTTTAACTTTTACCAATGATGTTCTGATAATATTTTATTATCAGAACATACGATAAACGAAAGGGGGATGTATTAAATGGCTTCCAATTTTAAATTTTTAGAAACAGAATTTCCGGTTTTAGCGAATTTTGGAAATTTGGCTGAACAGTATTGTTACACAGATCCGAACTCGTGTTTGATGAAATTGGGAATGATTGGAGAAACAATTGTAAACTTGATGTTTACATACGATAAAATTCCTATTCCTTATGATAATTCTGCAGTGAATCGAATCAATGTATTGTCTTCAGAAGGTCTCTTAACGAGAGATTTAACTGATATTTTACATGCACTTCGTAAAGTAAGAAATAAAGCTGTTCATGAAAATTATTCTGAAAGCTCAGATTGTCCCATTTTTTTACAAATGGCATACAGTTTGTCCGAATGGTTTATGCAGACTTATGGTGACTGGAACTATCAGCATCAGAGTTTTGTTATGCCTGTAAAGGAAGAAGATAAAACAAAAAAGATTGTTGTTTTGAATAAAGCCCAGGAAGAAGAAAAAGAAGAAGAGCTTACAAAGACGGCTCTTGCATATGCCGAACAGGCTGAACAGGTAGATAAGAAGGTTCGTTTGAAACAGGCTAATAAAATGGCAAGTCAGCGTCAGAAGTCCGAGGCAGAAACTCGATATATGATCGATGAGCAGCTTCGTCAGGTTGGCTGGGAAGCTAATACTCAAGAAATCCGCTATTCAAAAGGTGCAAGACCTGCGAAAGGTCGTAACATGGCGATTGCTGAATGGCCAACAGATTCCACTGTCAGTAAAAAAGGCTATGCAGATTATGCGCTGTTTGTGGGAACAAAACTTGTCGGTATTATTGAGGCGAAAGCTGAACATAAGGATATTCCATCTGTAGTTGATTATCAAGGTAAAGATTATCCAAGAAATATTCGTAAAGAAGATGCTGAATATCAGATTGGTACGTGGGGCGAGTTTAAGGTTCCGTTTACTTTTGCGACAAATGGCAGACCATATCTGGAGCAGTTTAAAACGAAATCCGGTATCTGGTTTTTAGATTTAAGAGAGCCTTCTAATGTTCCTATGGCATTGCATGGCTGGATTAGCCCGAATGGTATTATGGAACGACTGGAAAAAGACATTCAAGCAGGTAATAATGCATTGCAGGTAATGCCGTATGACTTATTGACCGATAAGGACGGTTTGAATCTGCGAGAGTATCAGGTGAAAGCTATCAAAGCAGCTGAAAAAGCAGTTATTGAGGGACAAAAAGAAGTGCTGATTGCAATGGCAACAGGTACAGGTAAAACCCGTACTGTCCTTGGCATGATTTACCGCTTTTTAAAGACGAATCGTTTTAAACGTATCTTGTTCCTTGTTGATCGAACCTCTTTGGGAGATCAGGCTTCCGATGTTTTTAAGGAAGTAAAACTTGAAGAACTGATGACTCTTGATGAAATCTATGATATTAAGGGATTGGATGAGAAAACTGTAGATAAAGAAACTCGTATTCAGGTTGCTACTGTTCAGAGTATGGTAAAACGTATTCTTTATAACGAAGGAGAGGCAATGCCGTCCGTAACAGATTTTGATTTGATTATTATTGACGAGGCTCACCGAGGGTATATTTTAGATAAAGAAATGGGCGATGTAGAAGTTCTGTATCGTGATCAGCGTGATTACCAGAGTAAATATCGCACAGTAGTTGAGTATTTTGATGCTGTGAAAATTGCCCTCACTGCAACTCCGGCATTACATACAACAGAAATTTTTGGTCAGCCAGTATTCAAATACACTTACCGAGAAGCTGTTATAGAGGGATATCTTGTTGATCATGATGCACCACATCATTTGGAAACAAAACTCAGTACAGGTGGTATTCATTATAAATCTGGTGACACTGTGACGGTATATGATCCTGTGACTGGTGAAATAACTAATAGTGAATTGCTTAACGATGAACTTGATTTTGAGGTTGAGAATTTCAACAGGCAGGTTATTACAGAGAACTTCAACAGAACTGTTCTGACAGAAATTGCAAGAGATATTGATCCGGAAAATCCGGAAGAGCAGGGAAAGACTTTAATTTATGCGGTTGATGATCAGCACGCAGACATGATTGTTTCTATTCTGAAAGAAATTTATTCAGAAACAGGCGTTGATAATGATGCTATTATGAAAATTACTGGTAGCGTTGGCGGTGGTAATCCTAAAAAAGTGGCAGAAGCAATTAAACGTTTTAAAAATGAGCGTTTTCCAAGTATTGCTGTTACTGTTGATTTGCTTACAACAGGTATTGATGTACCAGAAATTACAACACTGGTATTTATGCGTAGAGTGAAATCCCGTATTCTTTTTGAGCAGATGTTGGGACGAGCTACTAGATTGTGTTCCCGAATTCATAAAACCCACTTTGAGATTTATGATCCGGTAGGTGTTTATGATTCTTTAGAACAGGTGAACACCATGAAGCCTGTTGTGGCGAATCCTACAACTACTTTCACACAACTTCTGGACGGATTAGAAGAAGTGGAAGATAAAGATGTGGTTCAGGCTCAGATAAATCAGATTATTGCAAAACTTCAGCGTAAAAAGCGTCGCATGAATGAAAAAGTGATGGAACAGTTTATTAGTATGACTGATGGTATGGATCCTACTCAGTTTATTGTTGAGATTGAAAAGCAGGATCCGGAAGATGCTAAAAAGCGTTTGCTTGCTTATAGAGATATGTTTGAGTATATTCAGCAGACAAAGGCAAATGGAAGAAATCCAGTGGTTATTTCTGAGAAAGAAGATGAATTAACAAAGCACACAAGAGGGTATGGCAATTCTGATAAACCCGAAGATTATCTAGATGCTTTTTCTGAATATGTAAAAACTCACATGAATGAAATTGCTGCGCTGAGCATCGTTTGTACCCGACCAAAAGAGTTGACACGAGATGCGCTGAAAGCATTAAGATTAACTCTCGACAGAGAGGGATTTACCACACAGCAGTTGAATACAGCAATATCAGAACTTACAAATGAAGAAATTGCTGCTGATATTATCAGTCTTATTCGCAGGTATGCTATTGGTTCTGCGTTAATTAGTCATGATGCAAGAATTCGCAGGGCAGTAGATAAATTGAAAAAGGCTCATAATTTTTCGAAGCAGGAAATGAGTTGGATAGGACGTATGGAAAAATATTTGATGGAAGAATCTGTACTGAATGTTCAGGTATTTGACGAGGATAGCCGTTTTAAAAGCAATGGTGGATTTGTAAAAATAAATAAGATTTTCCAAAATCAATTAGAAAATATCGTATTGGAATTGAATGAATATCTTTATGATGACGGAGGTAGAGTTGCATAATGACAACGCAAGAAATTGTTTCAAAACTTTGGAATCTCTGTAATGTACTCAGAGATGATGGTATCACATATCATCAGTATGTAACCGAATTGACTTATATTTTGTTCCTGAAAATGGCTAAGGAAACTGGTGCTGAAGCACAGATCCCTAAGGCATATCGTTGGGATAATCTTACATCGAAAAGTGGAATTGAACTGAAAAAATTCTATAAAGAATTGTTGACGCATCTGGGCGAAGAATGTACCGGTCGTGTACGTGAAATTTATCAAGGAGCGTCGACAAATATTGATGAGCCAAAGAACCTTGAAAAGATTATTACAACTATTGATGGACTTGATTGGTTTTCTGCAAGAGAAGAAGGCTTGGGTAATCTTTACGAAGGCCTTTTGGAAAAGAACGCTAATGAGAAGAAATCCGGTGCTGGTCAGTACTTCACCCCTCGTGTATTGATTGATGTAATGACTAAGCTGGTGAAACCACAGCCGGGCGAACGCTGCAATGACCCTGCTTGCGGCACATTTGGGTTTATGATTTCTGCCAGCCAGTATGTGCGTTCACAAACGGATGATTTCTTCGATTTAGATGCAGATACTGCTAAATTCGAACGAGAAGAAGCATTCACCGGCTGTGAGCTAGTGCATGATACACATCGTTTGGCTTTGATGAACGCTATGCTGCATGATATTGAGGGAAAAATCACTTTAGGGGATACTCTGTCCAATGCAGGTATGGGCATGAAAGATTATGATATTGTATTAACTAACCCACCATTTGGTACTAAAAAAGGCGGAGAGCGTGCAACACGTGACGACTTTACATTCCCCACAAGCAATAAGCAGCTGAACTTCCTTCAGCATATTTACCGGAGTTTGAAAGCGAACGGCAAAGCACGTGCTGCAGTAGTCTTGCCGGATAATGTGCTTTTTGCTGATGGTGATGGTGAACGAATTCGTCTCGACTTGCTGGATAAATGTAATCTGCATACAATTCTGCGTCTTCCTACCGGTATCTTCTACGCTCAGGGTGTTAAAACGAATGTGATGTTCTTTACTCGTGGAAAAACCGATAAGCATAACACAAAAGAAGTTTGGATTTATGACTTGAGAAATGATATGCCTTCTTTTGGAAAGACAAATCCTCTGAAATCCGAACATTTCGATGATTTTGTGAAATGTTATGCTGATGGTGATTTAAGCAAGCGCGCAGAAACATACAGTGAAGAAAATCCAAATGGAAGATGGCGTAGATTCACTATTGAAGATATTTTGGCTCGTGATAAGACAAGTTTGGATATCTCATGGATGAAAGCGAATTCTGAAACGGATGATTATACTCTTACAGAATTGCTTGATATGATTAAAGAGAAATCCAATAACATAGCAAAGGCAGTTGTAGAACTGGAACAGTTAATTGGAAAGGTGGAAGAATAATGGATACCAAGGCATTACGACAGAAAATCCTTGACCTCGCCATTCGTGGAAAACTTGTTCCACAAGATACGAATGATGAGCCGGCATCGGTTCTGTTGGAGAAAATTCGTGAACAGAAGCAACAAATGTTTAAAGAAGGAAAATTAAAAAAGAAGGACATTAAGAACGATTCCATTATCTTTAAAGGTGAGGATAATTTGCATTATGAGAAGTTTCAGGATGGAACTGTAAAATGTATTGAGGATGAGATACCATTTGAATTGCCGGAGGGGTGGGCATGGGAGCGATTATCAAACCTCGCTTTATTTTCCGGCGGAAAAACGCCCTCAACTTCTCATTCAGAGTATTGGGATGGAGATATTCTTTGGGTAACATCCAAAGACATGAAAAGCAAATATATAACTTCCTCGCAGCTATGCTTAAGTACATTAGGTGCGAAGCAAATGCGGATATATCAGCCTAACACATTGCTATTGGTGACTCGTAGTGGTATCCTACGACATACTTTGCCAGTAGCTATTCTTAAAGAATGTGCAACAATTAATCAAGATCTGAAAGCAATTGTTCTGTATATGCCGCAACTTGCAGAATATATCTATGTGTGTCTGAAAGGTATGGAAGCACGATTGTTACTCAAATATATTAAGTCGGGAACAACTGTTGAGAGTGTTAATTTTGATGAATTTCAAAAGGTATTGCTCCCAATTCCTCCTACCCAGCAAATTGATAGAATAATATCTTCTACTGGTGGTACTGAGTGTATTGTTTCTACTATCGAAGACAGTAAAGTTGCATTGGCTGATTATGTGACAAAAGCAAAAGCCAAAGTTCTCGACCTTGCCATTCGTGGCAAGCTTGTGCCACAAAATCCGGATGATGAGCCTGCTTCTATTCTTCTAGAACGCATTAGAGCGGAGAAAGAAGAGCTCATCAAGCAGGGCAAGATCAAGCGTGATAAGAAGGAATCCATCATCTTCAAAGGTGAGGATAACTCTTATTATTTCGACATTCCAGATAGTTGGTCGCTATGCCTATTGAAAGATCTTTTCAATGTTTGTTCCGCAAAACGTGTTCGACAATCAGATTGGCGCACAGAGGGGGTTCCGTTCTATAGAGCACGAGAAATCGTAAAATTATCAGACAACGGTTTTGTTGATAACGATCTCTTTATTTCAGAAGAACACTATATGCGAGTTAAGGCTGAATGCGGAGTTCCTGAACCGGGGGATTTGATAGTTTCTGGTGTAGGAACTATTGGTAAAGTATATGTAGTAAACGCCGATGATCGATTTTACTACAAGGATGCCAGTGTGCTTTGCTTTGAAAACAGGACAGGCGCGATTGACTCACAATTTGCCCGATATATGCTAGAATCAGAATTCATACAAGCTCAGATGAAAGATAACTCTAAAGGCACCACTGTAGATACAATTACTATTTCTGCAGCAATGGAGTATATTTGTGTTTTGCCACCCCTCGCTGAACAAAAGCGTATTGTTTCAGCTATCAAAACAGCCTTTATACACCTCAAATCTATTTCCGAAGCATTGACCTAATAAACAGCCGCCTTCATTGCGAGGGCGGCTGTACTTTTACCATGTTACAATTTTATCTACAAGAGCCTGTTGTTCGCTGGCAGTTCTACGGAGATATATACGGGTCGTTTCAATACTTTCATGCCCCATAAGATCTGCAAGCAAAGCAATATCATTATACTTTTCGAGAAAATTCTTTGCATAACGATGGCGAAAAGAATGCGGATAAACCACCTTTTTATCAAGACCATATTTATTGGCATAGTTTTTTAATTGCTGAGAAATGCCACGGGTAGTAATCTGATTTCCATAACGATTCAAAAACAAATAGCCGGAGGAACGGTTTGTTTCCTCCAACCATTCGATGGTCTCCGCTCTTAACTTTTTCGGTATGTAGAGTCTCCGCAGTTTACCTCCTTTGGTATACAGATCAAAATACCCGAGCTCAACATGTTCAATTTTGATCTGGATAAGTTCACTGACACGGGCACCGGTGGCAGCCAGATACCAAACTACAAAGTACCATTCCGTGTTACCATCCTTTTTGAGCTGTTTCTTCAAGAAGTTGTAATCGGCATTGCTGATCACATTTTCAAGAAAGTTCTTCTGCTGAACTTTTACAGCCTTCAGTTGCAGTTTATCTTTTCCCAAATAAACCAGATACTTGTTGATGGCCTGAATGCGAAGATTCACTGTCTTGGGTTTGTAAAACTCCATCAGATATCCTTTGTAGGCTAACAGGTGTTCCTTATTGATGCCCTCATAGTGGGCGAGGTAATATTCCACCGTCCACAAATACGATGTGATTGTGTTTTTGGAAAGATTGCTCTTTCTCAGATGTTCTTCAAATGTGCCTTGCTGCTTCATAATAAGCGGCCTCCTTATAATATTTTTTGCGGTTTTCCGCACAAATATTATAAAGGGAATATGTGACTTTCTCTTATTATGAGAAGATTGGCGACAAAATCGAAAATATCGATGATGAGATACCTTTTGAACTACCAGACGGATGGG
>CAKSAJ010000048.1 GCA_934435195.1 uncultured Schaedlerella sp.
AATAATGCAAAATCGGCGGTCTAATTTGACCGCCGATAAAAAATCAAAAAATTTACACACTTTGCTTGACAAACTCTATATATTAGGAAAGCACTTTCCTAATATTTCAAGTCGAACGTCCGTGAGACTTGGCGCGTGATTCTGGTCAGCGAAGCTGACATATTCCTATCAGAATCACTGCGCATCCTCGCGGAGCGTTTATCTCAGTCGGAGATTGGACTCCCACTGAAACAAATTTGCTATTACTCGCCCCCTGAAGAGGTGGGAGTCTTCTCGACTGAGATAAAAAAGCACTGCCCTACAACTATTATTGTTGTAGAACAATGCCTTCTATTCTAATCTTATCTTTTCCTAATTTTTTAATTAGTTATTGATCAGTTTATCCTCATCACTCCAGCTATAGAGTTTTCTAATCTCAGCTCCAACCTTCTCTGATGGATGCTCAGCTGCCAGTTTTCTCATAGCTTTGAAATGAGCCTGTCCACCTGCTTCTGACATATCTAACAAGAAGTCTTTTGCAAATGTACCATCCTGAATATCTGTAAGGATCTTTTTCATTGCTTTCTTTGTATCTTCTGTAATGATCTTTGGTCCTGTAATATAGTCACCATACTCAGCTGTATTTGAAATAGAATATCTCATTCCTTCAAATCCTGACTGATAAATCAGGTCAACAATCAGTTTCATCTCGTGAATACATTCAAAGTAAGCATTTCTTGGATCGTATCCAGCTTCACATAATGTTTCAAAACCTGCCTGCATTAATGCACAAACACCACCGCAAAGTACTGCCTGCTCACCAAACAAGTCTGTCTCTGTCTCTGTTCTGAATGTTGTCTCAAGAACTCCGGCTCTTGCTCCACCGATTCCTGCTGCATATGCAAGTGCAATATCAAGAGCTTTACCTGTAGCATCCTGTTCAACAGCTACCAGACAAGGAACTCCTTTACCTACCTGATACTCACTTCTTACTGTGTGTCCTGGTCCTTTAGGGGCAATCATTGTAACATCAACATTTGCTGGTGGTACAATCTGATTGAAATGAATATTAAATCCATGAGCGAACATTAACATATTTCCCTCTTCCAGATTTGGTGCGATATCTTTTTTATAAAGTGCAGCCTGTTTCTCATCATTGATCAGAATCATAATAATATCAGCTTTCTTAGCTGCTTCTGCTGCTGTATATACTTTAAGTCCCTGCTCTTCAGCTTTCTTCCAAGATTTACTTCCTTCATACAGACCGATAATAACATTGCATCCAGAATCTTTCAGGTTCAATGCATGTGCATGTCCCTGGCTACCATATCCAATAATTGCAATTGTTTTTCCCTCTAACATTGAAAGGTTACAGTCTTCCTGATAATAAATTTTTGCTGCCATTTGCCATTCCTCCTAAAATTTCATGTCGGAATATCCCGACTGATTTGTATCTAGTTAAAGGCTTTTAAACCTCTAGCTTCTAAATTAAAATTGCTGCAATCCCTACTTCGATATTCTATAAGGATTATAAATATGTAATATCTTTGCTTCCTCTTGACAATCCTGTGATTCCGGTTCTTGCAAGCTCCAAAATCTCATAACCATCCAGCAAATTTAAAAATGCTTCCAATTTTGATTGATTTCCAGTAAGCTCAATCATAAGTGAATCCTGCTCGACATCAACAATCTTCGCACGGAAGATATCTGCAACAGAAATCACTTCACTTCTCTGTTTTGAATTTGCTCGAATTTTAACTAGCATCAATTCACGATACACAGAATCTTCATCCTGTAATTTCTTAATACTTCTCACATCTACAAGTTTACGAAGCTGCTTTTCAATCTGTTCCAAAATCAATTCATCACCCGATGTCACTACCGTAATTCTGGTAAATCTTGGATCTGCAGTTCTACCTGCTGTGATACTGTCAATACTGTAGCCTCGTCTACTGAACAATCCTGCAATCCTGCTTAAAACACCCGGATTGTTATCAACGAGTAAAGAATATACTTGTCTTCTCATAGTATCTCCCACTTTCCCACAAACGCTATTTTGTTTTATTTATAAAACAGAGTGCGTTCTGTTTTTTTATAATAGCAACTATACTTGTTTTTGTCAACACTTTCTACATTATTTTTCAAAAAGTTTTTTTCGGCCGAAGCCAAAAAGACCTGCTGGATTTTTCATATATACGCCAATGCAAAAAGCGGCTGCCAACTCTCGTTGACAACCACTCATAATTTTTAACTACCTATTACTCTTCGTCTCTGTATCCATTTGGATTGTGTGACTGCCATCTCCATGAATCTGCACACATCTCTTCAATACCACGCTCTGCTACCCAGCCAAGCTCTTCCTTTGCTTTTGTTGCATCACAATAACATGTTGCAATATCACCGGCTCTTCTAGGTTTAATCTCGTATGGGATTTTCTTTCCACAGGCTTTTTCATACGCTTTCACAACATCCAGAACACTGTATCCAACACCTGTTCCAAGATTATAGATATGAACTCCTGTCTGTCCTTTCATCTTTTCAATCGCTTTTACATGGCCAACCGCAAGATCAACTACATGGATATAATCACGTACCCCTGTTCCATCCGGTGTATCATAATCATCACCAAATACACCAAGACATTTCAACTTACCTACTGCAACCTGTGCGATGTATGGTACCAAATTGTTTGGAATACCCTTTGGATCTTCACCGATTCTTCCTGATTCATGTGCTCCGATTGGGTTGAAATAACGAAGCAGCATCACATTCCACTCTGGATCTCCAACATATAAATCTGTTAAAATCTGCTCCAACATTCCCTTTGTTCTTCCATATGGATTCGTAATCTCGCCCTTTGGACAATTTTCTGTAATCGGAATCTCCGCAGGATCTCCGTATACTGTTGCAGAAGAACTGAAAATAATATTCTTACATCCATGTTTTCTCATCACATCTGTCAAAATCAGTGTACCTGTGATATTGTTGTGGTAATACTCCCAAGGTTTCTGAACAGACTCACCAACAGCTTTTAATCCGGCGAAATTAATCACTGCTTCAATATTCTCATTTTCAAAGATAGGATCAAGGTCTTCTCGATTAAGGACATCCCCCTCATAAAATTTCAAAGATTTTCCTGTAATCTCCTGTACTCTCTCTAATGCCACTTCACTTGAATTATACAAATTGTCAATAACAACAACTTCATATCCTCTATTCAGAAGTTCCACACAAGTATGGCTTCCAATATATCCTGCTCCACCTGCTACTAAAATTGCCATAATCTTTTCATCCTTTCTTTTACAATGCTGTCAAACATAAAATCTTTAATTTAGATTCATGCCTATGCTTCCCACAAATGCTGTGGATAAACACCTGTATCCTTTAACTTCTGGACTGCTGAAACAACAGCTTCTTTGTCCTCTTTATATGTAATTCCGTACCATCTGTCTTCTGAACGTAGGACTTTAACATCCGCTTTATCTTCCTCGATCAGATCACTTACTACAGATGGAAGGAAATACTCACATTTCATAGGATTTTCTTTCAATCCTTTTTCCAAAAACTCTGGGAAACGACATTCTAGTTCTTTCAACATACTTGCTGTAAATCCAAACATGTTCATAGATACAATACTATCTGCCGCAATATCTTCCCATGTCTGCCCATCATCCTCTGTAAACTGTACTCCCATATCACGCTGCTCAATGTGTGTACGTTCTGTGATTCCTGTCAAAAATGCATCCTTATCCATCTCACAGATTCCTCGGGAAACATATCCATTCTCTGTCAATGTATTAGACAAAATGTAGCCTACCATTGCATAATGATACTTCTCATCATCTTCGTTTTCAGTCAGATAATTATAAATCTCCTGGAATGCATGTACTCCATAATAATCATCTGCATTAATTACTGCAAACGGTCCATCCACCACATCTTTACAGCTTAAAATTGCATGTCCTGTACCAAATGGTTTTACGCGTCCCTCCGGAACTTCAAATCCTTCCGGCAGTGTATCCAGTTCCTGATACACATACTCAACATCCATATACTGGCTGATTCTGTCTCCAATTCCAGCTTTAAATTCCTTCTCAATTGCCTTTTTGATGATGAATACTACTTTCTCAAATCCGGCACGCTTTGCATCATAAATGGAAAAATCCATAATAATATGTCCTTCATTATCTACCGGATCAATCTGTTTTAATCCACCATATCTGCTGCCCATACCTGCTGCCATAATTACTAATACAGGTTTCTTCATTGTTATCTTCCTCCATCCTTCATCGTAATCAGTATACTTCGACTATATTTTCAAATCAATAAACGAAACGTGCATAATACGTTAAATTTATGTAATTTTGTTGCACGCCGTCCATATCTTTTGTAACACAAATGCTATTTTTTCTGCGCTTCAATCTTTTCAGCTAAATCATTCAAATACACCCAGCGGTCCATTTTTTCTTCCAGCTGTGCTTCCGCCTCCGATTTTTCTTCCAGCAATTCTGAAAGTTTTGCAGAATTCGTCGCATTTTCCATAATTGCTGCATCCAGATTCTCAATTTTCTCTTCCAGTTCAGCAATCTCGTCATCTATCATATCATATTCTCGTTGTTCTTTGAAACTAAACTTTAATTTCGCCGGTTGATTCTGTTTCCATTCTTTCGCGTTACTTTTCTTTTCTTCCGGCGTATTTATCACTTTTCCTGAACCACTTCCCGGATTGCTTCCGGTTTCTCCCATTCTCTGTCTTGCTTCCAGATAATCCGTATATGCACCTTCATACTGTTTTAATTTTCCATTTCCTTCAAATGCAAAAATCCGCTCAACTACATTATCCAAAAAATATCGATCATGGGATACTGTAATAATAATTCCAGAAAATGAATCCAAATAGTCTTCCAAAATAGTCAACGTAGGAATATCCAAATCATTTGTCGGCTCATCGAGAATCAATACATTCGGAGATTCCATCAAAACCTTGCATAAATACAATCTCCGCTTCTCCCCACCAGACAATTTTTCAATCGGAGTATATTGCATTGCCCCATCAAACAAAAATCGCTCCAGCATCTGCGAAGCCGTAATCCGCCCTTCCTTTGTCGGTACATACTCAGCCACATCTTTGATGTAATCAATCACCCTCTGTTTGCTATCCATATCTGTGACTTCCTGTGCAAAATAACCGATTTTAATTGTATCTCCGATTTCAACTTCACCTGCATCCGGCTGAATTACTCCTGTGATAATCTTCATCAGTGTAGACTTTCCACACCCATTCGGTCCGATAATTCCTAAACGCTGATTCTTTAACACAATATAATCAAAATCGTCGATTACCTTCTTTTCTCCATAACTCTTACTCACATGGTGCAGCTCGATCGTCTTTTTCCCCATTCGCGTTCCAATTGAATCAAGCTCTACATTCTGATCTGTAACAGGTGCTTTCCCGGCCTTTAAAGCTTCCAATCTCTCCAATCTTGCTCTCTGCTTTGTTGAACGTGCACGACATCCTCTTTTCGCCCACTCCAATTCCATACGAAGTACACTCTGTCGCTTTCGCTCCGTTGCCAGTTCCATCTCCTCGCGTTGCGCCTTCATCTCCAAAAACTTTGAATAATTCGCCACATAAGAATAAAGCTTACCATGACTAATCTCCAAAATCTTGTTCGTTACACGATCCAGGAAATAACGATCATGTGTAACCATAATTACAACACCACGGAATCGGTTCAAATAATCCTCCAGCCATATAGCCATCTCATTGTCAATATGGTTCGTAGGCTCGTCCAAAATCAGTACATCTGCCGGATTCACTAACGTTCGCGCAAGTGCAACACGTTTTTTCTGTCCTCCCGACAAATGCTCAATCAAAGCATCATGTTCTGCAATCCCCAAATTATTCAACACGGTCTTAGCTTCGCTCTCCGTTGCCCAATCCTGGCTCAGTTTCCCATCAGCGACATAAGACAGTACCGTTGCTCCATCTGGAAATTCCGGGTTCTGAGGAAGATATGTTACACGCAATCCATTCTGACGGATTACCTGTCCTTCATCAGGTTCTTCCAATCCTGCAATAATTTTTAATAATGTTGTCTTTCCGGTTCCATTGATTCCAATAATTCCAATCTTATCACCTTCATGAATTCCATAAGAAACATCATCAAAAATCTTTTTCTCTCCATATAATTTACTAACATGTTCAACATTTAAAACATTCATCTAAAATCCTCTTGCTTAAGTTTCTTTTACGTCAACGTATATTCAAATCGTACATTCATGACATGTAACGCACGATATCACATATTGCTAATACGCTAACGCTCACTTATCATATCATGTTCTGTAATATATTGCAAAAGGGCTTCGCATCCTTCTTTTATATCATCGTAAGTAATATCAAAATTACCTGTATACCATGGATCCGCAATACTTCTCGGAGAATCTGTAAAATCCAAAAGCAGTTGAACCTTGTTCTCTGGATCTGCTCCTAAAATCCGCATCATATTTCTTCTATTCTCGCGATCCATTCCGATGATATAGTCAAATTCATCATATTCTGATTTTTTCATCTGACGCGCCCTGTGATCTCCACAAGGGATTCCCATTTTTTGTAATTTTCGGCGTGTTCCATGATGGACCTGATTGCCGATTTCTTCCCGGCTGGTGGCTGCGGAATCAATGTAAAATGAATCCGCCAGACCGGATTTTTTAACTAAATCTTTCATAACATATTCTGCCATAGTGGAACGGCAGATATTGCCGTGGCAGATGAAAAGTACTTTTATCATTGTTGCATAACCTCGCATTTCTTAGTTTTTCTTGATATTTCGGACTTTGTAAGCCTTTGTAAATGTTTGCTTTCTGGTATAGCCTGGTTTATTTTCGCATAATATCGTCCGCAAAAGGTGTAAAATAAGGTGTATATTTTTCTATTTTACACCTTGCTATTTTAATTTGAAAATTTCTCCATTGTGTAATATACAACCTCTATAATTTTTCCTTTTTTCACTCATAATATTTTGTCTCCTTCATTAAATATTCATTTAACTTGGAAAACCGTCTCGGTTTATTCATTATACCACAAGACCTTCCCTTCGCTAAGATAAAATGAACATTATTTTCATTACTATTTTTCTATTCTGTTACTTAAACTGTGCTGGCTGTATCCGGATAATCTTCAAATAATTTTCTTTTGAAAATGATTAGGTTTTGAAAATCCACTGGATTTGCGAACCAATAGTCCCACATCATCCAATTCCTTCAATGCTGTTTTTACAGAAGATTTGCATTTGTCGATTTGAACATACAATTCCTCTATCGGAAAAATCAGATAAACATTTCCATACTTATCTATCCAGCTATTCTTTCTCGATATCCGTGCCCGGTCATACAAAATCATATAAAGAAATTTTGCAGTTTGGGAAATGCGCACTCTGACTCCTTCATGTATTCATATTTCATTCTTTTCTCGCCTCGTTTCTGTTTCTAATTGTTGTAAAAATCATTTTTATGCCGGCTCAAAAATGTCCTTACATATATTCAAAAGATGACGGGCATAAATACAGGTTCTTGATGAAAATTTTTTATTTTTCCTGCAAAAATACCCTTTCATTAATACGAAACGCTTAGAGACATTTTTACAGCCCCCTGATGATTTTTTTATTTTTTCGGTTAATTGAATATTTGAAAACAAAAAACACTCACCTATTCCAGGTGAATGCCTTATCAAAATTTCCTTATTTTGTTGTCTGTGACGCTTATCCAGAAACGCTTGCGTGTCTGCTAAAATGTAATTGCTTGCAATTATATTTTCACGTGGGTATGGGGACGTAACCCCCATCAAGTCTGCTACTCGTAAGTAATACAAAATTGTCAAAATGACAATACTGTAATACACGGGTGAATCTTGCTCTGGTTGTAACGTATGAATTCATACAATAATAGGCCCAAATGGGCACTTTCACCATTCGAGCCTATATATTGTATGTCTTTCAGATAAGAGAGTAAAAAACAGCTGTCTAGACCATATGTTTTTACCATAGAATTTTTTTAGAAAACAATGTAGTTTTTGCAGATTTGTTTTTAATGTCTATTCTCTGATAATTTGCATTATGAGAAGTTTCAGGATGGAACTGTAAAATGTATTGAGGATGAGATACCATTTGAATTGCCGGAGGGGTGGTGTTGGTCAAGATTACAAAGTATTACGTCCATTCTGACTGATGGAACGCATAAGACCCCCCAATATAGTGATGCTGGTTATATCTTTTTATCTTCAAAAAATGTGACCTCAGGCAAAATTGATTGGGACAACATTATGTACATTCCTGAAGTACTACATCGTGAATTATATACCAGACTTGCTCCTAAAGCAGGCGATATTCTTCTTGCTAAGAACGGCACAACAGGTGTTGCTGCGATTGTTGATAGAGAAGAAGTTTTTGATATTTATGTAAGCCTTGCCCTAATTAGAATTGTAGATAATATTGTCAATCCACTTTATGTTCTTCGTGCGATTGAAAGTTCTTTCATTCAAAATTATTTTAACAGTTCACTAAAAGGAATTGGGGTACCCAATCTGCATCTTGAACATATACGAAAAACATTGATACCAATTCCACCATGCACTGAACAAGACAGAATAATTTTGAGAGCAGATACGTTTCTTTCGTTGGTCGAACAAATTGCAACCGATGAAACAGAACTACATCATTTGATTTCAAAGGCAAAAGCTAAAGTTCTCGACCTTGCCATTCGTGGCAAGCTTGTGCCACAAAATCCGGATGATGAGCCTGCTTCTATTCTTCTAGA
>CAKSAJ010000049.1 GCA_934435195.1 uncultured Schaedlerella sp.
GGTTTTGGCGCATCCATATATCGATTAATATAGATATATCTGCACCAGTATCCCCAGTGTTTTTCCAATGTTTTATACGGATAGAAGCCTCCTGCATACATATCAGAAAATCCATATTTCTTTCTGAAATCCGAAAAATATTTTTCAAATCTTTCTCCATTATACACAAACCCGGCTGATGTGGAAAGTCCTGCACCTGCCCCAATTATAATAGCATCTGCTTCCTTAATTTTTTCTTTTATCTGTAATATCTTATCCGAGTAACTGCTTGTAGAGTCGTTCATCTTCCTCTTTAAAAACATTAAATATCACCTTTATCTTTGATTTTGTCTTTTCTTTATATTGCTTTACCGTCTGTACTGCAAGCTCAGCAGCTCGTTTATTCGGGAACATAAACACACCAGTTGAGATACAACAAAAAGCAATACTTTTTACTTCATTCTCATCAGCTATCCTAAGACACGATTCATAGCAGGATATCAGCAAACGTTCATGCTCCTTTGTCAGCCTTCCCTGTACAATCGGACCAACTGTATGAATCACATAATCACATGGCAGATTAAACGCTGGGGTAATCTTTGCCTGTCCTGTCGGTTCTTCCTCTCCCTGCTTTATCATCATATCATTGCAATGGTTTCGAAGCTGAATTCCTGCATAAGTATGTATACAATTATCAATGCAATTATGGCAAGGCTGATAGCAACCTGTCATACCGCTGTTTGCTGCATTTACGATTGCTCCCACTCTAAGCCTTGTAATATCGCCCTTCCAGATAAAAAGATCAGGCTGCACCTCCCTGATATCTGCCAATGTGACAATCCCTTTCTTGTCATTTTCTTCCGAAAGGTACGCATCCTGAATTTGTAAAAATGCACGATCTATTTTTCCCGGCATTCTTATGTTCATAAGCGATCTGAGCAACTTTTTCTGCTCACTTGCGTCTTCTGGAAGCTGCATGTTCTCATATTCTGGTCGCTCTTTCAACAATCCTTTAATTAAATATTTTCTTCTGTCATTCTGATTCATTTCCTGATCACCGCTTTCACCGGACAGTTCTCATAACAGCTTCCACAGTGCAGACAGTGCTCCTGTTGAATAACAAAAGGCTCTCCCTTCTCAATACATTTCTGTGGACAATGTTTCACACATGTCCCACATCCGATACAGGATTCTGTTATGTAATATCCTTTTTCCTTTATATTAACATTTCCCAGAATATATGTCTCCCGGAAAATTGGATTCACACCAAGGTTAAAATATTCCACTTCCGCCTGATCAATACAGAAAATAATCCCGATTTCTCTCGTATCTCCCGGATATACATTCGCAAGGTACGGCTGTTCTTCAAAAATGCAATCCACCCATTTTTTCTGTTCATTCTCTGCTACTGCGTAAGCCTTTCCCGACAAACGAATCATTTCTTTATATTTAGTATAGGCAAGAATCTGAACCCTGCCATCTTCCATTAATTCTTTACAAAAATTTTTACCTCTGGCGGTGAAAAAATAGAGTGCATCCGGTTCGTAATGAATCGCACTGATATTCCGTATCTGTGGTGCGCCCTCACTGTCTACTGTTGCAAACGCAAGCACTCCCACCAGCTGCATCTTCTTTAAACATGTTTGTAAATCCATTCTATTGCTCCTCCAATAATTCCCCGGTAATCTCATTTCTTGTCTTCCAGCACTGTGGATCTGCCCCATAAAAGTTACCGCTTGTTCCATTGGCAAC
This sequence comes from uncultured Schaedlerella sp., assembly GCA_934435195.1. Taxonomy (GTDB): domain Bacteria; phylum Bacillota; class Clostridia; order Lachnospirales; family Lachnospiraceae; genus Schaedlerella. Next base: position 1,732 of record CAKSAJ010000049.1, read on the forward strand.
TGCCGGACATCCACGGCACCATGCCTTAAGTTCACACTTGCTGCATTTTACAAATTTATCGTAATCTCTGTATTTTTCCATCTGACAGATCCAGACATCTGCCAGTCGGTCTTCAAAAATATTGGCCACTTTACTGTCTGTCACCCTTCTGCATGCCATAATATCTCCATTGGAAGATATGGTAATATGACAGTTTCCACAGTTACAGCCACCATAGATCATTCCTGCCTCTGTACTCTCAGGAAGCTTAAACTGTCCCGTTTCATATTCATACAGCGTCCACAAATGATCCTTTTTATTAAAATAGGTCTCGCATCCTGCCTTTTCATATGCCTTATACTTTGCATCACAGACTTCCAGAAGTTTTCTGTATTCTTCCGGTGTCATGCTTGTGTCAACTTCACCACCTGTAGGCACATAGCGCGAAAATGCAAAAACCTTTACTTTCGCTTTTACAACTTCATCAATAATATCCGGTATCTCATCCATATTTGTTTTGGATACCGTGCTCATAATTACACTTTTTATTCCTGCTCTGTTCAGACATCCGATCTTCTCAATCGTCAGATCAAAGCTTCCCGGCTTTCTGAACCAGTCATGTCTTTCTCTCATTCCATCTAAAGACATCTGGTATTTATCGCAACCACACACCTTTAGCATTCTACAAATTTCGTCATTCAAATGAAATGGATTTCCCATTAAAGTAAAAGGTATCTTTTTCGATTTCAATAATACCATTAATTTCCAAAAATCCGGATGAAGGATAGGATCTCCGCCAGTTATATAAAAATATGGCACTCTGCCATATACTTTGCAGAAATCCTCACAGCTTGCTACTACCTCTGTCATCTGCTTCCAGGTCATAGACTTTAATTCCTTACAGCCTTCACCTGAGAAAATATAGCAATGCTTGCATCGCTGATCACATTCATCTGTAATATGCCACTGAAAAGAAAAATACTGACTCATCCTATCCAACTCCTTTCTTAAATCATTCTACTTGTCAGATGCTCCACATGCTGTTCCGCATGCTGCTGGTTTCTCTTCCGGTTTGTCTGCTGCTCCACACGCTGTTCCGCATGCTGCCGGTTTCTCTTCCGGTTTGTCTGCTGCTCCACACGCTGTTCCGCATGCTGCCGGTTTCTCTTCCGGTTTGTCTGCTGCTCCACATGCTGTTCCGCATGCTGCACTGGTTTCTGTTTCTACTTTCTTTTTCCATCCGAAAAGATTTGATAATGCCATTTTGTTACCTCCTGATATTTTTGTTTGTTGTTATCTTTGTTGCAAGATTATAATATCAAGAGTTCTTAACCGACAAAAGTACGCACTTTTTTATTACATAGGCATAAAAAGGTGACCCCGGTTACTTTTTTGTAACCTATTGCTTCTTTTTTATTGTTAGATTAAAATTAAATATAACAACAAAAAAGGATGTTATATAGGAGGCGATCATATGTTAACAAAAGAAGAATTACCGGAATGTCCGGTTGCAACCACAGTTTCGCTCATCGGCAGTAAATGGAAATTGCTGATTATCCGAAATCTGCTGGAACGCCCTTGGCGATTCAATGAATTAAAGAAAAACCTTGAAGGGATCAGTCAGAAAGTTCTCACCGATAGTTTGCGCTCCATGGAAAATGATGGTCTCATTATTCGCACAGTTTACCCGGAGGTTCCACCAAGAGTTGAGTACAGTCTCAGTGAACTTGGACTTACTCTGAAACCTATTCTTGACTCAATGGTCGAATGGGGTAACGCCTATAAAAAAATGTAGGATGAATTTTTTAGGACGAAAAAGAAGGTGTCGCAAAATCATCTAATCCGATGATTTTGCGACACCTTCTCTTTTTTATTATATATCTATTTATAACTCCTCTTCAAATGCAACCGATTTTTTTGTTCTTGCAGATTCCCTAATTGCTTCCATAAGTTTAAGAACGCGTCTAACTTCTGAAATTTTCACTAGAAATTCGTTTTCTCCTCGATATGCACGAACATAATTCTCAAAATAATCCTCATGTTTCGTATCTACTTCCGGCAATTCTTCTGTCACCAATGTGGCCCTACGGATGCATGATCATATATACCGTCATAATGTATAGGATCAACGGTATCAGCAGAATCCATTTAGCCTCTGTATTCTTCAACAGATAACGTACATTTTTCCAGCGTGCCTGTCTGATTTTTTGACGTTCTTCTTTCAAGTGGATCCGTCTTCGTCCTCCATTTTCCAAAAGCTCATAGACCACCGGGGAATCATATATCTGGATTCGCCCGAAAATGACAAACCCGGCCAGCGAGATTGGTACGGACAGACACATCCATATCACATTACTGCTGTAGTTGAGTTGTGAAAATAAGGACCAGTCACCAGAGCGGACACACTGGATTGCAGTAAGTACCCATGCCAGCAGACAGGTAGACGCATTTATAAGTAGCAGAAGGATTGCCATCTTTGCAATGCGTCCTTTGGAATAAAAGCCAAGCTGTACCGGAAGCTCCCGTCCCTGAACGTTTTCAAAAAATACCGGCTCCATAGCAGGCTTTTCTTTTTTCTTTCGGTTTTTCTTTCTGTTCTTCTTTTGCTCCTCTTCCACGCTGATGCTCTTGTAAATCTTTCTTTTGACTCTGGCCCGTCTTCCGTTGCTGAATACGGTAAATAAAATCAATGCCGCCACAAGCCCGATCGTACCGATCAATTCCAGTAATTCTTTCGGATCCATCGCTACGCCTCCATAATTTCGGAAGGCGAAATAGATAAATATCATAACCGCAATTGTTCCAAGCAACGGTTCTATGATCCATGGATAAGTTTTTGTATCTTTTTCTGCAAGCACAGATACCTTTCCCGTCTGCCCATTCACTGCTGCCTGCACCTCGCCGCAGTCCATAAAATAAACCGGAAGGAAAGCTGGCATTCTTAAAAGTGCTTCGGCAGAAGGCTGCAATGAAAGTCCCGTTGTCTGCATCGTTTGCTCGACGGTAGGACGATACTCTTCTGCAACTTCTTCAAATACGCGGCGTCTAAGCTCTGCGCCGTCTGCTGTCGGAACTTCTGCTGCATGACCGGCGATATAGCCAAATCGAAATGGTTCCAGATCATCCCATATAAATGGTTCCATTCCATTTAGCAGAAGGTTGTTGCAGCGATCGGTCACATTCACCGCCACATGTTCTAAAAAACCTCCGCAGACATAGCGCCTTTCCGAATTATCTCTGCTCACCTGAAAACGGATCGGGCCTTTGATCAGCTCATATGGCAAATAGATTCCTTTCAGCTTTTTCCTATTTTCATTTAAAATTCTGGATTCTTTTTGATCTGGATGTTTCTCGATCCATTCTACCAGTGCTTTTTCTGCCTGCTTTCGATTTCGTTTAAATGGAATCAGCACCTCCGGAAATCCATCTCCCATCTGGACATCCGACCGCAGAATCTTTGACTGGCAGAAGATACAGGTTTCTGCCACCTCATGCTCTTTCACAATTACCCGAACTCCACAATTAGGACACTCACAGGCAATTGTCTGACTATCCGGAAGTTCCTGCTCCATTGCAGTTTTTGCGAGACTGCGAAATTCCTTCAGTTCCTTTAACGGAATATCCATTCCGGTTTCTTCTCCGCAGTACGGGCAGTGATAATTTTGCGTTCGAATATCGTATTGTGCAGGTGCTCCACAGCTGGCACAGTGAATGGTCATTATCTTATTCTGCTTCATATGCTGATTCCCGCCTTTTTATCCTGTCTTTTTAGAATTTGCCTTTTTCTCCACCGTGTTTTGTTCCAGAGGAAGATTTATGGGTTGTACTTCCATTTCCGTTATTACTCTTTTCTTCTTTCTTAACCCGATCTACTTTACTGTACAGGCAAAGATCCTGCTGCGTTGTAAGCTTCATACTTCCCTTTTTTACATAATTCGCAACTGCTGTTCTTGCCATAGATATCGCCTCATCTTTTTTCTTCATTATATCTTGTTTGATTGCAAGTTGCACGCGAATCGCAATCTGTTTTCATAATTTCATGCACCGGTTCAATGATTACAAGCCTCACATGATTCTGCTAAACTGTTATTCATAACCAAACCGTGGCCTCCTTGTGCTTAGAGTATATGAAGTTTTGGCTTTATCTTGTAGTTTGCGAATATCCGTATAAATAGAAAACGCCCTTTGAGAAAAGGATTTCTCCTCTCTCAAAGGGTAAGTTGACAAACTTGAAGTTGTCTATTTCTTCTTTTTCGGTTTTGGGGCTGGCAGTTCATCATACATTGCATGAAACAAGCCTGTCAAAAATTCCTTATTATCAACTTCATCTACCAACAACATCTCTTTTGCTCCCTCATAGGGTAATTCATACGGAGCTGTCGGCATATAACTAATTGCTGATTTTACTGGTTTAACAAGTAATCTATCATCATAGATACCACCTACAATCTTGCCACGATAATAAATAATAAATTCTCCCATCATAGCTCGATAAGTAATTTCTTCTAACTCAGATAGCTGCCCTAAAATAAACTCTAAGTATTCCTTGCTTGATGCCATATTTCCTCCTCAAATCCTAATTTAACTTTGCATCAACTTAATTGCCTCATCAACAGATACACATGTAGCAAATCTCTTTGGCCACAT
>CAKSAJ010000050.1 GCA_934435195.1 uncultured Schaedlerella sp.
CAACTAAATCATTCAACTTTGGAGTTGGCATAAAAAGAGCGGGCAGGCTGTTCGATATTATCGGACAGCCTGCCCAACGGCACCCCCCCGAAAGAGTATAATATGAGCACTATAATAAATGTAATCTATATAGCAATCTTGCTATGTGTAGCCTGGCAGGACTATAAAACCCGAACAATCCATAACAAATTTCATATCATTATCTTTTCCCTTGCAATTGTGCAAATGCTTTTCATACCAGAATACAGAATAACGGATAGATTAACTGGCATGCTGGCTGTGTCCGTCCCAATGCTATTGCTGACGTTACTGATTCCAGGGGGCTTCGGCGGCGGAGACATCAAACTAATGGCCGCATCAGGCTTCTTTTTAGGTACAAGCTCCATTCTGTGTGCAATGATCCTGGCAATCATAGCAGGAAGCGTTTATGGGATTATCATGCTAAAAAACAGAAAACGAAATAGAAAAGACCAGTTCGCCTTCGGACCATTCCTTGCAATAGGGCTGTCGATAGCTGCTTTTTGGGGAAATGAGATTGTTTCGTGGTATTTGAAAATCCAGCATTGAACAGAACAAAATATTTGTGTTACAGTATAGAAAAGATGTGACTGGTAAATACCATCAAAAATGATTAGAAAGAGGCGGTATATATATGGAAGAAACAGAACAGGAATTTTTAAAGAAATACGACGCATCGAAGTATCAAAAACCTTCAGTGGCAGCAGATATCGTAATTTTTTCAACATGTAATATGGAAAATGTTGACGCAGGAGAATTAAAACTTTTGCTGGTTAAGAGAGGAAAACATCCTTATAAAAATGCATTTGCTCTTCCGGGAGGTTTTGTCGGAATTGATGAAACGATCGAGGAGGCCGCGCGGAGAGAATTACTGGAAGAGACAGGCGTGGATTGTGAACTCCTAGAGCAGCTTCGAACTACAAGCACAGTAGACAGAGACCCTCGTTACCGGGTGATTTCAGCAAGCTATATAGCACTGATAGATGCAGAAAAATATACCATCAAAGCAGGAGATGACGCCAGTGATGCAAAATGGTTTGCTGTATCGATAAAGCAGGATGAAAACAAAAACTGGGTGCTGAAATTACAGTCAGACGAAGAAGAACTAAAAGCAGTCCTTCACGAAGAAAAGAAAAAATGGATTCCAGAGTCGGAATTGACAATTCTGGAAAATGACGGACTGGCGTTTGACCATGCACTGATTATCGGATATGCAATATTAAAGCTTAAAAGCTGGAAAAAGCTGTAAAAAATAGTGAACACTTTGTGAACAAATGATAGACTTCTCACAATTCATATGGTAAGATATTTAATGAAAAAATATAATTTAAGACAGAACCAGAGGAGACAAAACACAGAATGGGAACATTAGATATCAAGCGCGGGGCGAAGATGCAACTTGCAAAAGATGCAGCAGTAGGCCAGGAGCCGGTATTCAATATGCTAAGTACATTTAATAAAGAACTCGACGAATCAGCATTTCTTGTATCGATTCCAATGTTAGATGGAAAGCCACTACAGGCAGATGAAAGTCAAAAATTCTTATTCCGCTACGAAGAAGGAGAAGAAACCCGCATCATTGCAGGTTACGTTGACGATGTAATAAAAGAAGGAATCCGTCGCTATTGGAAGATTCGAAGAGTAACTGAAAACCGACAATTTGTAAAACGTATCGATGTTCGTATGAAAGTTGAGCTTCCGGTCAAATTCATGCAAGACACCTGGGAATTAAACTCACAAGGTGAGATAGAACAAGAATCCGGCGAGACGATGGATATTTCAAACAATGGTCTTGCGGTATATATGAATCGCTGGTTTGAAGTCGGAGAAACCTGTATTTTTACACTTCCCCGTTTGGGAAATGCTTCCGAAGGGATGCCATCAAGAGAAGTCGTTGGCGTTATCTGCTGGGAGAGAGAGATGCCAAAAGGCGGACCATTCCGCTTTGTTACAGGTATTCAGTTAAGATTTGCAAATACAGATGAAAAAGTAAAAATGCAAGAATATGTAGCTTATGTAAAGAAAAGATATAAGCTGTGAGTAGCGTAGGATGAAGTGGAAAAAAGATAAAAACGACAATACCGATAATATCGAAAAGATAGAAAATAAAAACAAAAAACAAAAGAACAAGAAAAAAAGAAAAAAAGCAAACGACCAGATTGTCCGTATTCAAGAATTAGAAGAAATGCTGGAAAAATCAGGAGAAGACATTGATCCGGAAACAATCGTCAGCATGTACGTGCCACACAGAAAACCAAAGAGAATCGGCGCCGCACTTCTGAGAATGGACAAACTCAACTTAGTATTGATGGGAATGCTACTCATAGTAGCTGTCCTGTTCATCATTGCATTTTCACAGGAAAAGATGGGAAACTTCACCATCAACCTGAACCGTTTGGAATTATATCGAAGAGGAATCAGCATTTCCGAGACCGGAGAATTCGACGATGCAACTGCAAGACTTACAGCCAGTTCCGTAAAAGATGCAACAAATATTTCGATAGACGATATTCCAGATAACTTAGATGGGGAAGCCGGCAGCCATAACGGAAAAAACTACATGGCTTATACCTATTATGTAAGAAATGCAGGAAAAGAAGATTTAGGATACATCGCAAAAATCACACTGGATTCATGTGCAAAAGGCGCTGAAGAAGCAGTGCGCGTTGCAGTGTGGAGAAATGGAGAGCGCGTCGTATATGCTGAACCCGCAAAAGACGGATCAGCAGAAAAAGGCTGCATGAACTTCAAATCAAAAGACGTTGTCTGCAGCTATCATGAAGAAAATTTTCTGGTAGGAAATGTAGACAGATACACAATTGTTATCTGGATGGAAGGTGATGATCCAGAATGCGTAGATTCCATCATCGGTGGAAGCGTGCAATTTAGCATGCATATAGATTCAGATACAGACGACAACACAAGTCTGGTATGGAAATTCGTAAAAGACATCAAAGATACATTGAGCGGAGACAAGCCAATCAATGCAGCAGGAAATGAAGCTCCGAACGACAGTTATTATTCAGACCGCGACATCACTTGGGAGAATCGGAGAAACAAATGATAACCTAGGTATAAACAGTGCCACAACAACTGTTTATATAAATAAAATTCATAACATGACGAAAAGTACAACAGAATAAAAAGGATGAAATACATTCAAGTCGAGCAGCCGCGAGACTTGGCGCGTGATTCTGGTCAGCGTAAGCTGACACATTCTTTACAGAATCACTGCGCATCCTCGCGGAGCGTTTATCTCAGTCGGAGATTGGACTCCCACTGAGACAAATTTGCTGTTACTCATCACCTGAAAGCGGTGAGAGTCTTCTCGACTGAGATAAAAATACATACCTGTTATGAGATGGAATCCTCACCGGTAAAAGGTGACGGAGAAACTCTTTCCACCGGGCCCGGTGAGAGTACGATTTGATAACAGGAGAGTAGAAAATTATTGATGATATGAAAACTATTCCAGAAAACAACGGATGGTGATATATGAAATCCAACATCTCAATAAGAGAGGATGTTCTGTTGTAAAATACGAATGGGAGGAAAAAATATGAATGAATCAAAAAATGTAAAAGCGCTGAAAAAACAGCTCGCCGCAGCCATTGCCATGGTATGCGTTGCCGCTGTAGCGCTTGGATCAAGTACATATGCTTGGTTTGTAAGTAATACGAAGGTTACTGCTGATAAAGTAACAATGTCAGCAACAGCTGCTCAGACATTACTGATTTCTGAGAGTAATCAGAATAACTGGAATACTATTCTGGTACGCAAGGACAGTAACACAACTTTTGTGCCGGTTTCTACAACTGGAAAAAGCAGTATGGATGACAAGACAATGTTATTTGCAAAAGACAATGCTTGGACAGCCGATAGTCTGGATGGAGATAAGGCCTATGTTACAGGTTACGAAAATGCAACCGCAAACAAAGATTACTATTCAACAACGTTTGATATTAAATCATCTGTTGCTTGTAAGCTTTATCTGGATGACGAAACAGTATTTACTGCTGCAACAAATGCAACTGCAACAAATGAAATGTTAAAAGCTATGCGTATGGCTGTTTTAGTAGAGAAGAATGGCAGTATTGCTAAAACCTATATTTATGAATTAGACGATCAGGCCATTTCTGGAAATGGTACCCGTTATAATACTACTACTGATAAAGCAACTACAGATGTTAATGGTATTGCTAAAGCGGTGAAGGTGACTAAAGGAACTACAGATAATACATTTGCAACTGACAGTATTTCTGCTGATAATACTGTTTCAAAAATCAAGTTAGCAACAGCTCCTACTGATGCATCTTTTGTAAAAACTACAAACGGTGCTGATGAACTTGCAAGTATGGCTGCAAATGAAGTAGTTAAAATTCATGTTTATATGTGGATGGAAGGTTGCGATTATGATTGTAATAGTTCTGTTGTTGCAAATATTACAGGACAGACAGTTACTGCAAAACTTGGATTCGCAGCAGCAGCCGCTAACTAATTTGCAATAGAGACTATTAAAAAATATAAATACCCCAGACGGTTGTGGCGTCTGGGGTATTTTTTACCCATTTACCATCATGTCAACTATCTCCAATCTCCCTCACTCTTTTTCAGTACATCTGATGAATTGTTATTTCCCCGACTTCTGGTATAGTCATGTAACTGAAAAGAGAACTTCAGAAGGGAGAAATGCAATATGCGAAAAAAGCAGGATATCATGTGGGAGCAAAGTACACTTTGGGAATCGGTAGAGAAATGGGTGACAAAGTATTTGAAAAAGAATCATTCAGAATATCGTGAACTCCAGGTGAAAGCAATGAGAATTGTGGACGAAAATCCAGCACTGCGGATACTGATAAATAATATGGAAGGTATAGTGTTAACGCCGGAAGATCACAAAGCCTTACATAAATACATCGAAACAAAGGATGAGATGATAATATTCGAGTATGAATACTATTATCTTGCTGGACAGATAATGACATTCTCTTATGGAAGAATGTTAGCACAGTTAAAGAAAGAGATGCTGAATGAGGATTCTGAGGCATCCACGCACTTAATTGAATTGCTTACCAGTATTCGTTCCGATGAACTGGAAAAACAGCTATTGGATGAAAGTGAAGAATATCAAAACTGCATCAAGGAAGAAGAGGACAGCGAAGCGGAGGTAAAAAGAAAGTTATCATCAAAAGAGTGGAAATTGGTTGATCGTTATGTGACAGCGATTAATAATCGCTGGCTATGTTGTGGAGATTACCTTTATCAATCGGGTATGAAAGATATCTTACTGCTCATGGAAAATCGTTAAATGACATTCGGCTTGCCGGGTGTTTTTGTGCATTATATGGTGCAGAATGTACTTGCTATTCTCTGCAATCAGAGCGAATATACACCTACCAAAACGAAATGGAGGATTTGCAAATGAGCAGAGATTGGACAAAAGAAGAATTACACACGGCAAGCGAGCTTATGAAACAGAATGGGCACATGGGATTTGAAGAATTACTGGATTTTTATACTGAAAAATACAAATTAGAACCAGTAGGTGATGAAAATGAAGTATATGAAGAGAATGCATTTGTCTATTCTTCAAAACAGGTGATCGCGCTTGGAAGTATGGTTGATTACATCGGAAAGAGGTCAGAGTTTGTAAGCATCGCGAGA
>CAKSAJ010000051.1 GCA_934435195.1 uncultured Schaedlerella sp.
TTGCTCATGTGATATTCCTCCAAATCTTACAGATGTAATAAAAATATTATATATCTTAAAAGGTTATTCTGTCAACGCGAGAGTGAACAGCAACACAAATAAAAAAGTACAGAACAAACATTCGATTTTGTTCTGTACTTTTTTTATATTGAATGATATACTAGACAAGTAACATACTAGAAATAATATTACTACATTCCAAATTCAAGTCGAGCAGCCACAGGCAATCAAAGAACTAGTCGAAGGTTTTAAAGAAGGCAATCAGTGCCAGACATTGCTTGGCGTCACCGGATCTGGTAAGACATTTACAATGGCGAATGTCATCCAACAATTGAATAAACCAACGCTGATCATAGCACACAATAAGACGCTGGCTGCGCAGCTTTATGGGGAATTTAAAGAGTTCTTTCCGAATAACGCAGTGGAATACTTTGTCTCCTAGTCGGTAGGAGTCACAAAGAGGGTGATATTTAGTGGATAAACATGCTCAAATATCCATATATTGTGGATATAGAGGTGTTCATAGGAGGTATAAATGGCGAATGGATAGGGGGTATTTGTGACTTTTTGTGACCTTTGAATTGCCATTTTTATGTAATAAACAAGAGCTTCAAAAATGAAAAAATAAAAAAATTTATATTTTATAGGCTACATAGCCGATTGATTCAAATTAAGCATCAGTCGGCTTTTTTCATAATAATTGAAAAATATAGTGTATGAGAATCAAACACTTGGTACAATAAATGATAAAATAATTAAGAAGAAACTGGAGAAATAGTAATGGTTGAGGGAGAATATCACAGAGCATTTGCTATAATGAAGTTGAATGAAGATTATAGCAATCCAGAAAATGTAACATTAGAAAAGGATTCAGCATATTTGCACGAATATATACATTTTATTCAAGATTTTGGAACTTGTTATGGGATAGATCAGTCAGTGGATAGATTGAGTCGTTATTTAGATATGATTATGCAAATACAAATGGATAATTATTCTGGTTATTTAAAACTGAATGATGAAGCTGACTTTGTATCAAGTCTATTTGTGGCTGCCGCAGGAGATTCTATAGAAGATATTTCAGATACAGTTTGCCATAAAGTAAATGGAATTGAGATTTTAGAAGAAAAAGAATATTATGAAGAAGATTATCCACAATATATGGATTTATTCAAACCATCTGTAATAGTGCAATATAATGATGAAAAGGAATATCGATTTGGTGGAGAAGCAGTAGCTGAAAACATGGCATATTTGTTTGAAAAACTGTTTTTTAATGCTAATGATTATGAAAAATCTTTACCATATAATTCATGTGAGATCGTGTATAAAGAAATTATAGGAACTTCATGTGATAGTATTCAAATTATGATTGCTTTATGTTATGCTTCTTTAATGTCTCATTTTCCAGGATATACGTTTTATACGTTAGTAAAAAGAATCAAAGATTTAAAAAGTATTCCAAAGAAAATGGAAGATATTTTTGAAATTGCTAGGAATCTAATGCAAGAGGTTAATGAAAATCAAATAAAGAATTTAGAAGAAAGAATAGATTATGCATTACCAATAATTGAAAATGAAGTAACCGTAGAAAAGCTGTATAGTCCATTTATGTATGATTTGAAATATTGTAATAATTGGTTAAAAAGTACATATAGACATATGATAGAAAATGAAGAAAAATTTCGGAATACATTAATCTATATATTAGAAGACGAGAATATTTTGTTGAGAAAAGCTCGCATGCGGGAGTTAATAAAAATAAATGAAAATCCATTACTAATTGATAAAACAGGAAAACTTTATAGTAAAGATGATAAACATTTGATTTTTCTACTAGCACCATATGCATTACAACAAACTATTATGAATAAACAAACAAGTTGTGCATTACTTCCTATATGTACGGCGTATAAAAAAGAAATTAGTAAGAAATGTGGAGAATTTTGGTGGAAGAAAGAATTTTCTAATAAAATATGTATCATGCGTTTTTATTTGTATTTAATGAATTTAGGAGATGTTCAATTTGATGAACTGGACAATTATTTAAGCTAAATACAATTTGTAAAAAATATTTGTGATAAATAAAATACATAGCCGATTGATTCAAATTACGAGTCAGTCGGCTTTTTTCATGCCCATGTTTATACATAGCCAGTCCCGAAAAAACGGATTGGCTATTAAATTTTTCGAGGAAGGAGGAAACCATATGACCAAGTGTAAAGTAATCGCCCTTGCAAATCAGAAGGGAGGAACAGCCAAGACCACAACGACATTAAATCTGGGAATCGGTCTTGCACATCAGGGGCGAAAAGTATTATTGGTCGATGCTGATCCACAGGGAGATTTAACAACCGCATTAGGGTGGACTGATGCAGATAATCTTTCGATTACGTTGGATACACAAATGAAGAAGATATTACAAGACGAACCGTTTGTGTATAATGAAGGTATTTTGCATCATGAAGAAGGGGTAGACATTATTCCAACTAACATTGAATTATCGGGCATGGAAATATCACTGGTAAATGCCATGAGCAGACACTAAAGCTGTATCTGGCAGATTTGAAAAAGGATTATGATTATATCCTGATTGATTGTATGCCTAGTCTTGGTATGCTGACGATCAATGTATTAGCTGCCGCAGACAGTGTAATTGTTCCGGTGCAGGCTCATTATCTTCCACTAAAAGGCATGACACAGTTAATGAAAACAATCGGTAAGGTACAGAGACAGTTAAATCCCAATCTGAAGATTGATGGAGTGTTGTTGACACTTGCAGATATGCGGACAAATCTTGCAAGGGAAACAGAAAATAGCCTTAGAGAGAATTATGGAAGGCATATTCGGATATTTAAAACAGTTATTCCAATGGCTATTACAGCAGCAGAAAGCAGTGTGGCAGGACAGAGAATTTATAAGTATGACAAAAAAGGAACTGTTGCAAAGGCGTATGCAGAATTTACGAGGGAGGTGATTCAATGTGGCGAAAAGCAGAGAAATAAACATGAATCTTCCCTCTGCCGATGACCTTTTTACCACACAGGAAGAAAGAAATCACAAAAGTCAGGAATATGTAAAAAATATTTCTCTTTTTGAGATTACTGATTTTCCAAATCACCCATTTAAGGTAAGAATGGACGCTAAGATGGTGGAAACTATCGAGAGTGTTCGAGAACATGGTGTATTGCTTCCAGCACTTGTCAGAGAGAAGCCGACAGGTGGATACGAAATGATTTCTGGACACCGCAGAAAAATGGCAAGTGAACTGGCAGGGTTTGAGAATATGCCTTGTATAGTAAGGAATCTCAGTGATGATGAAGCAGTTATTGTTATGGTTGACAGTAATCTTCAAAGGGAAGAAATATTACCGTCAGAAAAAGCATTTGCTTATAAAATGAAATTAGAAGCAATGAATAGACAAGGCAAGAGAACAGATTTAACTTCGACACCACTGGTGTCAAAGTTTCGGACAAATGAAATTTTGGCACAAGAAGCAGGGGAAAGTCGAGAAACAATCCGCCGCTATATCCGTCTTACAGAACTTATCCCGGAAATCCTTGAAATGGTTGATGAAAAGAAAATTGCCATGCGTCCGGCGGTAGAGCTGTCTTATTTGCCGAAAGAGGAACAGGAGATATTGTACGACACCATGGAGTCGGAGGCTTGTACTCCAAGTCATGCACAGACAATCAAAATTCGGAAGTTTTCGGAAGAGGGCAGGTTGAATGAAGATGTTTTGCTGTCGATTATGTCAGAAGAGAAGCCAAATCAGGTAGAGCAGTGGAAAATCCCGAAGAACCGACTGAAAAAATACTTTCCATCGGGAACTACACAGCAAAAAATGGAAGAAACCATTATCAAAGCACTGGAATTATACCGGAAACGGGAAAAAAGCAGGGAACGATAGGCATTTTGACACCAAGGGAAAAGTCTACCCGTTGGTGGTCAATGAGAAATCAGCCTTTTCCTGTTTTCCCCTCCCCACACCCTACCCCTTTGGTTTACCAGCAGATTACCAGCCGAAAAGACAATAAGGAGCCGGGAACATTATCTCTTTCGGCAGGTTAGAGATTCCCACACCCTGCATAACAGCAGGGAGCAAACAGCATAAAACAACAGCAGACGTTCCAGACGGATGTCTTTTTTTGATTGAAAAGAAAGGAATTGTAGAAAATGAAGAATATATGGAAACGAGTGTGTACAGGAATTCTTGCCCTGACCACGATTTTAACCGCATTACCGATTACATCGGTTCAGGCAGCGGAAACACAGTATTGGACAGAGTCCTCAGAGAGAGTCGGATATATTGAACATGTGATGAATGATGGAACCATTCATTCGACATTCAATGAAGGTCACATGAAAGTAGAGGGCGAAACAGCCTATTGTGTAGATATTAACACCGGATTTAAAAATGGGTATAAAACCAGACACGATGCGAGTTCCAGTATGAGTGCTGCACAGATCGAAGATGTGGCATTGTCATTGGAATATGTAAAGCAGTATAGGAGCAGTCACAGTAACCTGAATGCGAATCAGGGATATCTGTTGGAACAGTGTGTGGTATGGCAGAGACTGAGTGAGTATTTAGGCTGGCAGTGTGATAATGTCCGAGCTGCATATTCTGAGATTTCACAGGATATTCAGAATGAAGTGTATACAGGAGCGAGAGCATTTGTACAGGCAAACAAAGGTCGTTATAAATGTGGCGGATATATCTATACTGGAGAGGGACAGGATCTCGGACAGTTTTGGGCAGAACTGAATGTCGGAAATGCGAAGGTAAAAAAGA
>CAKSAJ010000052.1 GCA_934435195.1 uncultured Schaedlerella sp.
CCTCTTGTCAAATCATAATCACACATTCTTCTGATCTGCTCGATTGCTTCATCTTCAATCACCTTTGCATAGCAAATCGCTGTTGTAACTTTTCCCTTTATTTCAAACATTTTATACACATCCTTTCCTATCAATCTATGCACGAATAAAGCATGTACTTGTCCCTCATGTGCTTTGCTATGATCCATAGTTTATCTCTTCTGATTCTTTTCCCAACTTTTCCACCTTGTTGATTCTAATACTTTTCACAAGTAATAATTCTTCCAAGATTGATCGTATTTCTCTGTTTGCTTCCTGTTCCAATTAACCGGAATTTATCGTCTTTCTCGGAATATTCCAGATATTCTGGAATCGTTCTGGTTGTTATTTGTTTTCCATGACGATTTATAATACTGATTTGTATCTGGTACCTATGCTTGATCGCATCCAATATCAACCGAAAGTTCCGAATATATTCTGGATTCTCATACGGATCGCCATCTGAATACTTGTCAAATACATAAATATCTTCTGGAAGAAATAATGGTTCGACATCTGAGAATACGATTGGCCGGTCCGTAAACAAACGCATTCTCGGATCTAATACGATTGCATTAATCCAGCGTTTCTGTAAAATTGTGAGTGGCATCGTTGGCTTCTTTCCGAGAATAGTTGTTCCATCTTCTTTCAATAATTGCCAATGTGCCATTCCCAAAGACTCCGGAATATTCAATGTGCTTTCTTCAAATGCATAATCCTGAATGATTGCGTTGATTCCTCCGGAGTTTGTTGTACCTGGCACCGAGGGTACTTATATCAATGCATATCGGGTATCTAATTTCTGTTCATACCAAATTGCCACGTCATCATCCTCTTTTTTATAACGCTCCCTTTTTCCAGTATTTTCTGTAAATTCTGTATCCATCTCAATAAGTCTGTTCGCATGTAATCCTACTATATTTTTTCTTATTGTATCCAATTTACCTCCTCTTTTTATTATCATCTAATTCTTGTCCATTAAATAGGTGTTCATATATTTGATGTATATTTGCCATTCAAGCCTTATCCATTCTATAAAACTCTTCCATATCATTCAATCGAATCGCTCCAAGATTTCCATCTTTCTGATATCCTGCCCCACAATCTATTCTAATCGTCCTTCCCGACGATGATATCCATATCTTTCTATCCTCTGTCGCAGTATGTCCTACAACAGAGATAAACTCATTATGTTCTTCCATTCCTCTGATAAAATACTCGTAATGCCCATCCCCCATATAAAATCTACTCTTATTCCATATCCGCTCCGGTGTCAAATATGTCTGCGCATGTGCTATCTGGTATTTTCTACCATCAAGATCAAGATTGATATAATAGGGTTTCTCTTTTATCCATCTTGCCAGATTAATTAAATCAACTGCTGTCATCCGTTGCTCCATGATGGATAATGTATTGTATGAAATGTATTCTCCTGCTTTTTCACCAGCATACTTTTCCATAATTTCTCTTGCCAGCCAAACATCGTGATTTCCTTGAATCACTTGAATATTAGGATGTTTTAAAATTTCAAAATACAATTCAACCGGCTGATTCCCACGATCAAAAATATCTCCCGCCAGAATCAATATATCATCTTCCTCAAAATCAATTTTTTTCAATAACAATTTAAATCCATCAGCATCATTATGTATATCAGAAACTACATACACCTTTTTATTAACAACCTTTAAATTCATTTCGTCCTCTCTCGAAAAATTTATAACTATTCACTGTAATCCTATTTCAAACGTCCTCATGCTCAAATAATGATTTTAGTCTTTCTTGTATTTTTTCTATACACAGTATCTCTGTATCCGACTTCTCTGGTTCCATTTCATTAAGAATTTTTATTGCACCTCTAAATACTTCTTCTGTAACATTTATATCCGGTGAATCAACAGCCAATTTCAAGAACTCATGAACAACCACTTCCAAATCACATTTCCCAAACACTTCATAAAAATACATTTTTCAAATCCTCTAATAGTCTTTTGTCTTTCATTCATCACAAACAGGCCACAATACTTTCCACTCTTCATTTTCTGCATGATCTGGTTTATGTATGCATTCTCCTTCCATAAAACAGATTTCATTTCTCTTTTCACAATATTGAATACCATTCATATCTGTTGTACAAAGATCGTTTTCGCTGTCATTTACTAAACAGACATTCTTCGGAATCTTGTTCTTCACAATAATTGCTTCTAATAATTCAAAAGTCATATATTTCTCCATTTCTAATCAAAATCATTCTATTATATTTCAGAGCTACTTTTTACAATGAGATCCGCCCACTGTATGAAATTTCCATATGATTCCAATTCTTTTCTTAGTGAATGATTATTTGATGCATACTTAGACAATAGAACTATTGCTAAAACTGTTATTTTTTCTTGCTCTACCAGTCGTTTTATTTTTGACAAAATTTCTTCGATCTCTTCTTTTTTCGTTGTATATATATTTTGAGTCGCCATAAGCCATAAATAATCGATAACGATCATGCTCATTTTAGAAGAATTATTTCTGCTTTTTACTATGTTCTCCAACTCGTCAATTGATAGTGCAGGAGTATCATTTACTTCAACTGTTAATTCCGGATGTAGACTTTTAAACTCATCCGATTCCAATTTTAATGAAAAGTACAAGATATCATTGGAATTATTTTGTTTCACATATTCACATACTTCTGCTGCATACTCAGAATTTTCTTCGCTATTCCGACCTACAAGAACCACAAGTTTTTTCTTTTGACACACTTCCGCCAATTCTCTTGGTGCCATACATATGGGGCTATTTTTCAGCATTATTTCTCCTCCAAAAGGCTTTCCGGCTCTGCTTTGATTCTCTGCCATATTATTTTTTCCTCCGGCGTCAGCTGTTCGTTTATAACAATTGGTAAAGGAAGCTCTGTATGTACTTTCCAAAACAATGTATCCTTTAGAGAACAATTTCCACAGGTTCTTGGCCCCAATAGTCCAAATTCTCCAAAATGTGGCGGGTAGTCCCATCCCGCATCCAAAGCCTCCTTTGCAGTGATGAACTCTTTTTTTCCACACACTTCACAATAATGCCAAAATGGTCTGGTGTTCATGCTCTCTATGAGCTGACGGTGTTTATGTTCTCTTTCATCTTCCCTACGAATCCATGTATCTTCTTCCGTCAGTTCCTGTCTTGCCTGTTTCACAATTTCTGGCTTTATATCATCCATCCGAAGTATGATTTCATCATCGACCACCTCAAAGATTGCATCAAATCCCTCCGCAGGATTCGGAAATTCCATCTGCTTCTTTTGCTCTTCATATACTTCTATGTTTTCCATATCCTCTCGTTTCTTGCTGTTCTCAATCCAACGTTCATTACTCGGATACATCACATATACTTCTATTTTCACATCCATTTCCTTGCGTATTTCGTCAATATAAGCTATCCGCCGCTTTGCTTTAAAGAAGGTCTGTTCAGCTATTACATCATTGCCTTGCTTCAGTTCATTTATAATGTCATGAAGATGCTTCTCATTCGCTTTTTTAAGACAACGAAACTGTTCTTCAAATGTAATCAGCTCCTTGTTACCATGTTCATCGTAAACCTTTTGCTGATAATCATAAATATTAAGAACAACAGCCTTTTCGCTAGCCAAATGATGTTCTATAAAATAAGTTTTCCCCGCTGCATTTGCACCAATCACAAAGGTTAATTTCTGCATATTACTCCCCTCACATTTTCTATATCTGTCCTCCCTGTATCCGACAAAACAATCACCATTCTCTTATTCATGTAAGAATCATAATCTCTTTTTTCCAAAGCCTTTATAATATCCTTATCGTTTTCGTCAAAATTGTCCTCCATACCTATACCGAAAACAAATTTATCATCATACTCATCAGGAATATCTCTTTTCCATTCATATAACTTGTACGACCAGTCTTCTCTGTTAACAACAGCAAAATTACGGCCTATCTGTAAGTACGGTTTGATATCTTTGAACAAAAGAACATCTTCTGCTTTATTCTTTATCTCCACTCTGTTTTTACACAATTCCGCATTGGTCATAGGTCTGTGATGTGCTTGTACAAATTCCGCTGCTCGTTTTATCCCTTTCACCATTTGAATTTCCTG
>CAKSAJ010000053.1 GCA_934435195.1 uncultured Schaedlerella sp.
CTTTTTGGCAAGCCAAAAAGAGCCACTAAACCCCGTCCCCAACCGGCACTCCCGGCCCCTCAACGGTTCACTTCAACACTTCGGTTATTGTTTTTTTCATTTTTTCTGCATCTATCGGCTTGGTAATATGTTCATTCATACCGATAGAAATTGCTTTTCTTCTATCTTCTTCAAAGGCATTCGCTGTCATGGCTATGATTGGAATCTCTGCCTTTTCTTTATCTGACATCTTCCGGATAATCTCGGTTGCTTTATATCCATCCATATTAGGCATCTGAATATCCATCAAGATCAGGGCATAGGTTCCTGCGGGCATCTCTTTCACCTTGCTGACACACTGGACTCCGTCATTGACCCAGTCAATCTGCAGTCCCATTTCTTCAAGAAACGTACTTGCAATTTCAGCATTTAGCTCATTATCTTCTGCCATCAAAATATGTTTGCCCTGCAATATGCTTTCCTTTTCGTCGGACTCTAATTCTTCGTCTGTTCGTCGATAATATTGCTCGTCTGCTTTTCTGTGCATAAGATGAACGACAAAGGTTGTTCCTTTCGCTAATTCGCTCTGCACTTCAATCGTACCGCCCATTAAGTCGATAAAATCCTTGACGATTGCCATGCCAAGACCGGTTCCGGCTACTTTGCTTGTAGTCGTATTGCGTTCGCGTGAAAAGGAATCAAATAGAGTCGGAAGAAAATCCTTACTCATTCCGATACCGTTATCGCGAATCTCTGTCCGAAATGCTACAAAACCTTCCTTCTCACACGGAACCTCTTGCAGTTTAAACTCTACGGTTCCCCCGGATGGTGTATATTTAACTGCATTGCTGATAAGATTCACAAAAATCTGTTTTATTTTTGTGATGTCACACATAACATGTGAATGTTGAATACAAACTTCAGATTTGAGATTAATGTTCTTCTCTTTTGTCTGTGATTCAAACACACCTACTACTTCTTCGAACAGTTGGTCAACCGGAGCATAGGACTCATTTAATTGCATCTTCCCGCTCTCTATTCTTGCAAGGTCAAGTACATTATTGATAATGTCCAGAAGCAGTTTTCCGGCCTGCTCAATCTTTTGCTGATAATCCAGTAATTTCGGATCCGTCAGCTGTTTTTTCATCAACTGATTATATCCAATCAGCGCATTCATCGGTGTACGGATATCGTGTGACATATTAAATAAGAATGTCGATTTTGCACTGTTCGCCTGCTCTGCCTGCTGCTGTGCATTCTTCGCTTTTTCTTCTGCAATCCTCGCTTTTCTCAACAAGCCCAGAATGATCACCAGCACTACTATAAATGCTGTCAAAATGACAAGGCTGAATATCAGAAAATTATCCCTTATAAATTCTTTGGCTGTAACTTTCTTCAAAGAATCTTCATACATGGATTCTGCACTGGTCAGTTTCGAAGTCTGCATTGTTTTTAATGTCTTATTTAAAATAGATAACAGCGTTGTATTTCCTTTGCTTACTGCAAATGATGCGTTCATCATTTTTGTTAAGAATACGCTATGAAAATTCTTGTCATCTACATATTGCATCAACTGTCCTGTTCTGATTGGAAAACAGTCTGCTATTCCATTTCTCACTTTGCTTTCAGCATCCTCTACAGAGTTACATTCTACAATCTTCCAATCCGGATAGTTATAAGAAATATACCATTTATACTGAAGATCTTCTTTTGAAATCGCAACACGATTTTCTGCATTTTCATCAAAATGGCTCTGCTTCGTGAGTACTGCCAATGGTGTTGATAAAACGGTATCAGACAGCGATATGCCGTTTTTCTCTGCCATATACGGATTCTGCCCTGCATGAAAAATCATATCAATCTTGCCTTCCTGCAATGCCTCTATCTGATTTTCTTCCAGGTCAAATCCTATCAGACGAAATTTTATCTTATCTCCACCAAAACAATCACTTGCATCCTGGACATAATCATTGATCACCCCGATCAATTCGCCATTGTCTCTGTCGTATGTACTAAATCCGGTATCATCCTTCAAAAATCCAAGTCGAATCTCGCCATGTTCTTTCAGCCACTCTTTTTCTTTTTCCGTAAGAAATACAACTGCTTCTGTTGAAATATATTGTTTGTAAAGATCGTCATTGTAAAATGGTTTATCATATTCTATAGAGCGCATGGCAGTATCCAGTGCTTCTTTTAAATCGGGACGCGCCTTACTGATCCCGAAATAAATGTCTGAGCTGCCTGTTATGACAACTGCCGATAATCCTCGATCGACCCAGATGGAATTTTCTGTAGATATAATCCCATCGATTTCATCATTGTCAAACAACTCTTTTATCTCTTCAATATTATCAACCAATACATGCTCTGTCGTTATATTGTGCTCTTTCTCCCACTCGCAAAACTGATCCGTCTGCACGCTGTTTTTTATCATAGCAATGCGTTTTCCATTCAGGTTCGACAAATTTGTCAGAGAGATATCTGCATTTGTAATATCGACATATAAATAGTATTTTTCTTCTCCCATTGGACGATCTGAGAAAAGCATCGTTTCCGCACGTTCATCAGTGTAAGACACATTTGCCATAATATCTATGTCGCCTCTCTGCAACATATCCAGCAACTCTGTCCAATCTCCTTCTACATACTCGTAATCCCATCCGGTATACGTTGAAACAGTCTGTTCATATTCATAAGCATATCCGCTTCGTTCCCCATTCGCTCTTGTAATCTGATAAGCACACTCATACCATCCTACCCGGATTGCTTCTTTTTCTGATTGTTCTGCTGCTTTTGCAGGAATCGGAAATAATGCAGCAAATAATATCAAACAGACTATATAACAGACTGTTCTTCTTAAAGCTGTTGCAATGCTATGTATATTACTGTTCACGGAATACAACGTTTCCAGTCTCTGCATCCATGCTCTCTACAATTGCCAGAGACTCCAGCTGGAATCCCAGATTGCGGATGATTCTTCCGCCTGACTGGAAACCTTTTTCAATTGCAATTCCGATTCCTTCTACTGTTGCTCCTGCAGACTGTACGATCTGGATCAATCCCTGCAATGCACATCCGTTAGCCAGGAAATCATCGATGATCAGCACATGGTCTTCCGGATTTAAGAACTTCTGTGCTACGATCACATTGTTCTGACATTTGTGTGTAAATGATTCTACCTGTGCAACATACATCTCGCCTTCTAAATTGATGCTTTTTGATTTCTTCGCAAATACAACCGGCACATGGAAATGCTGTGCTACAACACAGGCGATACCGATTCCTGATGCCTCGATCGTAAGAATTTTATTGATTGGTTTTCCCTCAAAACGTTTCTTAAATTCTGCACCCATCTGATCGAACAGTTCGATGTCCATCTGATGATTCAAAAAGCTGTCAACTTTGAGTACATTCCCTTCTTTTACAATTCCATCTTTTAAAATTCTTTCTTCTAAAAAATTCATCTTGCGCTTCCTCTCATATCGTTAATCTTTTTTAACATGACTCTGAGTATCGACATATTCCCCCACTCTTAGTCATAAATTCTTGTTCTCAAGTATAGCACAACTTTCCCTTTAACAAAAGTGGAAATTATACAAAAAAAGAACCTCTTAAAGGTTCCGGATACTCATTTATAAAATTGTAACAAAAAAGCGGGTGATGGGAATCGAACCCACGTATCCAGCTTGGAAGGCTGGTGTTCTACCATTGAACTACACCC
>CAKSAJ010000054.1 GCA_934435195.1 uncultured Schaedlerella sp.
CCAGGTACCAACTGGGAGCAGGTTGCCTGGAATCGTATGAGTAATCATGATATGTTTCCGGAGAAAATTGATAATCGGTAAGATAACGGAGCAGAGGAAACGTGCTTTGCTGATATCAGTTACAGGAGCACATGTTATATTAATGACAGGACGAAAAACCTTGATTTACAAGGAGTTCGGGCCTGTCTTTTCTATTGATGCAATGTATGGCTGGTATTGTTATGACTTTATTTCCACAGACAAACGTATGTATGATATAATTTGAGTTAGTACGTTAAATGATATTGTTGAAATTATAAACGATTACAGTGGAGGTGATTCAGATGGCAGTAAAAGCTAATCACGATATTTCTTCAGGTTTAGGACAATATATTAAAAAACAAAGGGACAATTTATGGAAGTTACGGTAATTAAATCCAGAAGAAAAACTATAGCTATTCAGGTGAATTCTGATCTAAGTGTCACTGTAAAGGCTCCGTATAGTGTCACGGAGAAATATATCGAAGGATTTCTTAATAAGAATGAAGCTTGGATAAGCAAACAGATGAATGAAATAAAAGTAAAGAAGAAAAGTGTTGAATCGGGAAATGTAGAAAACGTGACACTCGATAAAATCAAGGCACTTGCAGACCAGGCTCTTAAAATAATTCCGGCTAGAGTAGAATATTTCGCAAGAATAATCGGAGTCACTTACGGGAATATAACCATCAGAAATCAGAAAACAAGATGGGGAAGTTGCAGCAGCAAAGGGAATTTGAATTTTAACTGTCTGTTGATGCTTGCGCCTCCTGAGGTGTTGGATTATGTTGTGGTTCATGAATTGTGCCATAGAAAACAGATGAATCATTCGAAAGCATTTTGGGCAGAAGTGGAGAAGGTGTTCCCAGATTATAAAAAGTCAATTAAGTGGTTGAAAGAAGAAGGAAGCCAGATTATGTACATGGTAACAGAACTTGGGAAAATACCGGGTGATATTTCAAACATAAAAATGAAGGATCGAAAGAAATGAATCAAAATGAAACACAATGGGATAAACTCCTGAAGATAAAGACAACCGGGCGGGATGACTCTAATTCAGATCAGTATCGATATCCTTATGAACCAACCTTTGTTATGGTATTATCTCAGTCGAGAAGACTCCCACCTCTTTCAGGTGGTGAGTAACAGCAAATTTGTCTCAGTGGGAGTCCAATCTCCGACTGAGATAAACGCTCCGCGAGGATGCGCAGTGATTCTGTAAAGAATGTGTCAGCTTACGCTGACCAGAATCACGCGCCAAGTCTCGCGGCTGCTCGACTTGGACTAATTCCCAAAATCTCTTCTAATAAAATCCCGTTACTGTCTACAGTACCTGTGACCAGCAACACATCCCGCAATCATCACTAAGAAACCCATCTTGCACTTGCCAGTACCAACATTTATAATGAAAAATATGAAATTTACAAGACAGGAAGTAATGAAAAAGGAAGGCGGTATAGTGAAAAATGAATGAAATTATAGAAAGTTTATACAACAGAAAATCAGTGAGAGTATTTGAAGACAAAGCAATCCCAAACGAGATGAAGAATGTGATTTTGGAGGCGGCTATGCAGGCTCCGACAGCAGGATGTCAGCAGTTATATACGATTTTGGATATTACAGATCAAAATTTAAAAGAAGCACTTGCAGAAAGCTGCGACCATCAGCCATTTATAGCAAAGGCACAGATGGTTCTGGTGTTCTGTGCGGATTGTAAGAAGTGGTATGATGCTTATTTGGAAGCGGGGTGCAAACCGAGAAAACCGGACGTAGGAGATTTGATGCTTGCGGTAACAGATACAGCCATTGCGGCACAGAATGCAGTGGTGGCAGCAGAAAGTTTTGGCATTGGTTCCTGCTATATTGGAGATATTATGGAGAATTGCGAAGAGCAGAGAAAACTCTTGCAATTGCCAGAATATGTATTTCCGGCAGTTATGATAGTATTTGGTTGGCCGACAAAGCAACAGATGGAACGTAAAAAGCCAGAACGATGTGAACAGAAACATATTGTGCATGAGAATACATATCGTACTATGGATGGGGATGAATTGCGGGAGATGTTTGCGTATAAGTGCAAAAACAGCACCTATGAAGACTGGTGCAGTGCATTTTGTAATCGAAAGTATAATTCTGACTTTTCAAAGGAGATGAGCAAATCAGTAACAGAATATTTGGAGCAGTTTAGATGAGAGACCGGATAGGGACGGGGTTTCTGGCTTTTTGTTTGGGGCTTCAAACTTTTATGTGACAAATGTAACTGTCTGTGATATTATAAAAACGATATAAGCGAAAATGACTTTTGCAGAAATGAAACTGATTTCATGCAAAGTTGATAATTCATATTTTTCTGCTATTACAGGTACAATAAGAACATGTAATAGCGTTTTTATTTTGAAACAACTTGAATTATTAATAGTACATGAGAAAACAAGGAGGATTTCAGTTGTTGGAGAAAGCGGTTCAGGCTGAAATATATGAAAAAGCGCTCAAAAATCATTATATAGAAATCCTGTATATTGATTTTGAGGATACAGGAAAATGTACAAAACTTCATCAGGATACGAAGCTGCTAAGTGATGAAAATATTTTTCCGGAGTCCGATGAGCAAATGTTTGATGATTATATCTGTGAGAAAATTATGCGTTATGCATCTGGAGATACAGAGGATCTTAAACGGGTGAAAAAACAGATGACAATGGAAGCTATCGTGCAGGGAACAGAAGAGCACATCATGCATCATGTCATGATCAATTTTATGCTGAATGGTGAGATGCGTTTCATGCAGTTTGATTTTACAAGGGAAAGTGCAGATACAAAAAATGTGTTTCTGTTTGTGGAAGACTACACAGATCCACAGCAGCAGATGATGTTGTTGCAGAAGAACCCTTTTTGCGAAACAGTACATCCGGATGATCAGCAATATGTAGAGGAATCTGTTAGAAGTCTTAATATAGAACATCCGCATACGAACA
The DNA here is from genome assembly GCA_934435195.1 of uncultured Schaedlerella sp. Classification (GTDB taxonomy): domain Bacteria; phylum Bacillota; class Clostridia; order Lachnospirales; family Lachnospiraceae; genus Schaedlerella. The sequence goes on from CAKSAJ010000054.1 coordinate 2,994, forward strand.
TATTTTACAGAAAAAGAAATCCGCAGGGAAAATGGTTCTATATGCAGCCGGTTGGGCAGGCTGTCCGATGGTAATACGTAAAGGGATAAAAATGAAAATGAATAAATCAGCATTGCAAAAAGGTATCATTTTTATATTGTGCATTTGCATCCTTTTTTCAATCTGTCCGATTTATGCTTTTGCAGCAGAGAATCAGAAAGAGAAAGTTGTTAGGATTGGTGTACCGGATGATACATATGATAAGATAAATGAAAATGGAAAAAGAAGCGGATACGGATATGAATATCTGCAGAAAATCGCGGGTTATACCGGGTGGAAATACGAATATGTAGATTGTACATGGGAAAACTGTTT
>CAKSAJ010000055.1 GCA_934435195.1 uncultured Schaedlerella sp.
GTGTAAGAGGATAATTACATCGCTGTTTTCTTTTCCATATTCTACATAATTCAACCTCTTTCACCTCGCTGTAAACTCCCGATTTCTATTTTCGTTTCCATAGCATAGTGTACTCTTTTTCACCAGTAACTTCATCCAAACCTTCACATTGAATAATGAACCCTTCTCTTTGGTAAAAAGAAATTGCTCTGGCATTCTTCTGGTATACATTTAATTGTAATTTAACTTTTTTATCCTTAATATAATCCAATAAAAGTTTACCTATGCCACATGACTGCATTTCATCAGAGACAAAAATACCTTCGATATATTCATCATTTAGTCCTACAAATCCTTGTATCATTTTATCCACTTCAAACACATAGACTTCGGATTGTGACATCATTTCTTTCACTAATTCATAATTACTTTTCCAGTATTGATTGGAAATAAAATAATGTGCTTTCAGATTTGTCTTTAACCATATGTCAGCAACTCTATCGATATCTCCGTTCAGCAACTTTCTAATCATAACAAATATTCTCCCCAACTACATCCTCTATGCTTTTCTCTTTTTTCCATTCTATCATAAGCTCACCATTAATTATCAATTTTTTGATATTTTTTCATTTCCCCCACTGTAAAACAGCCTCTGAGCGTTTCGTTATATAGAGGGATACACATACAGAGCAAGATCCACCCGGGTATTACCATATCGCCATTTTATGGCTACGCCATACCTCCGGGTAAGTCTCTTGATGGGGATTCCGAGTCCCCATACCCTCGTACAGACATCATAGATTCTAAGTTCATCTGCCATCACATAAGGAGTTTTTAGTTCTTCTCTTGAAATATACAAATTAAGGTCACGGTTTTCTATATATCCCCTTGAAATCGACAAAACAGTATTTATCATATCCCTGAGATCTACCTGCACTGGCTTATATTCCAGTTTACCGCTTTCAATGCGGCTGATATCCAGCACATCGTTAATCAGTGTCATCAGGTATTCTGAGCTCTGCCTGATCTTTTTCAGACAGTTCTCTACTTCTTTGTCCGGCTTCCTCTTCATGGCAATATCTGTAAATCCAACAATTGCATTCATTGGTGTCCCGATATCATGGGACATATGGTTGAGAAATGTCGTTTTTGCAATATTCGCCGCATTTGCATCCTGTGCTTCTTTCAGGGCTTGCACTACTGAAAAATCCCATATGCATGTTCACCCCCCTTCTTAATTTTTCTGTGTTTTTTGTTATAGTTTCATTTTGTTGGTGACCGAATATTATATAATTTCATCGCTACCTCCTCGTTTTTAGACACAAAAAAACAGTTACAAACTTTTCCGGTCTGTAACTGCTTAAAATCTTTATTTATTTTTGATGCTCAATAATCCATTGCAAAATATCTTCCGACTGTAATTTCCCCGCTGCAAGTAATAATATCGTATCACTCAATTCTTTTTGGCTATATGATAATTCATAACCATTCAATACCAAAAATACAAGCATTACATGAGTACCAAGTCGTTTGTTTCCATCAATCATAGGATGATCTTTCACAATTCCAAAACACAGCTGAGCTGCTTTGGCTTGAATGCTTGGATAAAGTTCTATCCCGCCAAATGATTGGTATGGATTCATAAGTGCTGATTCCAACATTCCCTCATCTCTTATGCCCTTGCTGCCACCAGTGGCTTCTATCAGCTGATCATGAAGCATCAATACCTGTTCTTTAGTCAATGTAATCATTTCGCAAGTACCTTATATGCTTCCATATTTTCTTTAATCAGACGTTCTGATATCGCCATTACATCTTCTGTTGGTGCTGTTTTTTCCTGATCTGCCTTACTGAAATCTATAACAAGATATCGGGGAACATTATTTTTTAAAATAACAGCGGTTCCATGTTCATCAACCAATCGTGCAACTTTTGAAAAATTCTGATTTGCTTCTGTAATAGATATCATTGTATTTGTATCAACTGTCATATTGCATACACCTCTCTTTCACCTTTATTATATGCAAATTCTAGCTATAATACAACCTATTTTCTCACATCTTATCTTTTAATCATAATTTTCTGTTAAGGATTCCATAGATTTTATCTCTTCTTCTGTTACATTGCATTCATATAATTCAAACTCCGCATCTTTTGGAAGTACCAGCCGGTGTTCCAGATATTTTTCAACATCAAAAGCATTTTTCTTATCATAATCGGCAAGTTCCTTGTAACGTTTATGCTTGGTGATATCATACTTATTGCTTCGGATGGTTGCAATCAGTTTGTCGAATTTTGGAATCTGTCCGATATTGCTGAACTCATCCAGGCGCAGATGCACATGGTATGGCAATCTGCCTCCATCTCATCATAAGACATAATTTCTCTTAATTCCTGAATGTCGAATGGGGCAAGTCTGGCACCACAGCTAATCAGAATCGACTTCGCCGTTTTGCCAGTCACAAAAAATAAACGAAATCAGGATTCCATCATATTGGGCTGACCGGTCGAAAGCTCAAATCCGGCGGTTACCGGAATGGTCTCTCCTGTAATAGCACTGGAAAGGTCCGTCGACATAAAGTAAACGGCCTTTTCGATTTCTTCTGGCTCTACAATACGACCAATTGGGCTGTATTTGTTGCCTGCTGGAGCTTTTGTACGCTTTCCTCATTTGTGACATCTGCGCCACAGCAGTCAATGAGGTCGGCACCATATTTGCTGCCTAACTCATTTTTAATTTCCATCAAGCGCTTCAAATTGCGTGACGAAATCATCACCTGCCACTTATTCTGCAATAACCAGACCGATTCCGGTTGCTCCACCTGTAATAACAACTGTTTTCATAATGATCACTCCTCTGTTCATTGTTAATAGCGACGTATAATTGTCGCTTACAATAAATTTATAATCACACCACATGGCACAATTAACTTAATTTGTTAAATCCCGATTTTCTCAATTCTCCAAACTTGAAGTTATTCATTAATTCAGCTTCAATCTCTTCAATGGTAAGCATCCCCAACTTGGGGACGATTTGCAGCTGTAATCCTTCGCATCTATTGTTGCTTTATATAATCCCTGTACTCATCTCTAATCAAAGCATAGGAAATAAGATTA
>CAKSAJ010000056.1 GCA_934435195.1 uncultured Schaedlerella sp.
GTCTACAACTTGGAAAGCTATCTTAAAAAGTGACCTAATTGTCTGTTTGGTGTGTCCACACTATAGGGTCCATTATAGTACAATTGCATCTACATTTTACCCTTTCTAGGACTTGAGGATACCTCCAACAGAAATTTTGCATCTACATCCCACGTTTCCTATGACATGAGGATGCTTCTCATTGAAATTATGCATCCGCAATTCCCGAAAATCCATTGTCGCAGATATTCCCACAAAAATTACATCCACAACACCTGTCCACCAAAGTTCTGCTCTTTAATTCATTGAGCACACGATAACGTACTGTAAGAAACATCAGATATGTATTTCCCTCTGACGGAGTCTGAGCAAAAATTCATATCTGATGTTTCTTATAAGACCTTATCGCTACTTAATGCCCTAAATATCAAGATAACACTCTTCAAAATTCATCTTCCCATCCGGTTTCACATCAAGAAGCATATAACTCCCCTTTCTTCCCATCTGCCGTGGGTACGACAGACTTCCCGGATTAAGAAGCGTAATTCCATCTTTCTGTTCAAAATACGGCTGATGCGTATGCCCGAACATTACAATATCCGCGCCTCGCACCTTTCCCTCTTCGAGAATCTGCTCTTTTGTCATAGATACATAATAATTATGCCCATGCGTAATAAATGCTTTTTTATTTCCTATATAGAACTCATCTTCCCGCGGCAGCTGTGAAAAAAAATCATTGTTTCCTGCTACAATATGTTTTTCACAGTCTACTACTGCTTCAATATAATCTTCTCCACCCTCTACATCACCAAGGTGGATAAACATATCAATTTTACCTGCCTCTTCCAATGCCCGGTCAAGATTGTAATGTTTTCCATGTGTATCACTGACAATTAATACTCTCATTCTGTTACCTTTCCGCATTTCTTTTCAATCACTTCACGCATTTTACGAAGTGCTTTCCCCCTATGACTCAATTCATTTTTCATCTCCGGATCCATCTGGGCTGTTGTACATTTACATTCCGGATAATAGAAAATCGGATCGTAACCGAATCCATTTTCCCCCATAATTTCATGAGCAATTCTTCCCTCAATAGTTCCTCTTGCTGACTCTACTGCACCATCAGGGAACACAGCACAAATAACACATACAAAACGTGCTGTACGCTTCTCATCCGGAACGCCTTTCAATTTGTCCAGCAACAGATTATTTTTAATATCATAAGAGGTATCTTCTCCTGCAAAACGAGCCGAATAAACCCCCGGAGCTTTATCCAGATAATCAATTTCCAATCCAGAATCATCTGCCAGAATAATATCATTTGGCAAATGTTTCGCAATTGCTCTTGCTTTAATCTCTGCATTTGCTTCAAATGTCTCTCCGTCTTCTACGATATCTTCCTCAATCCCCAATTCCTTCATTGAATAGATTGGCATTCCCAAATCTTCCAATATCATGCGGATTTCTTTCATCTTATTTTGATTTCCTGTTGCAAAAACAATTCTTCTTTCCATGTTTAAGCCTCTCCTTCGTTCTTTACAGTACGTTTTGGTGGTCTAGGACCAATAAACTGATAAAAATATGTCTTCAACATACCATTATAAATTTTTCTATTCTTATCTGCTTTTCTTCCAAAATATCGTTCTGTATCTTCATAGCTTGTAATCATATAGGCAGACCAGCTATCCAGCTTCTGAAAACTTTCCCCAAATTCACTGTACAGCTTTGGAAGTGCCTCTTTTTCTTCAAGACGCTCTCCATAAGGCGGGTTCGTAATTACAAATCCATATTTTTTCGGATGTCTGAGTTCACTGACCGGTCTTTGCTGGAAATGTATCAAATGTGCAACACCTGCATCTTCTGCATTTTGTCTTGCAGCACGAATCACATCTGCATCAATATCATATCCCTGAATATCCACTTCGATATCGTCATTTACCAATTCATTTGCCTCATCGATCGTATCATACCACAGCTTTTTCGGAATCAGATTTGTCCAGCTTTCTGCTGTAAATGAACGATTCATTCCCGGAGCGATATTGGCAGCCATCATTGCCGCCTCTATTGGAAATGTTCCACTTCCGCAAAACGGATCTACTAAAATTCTGTCTTTCTTCCATGGTGTAAGCATGATCAATGCTGCTGCCAGTGTCTCTGTAATCGGTGCTTTACTTGAAAGCTGACGATATCCTCTCTTATGCAGAGATACTCCCGATGTATCAAGACCAATTGTCACAACATCCTTCATTAAGAATACACGCACCGGATAAGATGCTCCTGTTTCCTCAAACCATTTCTTATGATATTGTATTTTCATTCTCTCAACCATCGCTTTTTTCATAATAGACTGAATATCCGATGGACTGAACAATTTACTCTTTACTGAAGCGGCCTTTGTAACCCAGAATTTTCCGTCCGCAGGAATATAATTCTCCCACGGCAGGCTCTTTGTTTTTTCAAACAATTCATCAAATGTTCTCGCTTCAAATTCACCAACCTTCAGCAAAATTCTTTCCGCTGTTCTTAAAAATACATTCGCACGGCAAATTGCCTCAGCATCTCCTATAAATGTAACCCTTCCATCTTCTACTTTTGAAATCTCATATCCAAGATCTATGATTTCCCTTTTCAGGACTGATTCCAGACCAAAATGACAAGGGGCAATTAATTCTACTCTCTTCATTCGTTCCTCCACATCTAAATAAACGCTCCGCGAGGATGCGCAGTGATTCTGTAAAGAATGTGTCAGCTTACGCTGACCAGAATCACGCGCCAAGTCTCGCGGCTGCTCGACTTGATTTTGTTACTGTTCACTCCCAATGAACTGTAAACCCATTTTACTATAAAAAAAGAGCATAGTAAAGATTTCGCTTT